>DATKRN010000087.1:0-10467 GCA_035532155.1 Verrucomicrobiia bacterium | reverse complement strand
GGAGCCCATCTTCACCTCGATCCCGATCCAGGCACCGTCTCGGCGCTCGACGATCAGGTCGACCTCGAGTTCCCCCCCGCGCTCCCGATAGTGGTAGACGGACGCGCCGCCTTGCCCTGCGTACACGCGTATGTCGCGGGTCGCTAAAGACTCGAAGAGGTAGCCTAGGGTATTGACGTCTCCAAGGAATCTCGCTGGGCCGCACTCCATGAGCGCCGCTGCGAGCGACGGGTCCACGAGATGCCGTTTGGGCGTTGTCATCAGACGGGTTCGTGAACGCAGCTCAGGGTTCCATGCCTCGACGTCGTCGACCACCATCAGCCTGCAGAGGGCGTCGAGGTACGGCTCGGCCGCCCACCGAGATGGCGCCTCATTCTCTGCGATTCCGCGGGCTCGATCGACGATGGTGCTCAGCCGACTCGGGTGGGCGGTCAGCTGGGCGTAGGCCTGCAGGAACCGCCTGACCATTCTGGGATTCCGGCGCGCTCCGGACACGACGTCGATATCGTGATCGATGATCATGTCGATGTAGCCGTTGATAAAAGCTAACGCATCGCTGACGGATTGCCCGATCAGCGCTGGCCAGCCGTCCATTACGATCCGATCGGAGTAGGCTGCCAGATCGAGGGCTGAAGTACCGGTTGTTGGTGCTTGGCCATCAAGGATGGTATGGATGGAGATGATGCCAGGAGAGATCCGTTGCGCGAAGAGTGTCATCGGCCGCATGTGAAGGACCGCCAGGCGACCGGCGCCCGAGTGCCGTGACACCTCGTCTCTTGGGGTTGCCGAGCCGGTGAGGATGAACTGCCCGGGCGAGCGACGCACGTCCACCTTGGGCCGCACGGCGTCCCAGAGCAGCGGTTCCCGCTGCCACTCGTCGACGAGCCGGGGAGTGGCGCCAGGCAAGATAAGCCGGGGATCGACGCTGGCAGCACGCTGGGCCTCGACGTCAACGTCGAGCCCGACCTCACTTGCGGCGCGCTGGCGGGCGGTCTCCGTCTTTCCGCAGGCCTTCGGCCCAACGATCACAGCGGCACCGATGGACTTGAGAGCCTTGGCTAGTGCGTCATCCGCGATCCGGGGGACATAGCCGTAGCGCACGCTCTTTGAACTCTTCATTTGGCGCCTAGTCCCCAAGTCGCAACCGATCCAGTCAACAAGTCGCAACGCTCTCAGTCCACTTGTCGCAAGCAGCACAGCCAAGCGTCTCAACCTTCGTTCCTGGTGGGTGGCGTAAATTCAGTCCGCCAAGCAAGGCACCCCGCTTAGGTTGACGACTATGAAGGGCGCCTCGGTGGCTCGGTCCGGCCGGGCTCACTTCGGGCCCGGCCGGCGCTTTTCCAACCGCCACTCGATCGCCTGCGCGATAGTCTTATCGCTCACCTCCAGGCGACGACCGATCGCGGAGTCGCTGAGCCCAAGCTGGTGGAGGACAATGGCTCTCGGCGCGATACGCGGGTAGCAAGGTGGCGCCTCAACCTGGCCGATCGGAAGCTCGAGCTCCAGTGCCGAGGCGGTTCGAATTCTTTGCGTTCGGGTCCACCGCGGTTGTTGCAAAGCGAGTTGCACGGTTGGGCTGTGAGGGGCCCTTTCGGGCCATGCCCTTGATCGGCACGGGCCGAGCGGCGCTGATCGGGGCCTTCGCCGCGATTACTAAGGAGAGCCTAATTTGCGGGACTAACCGACGATGTACTGAAGCTTGGGATCCGCGAAGAAGGACTTGACGAGGTGGGGCAGTCCTGCCAGTCGCTGCAGGGCACCTTCGGCCTTGCTGCGCAGGTCCTCGAGGCTGGTGATGCCGGCCTTGCCGATGCGGTCGTGCTTCACATTCTTCCAGACCCACTCGTCGGGGTTGAGCTGGGGCGAGTAGCCGGGCAGGTAGAACAATCGGAATCGTCCATTGGTGCTCGCCACCCACTCCCTGACGGCGCGAGCCCAGTGCGCCGGGTGGCCGTCGACGATGAGGAACACCGGCCGGCGCGGGTGGTCGTGGCGCAGCCGTTCGCAGTAGTCGATGAACGCCGCGGCGTTGACCTTGCCCTCGACGATTCGGAAGTGAAGCTTCCCGCGCGCCGACACGGCGGAGATCATGTTCACGCTATAGCGGGCGCCGGTCGTCGGCACCACCGGGGTCTGACCGACGCGACCCCAGGTGGTGCCCGCGTGGTAGTCGGATCGGACCGACGCCTCGTCGCCCAAGAAGACGATCCCTCCCACCTTGGCCGCCTCGGCCTTGATGAGGGGAAACGCGACCGTCCGCCACGTGGCCACGGCCTGCGGGTCCGCCTGGTAGGCGCGCCACCCCGGCGGTTGGGGAGACAGGCCCATCCGGCGCAGGATCCGACCGACCCCTGACGGGCTCATGACCACCTCAAACTTGACCTCGATCAGCTCCGCCACCATCTCCCGGGTCCATAGCGCGAAGGCGAAGCGAAGGTGGCGGGGATCGGTGCCTACGAGGTACGGCACCAGCCGGACGCGCTGGCGCGAGGTGAGCTTGGGCGGACGGCCGGAGCGGAGTTTGGTCTGGAGCTCGCGAAGACCGCACGCCGCGTACTTCTGCACCCACCCGAACACGGTCGAGCGGCCATAGCCCAACGCCTCGGCCACGGCCTCGACCCGCGCACCCTTGCGCGTGACCTGCTCCACCGCCCAGCGCCGAATCCGCGCCGGCTCGTCTGCTCGCATCATCCGTGCGCGCCGCTCACTCACGGTTCTCCGTGTACCACACTGGCACGCGCAAAGTCCATGCACTTAGTCTCGTCTTAGTATGTCGCGGCGGAGCAAGGCCGGCGCCCTACCGTCCTCACCGTGGCTGGCGCTCCCGGGGCTCGACATCCTCAGGAAACCTGGCGCCCCACACGGCTGGCGAACTTCGTCGACTTCATCGGAGAGGGGCGCGGCAGCCGGGCCCTGGCCTCGGCCCTGACCGAGACCGAGCGCCGGGGGGAGACCCTTCGCGAGGAGGTCGACGGGCTTCGGCGCAGCCGCGACGCCGTCTTCCAGGCGCCTCCCATCGAGTGGATCGAGGAGCGCCTCACAAGACTCCGGCCCCTGCTGGAGCAGGCGACCGCGAGGTCCGCCCAGCTGCTGCGCCAGATCCTGGGGACGATCCGGCTGGAGCCCCCCAAGGGCGACATCGGCCGTCCCTACTACCTGGCCCGGACGTCGCTCGACACCCTGGCCCTGCTGGACCCAATGCCTGGAGCCGAGGGCTCGGAGTCCGGTTCGAATTCTGTGCGTTGGTGGAGGCGCCGGGAATCGAACCCGGGTCCGAAGCCGCGTCCCACGAGACCTCTACGTGTGTAGCCCGAGATTTGATCTCACCGCGCGACCGCCCTCGGACGGGCTGCCTCACGGCCAGTCACGGTGTGCGTCCCCCGGGGCGCCGCAACCCCACCCCGGGGCAAGCCCGCTGCATTAACGTCGCCTCCGCCCGCCACGGGCACTCGGTCGGGCGACGTCAGGCCGGAGCCTGAGCCTTAGGCCTTACCGCGATCAGGCGGCGAGGGCCAGAGCCGGAGTGCGGCTCGAGTTGTTGGCAGTTAATGCCTTTCCCGGTTTGTACGAGCCCGGGGCTCGACACGCCATCCCGCAGCCCACGACCCCGTCGAAGCCACACGCCCCCACGGGTGAGCCACCACCTGCATCATACCTCGGCGGGCGCCGGCGGACCGCTCATCCTCCGATGACGTGGCGGCGCATCGCCCGGTCGATCTCCCGGCTCGCCTCCCGCGCGGCGATCGCCTCGCGCTTGTCCACCTGGCGCTTGCCCCGGCAGACTCCCAGCTCGCACTTCACCCGGTTGCGGCTGAGGTGCAGGTCCAGCGCGATCAGGGTGTGCCCCGGCTGGCGGGCCACCCCCTGGAGGTGGTCGATCTCGCGGCGGTGCAGCAGCAGCCGCCGGCGCCGCAGCGGCTCGTGGTTGAGGCGGTTGCCCTGCTCGTAGGGTCGGACGTGGGCGCCCAGCAGGTAGGCCTGGCCGGCCTCGATCCGCACGTACGCCTCGGCGATCTGGCTGCCCCCCAGCCGGATCGAGCGCACCTCGGTGCCGGTGAGCTCGATCCCCGCCTCGACCCGCTCCAGCACGAAGTACTGGTGGAGGGCGCGGCGGTTGCGCGCGACCACCCCGTCCGGCGCGCGCGGGGTCACCGGGGAGAACCGGTCGGGGGACGGGTCGGCCGCCCCCGCCAGAAGGCCGCCGCGGTCATCGGCCGTCGCGACGGGGGCTGGACCCGATCCACCCGGAAGGCCCCGTCCCCGGTGGCGACCAGCATCGACTCCCCCTCCCACCCCAGCACCTGCCCGGGGGTGGGAGGGGTGGCCCCCGGCGCCGGGCCGCCCGCGAGCAGACGGACCCGCAGGCCGGCGAGCGGGACGGTGACCGGCGGCCAGGGCGCCAGCGCCCGCAGGGCGCGGTCGATGGCGACGGCGCTGCGCTCCCAGTCGAGCGCCCCATCGGCGGGCCGGAGCGGCGGCGCATAGGTCGCCATCCGGACATCTTGCGGGGTCGCGACCGCCTCGCCCCGCTTCAGCCGCTCCAGCACCGCGACCAGGAGCCGAGCGCCCAGCTGGGCCAGCTGGTGGCGCAGCGCGGGCGCGGTGGCGGTGGCGGGCAACGGCACCATCGCCTGCCCCAGCACCGGCCCAGTGTCCCAGCCGCGCTCCATCCGCATGATGCTGACCCCGGTGGTGGGGTCGCCGGCAAGGATCGCCGCCGGGATCGGGGCCGCTCCGCGATGGCGCGGCAGCAGCGAGGGGTGCACCCCGAGCCCGCCCCGGGGGAGCCGCTCCAGCAGAGCCAGCGGGACCAGCTGCCCATAGCCGGCCACCACCAGCAGCTCGGCTCCCAGCGCCCCCACCCGCTCCCGCTCGTGGGGGTCACGGAGCCGGGGCGGCTGGAGCACGGGGATCTCCAGCAGCCGGGCCGCGTCGCGCAGGGGGCGGGGCGCCGGCCGGCCCCGGTCGCCGGGTCGGTCGGGCGCGGTGAGCACGGCCAGAACCTCGTGCCCGGCGGCGCGCACCGCCTCCAAGCTGGGGAGCGAAAAATCGTCGGAGCCGGCGAGGATCAGCCGCACCGGCGCCTCATCGCGGCGGGCCGCCGGCGGCGTCGAGGTGGGTGGGGACGTCGGCCACCGCGAGGTCGGCGCGCCCGAGCAGGGCGCGCTTCACCGCGAAGGCGCGGTGGTTGTGGAGCGGCTGCCGCCACCACCGAGGCACCACCAGCTCGGGCAGCACCACGGTGCAGAGCGGGGTGGGGTGGCTGGCACGCCAGGCGTCGATGTAGGCGAGCAGGGGATCGATGACGCTGCGGAAGGGCGAGGTGATGATCAGCGGCTCCAGCTGCGCGGGCGCGGCCGCCCCCAGCACCCGGGCGACGAAACCGGGCCACGCCTGCCGGAAGCGCGCCGACTCCCCCTCCGCCGCCTGGGCGGCCTCCTCGGCCTCGCCCGCGGAGACGTGGACCGCGATCACCTCGTCGGCGATCTGGGCGGCGTACTGGAGCGCCCGGGCGGCCAGCGGATCCAGCCGCGAGACCGGCACCAAGGCGACCCGGGGGATGCCCGCCTCGCCGTCCTGCCCCCGTCGGGTCAGACCCGCGAGCCGGTCGGCCGGGTCGAGATCGCCGGCGGGGGCGGGCAGGCTCGCCGCCACGAACCCCGGCCGACGCAGGAGGTTGAGCTTCACCCGCAGCAGCAGCGGACGGCGGACCAGGTCCACCCAGCCGCGCCGCAGAGTGGCCTCGGGCAGGACCACGGTCACCACCTTGTCGGGAGCCTCGGCCCGGATCCGGTCCAGGGTCTGCCACAGGGTCGCCAGGCGGCGGCCGGTGCGCAGGCGCGGTCGCTCCAGATCCAAGATGATGACCGGTGGCCCGAGCGCCCGGGCATACGCCAAGGCCCGCTGGGTGGCGCCCCCGTGGGAGGGGACAAGACCCCGGACCACCACCACCGGGCCCAGCTCGAGCGCCACCGTCGGCAGCGCCTCGGCCGCGCCCAGGCGGGCGGCGATCGAGGCGTAGTGGCGGTGGATGCGGGTGAAGATCACGACCAGCACCGGGATGATGATCAGCACCACCCAGGCCCCCCGGGGGGTCTTGGTCACGATGATGATCCCGTCCACCAGCAAGGTGGCGAAGGCGCCCACCCCATTGACCACAACGTTGCGGCGCCAGTGGGGGCCGCGGTCGCGCAGCCAGTGGCGCACCATCGCGCTCTGCGCCAGGGTGAAGGCGGTGAAGACGCCCAGCGCGTAGAGGTTGATGAGGGCGTCGGTGCTGCCGTTGAAGACCGCCAGCAGCACCGCCGCGGCGCCCGCCAGGCCGATGATCGCGGTGGAGTAGACCAGCCGGCTGCCGAGGTGGGCCAGGCGGTGGGGCAGGTGGTCGTCGCGGGCCAGGATCGCCGCCAGCCGGGGGAAGCCGTTGAAGCTGGTGTTGGCGGCCAGGATCAGCACCAAGGTGGTGGAGAACTGGACCACGTAGAAGAACCACCCGCCCAGTCCCACAAAGACGCTACGCGCCAGCTGGGCGACCACGGTGGGGCTGCCGCTGAGGTGGGGTTCCGCGCCATAGGCCAGGTCGAGGACGTCGACGCCCAGGAAGAGCACGATCAGGATCACCCCGAGGCGCACCAGGGTCCGCTGCGCGTTGCGCACCTCCGGCGGCTGAAACGTGGGCACGCTGTTGGAGACCGCCTCGATCCCGGTCATCGACGAGGACCCCGAGGCGAAGGCGGTGAGGATCAGCAGCGGGGTGATCGCCTTGGCGGCGCCGGGGATGGGCGGATAGTGCCCGAGCGGATGGTGGACCGCGCCGAAGAGCAGGGCGCGCACCAGCCCCACCACGATCAGGCAGGCGAAGCTGAGCACGAAGGCATAGGTGGGCAGGGCGAAGAGCGCGCCCGCCTCCCGCACGCCCCGCAGGTTGCCGAGCACCAGCAGGACGATGAACGTCAGCCCCAGGCCGACCTTGAACGCCGCCAGCGCGCCGAACGCCGACACCAAAGCGTCCACCCCCGAGGAGACGCTGACCGACACGGTGAGGACGTAGTCGACCAGCAGCGCCGCCCCCGCCACCAGCCCGAACGTGACCCCGAGATGGGCGCGGGCGGCGGCATAGGACCCGCCCCCGTGGGGGTGGCCGGCCACCACCTGGCGGTAGGACGTCACCACCAGCGCCATCAGCACCGCGATCGCGATCCCCAGCGGGATGTTGATCGCCAGCGCGGTCGCCCCGGCGGTGGCGAGGATGGCAAGGCCGGCCTCGGGGCCGTAGGCCATCGAGGAGAGCGCGTCGGAGGAGAGGATCGGCAGCGCCCGGAGCGGGGAGAGCCGCTCGGTCTCCAGCGCCTGGGTCGGCAGCGGCCGGCCGATCAGGCTGCGGCGAAGGCGCGCCAGGGTGCGGGCGGCGCCGGCCGGGGGCAGGTCGGCCTGCGGGGTGGCCTCGATCTGGCCCGGCCCGGTGAGCACGAAGCGGCCCTGGTCGGTGCGCTCGTAGCGGACATAGCGGTCGCCCGGCAGGCCCCCGGGACGGGGGACGGTGCGGTCGAACCGGCCCCCCACGCGGGGCGGCCTGGGCGGTCCGGCGGGGGGGGGGGGAGCGGGCAGCGGAGCCTCCTCGCTCAGGACGGCGCGGGGGGGCGGGCGGGACACCGCATTATCCGCCCTCGGGCGCCCGCGGCCCAGGACCCGCGCGGGCGCCGCCTCACAGCTCGGGGTCGAGCTCGATCGACCAGCCCGGCGCCTGCGGGAGCAGATCCCGCACCGGGTCGAGGCTGGGGCCGCGAAGCGTCACCTGCCAACGGTACCGGCCGCGGAGCCGGTGGAGCACCGCCGGGCTCGGCCCCAGGACCTCCAGCCGGGCGGCCGCGGCCGGCGGCCGGAGCCGATCAGCCAGCTCCGTCGCGGCCGCCCGGGCCACCCCGTCGTCGGGGTCGTGGCGGGTCACCACCCCGAGGCGGCTGAAGGGCGGGAAGCCCAGCGCCCGCCGGGCCGCCAGCTCGCCGGCGGCGAACCCCAAGTAGTCGTGCGCGACCGCATGCCGCACCGCCAGGTGGTCGGGGCTGTAGGTCTGGAGGATCACCCGGGCAGGCTCGTCGCCGCGACCGGCGCGGCCCGCGACCTGGGTGAGCAGGGCGAACGTGGTCGCGGCGGCGCGGAAGTCGGGCAGGTGGAGCTGGGTGTCTGCGTTGACGATCCCCACCACCTGCACCCCCGGCAGGTCCCAGCCCTTGGCCACCATCTGGGTCCCGATCATGAGGTCGGCCTGACGCGACCGGAACGCCTCGTAGAGGCGGGCGTGGGCGTCGCGGTGCGCCACCGTGTCGCGGTCCATCCGCAGCAGCCGCGCCGCCGGCCAGCGCCGGCGCACCTCGGCCTCCAGCCGCTCGGTCCCCATCCCCAGCTGCTTGATCGCGGCCGAGCCGCAGGCGGGGCAGCGGGTGGGGAGCGGGGCCTGGTGGCCGCAGTAGTGGCAGACGCAGGCCCCCCGGTCGGCGTGGTGCACCAGCGCGACCGAGCAGTCGGGACACCGCACCGGCTCGCCGCACCCCCGGCACAGCACCACCGTCGCCGTGCCCCGCCGGTTGAGAAAGAGGATCCCCTGGCCCGCGTCCTGGAGCGCCCGGTCGATCGCCGCCTCCAGCGGAGGGGAGAAGGGGGAGCGGCGCCCCTCGGCCAGCTCCCGACGCAGATCCACCACCTCGATCACCGGCAGCCGCCGTCCCCGCACCCTTTGGCCCAGGACGAGCCGCTCGACCCGGCCCTCCAGGGCAGCGTGGTGGGTCTCGATCCGGGGGGTCGCGCTGCCCAGCACCACGGGGATCCGCAGCTGACGCCCGATCCGGCGGGCGACATCGACCGCGTGGTAGCGGGGCAGCCGGTCCTGCTGGTACGCCGAGGAGTCCTCCTCGTCGACCACCACCAGCCCGAGGTGGGAGAGCGGGGCGAAGATCGCGCTCCTCGAGCCCACCACCACCGGGGCCAGGCCCTGGTGGATCCGCCGCCATTCCCGGGCCCGCTCCGCGTCGGTCAGAGCGGAGTGGAGCACCGCCACCCGCTGCGGGAAGCGGGCCGCGAAGCGCCGCACGGTCTGGGGGGTGAGCGAAATCTCGGGGACCAGCACCACCGCCTCCCGTCCCCGGGCCAGCGTGGCCGCGATCGCCGCCAGGTACACCTCGGTCTTGCCCGACCCGGTGACCCCATGGAGGAGGAAGTCGCCGCCGCGGCCGTCGTCGAGCGCCGCCACCAGCCGGGCGACCGCGGCCGCCTGCTGCGGCTCCAGCTCGGGCGCCCGGTCTCCCACCGGCTCGGCCGGGGGGGTGCCGAGCGTGGGTCGCCCGGGCCCCCTCGGAGCCACCCGCCGCTGCGGCCGGACGGCTCGGGTTGCCGGCGGCAGCATCGCCCGCACCACCGCCCGCAGCGGGCTGGCACAGACCCGGGCGATCACCGGCGCGAGCGCGACCAGGTGGGCGCAGAGCACCGGCTCGTCGTCGTAGAGCGCCTCGATCTCGCGCAGGGAGGGCCGGGCCGACCCGGGCTCCAGGCCGATCACATACCCCACCAGGCGGCGGCGCCCGAGCGGGACCACGACCCGGTGCCCCAGCCGGATCCGCGCCCGCAGCGGCGCGGGGACGGCGTAGTCGAACACCTCCTGGCTGGGGCCGCTGTCGGCCTCGGTCAGGACCGCCGCGACCCGGCGGGCGTCCGCCCCCTCAGCCGTGGTCGGCGCGCGCGGCCAGCCGGCTGGCCTCCTCCAGGATCGCGGCGGCGAAGGCGGCCTTGGGCCCGAAGGGGACCTGGCGGTGGAGCCCGTCGCGGCCCACGATCAGGCCGCCGGCCCCCTCCCCCCCCATCGCCGACTCCGGCCCGGCCACCCGGTTGGCGACCAGCAGGTCCACCCCCTTGGCGGCGAGCTTGGCGGCCGCGGGTCCCTCGAGCTCGCCGGTCTCGGCGGCGAATCCCACCACGAGGCAGCCCGGCGGCCGCTCGCGGACCACGGTCTGGAGCACGTCGGGGGTGGGGACCAGCTCGAGGCGGAGCCGGGCGCGGCCCTGGCGCTTCAGCTTGTCGGCTCGCGGGGAGGCCATCCGCCAGTCCGCCACCGCCGCCGCCATCATCACGAGGCGGGCCGCCGGCAGCACCCGGCGCACCGCCGCGAGCATCTCCTCGGCGGTCTCCACCTCAACGACCACCAGGCCCGGCGCCGGCAAGGGCGGCGGCGCCGCCGTCACCAGCACCACCTCGGCGCCCAGCTCCAGGGCGTGGGCCGCCAGCCACCCGCCCATCCGGCCGCTGCTGCGATTGCCGAGATAGCGGACGGGGTCGACCGGCTCGCGGGTCCCCCCCGCCGTGACCACCACCCGGACCCCCGCGAGCGCGGCGCGCGGCGCGGCGGGCGGGGCGCTCGACTTCGCCGCGCGCACGCTGATCAACGTTCACGGCGGGATCGGCGCCACCTGGGAGCAC
>DATKRN010000086.1:0-16462 GCA_035532155.1 Verrucomicrobiia bacterium | reverse complement strand
CACGGCGGTTGCGGGACGGCTTGAGCCCCCCTCCACATCCGCCTCGACTGCCGGGAGCTACATTGCAGCCTCCTCGATGCCGTCCGTGACCCCACCCCGGTCTCCGGTCATCCCTCCCGCGACCGAAGCGGTGGATCCAGGATAAACCAGCGAACGCTCGACATCAAAGAACCTGGTGATCTCGATTTGCTGGCTCACGGTCCCTCCCTTCCTGGTTGGAACTGGCGCAAGTGCGCGTCGAGTCGGTCGAAGCTAGCGCTCCAGAACTGCCGGTAGCGCTCCATCCACTCGGTCGCTTCCTGGAGCGGAGCGGACCGCAGCGAACTGGTCAGGTGCTGGCCGGAGCGGCTTCGGGTGATCAACCCGGCCCCCTCCAAGACCTTGAGGTGTCGCGATATGGCTGGCATGCTAATGGCGAACGGGGCGGTCAGCTCGGTCACCGTCGCCTCCCCTTCGGCCAGCATGGCCAGGATCTCCCGCCTAGTCGGGTCCGCTAACGCTCCGAAAGTGACGCTGAGGCAGTCGTCCAGTTGCTTAACCATCCTGTTATTTGACACACATGTTAAACGTAGAGTCAAGGCTGCTTGTTAAGGGGTTTAGAGTCTAGACCCGCAGCGCAAGGTGGCGAAAACTTCGGAGCTGAACTCACACGGAGGTCAATGCCGTGTCAAAGGCGTCCACTTGAGGTATACCCCAACGTGACAATCCCGGCGAGAGTTCGGAACTGCTGGTCCCGTCAGACTAAGCGGCGACGTACCCACCAGAAGCAAAATCCGGCCAGGATCACGGCGAGACCGACGAAGATCGCGGTCTCGTACCACTGGAACGCCCAATAACGGCTCGCGGGCTGGTAGATCACAACCTGGTGAAATTTCGCGGCGACCCTGGCAAAGCACTCGGGAAAGCCCGAGTTCGGGTTTGGAGTTGGCGTGTTGCTTTGAACACCCCCGCTGGGGGCAGAGAGTAGTGAATGGCAGGCGCTTTCAAGGAACTTGGCTGATGGGGCATGGCCGGAATTGTTGGCTACCTCGTTCGAGTAAATCCAAGCGTTCGGGATGTTGACCGGCTCGAAAAACACGAGACCCGTCGCCGAGTTCTGCTCAAGGCTCGTGCCAAAGATGACATGGAGGGGTATGGCCGTCTTGACGGGTGCCATGAGATGTGGCCGCACCCAGTAGGTGACGGCTAGGCGGGCGCCGACGAAAGCCACGAGCGTCGCAAACATGGCTGGCAGCGTCCGACGGATGAGCAGCCCAGCGGTGACCCCGAAGGCGAGAGCGAAGGCCGCGTAGCCGATCGCGACGATTCCGCGCTCGTCGAAGGAAGTGAACTGGCTCACGTTCACCTTGTCGATCGGGCTGAACCACCAGGACACCATGAGGCTGGCCAGCCCGGCGACGGCCATGCTGGTTAGGCCGATGATGCCGAGTTTGACGGCTAACCAGCGCATGCGGGTGACGCTCTGGGTCCATACGAGTCGGAAGGTGCCGGTTTCGAACTCGCGGGCGATTAGTGGTGCTCCCCAAAAGAGGCCAATGAGGGCGGGGACAACGAGAAGGAGCTCACCCAGCGCCGTTTGCAGGAAGCTATCGCTACTAGAAAGGGCGGCTTTGGCTGAACTGCAGTCGCCTTTCGCCTTGCAGTTCGCCACGGTTGTGTCATAGAGGTGGATGAGGTGCGGGCCGGTGATCGCCACAACGATTGCGACGAGCACAAGCACGCCGACAGCGATTGCAGCCTGGATGCGGAACTGAAATGACGTGAACCGAATCATCGAAGAACCCCCAGATCCGGTCGGCCATGCGGCTCAGCTTCTCGTGCCTGCCTCATGTAACCGAGAACCAGATCGTCAAGGGTGACCGGCTTGACGATCCAGGCCGGGTCGATGATCGGGTCGTCGCTGCGCACCATGAATACGCTCTGCTTGTCGGTGTGACTCTCCTCTATCACCTCTTGGTTCGCCGGGAGGGTACTCCGTTTCCGGCGAGGTCCCGAAAGGTGGTAATGGGATACCAGCAAGGCGCTGACATCTCCAGACAGCTGCACATGGGAGGCGACGAGCACGACGAGGTAGTCACAGACCCGTTCAAGGTCGGCTATGAGATGCGAGGAGAGCACGACGCTCACTCCGTGCTCGGCGACGACTTCCATGAGGGTTTGGAGGAACTCGCGTCGGGCAAGGGGGTCGAGACTGGCTACCGGCTCGTCGAGTATTAGAATTTCCGGTTTCTTCGCGAGAGCAAGAACTAGTGCGAGCTGGGCTCGCTGGCCACCGGAGAGCGCC
Organism: Verrucomicrobiia bacterium; assembly: GCA_035532155.1. Lineage (GTDB taxonomy): Bacteria > Chloroflexota > Dormibacteria > Aeolococcales > Bog-877 > DAHUZL01. The sequence continues at coordinate 14,178 of DATKRN010000086.1, read as the reverse complement.
CCGGCCTTCTGGAGTGGGTCAAGGCCGAGCTGTTTAATACGGCGTTCCGCAAGCTCGCTATCCCAGTGTGGGTTGAGCCAGGCGCCCATACGGAGATGCTTGGCAACCGACATCCCCTCGTACGTGGGTGTGTCTTGAGCGACGAAGCCGATCCCTCCGAGCTGGGACGGGCCATCAGAAGGACGACCACCGAGCACCTCGATCGTGCCTGACGTTGGTGCAAGCAAACCGACGGCCAGATTCAGCAAGGTGGACTTGCCCGCACCGTTCGGCCCAACGAGCCCGACGACCTTTCCTTCGGGGATGGCGAGAGTGCAATCGTGCAGCGCCCACTTTTGACCGTACTGTTTACCCAGGCCACTGGTCTCAAGGGCGGCGGTCATGCAACACCCTCTGCGAAATGGTTGCGGAACGCGGTGCGATAGATCGCCTCAATGTCGTCGGGACCCAATCCCGCCGAGTGTGCCGAGCGCAGCCATGTGGTCATGGAGGCGAGCAGCCGTGCTTGTGTAGCTGGGTCGGTATGCGAGAGGGAGGCGATCACGAAGGTCCCCTGACCTGGTCGAGGGCGTACAAGGCCTTCACGCTCAAGATCGCGATAAGCCTTTAGCACCGTGTTCGGGTTGATTGCCAGCTTGGCCACAACCTGCTGGGCGGTCGGCAACTGGTCACCTGGCTCTAAGAGGCCCAGACGCAGTGCCTGATGAACCTGCTGGACAATCTGCAGGTAGGTGGCTACCCCCGACGCAGTCTCAAGTTGGAATTCGATCACAATACCATTCCACTAATATCTTAGTGGTATGGTATCACAGTCGGAACGGGGCGTGGTAGAGATCAGCTCGATATCCAGCTGCCGAGCGGGCCCTCGTTAGGGGGCGCAGTCCCTCATTCCGCGGCCGTGGACTCTGTCGTCGAGAGGCGGATGACCCAGCGCATTCCCGCAAATTGTGGCCCACGTCTTTGGGGTGTCGACCACGGTCGGTTGGCGTTGACCCAGATATCTCACAGCCTGATTGGCTTCGCACAAAACCGCTCTCACAGACCCCCAGAATTGCGTGTGAGGCTATTGCTGCTACGCACCGCGCCGGCGCAGGCTATTGCTCCTCTTGATCTCAGAGCGTGACGCTTTTGGCCTGTTTAGCATAGCGCTAGCCTTCCAAGCTGGATGTCGCGAGTTCGAGTCTCGTCTCCCGCTCCCCCGAAGAGGGGTCGGATTCGGTAAGGTCCCGACCCTCGGGCACGGCGCGCCGTGCCGGCCAGCCAAGAGCCGACCGGGGCTCACAGCGCTGGCTGGGAGCCGCCCGGGCGACCTCGCGCCGAGGGCGCCCGGGCGGCTGTGCCCGATCGCACCCAGCATGTATATACTGTTGTGGACTATATATACTCGAAGGACTGCCGTGACCAAGATCCTGGTTGATGTGGATGAGCGCGCCCTCGCCCGGGCGGCAGCGAAGCTTGGGACAACGACGAAGAAGGACACGATCGGCCAATCTCTCGAGCTGGCCGCGCGCGAGGCACCCGACACCGAGGCCGCGTCCCGCGAGTGGAACGAGTGGGCCGACAGCGTCGGCGAGCGGCTCACGGAGGTGGACTGGGCCAAGGCGTGGCGCTGAGCCCTCTGTATCTGATCGACAAGTCGGCGTGGGAGCAACGCCATTACGATGACCGCGCCCGCCAACGCGCTGGTGAACTCCGAGAGGCCGGACAGCTCGCGATCTGCATGGTCACCGTCGCAGAATTGCTCTACTCAGCGCGCAATGTCGAGGAGATGGACCTCGACCAGGCTCGCTTGGCCGAACTCGCATTCCTGCCCATGACACCAGCCGCCGAGCAGGAGGTTGTCGCCCTCCTCAGGGGACTGGCTGCCAGAGGTCAACACTGGGGCCGTCCAATCCCCGATCTCCTCGTCGCGGCGATTGCCAAGACGCACGGAGCCGTGGTCCTGCATTACGACCATGACTTCGACCTCATTGCCAGCGTCAGCGGACAACCGCAGGAGTGGATCATCCCTCGAGATACCGGCCACGGCAGAGGGCACCAGGCATGAGGACTACGCCACGAGTCTCACCGATGGCAAACGAGCTTGCAGTCCGATCGATCTCCGGGATGCGGTGGCCGCGGAGGCAGTGAGGTCGGACCAGTCTGCGGATGCCGTCGGCGTGGCTTGTCGGTGCAGCGACCGGTGGAGCAGGCGGTGACCAGCGCGCTGGTCACCCACCACAACCTCGTTGTAGTCCCGCGCCCCATGGGCCTCCTACCCACCTCCTTGGGAGGCATGCAGCGCAACCCGGCGAGCCCCACCCGCTCTCCGACTGGCCGCCCCAACCGTCAGCCCGAGTCAGCAACTGCAATTGACAGGTCTTCCCGGTTCGAATGGGAGCCGCTTTCGGCCTCGTCGGGTGAGCATGACCCAGCAACCTGTGCCGCCAGCACTCGTCCCGAGACGATCAGCGGCTTTGTTGACCCCGCGGAGGCTGAGACTGCCCGTATCCGCCAGGAGCGTGGACGCCAGATCACTCGGGGCCGTCCAAACGGGGCTGCGACCGCCCAATCCGATGAGTTCGCTTAGCAGCGTTCCCACAGGCGAGGCGTGGCACCCGGAATCCGGGGACTGCGATTGCGCTGACCCCTGGCTCGGGCAGGTCGCCCGAGATTGACGCTATGGCGGAACGCCAGCGGGGACGCCATCGCCCGTGACGACTTGGCCGTCCACGGCGGGGTTCGAGGCGACGTGACTGATGGGATCTTGACTGCGGGCTCAGCTGGCTGGCAGCGCCGCAGCCGGTTGGGATTCCGATCCGTTGCGGCGCCGGCCGACCCAATGCGTCCCCGACCGGTGCTCGAGTCGCGCCGGAGCACGGAAGACCGGAATCTGGCGCTCCTCCCGCTCGCGACGGCTAGTCGGAGATCAAACTTGAGCGTCATCCTTCCGACCTGGATGTCGCGAGTTCGAGTCTCGCCTCCCGCTCCGATCACGCCGGTACGCTTCCGTCGTGATCCTCCAGCCCTGCTGTCGGCGGCCACGAGTGTGACCGGAGTGGGCCACCACCCTGACCACTGGTGGCCACGGGAATTGACCGCGGGCACCCATGCCAGCTGACCACTCCCCCTGCTGGAGGCCAGAACGGCCGACCAGAGCAGTCCCTCCTGGGTTCAGTTGAGCGTGTTGAACCACGGAGCGCCCAGGAGGGACCGCATGACGTGTGCCGAGGAAGTCATGGAAATATGCGAAGCCTTCCACCGGACCCAGTCGGTTCGCGGCGTGGCCGAGCTGGCGGATTATTCCCGCGACACCGTGGCCGACTACGTGGCGGCCGGGGATGCGGCAGGTGGGAGTGCCGGGCCGGTTCGCCCAGGCAGCTGTTGGACTCCTACCGGGAGACGATCGGGGGGTGGGTGGGGAGGACCCGCGGCACGCGGCGAGCTGACCCGTTCCATGACCAGCTGGTGTCCCGGGCTAGCCGGGATTTGAGCGCATGGCGCGGCGTCAGGCGGCCGCCGTCAAGGCGTGGTGGACGGCCCGCTGAAGGCGGATCTGCCGACCCTGGGTGTGGGAGCCGGGTCTGCGGTTGCTGTACGCTTTCAGTGACCGCCCGCCGCTGGGGGCGCTCCACCGTTGTTTCTGCACCTGGCTCGCCTGGTCCCGGTTCCGCGCGAGACGCCGGCGGTCCGATCTGGTGGATCCGGACCCGCACCGTGGCCGGCATTGATCGGGGTGCGGCTGGCCGATCCGAGGCAGCCGAAGGACCGCATCCACCTCAGGTCCAGTCCGACCCGCCCCACCCCGGCGTCCCGCCGGCACCCGAGCCAAGCAGGGCCACCCCCTCCGGCATGGCCCGCGCCGCGCCGGCGCATTGACACCCCGCCCAGACGCACCCTACGCTCAATACAGTCTGGCGCCGAGGAGGTGGGGGTCCGCTCCGGGGGTCAGCGAGGAGGCCATCCTGTGAGAATCGGTGCTCGGCACGCGGTGCCCTCGAGCTTTCTTGGACTGGTGCTGCTCCTGTCCGCCTGCGGGTCAGCCGCCACCCCGCGGCCCCAGACCGGAGCGGTCCACGGGACCGCCACCTTCGCGGAGCAGCCCGGGGCCGGACCCAATTACATCTTTCCGCTGGTGGGGCTGGCGAACGCAATCGTGCCCGACATCAACCAGTTCCAGCCACTGATGGTCCGCCCGCTGTACTTCGAGGGGATCACGGGGCAGCCCCAGATCGACGCCGCCGCCAGCCTGGCGTATGCGCCCGTCTTCTCCAATCGGGGACGGACCGTGACCATCCGCCTGCATCACTACATGTGGTCGGACGGTACCCCGGTGACCTCCCGGGATGTCGAGTTCTGGATGCACCTGCTGATCGCCGAGCAGACCAACTGGTACTACTACATCCCCGGCACCGGGCACTTCCCGCAGAACGTCGTGGGGATGTCGTTCCCGAGCCCATCGACCTTCTCGCTGACCTTCAACCGCGCCTATAACCGAGCCTGGGTGATCAACGACGAGCTCACCCAGATCTACCCCATCCCCCAGCAGGCGTGGGACAAGATCTCCGCCGCCGCCCCGGTGGGCAACTACGACCGCACTCCGGCGGGGGCACGAGCCGTCTACGGCTACCTGACGGGACAGGCCAAGATCCTCTCGAGTTACGCCACCAACCCCCTCTGGCACGTGGTCGACGGCCCCTGGCAGCTGGCCGCGTACCTGCCCACCACCGGCGCTGCCACCTTCGTCCCCAACCGTCGCTACTCAGGTCCGGTGAGGCCGAGGCTGGCCCGGGTCGAGGAGATTCCCTTCACCAGCGACCAGGCCGAGTTCGACGCTCTGCGCAGCGGCACCATCGACTACGGCTACCTACCCGCCCAGGACGCGAACCAGGCGGGGTACTTCCGCGCCCGCGGATACACGGTTGCGCCCTGGTACGGGTGGTCGATCAGCTACGTGGTGGTCAACTTCGCCAACCCCACCAGTGGCCCGCTGGTGCGCCAGCTCTACCTGCGCCAGGCGATGCAGCGGCTGATCGACCAGCCCGCCTACGTGCGCGACATCTATCGGGGCTACGCGCACACTTCCTACGGGCCGGTTCCCAGCGTCCCGGCGACGCCGCTGTCGGTGCCGGAGCGCCGCAACCCCTCTCCCTACAGCGCCAAGGCGGCGGTGGCGCTGCTCCGCGACCATGGGTGGAACGTCGTTCCCAACGGGGTCAGCACCTGCCAGCGACCGGGGACGGGGCCGTCGCGGTGCGGCTCTGGGATCCGCCGCGGCGCGCGGCTGGCGCTCACTCTCCAGTACGGGTCGGGGGTGGTCGCCACCGCCCAGATGATGGAGGCCATGAAGTCCAGCTTCTCGAGCGCGGGAATCGACCTCGCCCTGGCCGAGGCCCCCAACAACACCATCCTCGCCAACGCGGTGCCGTGTCAGCCCAAGACGGGGTCGGGCTGCTCCTGGCAGCTCCTGTACTGGAATGGCGGGCTCACCTTCTTCCCCGACGAGTACCCGACCGGAGGGGACGAGTTCGCCTCCGGGGCCGGCTTCAACCCCGGCAGCTACAGCAACCCGACCAACGACCGCCTGATCACCGCCACCCACGTGCAGCCGGGCACGGCGCCGTTCCTCAGCTGGGAGCGCTACCTGACTGGCCAGATCCCAGTCCTCTGGATGCCGCTTCCCGTCTACCAGATGTCAGTCATCAGCTCGCATCTGCGGGGGGCCCTGCCCCAGAACCCGGTGCTCCAGCTGACCCCCGAGTACTGGAGCCTGCACGGGTGAGCCCAGCCAGCGGGCGGAGGCCGCCGGGGGCCTTTCTCCCGTGACCGCGGCCCCCCGGCACCAGGTGGTCGCGGGCGGGCTGGTCCTCGACGGCGAGGGCGGTGTGGCACGGCCGCTCGACGTGTATCTGATCGGCGACCGGATCGCCGAGTTGCGGACCCGGGGTGGGGTCCCGCCCGGGTGGACGGCCGTCGACGCCACCGGGCTCACGGTCGCACCCGGATTCATCGACGTCCACTCGCACGCCGACAACGCGCCCCTGCTCGCCGACGATGACACCACCAAGCTGCTCCAGGGCGTCACCAGCGAGGTCGTCGGCAACTGCGGGCAGAGCCTGGCCCCGGTGCCCCGCGGCGGGGAGGCTGAGTTCAGCTCGTGGGTCGAGCGGCTCTTCCCACCGATGCCCCTCGACTGGCACGACTTCGGCGAGTTCCTCGCCACCACCGACCAGCGCGGAGCCGTCGTCAACGTCGCCCCCCTGGTCGGCCACAGCGCCCTGAGGGTGGCGGTGATGGGGTTCGACGCCCGCCCTCCCACGCCGACGGAGCTCAACCGGATGGGGGAGCTCTTGGATGACGCCTTGGCCGCCGGCGCCTTCGGGATGTCGACCGGCCTCATCTACCCGCCTGGGGTGTTCAGCGACACCGCGGAGCTGGTGGCCCTGGCACGGCACCTCGGCCCCGATCGGGTCTACGCGTCCCACATCCGCGGGGAGGCCGACACCCTGGTGGCGAGCGTGCAGGAGGTCGTGGACATCGCCCAGCAGGCGGGCTGCCGAGCTCAGGTCTCCCATCACAAGGCCACCGGGCGCCGCAACTGGGGACGAACCGAGGTCACCTTGGGGATGCTGGCGGCCGCGCGCGCCGGGGGAATCCGGGTCCGCCAGGACGTCTACCCGTACACCGCCTCCAGCACCACCCTCAGCGCGCTCCTCCCCCCTCAGCTCCACGCGGGTGGCGAGCAGGCCCTGCTCCGCCGTCTTGCCGACGAGGCCGCGCTCCAGGACCTGGAGCACATCCTCGCGGCGGCCGAGCCGATCCCGGGGTGGGAGAACGCGCTGGCCAGCTGCGGCTGGGACGGGATCATGATCGCGACCACCCCCGATCACCGGTTCGAGGGAGAGACCATCGCCTCGGTGATGGAAACCCTGGGGATGGCCGGCCCCGGGCACGCCGTCGCACACGTCCTACGCGAGGAGCGGCTCCAGGTGACCGCCGTCTTCTTCGGTGAGATGTCCGAGGACGACCTCGTCCGTGTGCTCCAGGACCCCCACACCATGATCGGGTCTGATGGGCTGCCCCCGGGCGGGGGCGGCCTCCCCCACCCTCGCCTCACCGGAACCTTCCCGCGGGTGCTGGGCACGTACGTCCGAGAGCGGGGGGTGCTCTCGCTCCCCGAGGCGGTGCGCCGGATGACCAGCCTGCCGGCAACCCACTTCGGCCTCCAAGACCGCGGCGTCGTGAGGCCGGGCCTGATCGCCGATCTGGTGGCCTTCGACCCCGACACCGTGGGCGACCGGGGCGGGTACCGGGAACCGCTGACCCCGCCAGCGGGCATTGCCTGGGTGATGCTGGCAGGCGAGGTGGCCGCGGCGGACGGACGGATCCTCCCGGGCCGGCACGGCCGCCGGCTGCTCCCCTGCGGCTGAGGCCGTCGGACGGGCTCGATCCGGTCGATCGGACTCACGCGCCGGGACCGGACGTGGTCGGCCCACCCTCGGACGGGGCAGCGGCGATCGACGCCTGCCGGGCCGCCTCCGCGGCCAGCCGTCGCAGGCTCGCGAGCACCGCATCGATGTCGGCCGCGGTGGTGAGGGCGTTGACCAGCCCGGCGCGCAGGAAGATCCGCCCCCGCAGGCGGGTGGTGGACACCCATCCCTCGCCGGAGCGCTCCAGCGCCCGCTGCAGCTGGTCCTGGTGGCGGTCGAGGATCCCGGGGGCGAGCGTGGCGGCGGCCGCGGCGCCGCCGGGCAGGTGCCGGAAGCAGACCACCGAGAGCTGGGGGTGGGCGGGGACCGCCTCCAGGTCGTCGGCCTCCCGGCATCGGGCGGCGAGATGGGCGGCGAGATCGTTGCCGTGCTCGACCAGCGCGCCCAAGCCGGCGGTGCCCAGCTGGTGCCAGGACATCCACAGCTTCAGCGCTCGGAACCGGCGGGTACCCTCGAGCGTGTACTCGACCCAGTTGAGGGGGCGCTCCGCGCCGGCCGGGGTGCGGTAGTAGGCGGGCGCGACGTGGAAGGTGCGATGGAGGTCCTCGCGGCGGCGCACCAAGAGCGCCCCCAGGTCGTGTGGTTGGGCCAGCCACTTGTGCGGGTCGAGCGTGATCGAGTCGGCGCGCTCCAGCCCCGCCACTCGGTCGGCGTCGCGACTAGAGAGCCGCGCCGCCCCGCCGTAGGCGGCATCCACGTGCAGCCACAGCCGCTCCCGCCGCGCCAGCCGTGCCAGCTCGGGGAGATCATCCACCGCCCCGGTGTTGGTGGTGCCGGCGGTCGCCACGACCAGGAAGGGGCGCAACCCGCGAGCGCGGTCGCGGGCGATCGCACGGGCGACGGGCTCCGCCCGGAGTCGGAAGTCCGGGTCCGCGGTCACGGGCCGCAGCGCGGACCGCGGGAAGCCGAGCAGCGAGCAGGCGCGGGCGATCGAAAAATGGGCCTGATCGGAGACATAGACGGTGGCGCCGTCGAGGTGGCTCCCCCGGGGCGGGCTCCGGCGACCGAGGAGCCGGGCCAGGTGACGGTCGCGCGCCACCGCCAGCGCCATCAGGTTGGCCATCACCCCGCCCGAGGTCAGGACGCCAAAGCTGGCGGGGGGGTAGCCGACGGCATCCGCCAGCCAGCGGACCAGCTCCTCCTCCACCAGGGCCCCGGTGGGACCGGTCGCGAAGATGTCGACGCTCTGGTTCATCCAGGCGGCGAGGCCCTCCGCCGCCACGGCCATCGGCAGCGGTGCGGGGGTGAAGTAGGCGAAGGCGCGAGGGTGGGTTGAGTTGAAAGCGAAGGGGGCGACTCGGCGGCGAAATAGCTCCAGCACCTCCTCCGCCGGCCGGGGCCGGCTCGGCGCGGGTCCCGGCTGCCCCGTGGGTCCGAAGTGAGCGCGGCGCCGTTCCCCGTATGTCTGCGGTCCGACCGGGCGTCGCAGCGCCTGGTCGTGCAGGTAGGCCAAGCCCGCCGCCCAGGCGGAGGCACCCAGGTCCTCCAGGGAGGCGCGACGGGATGGATCGCGGAGATCGGTCGCGGCGGCGAGGAGACGGTCCCTCGCCTCAGGGTCCTCGCGCCCAGTTGGGAGGCGCTCCGGCTGCCCGTGGGGAGCACCGTCTCGGATCGGGCGGCGACCAGCGTGAGAGGGCGTCATCGGCCCATCCGTGGTCCTCGGGCGCTCGCCCCGATCGGCATCGCGGCGGCACCACACCCGGGCTCACCCTGCCGCCCCGCGGCGAAGCGCGGTGGGGCAGGGCCGCGCGCGGGGGACTGGATCGGGAGGCGGGTCGACGGCGGTCGCGCGCTCGGCTCACGGTCCCCCGCGCTCACCGTGGTGGAGGCCGATGACGGCGCGTGACACGGCGGCGGTGTGGGAGGGGCGATCGGCAGGATTGATCCCCCGACGAGGGCCCGGGCGCAGACCCGAACCCGGCGCACCCGCGCGCGCGACTCCGCCCGCGGCTGAGAGGGCACCCCTGGCGGCAACCCGAGGTTGGGGGCGCGCAGGCGGTCCTCCGACCAGGTCGCGGCGGAGTCTGGACCCGAGCCGGCCACCGCCGCGCTGGCAGGAGCGGACCGGTCGTGACGCTGCGCACGCGGGCCGGGCGGGTGGGAGGCTGGGGCCGCGCGTGAGGGAATCCGGTCGGTCGCTGGCACAGGAGTCGGGATCGCGCTCACAATCGCGGGCACCCCCCTGCAACCCGCACGCCGCTACCTCCGGCCCCGCCGCGCCCATTAGGCCCGCCCGTATTTGATTCTCGTTCCCGGCCCTGGAGGTGTCAAGACACCGAGTGCGGCCATCTGGTAGCGATCGCCGGCCCGACCGGGGGGGTCCCATTTCCGTGACGCCGGCGGCGGACGTGCTCGGGCACCGGTAGCATCGCCTGACGCGGGGGGATGCGGCGAACCACCCGCGACCCAGACCACGCCTCCGGGGACTCTGATCGTGATCCGCTTCCTCCACACGGCCGACTGGCAACTGGGGATGACCCGTCACTTTCTGGACGGGGAGGCCCAGCCCCGCTACTCCGCCGACCGACTCGAGGCGGTGGCTCAGATGGGCCGGGTGGCCGCCGAGCAGGGGTGCGCCTTCGTGCTCGTCTGCGGGGACGTCTTCGAGACCAACCTTGTTGGTCGCCAGGTGGTCCACCGAACCCTGGACGCGTTGCGCGGCTTCACCGTCCCCGTCTATCTGTTGCCCGGCAACCATGACCCGCTGGACCCCTCATCGCTCTATCGCTCGCCCCTCTTCCTGGAGCAGTGCCCACCCAACGTCCGCGTGCTCGACGGCTCGGAGCCGATCGCGGTGGCCGAAGGCGTCGAGCTGGTCGCCGCCCCCTGGCGGACCCGCCGCCCCACCACCGATCTGGTGGCCCAGCTGATCCAGACCCTGCCCGCCGGTGCCTACCCGCAGCGGATCCTGGCCGCACACGGAGCGGTCGACACCCTCAGCCCTGATGCCCACGACCCCGCCCGGATCGGGCTCGCCGAGGTGGAGCGGGCGCTGGCCGACGGGCGCCTCGCCTACGCGGCGCTGGGCGATCGCCACTCGGTGACCGCGGTCGGCGCCACCGGGCGGGTCTGGTACGCCGGCACCCCCGAGCCCACCCGCTACGAGGAGACTGATCCCGGCCACGTCCTGCTGGTCGATCTCGAGCCGGACCGGGTGCTGGTCCGGCCGCATCGGGTGGGACGCTGGCGCTTTCTCACCGAGTCCGCCGAGCTCGCAGGCGCCGCGGACATCCTCGCGCTCGCCGAACGCCTGCAGGCGATCGAGGACAAGCCGCGGTCGATCGTTCGGCTGGTCCTGGTCGGCAGCCTCACCCTGGCCGAGAGCGCCGACCTGGAGCTCCGTCTGGAGGCGCTCCGCGATCCCTTCGCCTCACTGCACCGATGGACCCGGCACGAGCGCCTCGTCGTCGTCCCGGACCTGCTGGACCGCGAGACGCTGGCACTCTCCGGCTTCGCCGCCCAGGCCTTCGACGAGCTGCGCGAGCGCGCCGCCGACGGCGGGGACGCCGCCGGGACGGCCGCCCGGGCGCTGGAGCTGCTCTACCGCCTGGCGCGGGGCCGCTGATGCGGCTGCACCGGCTCCGGCTCACCCACTACCGGGGGATCCAGCGGTGCGAGCTGCACTTTCCGGACCGGGGCGTCACCGTGGTGGAGGGCCCCAACGAGGTCGGCAAGACCAGCCTGGCGGAGGCGGTCGACCTGCTCCTGCGGTACCCGGACAGCTCGGCGGACCGGCTCGTGAAGGCGGCCCAGCCGGTCCACGTCGACGCCGGTCCCGAGGTCGAGGCGGAGCTGACGCTGGGGGCCGAGCGGCTGGTCTATCGCAAGCGCTGGCAGCGCCACCCCGAGACCCAGCTGCGGGTCCTGACGCCCGAGCCCCGCTCGCTCACGGGCCGGGAGGCGCACGACCACGTCCGCCTGCTGCTGGACGCCAGCGTGGACGACGGACTCTGGCGGGCGCTACGCCTGGCCCAGGGCACCGCCCTCGCCCAGGCGGCGCTGGGCAGCAGCCCGCCGCTCCTGCGGGCGCTGGAGCAGGCGTCCGCGGGCGCTCTGGGCGGCCCCGAGGAGATGGGTCTGCTCGAGCGGGCGCAACAGGAGCGCGACCGTTACCTGACCCGCGCCCAGGGCCGTCCCACCCAGGAGGTCCAGACGCTGGCGACACGGCTGCGGGAGGCCGAGCGCCAGGAGCAGGAGGCTCTCGCCGCGATCCTGGCGGTGGCCCAGGACCTGGAGCGCCACGAGGAGGTCGCGCGCGAGCTCGCAGGTCTGCAGGCGGGGCGGGCGGCGCAGGAGAGCCTGGTCACCCAGCTCGAGGCGCAGGTGGCGGAGGCGGAACAGCTGCGCCGCCGGCGGGCCGAGCTCGAGAGCCGCCGCCTCGCCCAGGACTCCCAGCTCCGATTGGCGGTGGTGAGCTGCGACGGCCGCCGCGAGCACGTGGAACGCGCCGGGCGCCTGGCGGGCGAGGTCGTCGCCGGGCAGGGTCGGCTCGCCGACGTCACGCAGCAGTCCGGGGTCCTGCGCGAGCGGATGGCGGTCCTGGAGGCGAGGCAGGCGCAGACACAGGCCGAGGTCGACACCGCCCGCGCGGACGCTCGGGTCGCCGAGGCCGACCGCGACCTGTGGACCGGGGCCGCGGAGCTGGCCCGGCTGGAGGGGCATGAGCGTGAGGTGACCGCCGTCGACGCCCAGCTCACGGCCGCCCTGGACACCCGCGAGCGCACCGCGATCGCCCGCCGGGTGGTGGAGCAGTTGGAGACGCTGCGCGACGAGCTGATCCGGGCGCAGGGACGCGCCCAACTCGAGGGCGCACGCCTCCGGATCGAGGCGCTCGGACCCATCGCCATCGAGGTGGCGGGCCAGCGGCGGCAGATGGCGCTGGGCGAGGCCCTCGACCTCGCGGTCGACGCGAGCACGACCGTGGAACTCCCCGGGCTTCTGCGCCTCACCGCCACCACCGGCCGCGACGCCGCCCAACGCTCCCGCGATGTCGAGGCCAAGCGCCGCGCTCTGGACGACGCCTGCGGCGACGCGGGCGTGGCGGACCCCGCCGAGGGGCGCCGTCGCCTGCAGGCCCACGAGCACGCTACCGAGCAAGCCGAGCAGGCGCGGAGCCGGCTCCATCTCCTCCTCGGTGACGGCACGGTCGAGCTGCTCCGCCGTCAGCTCGCGGATCAGGCGGCGGCTCTGCAGCGAAATCGCGCCGACCGACCCGGAGAGGGCAGGCCCCTGCCGGAGGATCTGGCCGCGGCGGAACGGAGCCTCCAGGCGGCGCGGGCGGCCTCCGAGCGCATCGGCCGCGCGGCCGCCGAGCGCGACGCGGAGCTCTCCACCGTGCGCCAGTTGCATGCGAACCGCGAGGGCGAGAGGGTCCAGCTGGCGAGCCAGCTCCAGGTGCTGGAGGCCGCGGCCGCCGCGGCCGAGACGGCTCTGCGCAGCGAGCGGCGCGCCCTGCCCGATGAGGAGCTGGAGTCGAGCGCGACGACCCATGCCGACCGGCTCCAGAGCCTGTCCACCGAGCTGGTCCAGGTCACCGGCGCGCTCGAGGCGGTCCAGGGCGCGGGAGTCGACGAGCGCTTCGCGAACGCCCGCACCGTTCTGCGGCGCGACCGGGAGCGAGCCGCAGAGCTGGAGCGGGAGCGGGTGGAGCTCCAGACCCGGGTCCGGGTCCGGGGCAGCGAGGGCCCCCAGGACCGCCTCGAGCGCGCCCGGACCGAGCGGGAAGCGTCGCGGCAGGCGCATGACGGGGTCCAGCTCCGCTCAGCAGCGGCACAGCTCCTCCATGCCACTCTGCTCCGTCACCGCGAGGCGGCGCGCCAGCGCTACCAGGAGCCGTTCCGGCGCGAGCTGGAGTCGCTCGCGCGCATTGTCTTCGGCGGCGAGGTCACCCTCGGCCTCGACGACGATCTGCGCGTCACCCAGCGATCGTTGGGCGCGGCCACCGTCCCCTACGAGAGCCTCTCCGGCGGAGCCCGCGAACAGCTAGCGCTCTGCGCGCTGCTCGCCTGCGCCGCCCTGGTCGCGCCCGAAGACGGCGTCCCCATCCTGATCGACGACGCCCTCGGGTACTCTGACCCGCTACGCCTGGAGCGCCTGGGCGCGGTGCTCGCCCAGGCGGGACGCCACAGCCAGATCATCGTCCTCACCTGCATGCCCGAGCGCTACCGCAACGTCGGCGGCGCCACCCGGCTGCGACTCCACTTCGCCCTGGCATCGGACCCACCCGGCGACGACCCACCCCCCAGCCAGGCGAGTGTCCAGTCCCGCCGTCGCCAGGACCCGTCCCCGGCCGCTGCGTCGACGCCGGAGGTGGACCACGCCATCCTCCGGGTGCTGGCCGAGGCCGGAGCGCCGCTGGGCCGCACCGACATCGTCATGCGCGCGCGCGTGCCCGACTCAAGCTGGCACTCCGCCGTCAGCCGCCTTCTCAACGCCGGGCTGGTGACCCGAACCGGACAGAAGCGGGGCACCCGCTACCAGCGGGCCAACACGGCAGCGGACGGCGATGACAACTAGCGTCCTGCTTCCGAAGTATTAACACAAAAGCGGGCGATGCTGGCGAGGATCTGGTCGGCGGTCTTGACCCAGACAAAGGGGTGGGGATCCTCGTTGTACACGCGGAGGTACACCCGGATGGCCTCCTCCAGGGCCTGCGTGCTGCGGTGGGTGCCCCGACGGATCTGCTTGGTGGTGAGCGTCGCGAACCACC
>DATKRN010000085.1:0-35038 GCA_035532155.1 Verrucomicrobiia bacterium | reverse complement strand
GGGGCTGACATCGGGGTACATGCCGCTGGGAGCGGTGCTGGTGTCCGCCACGGTCGCCGCCCCGTTCTGGGAGGCGGGGACCGAACGCATCTTCCGCCACGGGTACACCTACTCAGGCCATCCCACCGCGTGCGCCGTCGCCCTCGCCAATCTGGCGATCATCGAGCGCGAGGGGCTCTTGGATCGGGCGCGGTCACTGGAGGCCGTCCTGGCGAGCGCCCTTGAGCCCCTGCGAAGGCTCGCGGTGGTGGCCGAGGTTCGCTGTGGGCTGGGGCTCTTGGCGGGCATCGAAATCGCGCCGGAGCGACGTCGGGCTGACCCGGACCTGGTCGCGCGGTTGGTGTCGTCAACCCGTGATCATGGAGTCCTCACCCGCGGCCTCGCGGGACGATCCCTTCAGATCTCGCCTCCCTTGGTCATCTCCCCCGCCCAGATCGGCGAGATCGCCGGGGTGCTGGAGACCGTGCTGAGCGAGGCCGCCTAAGATGGTGGAGCTGGCCTACCGGCGTTCGATGCGCTGGCGGGCGCCGACCGTCACAGCCGGCTCGCGCCTATGAGCCGTTTGCTCGCGATCGCAGCCGTGCAGCGGGAACCCGTGCCCGCAGCCAGCGATCGGTGGGAGCGGGTCGCGGCCCAGGTCCGGGAGGTGTTGGGGCGGTTTCCCGCCACACAGTTCGTGGTTCTGCCCGAGTATCACGCCCACCTCCTGGCAGGCGCCGGCGTTGCCTATCCCGAGCACATGGAGGCGGTGGCCGAGTCGATCCCGGGACCGGGCAGCACCGCGATGGCGGCACTCGCTCGCGAGCTCGGGATTTGGTTGATCCCGGGGAGTCAGTACGAGCGTGGTGCCGATGGCCACCTCTACAACACCGCTGTGGTCGCGTCACCCGCGGGCGAGATCGTGGCCACGTACCGCAAGTGCTTTCCCTGGCGTCCCTTCGAGACCACCTCCCCGGGCACGACCTTCACCGTCTTCGACGTTCCAGCGGTAGGTCGAGTTGGACTTTCCATCGGCTACGACAGTTGGTTCCCCGAGGTGGCGCGACACCTGGCCTGGCTGGGTGCCGAGATCATCATCCAGCCCACGTGCACCACCACCTCGGACCGGGAGCAGGAGCTGGTCTTGGCTCGGGCCACCGCAATTGTGAATCAGCTGTATGTGGTGAGCGTCAACACGGCCATGCCACCGGGCACCGGTCACAGCATCATCGTGGACCCGGAGGGCCACGTCCGTCAGGAGGCGGGAGAGGGCCCCCTGGTGATGACCGACGTGCTCGACCTGGCGGCGACGGCGCAGGTGCGGGAGCGGGGAACCTGTGGGGTGGACCGTGTCTGGTCCCACTTTCGGGTCGGCGACCCCGATCTGCCCTTGCCGCTCTACGGAGGACGGATCCGAGCCGAGCAGTGGGCGCCGCGGCGTGTTGGGGACAACGACGGCGCCCACCGATCCCACGAGCACCAGGCCGGCTGATCGCTCTCCCGGAGGGGCCGGGCAGCAGCGAGCTGTGCTCGGCTCGCGATCTCCGGGGTGGCAGCGCCTCCGGCAAGCCGTCGCGTCCCCCGGTTGCCGTGCACCAAGGCTGCCGCCCCCTCTTGGGGGTCCTCCGCCGGTAGCTGCTTCACCTGCCGCTCCGAGATCCCCAGCAGCCCGGCCGCCTCCGCCAAGGTCACCGCCCCCTTGTCCAGATGGCTCAGTCCCACCACCCGCCTTTGCTCACTGGCGCTCATGGTCACCCACTCTTCTCTCAGGGGGTGACAGATTCCCTGAGCTTCCACATCCCACGACGGTGACGATTGACAGCGACTCAGCCGCGCCGGATACTCCTTCCCAGACCGCGCCTGCGGGCGGCGCCCCTCCCCTCGTTCCTGCACACGTTCTCCCGCGGAGGCTGCGATGACGGCCGACCATCTGCTCGAACTCCTCGATCGCGTCTGGTGGCGCTGGACCCGGATTTGGCTCGGTGCCCCGGTCGCGATGACGACCGCCGCCGCCGGTCCCGGTCTGGGGTCGGCGCTGGCGACCCGGGGTGTCCAGGTCGAGCACCGCGGCTCGCGCTTGCGCCGGCACCCGGCCCCGGCGGAGGGGGAGGCGCCGTATGCCGCGATCCCGGTCAACGACCCTGCCCGGGTCGAACGGCAGCTGGTCGACTGCCTTCGCTGGCGGCGGTACGATCAGGCCTGGCGCCTGCTCGCGCCCGACTGCCAGGCCGCCTGGGGCCAGCCCTCGACCTTCGCCGAGTTGATGCGCACCCGTGACGACGGTGCCCGGCTCGCGTCGATCCAAGTCCGCGAGGTCCACATCCTGCCGAGGTGGTCGGATCCCGAGACCCGGCGCACCCACCGGGACGTGGCCGAGCTGGCGGTCGACTACGTCATCATCCTGGGGGCCGGCCGGCGCCGGGTGGTGCGCCAGGATGTCCACCTGCTGCCGCTGGACGGGGGCTGGCGCTCGCTCTGCTATCCCAGCCGCTGACCCCCGCGGCGGCCGCGGGTATCATGCCGCCATGCTTCCGCTGGGTGTGAGGACGCCGGCGCCGGTGGCCGGGCCGATTGAACGGGCGGTGGCCGCGATCGCCGCGGCGCGCCGGGCCGCCGCCTTCCGGCGCCATCCGCGTCGCGCCCCGCGGCAGCGCCTCGTGTGGTCGGACGCCCTCTTGGAGCAGGTCGAGCACTGCCGCCTGGAGGCGCTGCCGCTGGTCCCGAGCGTGGTCTGGACCGAGGTGGTGCGACTGGTGGCCGCGGTCGACCCGCACTTGCGCCGGCGGCTCGGCACCAACCGACATCCGGACCATGTCAGCGGAGTCCTCTTCGACCTGCAGGCGCGGCTGATGCTCGCCTCCCAGGGTCAGCGGCCGGGCCGGCCGGCGGAGATCGTCCAGCTCTTCCCGAGCTGAGGCCGTGCCCGCTCCACCGTGGACCGTGGTGGTGGCGGGCACTCTCAGCCTCGACGACCTCACCACCCCCAGCGGCCGCGTTCAGGAGGAGCCGGGCGGCTCCGCCGCCTACTCCGCGCTGGCGGTGGCGCCGCTCGCACCGGTCCGGGTGGTGGCGGCAGTGGGGCGGGACGGGGCGGCGGCCCGAGCGGTTCTCGACCAGCCCGGTATCAACGGCGAGGACGTGGTGGTGCGTCCCGGCGCGACCTACCGCTGGCGCGCCACCCACGACCCCGACACCGGTGCGGTCGACGCAGGCCAGCAGCGTTTCGGCGTCTACCGCGGCTGGCACCCGCAGCTCACGGCCGCCAGCCGCTCCGCCCCGATCTGCCTGGTGGGGTCGATGCTGCCGGCATGCCAGCAGGCGGTGCTGGCCCAGTGTGCCGGCGCCCGTCTCATCGTCGCCGACACGATGGAGGACTTCATCGAGACCGAGCCCGAGGCGGTGCGCCGCTGCCTGGCTGGAGCCGATGTCGTCTGCCTCAATCTGCGCGAGCTTCGGCGGCTCGGGGACGCCGACACCGACGAGGTCGCGCGGTCAGTTCTCGGAGTGGGGCGCACTCAGGCGGTCGTGGTCAAGTGCGGACCGGCCGGGGTCCGACTCGTCACCGCGGCGGGCACCCTGCTGTTGCCGGCGGCACCGGTCCCGGCGGTGCGCGATCCCACCGGGGCGGGCGATGCCCTGGCGGGCGGATTCTGCGGCGAGCTCGCCCGCCGACGCAGCACCGATCCCGCCGCCCACCCGGCGGCCCTGCGGGTCGGGCTGGCGGCGGCGGCGCGCGCCGTCAGCGACTTCGGTCTCACCGGACTGCTGCGGCCGCGCTGACGGCCGCTCCCGACCCGTCCGCCGCGACCGTCGACCGGGCACGCGTGCGGACTCCGGCCTGCGGCCTCTGCTCACATCCTCTCCACACGCAAGCGGCGTAGGCTGGCCCGGTGCGCATCCTGGTGGTGGAGGACGAGGTCCGGATGGCGGCCCTGCTCAAGCGGGGACTCGAGGAGGAGGGTCACATCGTCGACATCGCGGCCAATGGGCCGGACGCGGTCTGGATGGCGACCGAGACCTCGTTCAACGCGATCGTCCTCGACGTTATGCTCCCCGGCTTCGACGGCTTCGAAGTCTGCCGGCGCCTGCGGGCGGCGCAGCGCTGGAACCCGGTGCTGATGCTGACGGCCCGCGACGATGTTCAGGACCGGGTGCGGGGTCTCGACGCCGGGGCCGACGACTACCTCGCCAAACCCTTCAGCTTCGCGGAGCTGGCGGCGCGCCTGCGCGCTCTCGACCGTCGCGGGACGGAGGTTCGGCCCGCGGTGCTGGCGGCCGGTGATCTGCGCCTGGACCCGGCCGCGCGCCGGGCCTGGCGGGGCCCTGCCGAGCTTCAGCTCTCGGCCCGGGAGTTCGCCTTGCTCGAGCTCTTCATGCGCCATGTCGGAGTGGTGCTCACTCGGACTCGGATCCTGGAGCAGGTCTGGGACCTCGCCTATGAGGGCGGGTCGAACGTCGTCGACCAGTACGTGGCCTACCTGCGCCGCAAGCTCGACCGTCCGTTCGGTCGTGCCGATCTCGAGACGGTGCGCGGCGCCGGCTACCGGCTGCGCCAGCCGGAGGCTCCCTAGGCCCGGCGCGGATGCCGATCCGGCTCCGTCTCACGCTTCTCTTCGCCGCTGCGGCCGCGCTGCTCGCGGTGCTGGGGGGGCTTCTGCTCGTCCACCAGCTGGGCACCGGTCTCGTGAGCTCGCTCGACGACACCCTCGCCAATCGAATCACCTCGATCGCTGGTCGGGCGGACTTCGGCGGCCAGCCCGTCGACTACGGCCTGGCCCAGGCGATCCTGGGGGGGCAGGCGGCGCAGGGCAACCTCGCCGAGCTCGCCAGCCCGGCGGCTGCGACCACCTACGACGACTTCACTCCTGCTCGCGCGCTCCTATCCGCGGGGCAGCTGAGGGTGGCCACCCGACGGACGGTGACGGTGGACACGGTGGTGGCCGGCACCACCGAGCCCCTGCGGGTCCGGGCCGCGCCGCTTCCGGGGGAGTCCGGCTGGGCGATCGTGGTGGCGGCATCGCTGCAACCGACCAACGCGGCGGTGACCGGTATCCGGGGCGCGGTGGTGCTGGGTGGGCTGGCGGTGGTCGTGCTCGCCGGGCTGGGCGCGTGGCTGCTGGCCGGGGCCGCTCTGGCTCCGATGGATCGGCTTCGGCGCGAGGCCGATGCGATCTCGGCCAGCGACCCCGCGGCCCGGCTCCAGGTCCCGCGGACCCGCGACGAGGTGGCGGCGCTGGCCCGGACGATGAACGCCCTGCTGCAGCGGCTCCAGGGGGCGCTGGCCCGTCAGCGCGCCTTCCTCGCGGATGCGGGCCACGAGCTGCGGACCCCACTGGCGATCTTGCGAACCGAGCTGGAGCTGGCCGGCCGCCCGGGCCGCAGCCACGCTGAGCTGACCCACGCGGTCGATAGCGCGGCCGACGAGACCCAACGCGTGATCCGGCTCGCGGAGCACCTCCTGCTGCTGGCTCGCAGCGACGAGGGCCGGTTGGTCGGCCCGGCCGAGCCGGGCCGACTCGACGATCTGCTCCAGGCGGCGTGCGACGGGGTCGCCCAGCAGGCGGCGGCGCGGGGGGTCATCATCACCGTCGACGCCGCCCGGCCTCTGCCCGTCCCGATGGACTCGGCCCGGGTCCGTCAGGCGGTGGACAATCTGCTCGGCAACGCCCTGCGCTTCGCGCCCGCAGGGAGTGCCATCGAGCTCCATGCCCGCCTCGACGGGAACGTGCCCGGCGCGCGGGTTGAGGTGCGCGACCGTGGCCCGGGATTCCCCGACGACTTCCTCCCCCGTGCCTTCGAGCGTTTCAGCCGGCCCGGACACGCCCGGGCCCGCGACCAGGGCGGCAGCGGCCTCGGTCTCTCGATCGTGCGGGCCATCGCCGAGGGCCACGGCGGGTCCGCCGACGCCGCCAACCGCGAGGGGGGCGGGGCGGTGGTGGGGTTCACGCTGCCCCTGCGCGGACCGACCGGAGGTGCACCGGGCGACGCGGAGGCGGCGATCACCCGAGCCGGGCAGCCGGTCGTGGCCGAGGAGGTGGCGCCCCCCCCGCGGGGCTGATCGGAGCCGGGGGTTCTGCCGTCAGCTGGAGGCGCCGGAGTCGGGAGCGGCTGACCGCCGGCCCCGCCACAGCCAGACCGCCAGCACCGCGACCACCCCCACCACCAGGACCACCGCCGCCGTCCCGATCGGGTGGGCGAAGCGGGTGTAGTTGGATCCGACCTCGTAGCCGCCCGCGGCCAGAGCCCCTGACCAGACCAACGAACCGGCGAGGGTGAGCCCGGCAAACCGCATGAGGTCGAGGCGGGCGAGTCCCGCCGGGAACGAGATGTAGGTGCGCACCACCGGCAGCAGCCGCCCGATCAGGACGGCCGCCGCCCCATGGCGCTGGAACCAGCGGTCGGCCAGCTCCAGATGCGCCCGTCGGATCCCGATCCAGCGGCCCGGACCGAGCAGAAGCGGCTCTCCGAGCCAGGCCGCCAGACCATAGGCGATCAGCGACCCGGCGAGGTTGCCCACTCCGCCGGCGACGATCACGGCCGCCAGGTTGAGGTGCCCGAGCGCGGCGAGGGCGCCCGCCACCGGCATGATCACCTCGCTCGGGAACGGGATCGCGCAGCTCTCGGCGGCCATCAGCAGGAGCACGGCGAGCAGACCGTAGTGGTTGACGAACTGGGTCACGGCGTGGGTCATGCGGCGACCGCGCAGTGGCTGCGGACCAGGGCGGCATATCCCAGGAAGATCGCCCGCCGCACCGGGCGCAGGGCGGCCAATCGGGCGCCGGCTGCCCCCAGCAGCCCAGCTGCCCCCCCCTTTGCCAGGGCGGCGTCGGCGGGGGCGCCCCGGACCCACGCCCGCACCTCACCCACCCCGACCTCGGGGTGGAACTGGACTCCGTGAGCCCGCTCGCCGATCCGAAAGGCCTGGACGGGATAGGCGTCCGATCGGGCCAGCCGAACCGCCGAGGTCGGGGGCAGGCACTGGTCCTCGTGCCAGGACAGGGGAGCGAAGCGCTCCGGGCCTGCGCCCAACAGGGGGTCGTCGGAGCCGGCCGGAAGCCGCTCGACCGCCGTGAACCCGATCTCTTTGGAGCGGCCCTTGACCACGCGCCCCCCGCCGGCCACCGCCAGCAGCTGCGCGCCCAGGCAGATCCCGAGGATCGGGAGGTCGGCCCGCAGCGCCGCCTCCAGCAGGCGCACCTCGGCGTCGCGGGTGGGGAACCCCCACGACGAGCGGGCCGACATCGACCCGCCCAGCACCACCAGCCCGTCCAGTCCGCGCACCGTCGGCGGCGGCGGGCCGTCGCGGTCGGTGCGGTGGAGCTGCAGCGCGAGCCCGGATCGCCGCAGCGCTCGCCCCAGCGCCCCGGGACCATCGTCGGCGCTGTGCGCCACCATCAGCACCGTGGGGGGCCGCTCGACCCCGCCTGCCTGCGTCATCTGGGGTAGCTTACCCAGGCGCCCCTGGTCGCGGCGGGCCGGACCGGGTCAGTGACCTCCCGCCAGCCGGACCGCCTTCACCACCAGGAGCAGGGCGGCCACCAGCAGGTACCCGCGCAGCGCCCACATCCCCAGCAGTCGCCCGCGCGACCACCGGGGGCGCGCCAGCAGGGCGAGCGGCGGCATCCGCCACGCCATCCGCTCCGACCGGGGGACCGGGCGCGGGCCGGGAGCGTCCCGGCGCAGCGCGAGCGCAGCCCCGCCGGCGACGAGGCAGGCCAGCATCGCGCCGGTGAGGACCACGAAGAGGAGCCCGGCGTCGACGTGGGGGTCCACGGTGGACAGCACCAGGATGAGGGAGAGGACCAGGAGCACGCCCACGATGGCGCTGGCGACGACGTTGAGCCAGCCGGCATTGACCCAGGGGCCGAGCACCTCGCGATCGTTGCAGAGGAGGAGCAGGAAGACCGTGGCGCTGGGCAGCAGCACCCCCGCCAGCGCCTGCACCGCGGTCGTCAGCACCCCGAGGGGAGCGTTGGGCACCATCACGATGGCGGCGGCCAGCAGCACCATCGCGGAGTAGCTGCCGTAGAAGACCTTGGCCTCGCTGAAGCGGTGGTGGAGCGAGTGGCGCAGCCCGAAGACATCGCCGAAGGCGTACGACGTCGCCAGCGTCACCGCGCTGGCGCCGATCACGGAGGCGACCAGCAGCACCACGGCGAACATTGCCCCGGCGGCGCCGCTCACCCCCCGCGCCAGCCCCACCGCCACCTGTCCGGCGTTGACGAAGTGGCCCGCCTGGGGGGTGCCCTGGAAGGCGTGCGCGGCCGCCATCATGAGGGCAGCCGCGCCGATGATCACCACCACCGCCCCGATCACGGTGTCGGCGCGCTCGTAGGCGATCCAGCGAGGGGTGATCCGCTTGTCGATCACGTTGGACTGCTGGAAGAACAGCTGCCAGGGGGCGACCGTGGTGCCCACGATTGCGATGATCAGGAGCACGGCGTTGGAGCTGAACCCGTGCTGGACACTGGGCACCGCGAAGCCGTGGGCGATGGTCGCGGGGGTGGGGTGACTCAGCACCGCCAGCGGCACCACCAGCAGGCTGCCGACCACGAGCACCAGGATCGCCCGCTCCCAGCGGCGAAAGTTGCCGCTGGCGGTGATGGCGACCAGCAACACGGCGGCCAGTGGGACTGCCAGGTCGGCCGAGATCCCGAAGTATCCGGCGGCCAGCCGCACCCCGATGAACTCGGTGACGATGGTGAGGAAGTTGAGGACGAACAGGTCGCCGACCGAGAACGCGCCCCAGAACTTGCCGAAGCGCTCGCGGATCAGGCGGGCGTGCCCGACTCCGGTCACCGCGCCCAGCCGCACCACCATCTCCTGGTTGACGATCAGCACCGGGATGAGGAGCAGCAGCGTCCACAGCAGGGTGGCGCCGTAGTCCTGGCCCGCCTGGGCGTAGGTGGCGACCCCGCCGGCGTCGTTGTCCCCCACCATCACGATCAGACCCGGTCCGATGATGGCCAGCAGGGCGATCAGGCGGGCTCGCCAGCTGCGGCGCTCGCCTAGGTCGCCGACGCGGATCGTGCCGAGGGCACCGCGGATGTCGCCCACGTGGGCGCCGTCCAGCACCGCCGACCCGGGGCCGGGTGTCGCCGGGGAGGGCGCGACCACCGGCTCAGGCATGTCCCGATCCCGGGCGCGAGAGCCACCGACGTGCGCGCCGGACCAGGCCGCGCTGCGGGTCACCCGCGGCGGCGTGCGGCACTGGGAACCCCTCGCGGGTCATGGCTCCTCTCCTTGCCCAACCACATGCCGGCGCAGTCCTGGCACGGGGGCGACGGAGCAGCCGATCAGCCGGTGCTCACCCTCCCGGGGTGCGAGGACGGCGCGACCAAGACGGGGCGTCTACTGCCGGGTTCCACGCGGTCCTCTTCCTTCATCGAGCCGGAGGCGCAGCACGACACGGGCCACGGCCCGCAGAACTGGTCCACGCGAGTGTACCCCCGGGGAGCGACGGAGGCAACCGCGGACCCGTCGGGCGGGCAGGGGTCCCGGGCTGGGCGTCATCCTTCCGCCTCCCCGCGCTGCCGTCGCCGCCAGTCGGGGGGGACCATCGCCTCCAGGATGTCGTCCACCGTGACTAGCCCGAGGAAGCGGTCGTCGTCGTCCACCACCGGCAGTGCGGGCAGGTTGTAGTCGGTCATGAGAAGGGCGACCGAGGGGAGGTCGGTGGAGGTGTGGAGGCGGGCCGTTACCGCGGTGGCGAGCGTTGTCACCGTGCGGGCGGCGGGCGCCCGCACCAGGTCCGCCAGGGGCACGCTGGAGACGACCCGGCCGGTCGGGTCGACGACGACCACGACCGAGCCCGCCTGGGAGGGCAGGTCGTCCGCCGTCCGCACGGCCTCCAGCGCCCCCGCCACGGAGGCGTCCTCGGAGACGGTCACAGCCTGAGTGGTCATCAGGCCGCCGGCCGTCTCGGGGTTGTAGGCGAGCAGCCGGCGTAGGGTCGTCTGCTGGGCCGCCGGCAGCAGCTGGAGGATCGCCATTCGGCGATCCTGGTCGATCTTGGCGATCAGGTCGGCGGCGTCGTCGGCCGCCATCTCCCCGAGGAGCTCGGCCGCCTCCGGGTCGGAGCGTTCCTCGAAGAAGCGTCGCTGGTGCTCGTCGTCCAGCTCCTCGAACACATCGGCCTCGAGGTCGGGGTCATCCCCGACCGCATCAATGATCTCGGTCCCCTCCTCATGCGAGGCGTGCTCGATGAGATCGGCGAGCTGGGCCGGGTGCAGGCGCCGCAGCCGCCGCAGGGGAATCGGCAGGTGGGGCCCGGGCACGTGGCCGGTGAACGGCTCGATGTCCGACCAGTCCACCAGCGAGCGCGGGCTGACCCTCCCGGAGCGGCTCCTCCAGGGAATCAGGCGATGGAGGGCGCTGAGCCGGGTGGGGTCCACCGCCACGATGTGCCAGCGGTCGGCGAGTGGCGCGAGGGCGAGGTCGTTGGCGCGGATCAGGGTGCCCAGCCGGACATCGATGAGCCGTCTGCCGATCACGTCGTCGTCGAGCAGCACCTCCCCCGGTCGGCGCTCGAAGGGTGCCAGGTCGAGGGAGTCCCCCAGCAGGCGGACGTGGAATGGCTCCAGCGGGCCGACCTGGTCGATCGGGAGAAAAAGCTCCCGCTGGCCGATCCGCACCCGCAGCCCCGTCACCGGAGGGTAGCTCCCCTCCCCGATTCGGGCAATGATGTCGCGCACCGCTCCCAGGGGATGGCCGCGCCGGTCCAGCAGGGTGGCGTTGGCCACGGTGCTGGCGCTCACCAGCGTCCCCGCCAAGCGCTCCAGCGAGGCCGGGCGTGCGGGCGTCCGGGATTCCGCCCCGGCCCCGGCACGGTCGTGGGGCGCGTCGCTCATGCTGGCCTCCCCCGACCGGGGCCCGCTGGCGGCCCCGGCGACCGGGCTCGATGACGGCGTCGCCGACCGGCAGCGCTCCGCTCGACTGTCGCGATTATCGGCGTCCCGGCTCCACCCGGGCGCGCCACCCGCACCGGCCCCGGGCGCGCGAGCCCCGTATCCTAGAGCGATGGCCCCCGGGCGCGCTCGGGGCGGGCCGGGGGTGGCGTCCTCGAAGTCGCCTCAGGAGGCACGATGGCTGAGAACGATCCCGTCCCCGTCCGGTCCGCCATGGTGATCGTGGCTCACCCGGACGACGCCGAGTTCGGCTGCTCCGCCAGCGTCGCCAAGTGGGTGAGCCAGGGGATCACGGTCACGTACGTGATCTGCACGGATGGCGGGGCCGGGTCGGCCGACCCCGCGCTCACCGCCGCCGATCTCCCGCGGCTTCGGGCTGAGGAGCAGGAGCGGGCGGCAGCAGTGCTCGGGGTCGCCGCGGTCGAGTTCCTGGGACGGCGCGACGGTGAGTTGGTCGCCGACCTGACCCTGCGCCGCGACCTCACCCGGATGATTCGGCGGCACCGTCCCGACCGAGTCGTCTGCCAGAACGCGGTGCGCACCTACTCCAACGTGTATGGCAACCACCCCGACCATCTCGCCGCCGGCCAGGCCGCGATGGAGGCAGTCTATCCCACCGCGCGCAACCCGCTGGCGTTCCCCGATCTGCTGGCCGAGGGACTCGGCCCCCACGTGGTCCGCGAGGTCTGGGTCACCGGCACCGACCAACCCAACCATGCCGAGGACGTCAGCGGGTTCGTGGACCGCAAGATCGAGGCCCTGATGCAGCACCGCAGCCAGATGGGGGCCGAGCCCGACCGCGTCGCCGAGCGCGTCCGCCAGCGGATGCAGGACGCCGGACGACCGAGCGGGGTGGCCTTCGCCGAGGCCTTCCGCCGGCTCTCGGCGGAGTAGCGCGTGGCCGGACCCGCGCCGGTGCTCACCGTTCTCCACGGCGATCAGACCGGCGAGGAGCTGCTGCAGGAGGCGCTCCGCGTCCTCGATCCCAGGGTGCTGGGGGTGGAGCTGCGGCTGGAGTCGTTCGACTGCAGCGTCGCCGAGCGGCGACGCACCCGCAACCAGGTGGTGCACGCGGCCGCGCGCCATCTGCGCCAGAGTGGGTTCGGGCTGAAGGCCGCCACGGTCACGCCGGAGGGGCCCGACGACGTGGGCAGCCCCAATGCGATCCTGCGCGCCGAGATCGGCGGGGACGTGATCGTGCGCACCGGCCGGCGCATCCCCGGAGTGCTGCCGCTGGGCGGCGTCCACGCCCCCATCACGGTCGTGCGGATGGCGGTGGGCGACGCCTACGGCGCGCGCGAGTGGCGCGAGGGCGCGGGCGACGACGAGCTCGCCCTGCGCACCACCCGGATCACGCGGCACCTCTGCCGCCGCGTCGCCGGCTACACCTTCGCGCATGCCCAGCGCACCGGCGCGACCGTGTTCGGCGGGCCCAAGTACACCGTCTCGCCGGTGTACGAGGGGATGTTCAAAGAGGAGCTGGACGCGGCCGCCCGGGCGCATCCGGCCGTCCGCTACGAGCCGCAGCTCATCGACGCGGTGGTGGCATTGGTGCTCACCCGCGACGATGCCCTGGTGCTGCCCGCCCTCAACCGTGATGGTGACATCCTCTCCGACCTCGTGCTCGCGCTCTACGGTTCGCTGGCGGGGAGCGAGTCGCTGGTGATCGGCTTCGGCGACGGCGATCGTCCCCAGGTGGTGATGGCGGAGGCTCCCCACGGGACCGCGCCCCAGCTCCAGGGGCGCAACGTCGCCAACCCGATGGCGATGATCCTGGCCGCTGCCGCCGTCCTCGAGATGCTGCCGGAGCCGGCCGCGCGGCGGGCCGGCACGGCGGTGCGCGCGGCCACCTTGGAGGTGGTCGGCGCCGGCGTGCGCACCGCCGACCTGGGCGGGAGCGCGCTCACCACCGAGGTCACCGACGCGGTGATCCAGCGCCTGTGCCAGCGGACGGGGGCGAGCTGAGGCGGCGGCGGGGGCGTGCTGCCACCGGATGGTGGCGGAGCGCCCTGTGGTGGCGTCGGGCGGAGCCGAGATCCCGCCGCGACCTCGCGTATACTCGGCCTCAGCCCCTGCCCATGGATATCCTGCCCTTTCTGCGCCAGCGTGCCGGAGACTTCACCTGTCCCCGCTGCCGCTACTCGCTGGCCGACTGTGGTGTGAGGATCCTCCAGCAGCGGGGACCCGTCTACACCGTGCAGGTCACCTGCCGCCGCTGCGACCTCAGCCTGCTGGTTCAGCTCCAGCTCCAAGGTGACGCCGGGACCGCCGAGGCGATCGCGGCGGGGGGGCGTTCACCGCGGGCGTCGGCCCCGGGGCGCCGCGCCAGCCGCGCCCCCCGCCCGCCCTCGGAGCCGGCGATGCCACCGATCACCGCCGACGAGCTGCTCGACCTCCACCTTCACCTCGCCGACTTCTCCGGAGCTCTGACCGCGCTCTGGCCCGCCCCGGTCCCTGAGGCGGCGCCCGAGACAGCCCACTAGCCCGGGGCGGTGGTCGTTCCCGGGCTGGACGCCGTGGCCTGCGCCCGCGATGGTCGGGCGCCCGTCTACCTCGACCACGCCGCCACCACCCGGGTCCGCAGCGAGGTGCGGCTCGCCATGGACGACGCCCTCGACCACGCTCAGGGCAACCCCTCCAGCATGCACGCGGCCGGGCGCGCTGCCCGGGCCCGGCTCGACGATGCCCGGGACCGTCTCGGCGCGGTCCTCCGCGGCGCGCCGGGGGGCGTCGTCTTCACCAGCGGGGGCAGCGAGGCGGACAACCTGGCGCTTCGCGGGGTGGCCGCCTCGGTTGGTCGTCCCCAGCACCTGGTGGTCACCCAGGTCGAGCACGAGGCGGTCCTGCAGACCGCGACCGCGCTGGCGGCGACCGGCTGGGCGGTGACGGTGCTGCCGGTGGACCACTGGGGGCGGGTGGACCCCGAGCGACTGGCTGCGGCGCTGCGCCCGGAGACGCAGCTGGTCTCGATCATGCTCGCCAACAACGAGGTGGGCACGATCCAACCGGTCGCCGAGCTGGCACAGGTGGTGCGCTCCCACAGTGCGGCTCTCGTCCACTGCGATGCGGTCCAGGCCCTAGGCCGCCTCGAGGTAGATGTCGACGCCCTCGACGTCGATATGGTCTCGCTCTCGGCGCACAAGGCGTACGGCCCCAAGGGCGTGGGCGCGCTCTGGATCCGGCCCGGCACCCAGCTGATCCCCCAGATCACCGGCGGGTTGCAGGAGCGCGGCTACCGGGCCGGCACCGAGAACGTCGCCGGCATCTGCGGCTTCGGGGTGGCGGCCGAGCTGGCGGAGGCGGAGCGGGAGACCGAGATGCCGCGGCAGCGGCGTCTGGCCCACCGGCTGGGCGAGCTGATCCGGGCGGCGGTCCCTGACGTCGTTCTCACCGGTGCGCCCGGGGAGCGGCGGCTCGCCGGCTTCGCGACCTTCGCCTTCCCGGAGGTTGCCGGCGACCTGCTGCTGATCCGTCTCGACCGGGACGGGATCTGTGCGTCGGCGGGCTCCGCCTGCACCTCGGGCGCGGTCCACCCGTCGCACGTCCTGACCGCCCTGGGGATGACCTCCGAGCTGGCTGCGGGGGGGCTGCGCTGCACCACCGGGCGCGGCACGGACGCGGCTGAGATCGAGCGGGCAGCCACCTCCATCGTCGGGGCCGTGCGCCAGCTGCGGGCGGCCCCCCGGCTCCGGCCCGGCGTCGTCGGGCCGTCTCGACCCCGGGGTCAGACGCGCTCCGGCTCCAGCTCGATAGCCCCGCAGGGACACTCGACGACACAGATCCCGCAGCCCGTGCAGTAGTCGTAGCCGAAGGCGTAGCGGAGCACGGGCCCCAGCTTGCGGACCGCGCTGTCGGGGCCCACACCGAGGCAGTTGTCGCACTCGAAGCACTTCCCGCAGGAGCGGCAGCGCCCCGCCTCGAAGAGCGCCCGGGAGTCATCCAGGCCGCCGATCTCCTCGTCGAAGGGGTGCTGGCGACGGGCTGGCTCGAGCTGCGGCTGGAGGCTTCGGGGCGCGTCGCTGGAGTACCAGGTGTTGAGCCGGTCCGCGGTCGCCAGCGCGTGCCGCGGCGCTCGGGCCGGGCGCTCGCCGCGCAGCCACCGGTCGATGGCGCGGGCGGCCCGCCTGGCGTGACCGGCCGCGACCGTGACGGTGCGCTCTCCTTTGACCATGTCGCCGCCGGCGAACACGCCGCGATGGCCCGTCTCCATGTCGGACATCGTGTCGAGCAGCGCGAGGTCGGCCGCCTGGCCCAGCGCGAGGACGACCGTGCCGGCGTCCAGTTCCTCGAGCGCTCCGGTCGGCTGCGGGACGCCCCCCGCGTCGAGCGCCATCCGCTCCAGCACCAGTCGGACGCGGTCGGCACGCGCGACGGTGGCGAGCCAGCGCAGGGCGCCCCCCTCGGTGACCACCTGCTCGACCTCGACGTCGTGGGCCGGCATTCGCTCGCGGGTGCGCCGGTAGACCACGATCGCGCCGGTGGCGCCGAGTCGGCGGGCGGTGCGGGCGGCGTTCATCGCGGTGTTGCCGCCTCCGACCACCACCACGCGGCGACCCAGCTGGGGGGGCTGGTCCGCTGCCGCGCTCTGGAGCATCGAGAGCGCATCGGGATTGCGGGCGCCGTCAGCGGCGGGGATCTAGGCATTGCGCCCGATCTGCGCGCCGACCGCCAGGACGGCCGCGTCGAATCCCCCTCGACGATCGCTGCGGGGACGTCGGTGACAGCCCGCCCGAGCCTCAGGTCTACCCTCCGGGCGAGGATGCGGGCAACCTCGGCGTCGAGCACCGCCCGGGGCAGACGGTAGGCGGGAATCCCGAAGCGCATCATGCCCCCCGGCTCGGACTGGGCTTCGTCCAGGGTCACCACGTGCCCGAGTCGGCGCAGGGGGTAGGCCGCCGCGAGGCCCGCGGGGCCGGCGCCCACCACCAGGACGCGCCGACCGGAGTCGGGCGCTGCCGGGTCGGCCCACTACCCCTTGGCGCTGACGTGGTCCCCGAGGAACCGCTCCACCGCAGTGCTCCCGACCGCCTCGTCGAGCGTGGCCCGGTTGTATGCGGTCTCGCAGGGGCGGTAGCAGACCCGCCCCATCACCGCCGGCAGCGGGTTGTCGCGCATCAGCTGGCGCCAGGCTTGCTGGTAGGCACCCTCCTCGGCGTGGGACAGCCCCTGCTGGAGGTCCTCGCCGGCGGGGCAGGCGTCGTTGCAGGGGGGGATCCGGTCGACGTACACGCACCGCTCCACCCGCCGGGAGCCGGTCCGGTTGGCGAGGCTGGAGCCGGCTCGCAGCGTGATCGCCTCCGGCGCCTCCATCAGGACCCGGCGCCGGAGGCGGCACGGGCGTGAGCCAGCAGGCCGAAGCCCTCGATGTTGCGATCCGCGCCCGCTTGCAGGGCGGAGACGATCTCGGGGCGAGCGACCCGCCCCTCGGCGTCGAAGAGGTGGCGGTAGCGACGCTGCAGCGCCAGGTACGCCTCGACTGGCTGCCGGCTGCGGATCGGCGAGACCCCGGTCACCCGACCCTGCTCCCTCTCGAAGACCGGGAAGAGGCCGGCCTCCTGCGCCAGGCGGGCCAGCCTGATGGTCTGACTGGGGTCGCTCTCCCGCCCCAGCGGGCAGGGCGCCAGAACGTGCAGATAGCGGGCCCCCCGCATCCCGAGCGCGCGCTCCACCGTTTCCTCCAGGTCGTGGAGCTGGGCGACGGTGCTGGTGGCGACGCACGGGATCTCGTGCGCCATCGCCAGGAGCGGCAGCTTCTTGCCCTGTCCGAAGCCGCTACCGGGATCGGCGCCGACCACCTCGGTGGTCGCGGTGCGGGCCGCCGACGGGGTCGAGCCGGAGTGCTGGACACCCGTGTTCATGTAGGCCTGGTTGTCGTAGCAGACGAACAGGACGTCGTCATTGCGCTCGAACATCCCCCAAAGGCACCCGAAGCCGATGTCAGCGGTGCCGCCATCACCGGCCTGGGCGACCACCCGGTCTCTCAGCCCATGCTGTCAGGAGGAGACCGCACCGGCGCGGCGAATCTCCCCCGGACTGGGCGAGTGATCTCCTCGGTGCGGGCGGCCGCCTCGCTTCCCGAGGCACCGATCGCGCGCCCCAGCTGGTCGGCCGAGATGCCGAGCGGAGCTCGGCTCGGGTACCGTGACCAAATGGGCACGGATGACACACTAGGTCGGGAGGCCCGCTCGGGACGGGGGCCGGTCCCGCCTGCGGCCCACCCCCCGCGTGAATGGGACGCCGCCGCCTATGACCGTCTGGCGCTACCGCACCTACGCTGGGGAGCCTCGGTGCTCGAGCGCCTGTCGGTGCCTCCCGACGCCACCGTGCTCGACGCGGGGTGCGGCACCGGCCGGGTCACCGCACTCCTGCTGACGCGGGTGCCGCGGGGACGGGTGGTCGCGGTGGACGCGTCGCGGACGATGCTGGCAGCCGCGCGCTCGCGGCTCGCGGGGGCGCGAGCGCGGGTTGTGTTCATCCGCCACGACCTGGCGGAGCCCCTGCCGGCGGTCGGCCCGGTCGACGCGGTGGTGTCGACCGCGACCTTTCACTGGATCGCCGACCACGACCGGCTCTTCGCGAACCTGCGGGCGGTCCTGCGCCCCCACGGCCAGCTGGTGGCGCAGTGGGGCGGCAGCGGGAACATCCGGGGGGTGCTCGCCGCGCTCGCCGACGCGGGCGAGACTTGGCCGGGCCCCTGGAACTTTCCCACCGCCGACGCCACCTGCGCGGCGCTGCGGCGAGCCGGATTCGCCGATCCCGTCGCCTGGCTCGAAGACGACCCGGTCGTGCTTGCGGATCCCGCCGCGCTGCGTGCATACCTCGCCGCCGTCGTGCTCGGCGCGCACCTGGACCGGCTCCCCGCGCGCCGCCGGCCCGGGTACCTGGACGCGGTGGTGGCTCGGCTGCCGTCCCGGGTGGTGGACTACGTCCGACTCAACGCGGTGGCCCGCACCGACTGAGCACGTGTTGGGGACGGCATGCAGCAGCCACTCCGAATTGGGGTGAAGCCCAGCGTGGTCGGCCTCTAGGGGGCGCGAAGCGGCGAACCAGGATGCCGATCATGGCCAGGTGGACAGATGCTTCTGTGATCTCCGGCGGGGCTTCGTGGTCCCAACCCTGCCGCCGGCATCTCAGCAGCCAAGCAAAGGTTCTCTCCACGACCCATCCGCGCGGGAGGACAGCGACTCGACGAGCCGTGTGTCTCATGGCAATCACCAGCGCGATCAAGACCATCCGTCGTGCCCATGTCACCGGTCGATCTGCGCATCCACCATCAGCCGATATCAACTTCGTGCCGGGAAACCATTTTGCGCACGAGGCGGGGCACTTGCGATCCACCCTGTCTATCCGGAAAGTTGCCACCCGTGAGCACCGCTGCCAGGAGTAGGCCGCGGGTGTGCGCAGCGAGATGGTGTTTGCGGGCACCAGACCTTCTGGCCCGCAGCGTTCCCCCGCGTGGCTCTCCCCACGGTGTCGGCGCCACACAGGCAAAGGGGAGCAACGATGCCCGCAGAAGGCGAGCCGCCTCGCCCTTCGCTTTGCCAGACCTCTTCGCGGAGGGTATCGTGAATACGGGCGATGGTGCCGTCATCGCGCCGGCGCGGCACCTATCCGCACGCGACTTCGCAGGCAGCGCAGTCAGTTGGCAGTTGCGCCAAGAGCAACCTGTTCGAAGCCGATATGAGAGAGCGCCAACCACTTCGCGACGATCGGCTCCGCGCGGGCTTCCGCTTCGCCGGCACCTCTGCGGCTCAGCCGGGACGGGCAGCCAGATCCTGCTGGCTGCCCGTCACCTCAGGCGGATAGCGCTGGCATGTGGGGCGGGGTGATCCGTGCCGTCTCGCAGATGAGATGGCAAACCTCGCCAGACCTCCCTTTGCACGTGGCCACGACTGCCATGGCCGACTACATCGGCAGGACTTGGGCCATGTTCATCACTCAGAAGCAGCTCGCATTGGCCACCGATTCTCCTCACGGGTGGTGGTGTGCCCTACTCGCACTGTCTCAAGCCACACCAGCCGCCCGAGAGGCGAGCGGTCTCTAGCGGTTGCGTCTCTGGTTCGAGCTGATTCGGCCGCAGTGAGGCGGAGAACAGGGTGGTCGAGCCGCCGCGACGTTGTGAGAAGCAAGCGCCTATGGACCCGGTATAGGTCACCGGGGCATTGGTCGACGCAGCCAATGCAAGGGACCTGGACCGGGCGGTTGGCTGCGTGAGCGCAGACACCACAGTCCCGAGCGATGCGGGCCATGTCTTCGCCCCGGGAGAGGAAGCAGTCAGGGCATCCGTTGGCCAGTTCATTCCAGAGAGCGCACACAACCCCCGACCTCCACGCACAAACACCCCCTCGCATCCACGAAGGCTCCCGGGTGGTGCCAGGGGAAGCCACCACCGGCATCATTCTCGAGGAGCCTGTGCCCGACTTCCACAGTGCGTCTGCGTGCGGGTTGGAGGACGGCAGGATCGTCTAGGGCATAGGGGAGCAATCGAATCACGCTCGGAGCAGGGCATCTTTGAGCTCCGCGCCCGTAGGCACAAGATGAGTTGAGCGGCCCGACACAGATCACCACCCCGTGAGATCATTGGATCACTTGCGAAGTCAGCAGCACAGGGGCATCGAGCACCCGGGTTGAGGTGATGCGCGGATTGGGCCACTTCCCCAGCTGTGGCCAGTGGTGCTAATCGGCCACAAAGGGTGCACGGTGGTGTGAATGCCACGCTGGCGGCATTTGTGAGACGGCTCACGTCACTAGCACCAAACCCGGAAGTGGTGGCGGTCGCGCCGAATTCCAGAGCACGTTCCGCAGCGCTGGAGGCCGCGCCGGCGCGGTCTCCCCGTGGGCTACTGGGCGGTGTAGCCGCCGTCGACCAGGTAGTAGCTGCCGGTGACGAAGGAGGCATCGTCACTAGCGAGGAAGGCGACCACGGCCGCGACCTCCTCGGGTCGGCCCATCCGCCCCAGCGGGTGCTTGGCGCTGAGGACCTCCAGGGTGGGTCGATCGAGCGGGCGGAGCAGCGGCGTCGCGATGAATCCGGGGCCGACTGCGTTGACCCGCACCCCCTGGGAGGCGTACTCGAGCGCGGCGGTCTGGGTCAGCCCGAGCAGCCCGTGCTTGGCGCTGACATAGCCCGGTGCATTCGCGAACCCGACACTTCCGAGGATCGAGGACATGTTGATGATCGACCCGCCGCCGCCATCGATCATGGCGGGAATCTCCTCGCGCATGCAATAGAAGACGCTGTCGAGGTTCACCGCCATGATGTGGCGCCAGGCGTCGATGGCGTAGCTGGCGACGGGGGCCTGGTCACCGGCGATCCCGGCGTTGTTGACCGCGATCGCCACCCGCCCCAGCTCCCGAGCCGCTGCCACCATGGAGGCGACCGCGGCGGGGTCGGTGACGTCGACGACGACGCCGCGGGCGGTGCCGCCGAGTTCTGCGATCTCCCGCACCACCTGGTCGGTGCCGGCGCGGTCGAGGTCCGCGATCAGCACCCCTGCCCCCCCGGCGGCGAGCGCGTGGGCGCAGGCGCGCCCGATTCCCGAGGCGGCCCCGGTCACGATCGCCGAGCGGTCCTGAAAGTCGTAGGTAGGCATCTCACTCTCCCAGGGGCGGATCGCTCGCTCGGAGCCTGACCCGACGGTCAGCCGACCGATGTCGGCCGACCGTCACGGGCGCGGGGAGCCCGCGACCCTGCCGGCTAATGGTCGCCCGCTCGAGCCATCTCCCCCGCTCCGGGCCGATCGCGTCGCCTCGAGCTGCTCCCTTCATGCAGCCAGCGTCGCCGCGCCAGGTGCGCTGGGGGCAGGAGGGGAGCACGCAGCCCTGGCGGGTGGTCCCTCGGGCGAGCCCCGGACTGCCTCTCCCCGCCAGGGGGGAATCAGCCGAGGCGGACCCCACCGGGCTCGGCGATCCCGGGCGGCGCGGGCACGCCGGCCGAGAGCGGGAGCACCGCCCGGAAGATCGATCCGTTGCCGCCGGCCCCCGCACGCACCGACACCTCGCCGCCCATCGCGCCGACCAGCCCGCGCACCACCGTGAGCCCGATCCCGGTGCCCGCGCCCCGCACCGACCCCGCTACCGGGCCCCGCCGGAATCGTTGGAAGATGGCCTCGCGCTCGGCGCCGGGGATGCCGACGCCCTGGTCCTCGACCTCGAAGACGGCGTTGTCACCGGCGCGCCAGGCGCGGAGCGCGATGGGCGAGGAGCTCGGCGAGAACTTGACGGCGTTGCCGACCAGCTGCACCAGCACCTGGCGGAGGCGGTCGGCGTCGACGGGGATCAAGGCACAGGTGTCGCTGACGGCGATCGTGATCGGGTGGTGCTCACCGGCCCGGGCGGCGTCGACCACCTCGTCGAGGAGGGGGCGTACCCGCACCGGCGCGACCCGGATCTCGGTGGACTCGTCATCGATCCGGGAGAGGGCGAGCAGGTCCTCGACCAGGAAGTGCAATCGATTCGCCTCGTCGTCGATGATGCGCAGGAGCTGGCGGCTCTCGGGGACGGGGATCGTGCCCGAGCGGAGCAGGGCCGTGGCCCCGCAGATGCTGGTGAGCGGTGTGCGCAGCTCGTGGGACACGGTGGACACGAAGTCGTCCTTCATCCGGTCCAGCTCGCGCTGCTGGGTGACGTCCCGGAAGACCGCCACCGTCCCGCCCAGGTCGCCCGGAAGGGGGCGCGCCTCCATCGCCAGCACCCGGTCCGTCTGCTGGCCCACGAGCCGCACCTCGGCGCTCGGGGCGGGCGACCCCACCGGCCCTAGGGGGCGGCCCGTGAGCACCGCGGGCAGCCCGGCCGCCGCCACCGGACGGTCGTGATCGTCGCGCCAGTCCAGGGTCCCAAGGTACGAGGCGAGGTCGAGGCCGGGCCGGCACCCGGGCAGCAGCGCGGCGCCGCGGGCGTTGACGCTGGTGACCCGGCCGCGCGCGTCACACACGATCACCGCCTCGTCGAGGGCCGCGAGCGTCCCGCGCAGCTCACCCAGCAGGCACGCCTGCTGGGTCGCCAGGGCGGCAAAGGCGGCGAGCGCCTTCAGGGTTTCCTGGGCCTCGCTGCTGAGCTCGGGCCGGCCTCCATGGAGGACCAGGAGCGCCGCGTTGGCGTGCCCGACAACGTGGAAGGGCAGGATGCTGACAGAGTCGCTGCCCGCCTCAGGCGCCCGAACCGACGCTACCGTGGCTGGCTCGCCCCCCACGATCGCCTGGGGTGCGGCCCGCATCGCCGCCTCCAGAAGCGGGATGGCCCGGGCCGGGGTCGCGGTGACCACGGCGCGCAATCGAGTCGCCGGCTCGGACTCGCCCCGCCAGGCGATCCCCGCCGCGTCGGCCTCGGTGAGGTCGCGAGCCGCCGTGGCCACCTCGTCGAGGAGGCCGTCGAGGTCGCCCGCGGTGCGCAGGGCGGTGGTGATCCGCCGGATCCGCTCGGTCCCCTGGCGGCGGCGCTCGCCCTCGGTGCGGGTAAGGAAGACCAGGCCGATCAGGAGCACCTCCAGCGAGATCGGGATGGCGGCCCAGCCCGCATACCAGGCCGGGCCCCGCGGCGGCGCGAACAGCAGGCAGGCGGGCGCGGCCAGGAGGATGACGCAGAAGGTCTGGACCCACGGCGCGAGCGGGTCGGCTGGGTGCCGCCAGCGCAGCCGCGTCCAGGCGACCAGCGGGAACTCCATCGCCACCAGAGGGACCACCTCGAGCACCCGACCCGCCACCGTGGGATGGCGGAGCGATCCCAGCTCGGGGAGCAGGGGGGTGAAGACGAGCACGGCGGCCACCAGCACCAGGCCGGTGAGGACGGCGAGGCCGCCGGCGGCCAGCGGCGCACGACGGAACCTCTCCCCTCGGAGCCTGCCGTCGGGGTCCGCGGGCGGGGTGGCTGCCACCGCGACCGCCAGGGTGGTGAGCGCCAGGAGGACGAGCCAGGCCCCTGCCGATGACGGGTCGGACCCCAGCCCGCGTCGGCCGAGCACGCCCGGGGTCGCCAGCGCGGCCGCGCCCAGGAGGACCGCGACGGTGAGAAGGGCCCCCCCGAGGAACTGCGCCCAGTCCCCATCGGGTGCGCGCCCCCGTTCCAGACTGACGACGCCGCCGACCACCGCCCCCGCGGTCGCCACTGTGACGGTGGTCGGGACCCACCAGGCGAGGCTGCTGACCGTCCCCACCGGCAGGACAGCCAGAATCGCAAAGCCGGCCGCGAGGCCGAGCCCCGCCGCGAGGGCCGGCCCGGCGGCGCGCAGGACGCCCGGGAGGGTGGCGGGTCGAGGGGAGGGAGCAGGCATGGGGGGATCAGTGGGCCCCACCGTACCGCCGATCCGGCCGGGCTGGACCGTCTGGCGCGCACCGCCGGTGGGTCAGGCCGTAAAATGACAGCGTGGCACTCGGATTTGCTCCCCCCCCGTCGCTGGCGATGCGGATCTCGACCCGGGCGCATTACGGACTGCGGATGATGACCGAGCTGGCCAAGCACGCGGGAGGTGGTCCTCTCAGCCTCAGCGCGATCGCCCGGACCGAGCATCTTCCGCCCGCCTACCTCGAGCAGCTGGTCGCACCCCTCCGACGAGGCGGGCTGGTGGAGGGGACGCGCGGGCTGCATGGGGGCTATCGGCTGACCCGCAACCCGGCCGCGGTCACCGTCTTGGAGGTGGTGGAGCTGCTCGAGGGGCCGGTCGTGCCGGTCGAGTGTCTCGCCGAGCACTACCGGCCGGGAGCCTGCGTGCGCGAGCCGGCCTGCCTGTCCCGGGGGCTCTGGGGGCGGCTCCAGTCCGCGGTCAACTCCGTCCTCGGCGGCACGACTCTCGCCGACCTGCTTGCCGAGTCCCCCGCTGCGCCACCGGCTCAGGGGACGGGCGACTC
Source organism: Verrucomicrobiia bacterium (assembly GCA_035532155.1). Taxonomy (GTDB): domain Bacteria; phylum Chloroflexota; class Dormibacteria; order Aeolococcales; family Bog-877; genus DAHUZL01. The sequence goes on along the minus strand of DATKRN010000085.1, from coordinate 11,310 downwards.
TCCCCATCCCATCCCGCCGGTGATCCCGGTGCCGGTGGCGTCCGCCCGGGCTGCCGGGTCCAGCCGCCCGACCGCGGAGGTGCTGGCATGCCCGACACGCTGACCGAGGTGGCCACGGAGCTCTTGGAGATCGAGGGTCTGGTGGTCGAGGTCGAGGGCAAGCGGATCCTCGACGGGGTCGATCTGGTGGTCCCGCGGGGCGAGGTGCATGCGCTCATGGGACCGAACGGGTCGGGCAAGTCGACCCTCGCCTACACGATCCTGGGACATCCCAAGTACATCGTCCGGGGCGGCGACTGCCGGTGGGGCGGGGCGAGCCTGCTGGGACTCACCCCCGACGAGCGGGCCCGTCGCGGTCTCTTTCTCTCCCTGCAGTATCCAACTGCGATCCCGGGGGTATCGGTGGTCAACTTCCTGCGCGCCGCGCTCAAGGCCCAGGGACGGCAGCTCACCGCCCGGGAGCTCCTCGGCACCCTTCGCCGCGAGATCGGGGCACTCAAGATGGAGGAGTCCTTCCTGTCCCGCTACATCAATGACGGGTTCTCCGGGGGCGAGAAGAAGCGCATGGAGATCGTCCAGCTGGCGGTGCTGCGGCCCGCGCTCGCGATCCTGGATGAGACCGACAGCGGCCTCGATGTCGATGCCCTGCGGACCGTTGCTGAGGGGGTCAACCGGGTCCGCGGCGCGGACATGGGGGTGCTGATCATCACCCACTATCAGCGCATCCTCGACTACGTCACCCCGGACCGGGTCCACGTGATGGCGGCTGGCCGGGTGATCGCCTCCGGCGGCCGCGAGCTGGTGGACCGGATCGAGCGCGAGGGGTACGACACCCTGCTGCGGGCAGCGGGGATCGAGCCCACGGGCACCGGGGCCGGGGGCGGCCCCGCCAGCGCCGAGACGGGGGGGCCGCTCCGCGCGTAAAATACCACCCAGGCAGTCGGATTTCCATCGCCCCGTCTTCGGGGCCGTTAGTGAGGCGGAGGACACTATGGCCGTTGCCGCCAAGGACCTGACCAAGGACTACCAGTTCGGATTCAACGATGGCGACGAGTTCGTCTTCCGGGCGGAGAAGGGCCTCTCCGCCCAAGTGGTGGCCGACATCTCCCGGCGCAAGGCCGAGCCGGCCTGGATGCTCGCCTTCCGACAGAAGTCGCTGGAGCACTTCCGGCGGCGTGCGCTTCCCACCTGGGGAGCTGACCTGAGTGGCCTCGATTTCGAGGACATCTACTACTACGTCCGCCCCGCCGAGGAGCAGGGTCGGACCTGGGACGAGGTCCCGGTGGCGATCAAGCAGACCTTCGACCGCCTCGGGATCCCCGAGGCCGAGCGCAAGTACCTCGCCGGCGTGTCGGCCCAGTACGAATCGGAGGTCGTCTACCACTCCATCAACAAGGACCTGGAGAAGCAGGGCGTCATCTTCTGCGACTGCGATACCGGCCTGCGCGAGCACTCCGAGATCTTCCGGAAGTACTTCGGGACGGTGGTGCCCCCCAATGACAACAAATTCGCCGCGCTCAACAGCGCGGTGTGGTCGGGCGGGTCCTTTGTCTACGTGCCCAAGGGGGTCCGAGTAGAGATCCCGCTGCAGGCCTACTTCCGCATCAACAGCGAGAGCATGGGGCAGTTCGAGCGCACCCTCATCATCGCCGAGGAGGGCAGCTTCGTCCACTACGTCGAGGGCTGCACCGCTCCCACCTACAGCAAGGACTCGCTCCACAGCGCGGTGGTGGAGATCATCGCCCAGCCCGGCGCCCACGTGCGCTACACCACCATCCAGAACTGGTCCACCAACGTCTACAATCTGGTCACCAAGCGGGCGATCGCGAGGGCGGGGGCAACGGTGCAGTGGGTGGACGGAAACCTCGGCAGCAAGGTGACCGCCAAGTACCCCTCGATCTACCTCATGGGTGAGGGCGCCCACGGCGAGATCCTCTCGGTGGCGTTCGCTGGGGACGGACAGCACCAGGACGCCGGGGGTAAGTGCATCCACGTTGCCCCCAACACAACCAGCACGATCGTCAGCAAGTCGGTCAGCAAGGGCACCGGCCGCACCAGCTACCGGGGCCACCTTAAAGTCCACCCGAAGGCGACGGGGGTGCGCAGCAACGTCCGCTGCGATGCCCTGCTGCTCGACGAGCGGGCGCGCAGTGACACGTACCCGTACATGGACATCGAGGCTGACGACGTCGAGATCGGCCATGAGGCGACGGTCAGCAAGGTCGGTGACGAGCAGCTCTTCTACCTCCAGTCTCGTGGCATCTCCGAGCAGGAGGCCACCGCAATGGTGGTGAACGGCTTCATCGAGCCCTTCACCAAAGAACTCCCGATGGAGTACGCCGTCGAGCTCAACCGGCTCATCGCCCTCCAGATGGAGGGAAGCGTCGGCTGAGGCTGGGGCCCCGGCCCCGCGCCCGGTCCGAGGGTGGCCAGCGCCCGCCCCGGGCGGGCCTGCGGCCATCACCCGACCCGCCGACCCCATCGGCCGTGACCACGATCGCGCCATCCAGCCCCCCATCTGCGGTCGAGCCGCTGCGCCCGCCCTGGGACGAGCCGCCGTCCCTGCGCGCACTGCGGGAGGCCGGGGCGGTCGCCTCCCGGGTGCTTGCCTGGCCCTCCAGCTCGCGCGACGAGGAGTGGCGCCGCACCGCTCAGATCGACCGGCTCGACCCTGCCCGTTTCGCCCAGCCGGTGCCGCGCGACCCCGGTGAGGTCGATCGCCTGGGTCCGGGGGCGGATCCTCCCGGCTATCTAGCCGAGGCGTCCGCCGGGGCTCCGGCGATTTCGCAGGCCGAGGTGATCCTGGTGGATGACGCCGCTGGCTACCGCGGGTGCGGTCCCGGGGCTCGGCCCCGACCGGGGGCTGGGCCGGTGGCCGTGGCGCTGCCGCGCGCTGGGGGCGCGCTCGCCCGCCTGGGCACGGTCCTACCCCCCCGAACCGGTGCGGTGGTGGCCCACAACACCGCCCGTTTCGCTTCGGCCACCCTGATCGAGGTGCGGCGCGGCGACCCGCCGGCGACGGTCCACCTGGTCCACGGGGTGGAGCCCGGCCAGGTGGCCTGGCCCCGGACCGTCGTGCTGCTGGGGGAAGGCGCCGAGTGCACGGTGATCGAAGAGTGGCTGAGCCCGCCGGAGCCGGGTGCGGCGCTGGTGGCACCGGTGACCGAGCTGGTGCTGGGAGCGGGAGCGCGCTGTCGCCACGTGCTGGTCCAGCGACTCGGGCCGGGGGGCGTCCTGCTCGCCAGCATCCGGGCCGAGCTCGATCGCGACGCGACCTACGAGGCGGGGTGGATCCTGGTCGGCGGCGCCTGGAGCAAGGTTGCGCTCGAGGTCGCGCTGCAGGGCCCGGGGGCGAGCGCCCGGCTGAGCGGGTGCGCGGCGGCGGGGGGGACCCAACACATCGACCTCCAGACCACCCAGGCGCACCAGGCTCCCGCCACCACCAGCGACTGTCTCCATCGCACCGTGATGCGGGGCCGCGCCCGCTCGGTGTATGCCGGCCTGATCCAGGTCGCTCCGGCCGCCCAGAAAACCAACGCGTACGTCCAGAACCGCAACCTGCTGCTCAGCCCAACCGCGAAGGCCGACAGCAACCCCACCTTGGAGATCCTCGCCAACGACGTGCGCTGCACCCACGGCGCCACCGCCGGACCGGTCGACCGCGACCAGCTCTTCTACTGCCAGTCGCGCGGGATCGAGCCGTTGGCGGCACGCGACCTGATCGTCACCGGCTTCCTCGCCGACGTGGTCGACCGGCTTCCGCTGGAGGGACTTCGGCAGGCCGCCTGGGAGTGGCTGGCCCCAGCGGCGTCAGACGCCGCCGGCGGGTTGGCCAGCCGTCGCGATGAGTGAGTTCATCCGGGTCTGTGAGGTAGCGGCGATCCCGTCCGGCCACGCTGCCCGGGTCGAGATCGGCGACAGTCCGGTCGCCGTCTTCAACGTGGCCGGCCGCTACTTCGCCCTCGACGACACCTGCAGCCATGCCCTCGCCTCGCTCTCGGATGGCGAGCTCGATCTTCAGGCCTGCGCCATCGAGTGCCCGCTCCACGGCTCCCAGTTCGACCTGCGCACGGGTGTGCCGCTCTGTCTGCCGGCGGTGGACCCGGTCCGTACCCACGCGATCCTGGTCAAGGACGGCGCCCTCTTCGTTCAGCTCAGCGCGGAGCCGGAATGACGATGGCGGTGCTCGATCCCAACCGGCTACGGGAGGACTTCCCCATCCTGGCCGAGCGGGTCAATGGCCATCCCTTGGTCTATCTCGACAGCGCCGCCACCTCGCAAAAGCCCCAGGCCGTGCTCGACGCCGTCGTCGACTACTACCGGACCGCCAACGCCAACGTCCACCGGGGGGTGCACGCTCTGGCTGAGCGTGCCACCGACACCTTCGAGGAGGCGCGCCTGCGGGTCGCCCGGTTCGTGGACGCCGACCCCCGAGGGGTGATCTTCGTCCGCAACACCACCGAGGGGCTGAATCTGGTCGCCCGCGCCTTCGCCGAGCCGACCCTTGGCTCCGGCGACCGGATCGTGGTGACGGAGATGGAGCATCACTCCAACTTCGTCCCCTGGCAGATGCTCCGCGACCGAACCGGTGTCGAGCTGGCGGTGGCCCCGCTCGGCGACGATGGCCGGCTCGACATCGAGGCGCTCACACGCCTGCTGGAGCCGCCCACCCGACTGTTCGCGGTCAGCCACGTCAGCAACGTGCTGGGGACGGTCAACGACATCGCCTCGCTCACGCGCATGGCCCACCGCCAGGGCATCGTCGTATGCGTCGACGGGGCCCAGGCGGTGCCGCGGCTTCCCCTGAGCCTGGCCCAGCTGGAGGTGGACTTCTACGCCTTCTCCGGGCACAAGATGCTCGCTCCCACCGGCATCGGGGTGCTCTGGGGACGGCCGGAGCTGCTGGAGGCGATGCCGCCATTCCTCGGCGGTGGGAGCATGATCGAGCTGGTGACCCCGGAGTGCACCACCTGGAACACGATCCCGCACAAGTTCGAGGCTGGCACCCCGGACATCGCCGGAGCGGCCGGGCTCACCGCCGCGATCACCTACCTGGAGGAGGTGGGGATGCCCGCGGTCCAGGCCCACGAGGAGCTGCTGACGCACTACGCCTACGAGGTCGTCGGCGAGGCCGACGATGTCACCGTCTACGGACCCCCCGATGGGGATCGTTCGGGGGTTCTCAGCTTCAACCTGCGCGGGGTCCATCCCCACGACATCGGCACCATCCTCGACCGCAACGGGATGGCGGTGCGCGCCGGGCATCACTGTTGCCAGCCGCTGATGCGCCGGCTCAAGGTGGCGGCGACCGTTCGCGCCAGCTTCGCCCTCTACAACACGCGCGAGGAGGTGGACGAGCTGGCCCGCGGCCTCGACGAGGTGCGTCGCATCTTCAGCGCCTGAGCCCGCGGGACCGGCCGGTCGGCGCGCGTGGCGTCGGAGTGGGCATTGGTCCGGAGCAGTAGGGGGCGTTGGCGGGGACGCCGGTGAGGGTGGTGCCCGGGCAGACCGGCAGGATTAACGGGGGACGCGGGGCCTGGCTGAAGTTGAAGTCGCGCGTGAGGCTGCCGAGACCGGGGAGGTTCTCCACCACGACCGGCCGCGAATCGGGCCGGCCGTCGGTGAGGGGGTTGAGCCGCTGTCCGCCGAGGAAATCGTCCTCGATGAACGCGAGATAGGCATCGAACGAGAGGGTCTGGTGGTCGATAAAGCCGGCCCGCGCGTAGGGGCTGATCACCAGCCCGGGGACGCGGATCCCGTACCCGAGGGTGCTGGTGGTGGGGGGCACGACCTGATCGTAGAATCCTCCCCAGTCGTCCCAGGTGATGAAGATCGCGGTGGAGCTCCAGTCGGGACTGCGCATCACCGCGTCCACTAGCTGGGTGACATACGACTGGCCGGTGCTGACTAGGGCTGGCGGGTGCTCGCTGTCGGCCCCGTCGGGGAGCAGCCAGGAGACCTGCGGCAGCGTCCCCGCGCGCGCGGCCGCGAAGAACTGCCGATCGGTCTGGATGTTGCCGAGTTGGCCGTCGGTGTGCACGTCGGTGAAGCCCGGCAGCACATTCCAGATCTTGGGCACGGTCCGCAGCAGGGTGCTGTGCTGGCGGCGCCGCCGGTTGGGGCCGGGGAGCACCGGCGGCGCCGCGCCGTGGTCAAGATACCAAGCCCATCGCACGTGATTCTTGGCCAGAAGATAGGTGAGGTCAGTCCACGCGAAGGGGGTGGGATCGCTCGGACTGCGGTCGATCGGGCTGACTGTGCCGCTGCAGCTCATGGGGCTGTTGGGCTGGACGCAGGTGGCAGACCAGCCCGACACGAAGAAGAGGTGGGAGGGCAGGCTCCAGGAATGGACCGACTCGAACAGGTGGTCCTGGAGGACGTAGCGCTTGGCCCAGGCCCAGTAGTTGGGGATGTCGGACCCCGTGTGGTAGCCCATCACGTCGGGCACGGCGCTGTTGGTGCAGATCGGATCGGTTGGATTGAGGCAGCCACGCCGACCCGCCTCCGCCGCGGCGAGAAACCCGTTCATCTGGCCGCCGTTCACATCAACGGTGCTGGCGGGGGAGGTGTGCGGCCCTCCCCCGTTACTGTCCTGGTGGTCGACGTAGGGGGCGACGCACTTCCGGGTCGCCGGGTCCGGGACACAGACGCTGGGGATGCCGTCGTATCTCGGGATCCCATCGGCGCCGGGGAAGGTGCCGAAGTACGAATCGAAGGAGCGGTTCTCCTGGATGATCATCACCACGTGCTGAATCCGGTGGATCCCGGAGAGCCGAGCGGCCGCTCCCGGCGCGCTCCCCAGGGCGGCGATGGCGAGGACGGCGATCCCTGCCATGCTGACCACGGCGCTGCGGCGGCTCCTGTGGCGAACGCTGGTCATGGGGGGCAGGAGCATGGTCCGGAGTATAGGAGCCGGTCGCGTGCGACTTCGGCCGGCATCGGGGCCGGTGCTGATGCCGGCAACTGCGGGCCGCGAAGCTTAGAGGTGGCTGAGAACTGCAGTGGGCGCCCTCGGGGTGTTGAGTTCGAGGCGGCAGAGCGCCTCGCTCACATCCCTCCAAGAGGCCGACACTAGTGCGCGCGGCGCGGTACGCTTGCGCGGCTTCCTCCAAAGCCCCGGAGCGCCGATACCGCCGACAAGCCCTCGCCCGGCGACCCGGGAAGTTGCTCCTCAAGCTCTGGCCGACCATCGACCGCGGCGGCGGACCCACGATGGGGTGGGCGCGCCACCTGCACGGGAGCCCTTGATGAGACCAAGGCTGTGCGTCCGATTCCTGGCTGGCGGCCCCGCCGCCCTGCTGGCCGTCACCCCGTGTGGGGCGGCCGCGTCGACGACCGTGTCGAGGGTGGCGGCCATGGCGAGCGCCGCCCGCACCTGCGACGGCGTCAGCGTCTACCCGAGCCAGAGCACGCCCACCGCGTCGCCCACCACCCAGATCAGTTTTCGGGGGATCCCCTTCCGGGAGCTGGCCGCTGCGGCTATTCGGGTGAGCGGTTCGGAGAGCGGGGCTCACACCGGCCGGCTGGTCGCCGACAGCGACGGGGAGGGCGGGAGCCTCTATCCCAGCCGGCCATTCGCGGCCGGCGAGACCGTCTCGGTCACGACCAGTTTCAGGCTCTGCGGCGAGAGAGCCGGTGCGGTCCGGTTCGGAATCGCCGAGCCGGCGCCTCCGCTCGCCCTGCCCGCCTTTCCCGCCCCCAAGCCGGTGCCGGCCAGCGACTTCCGTCACTACCTCACCCGTCCCGATCTCTCGCCGCCGACCCTCATCGTCACCCACAACACAACGCCCTCGCCGGGTGACATCCTCCTCACCCCGACCAGCTTCCGGGGCCGGGGAGGACCGATGATCATCGACGGCCGGAACGACCTCGTCTGGTACCACCCGCTGTCTCCGGGGATCACCGCGACCGACCTTCGGGTGCAGAGCTACCGTGGACAGCCGGTGTTGACATGGTGGCAAGGGGTCATCGACTCCGCCGGCCACGGCGACGGCGTCGACGAGATCGTCAACGACCACTATCAGACGGTGGCGACGGTGCACGCTGGCAACGGCTATCAGGCTGACCTGCACGAGTTCCTCCTCGCGGGCGGCACCGCCTGGCTGACCGCCTACAACGCGGTGGGGTGGAACATGACCTCCGTCGGTGGCCCGGCCGATGGGCTGGTCTGGGACTGCATCGTGCAGCAGATCGACATCCACACCGGAAACGTGCTGTTCGAGTGGCACAGCCTCGGCCATGTCGCGCTCGACCGTACCTACCAGAGCTACGTCGGTAGCTCCCCGTTCAACAGCGCCGCCGACTACTTCCACGTCAACTCCATCAGTCCTCAGTCGGGAGGCAACGTTCTCATCTCGTCGCGCAATACGGATGCCGCCTACCAAGTCCGGGTGGCCTCCGGCAATGTGCTCTGGGTGCTCGGAGGCAAGCACAGTTCCTTCAAGATGGGGCCATTGACGTTCTTCCGCCTTCAGCACGACGTGAAGTACCATCCCGGCGGCCTGGTGACGATCTTCGACGACGAGGATCAACCTCCCGGACGGCTGCCGGCACGCGGGTTGGAGCTTCAGCTCGACATGCGGACGATGACCGCGAGTCTGGTCCACCAGTGGATCCACCGCGGGCCGCTCACAGTTCCGTCCCAGGGCGATGTCGAGCCCCTCTCCAACGGCAACGTCTTCATCGGGTGGGGGGCGCAGCCCTTCATGTCCGAGTTCACCGCGTCGGGAACGACCGTGTTCGACGCCCACATGCCGGTCGGTTTCAGCTATCGAGCCTATCGGGACCCCTGGGCGGCGGAGCCGGTGACACGGCCCGACGTCGCCGCGGTCACCGGGCGCGGCCATACGGTTGCGCTCTATGCCAGCTGGAACGGCGCCACCGGGGTCGCCCGATGGCAGGTGATGGCCGGTCCCTCTCCCACGCACCTGCGCGTGATCGCGAGCGCTGCCAAGCGAGGTTTTGAGAGCCGGATCGAGGTCACCTCCTCCGACCGATACTTGGCGGTGCGCGCGCTGGATGCCGCCGGCACGCCGCTCAAGCTCTCGCGGACCGTCGCTGCCCGCGCCGGGCGGACCACGGTCGCGTGACCGGATCCGGGCCCGGGGGCGGCGAGCGGAGCCGTTCCGGCAGTCGAGTGGTGCGCGGGGTCGCACCTTGGCCGCGTTGCGGTGGGGATGCGGGAGGCTCCTCTCGCTCGCCGAACTGGGAGCCGCCTGCGGCCCACCGACCGGGCCCGCGCGGGGGGGATCGCCGCTTCGCGAGGTTGCGCCTGCCGGCGCCGGGGTGAGGCTGGCAGTGCCCACCCCGGGGGCACTGCCCGCCTCACCGACGACCCGGATCAGCTTTCGTGGGTTCGCCTCCGGCCGGCTCCAGGCTGAGGCGGTCGGCGTCATGGGGTCGCGGAGCGAACGGCGCACCGGCCGGTGGCTTGCCGACAGCGACCGGAGGAGGGGAGATTTTTGGGCCTTCCGGCATCGATGTGGGTGCCGGCGAGGGATCGGTGAGCGCTCCGCCCGAGTAGGTCCTGGGCAACTGGAGACGGCGGGGCGGGCACGTTGGGCGTGGGGCTGGTAGCGGACAGCGGGCCCGCGGGGGTCCGTCGGCAGGTCGGCGCTAATCCCGGATCGCCGGCCGAGGGGCCCCCGGGCTGGGCTGGCCCCGCCGCCCGGACTCAGGGAGCCGGGGCGCGGGGCGTGACCCGCACGGGGCGGTATGTGCGGAGCTGGTCAACCCACCGAACGCCGGAGGCTCCCCGGGCGGGTCACGGCCGCATTCTCGCACCGGCTGCGCCGGGAGGGGGTCCGCGTGGGCGCCGTGGCCGTCGTCGCCGACACGGTGGTGGTCACCGTGGCGGTGCGCCGGCACCGGCTGCGCTGCCCGGACTGTGCCTTCGCGACCCGGGTGCGTTATGACACCCGCCCCATGGTCTCGACCGGGCGGCCCCTCGACCTCGGGGTCTGGCGCCGGGAGCTGCGGGCCGGGCTCCGCCGGCTGCGCTGCCCCGTCCACGGGGTCCGTACGGAGGCGGTGCCCGTCGCGCGCTCCGGCTCGCGCCACACCCGGGACGTTGAGGACCTGGTCGGCTATCTGGCCCCCGCCCTGGACCGGACCGCCCTCGGCCGGCTGCTGCGCCGGGACTGGGACACGGTGGGCCGCATCTGCACCCGGGTGATGACCGACCGGCTTGCCCCCACCCGGCTCGCGGGGCTCTTCGCGATCGGCGTGGACGAGGTCTCCTGGCGCCGCCGGCACCCCTATCTGACCCGGGTCTCCGATCACCGGCGGGGGCGGATCCTCTGGGGTCCGCCGGGCATGGATGCCGCGACTCTCGACAGCGTCTTCGACGCGCTGGGGACGGACCGCGCCGCCCCGCTCACGGCGGTGTCGATGGACAGGAGCCCCGCGTTCGAGAAGTCGGCGCGCGCCCCCGGGCCTGCCACGAACGCGGGGATCTGCTACGACCCCTGCCCCGTGGTCGCTCTGGCCACGACCGCCCTCGACACGGTGCGCCCCCAGGTCTGGCAGGAGATGCGCGGCGTGGACGCCGATGTCGCCCATCGCTTCAAGGGGGCCCGCTGGTACTTGCTCAAGAACCCCGAGAACCTGAACGACGACCCGGCGGTCCCGCGGCGCCGGCTGCGGCGCCGCGGGGGCGCCCCCTTGGGCGTGCCTAGGGCCTCAAGGAGGCCCTGCGCGCCCTCTTGGCCGGCGACCTCGACGTTGACGCAGTCGCCGACCTCCTCGACCGCTTCTGCGCCCAGGCGCAGCGCAGCGGCCTGCGGTCGTTCGTCCCCTTGGCGAAGACGATCCGGCCGCGACCGGCCGGCATCCTCGCTGCGATCCGCCTCGGCATCACCCATGCCCAGCACGAAGGCCTCAACCGCCGGGTCCGACTCATCATCAACCGGGCCGACGGCTTCCCCTCCGCCCAGGCCGCCCTCGCCCTGGTGAGGCTGACCATCGGCCCGATCACGCACGTCCTCCCCCATGAACGCGCTGCCGACCCCTGATTCCATCCACATTCACGCCGGGAGGCTCTGAAAAGGAGGTACCAGGGGGAAGCATCCTGACCCCGTCGCTACCGCTCCGCCAGGAGCACCCTCGGAGTGATCGCGTTGCTCCGAAACGGGTGATTGCTTTCAACCGATCTGGCCGATCGAATTCACCGGGCGGTCTCAAGCGGTCAACGCAACGAGTTCGTTCATCTTCTCACGTGGCGTGCGGTAACCGAGGGTCTGCCTCGGTCGGTCATTGAGACTCCGTTGGATGCGGCGGAGATCGGCTCGTGTGGACTTCGAGAGGTCCGTG
>DATKRN010000084.1:0-5260 GCA_035532155.1 Verrucomicrobiia bacterium | reverse complement strand
AGCTGCTCAGGCGTCTTGGCCGTGACCCCGTGGGGTGCCAGCTGCTCGGCCCACTGCGCGAAGATGCCGACCTCCAGGGGGGTCTTATTCTGGCGGTTCTGCATGGCCAACTGCGCGGACTCGATCGCCGTCGGGGCTCGCCCGTGCTCGGCTTCGAATACCTTGGCCGTCTCCGCCACCTCCTGGGTGCGCTTGGACATGGCGGCCATGATCTCCGGCTTGATGCCTACGACATGCGTGTACTCGCCCTCGCGCTCGATAGCATAGCCCTGCCCCTGCAACGTGTGGGCCACGTGGGTGCGATAGACGGCACCCATCTCGGCACGGGCGCGGCGAAAGGTGATGTCGTCGATGGCCCCCCACGTCCGTCCGGCCTTGTCCGGGGTCGTGCGCAGGGCCGCATTCATCACCAGGCAGTGCGAATGGATCTGCGGATCCGGGCAGTTGCAGGCTGCCGTTGGACGACTGGTGTTGTGACCGAAGATGGCGACCGTCAAGCCTCTGGTCTCCTCATAGAGCCATGTCCGGTCCTTGCCCTCACCCACCACCCGGCGCATGGGCTTCAGCCTGGACTCCATGTGGCCCAGGGCGTAGCGCACGGCTCGGTCGTGGGCGTCCTGGATGGCCCGTCGGGTCCCCGTGTCCCCGACCGCCCAGAGGATCGACACACTCTTGCTGGGTGCGAACATCGCCTCGATGGCGAGGGTGTGCTCACCGTTCCCGCCCGCCTTGACCAGCTGCGTGGGTGTGTAGGAGAGCTTGCCGGTCTCAGGGTCCCGCTCACGCTTGACCCGTGGGTCCTGCCCGTCCAGCAGATGGCCGAAGGCACGACCCGAGACCGCCTTCCCCTCCAGCCCGAGCGCCGCCGCCCCCTTGCCCCACCACATGGTCTTGGCTTCGGCCACCGTTCCCTTCTCGTCCATGTAGTAGTCCCCACGGTTCTGGTGCTTGCGAGCGCGGGAGCCCTTGGCGGCATGCTTGGCCGTGTGATCGCCACGAAAGTACTTGTAGACTCCCGCCCTCCGGTCCGCCGTGACCTTGCCCAGCGTCAGCATGTCGGGCCTCCTGCCAGCGACGCGAGCCATCCTCGCATGGGCACGGCAGTCCACACCACCGGCGCCTTGCTAGCGTCTGGCGCGCTCACGGACTGCGTTTGGGGACTTGCACAAGTGGGTCCCGAGCCGAAGACACTACGCACGGAGTGCTGCATCCGACGAGCCTGCCACGGTCTGCGCGACACGGCAGCGACGGTGGCTAGGCCGCCTTGCTCCTGCATACCCTGTGCGCCACCTGCCACCCCTTCTCGCCGCGTCCCAGCAGCACCCCAGCGCCTGCTGGCACCCCCTCCCCGCACTCGCTGCACGCGCCAGCATGGCGATTCGGCCTGCCCGTCCGAGCCATCGGCGCAGGCCCGCCCTTGTCGGGTGCGCCGATCGCCAGTGCCAGCGTCGTGGCCAGCACAATCGGCGTGGGTGCGGGTGCCAGCTTTGGCTGCAGCTGGTTCACCCCGCTCGTGTCCAGCCGGCCCCTGGGCTTGTGCCGGTAGAGGGGGACCGGCATCCTGCGCGGGAGCGTGACCGGATTGAGCCCAAGTTCGTCCTCCGGTCTGGTCCGAGCGGCGCCGTTCTGGCCGGCTTCGTCGCCGACCATGACCACCGGCTCATCCAACTGTCGCACGCGCTCGACGTCCGACTCGTCCTCGACCACAATCGGGGCCGGCAGCACCAGATCGCCGGTGCCGGGCAGTGGGCCCCCGTCGGACCCGTGCCACGGCAGCTCCAGCTGGACGTCGGCAGGGTCCAGCGCCACGGTCTCGTCGGGTCGGTCGTCGTCCGGGGCCCCTGGGCCGGCGTCATCATCGGCCTCGTGACCGATGTCGTCCTCGGGCTCATCGGCGGTGACGTCGGCTGGGGCGGTGAGGTGGCCCGTGACCGGCGACACCCAGGACTTGAACGGCTCGACCGTCCAGCAGAGGGGCGCCGTGAGCTTGCGTGGGACGAGGCCACCCCCCGTCACGTAGACCTCTCCCCGCTTCAGGCCGTGCATCGCCTGGACCGTCAGGCGGTCCCCGGAGCGCAGGTGCCGGGGGAGCGGCTTCCGCTCTGTCGGCTCGGCGTTCTCCCATTCGGCCACCAGGTCCGCGCCGCTCAGCGTCGCCAGCTCGGTGCCGTGGTCCAGGTCCTGCAGCCCGCCGACCAGCAGCTGGTTGGGGAACAGCGCCGGCATGGCCCGCCCGATCACCTCCGGCCACTTGGCCCGGAGCTGCGCCGAGTGCTGCGTCAGCACCAGGAGGATGAGCCCTCGGCCCGACGACTCGGACGCCAGGCTGTCCAGGTTGGGGATCGGGGTGATGTTGGCGATCTCGTCCAGGGCCCAGAGCATCGGCACGCGCAGCCGACCACCGGGCCCGTTGGCGCTCGCTCGCAGCACGGCGCCGTGCATGCTGTCGAGCAGGCCCAGCACGATCGGCGCCCCTCGCTTGGCGAGCCTGGGCGGGACCAGCACATAGAGGGTATTGGCCCCCTCGGTGAACGCGTCCGCGTCGAGCTGCTCGCCCGTCCGCTCGTTCGCCAGCACCGACTTCATCGAGTAGGCTGACACCGCTCGCGTCGCCGTGCTCAGGATCGAGCCCAGTTCCGTCGCCGGGGTCGAATCGAAAGACCGCAACATCTCAAGGGCCGCGGGGTGGCCGCGCTCGGCGAGGATCCGCGCCGGGGTCTCTCGATCACGGGAGCGAGCCCACCGAACCACGGTGCTCGCCAGCGGGCGGTCAGACAGCGCGGCCGCATGGAAGAGGGGCGCCACATACTCGCCCGCCTTCTCGCCCCAGTGGTCGCCATTGGTCACGCCCGCCGAGTGCCCCTCGGTCATCGCCATGCAGCGGTCGAGGGCGACGTCCCAGTCCTCGCAGCCCTCCGGGGGCGTGTACCGGACCCGCACCAGTCCGGGCGGCGTCTGCTCGGGGGGCAGCTCGCCGAAGAGGTCGAGTACATAGGTCCGGCCCAGCCGTTGCCGCCTCGCCACCGTCGCGAGCAGGACGTCGGTCTTGGTCGACGTGGTGACGAGAGAGCCAGCCCAGGCGAGCGCGTTGGGAATCAAGATCGAGGTGGTCTTCCCTGACTGGGTGGTGCCGAGGGCCAGCGCACCGTTCCGCCCCCGCCCGACCCGCCAGCGCCCGTCCTTCGTGATCCCAAGAACCAGCTGGTACGGCGGCAGACCCCTCCGCTCTCGCACCTCGCGCGGCGCCCAGGGCACCACCCACCGCCGTAGCTCCACGTCGTCGGCGCCGCCGCCCCGGCCCACCAAGCCTCGAAGGCTCGGACGCTGGATGAACAGCCCGACGACGATCGCCACGCAGAGCCCCATGTACCAGCAGGCGAACGCCCCGGACTGGCCGACCCCCCACGGGGCGCCGAGCGGGGACGGCAGCGTGTGAGTGAACACCAGGCTGAGCGCGTGGCCTGGCCAGGCGAACGGGTTCACGGACGCCGGATCGCCAGCAAGCCACGATGCCGGGTAGCCAATCAGGATCATCCCCGCCAGCACCACGGCCACCCGGACCGCCCAGATCACATGCTCCTTGGGGGTGGGCAACGTCGGGCTCATGCTCCCTCCTCCCCCACCGTCGGCTCCGACCAGAGCTCCCCGAAGGCCGGCGACGCCAGCCACTCGTCCAGCGAGGGCGTCGGGACCTGCTCGGTCAGCAGATGGGCCTCGGTCCCAGCCGGTCGGTGCTCCGCGTGGCTCCGGAAGTCGAAGGTCCGGAAGGATTCGACACCGTACTTCCACCACCCGAACGCCCCCTCCGCCGTGGCCTTGGCATCCGTGCGGGTGTCCTCCCACCAGAGCATCAGCTCGGCGAGGTGCTGGCATACCCGGCGGTGCAGAAACCAGCAGTCGGGCACAGGGACGTCGTTGGCCTTGAGATAGGCAACGTGCACGGCGATGCCGCGCATGGTCTGGCGGCGGGTGCCGGCATCCATCGCCTCCAGTGCCCAGGCTTTCGAGCCGCCGAGGTGACGTAGCGGCGCCTCACTGTCCACGACTGAGGGCCTCCGTTCCGCACCCGTTCAACAGCCGGACCATCCACGCAAGGTGGGGCTCCTCCGCGCCGTGCGCCGGCGCGTCGCCACCCGGGTGCCTCGGAACGCTCCGCCGGCGCTGCTGGCCGGCCAGCTCATCCTGCACTTGGGCAATCCGCGCCGCCCCGGGCCATGCGTCTGCGCAGGGACGCTCAGGCGACCGACCCCACGCCCACCTCATCGCGTTACCACTCGCGTCACCGCGCTGTGTCTCGCTCCCATAACTGTGCCTCCATGCACCACGCATGATCATGGATGCCATCACCGCTGCGGGCAAGTGTGCGTACCGATTGTCACGGCGACCAAATGGTTGAGAGCGGGGCGGCCAGGGGCACACGGGGAGACGGCTACACATCCACGAGCTGACAAGGCTGCGTGGACGGGGCCGCCCCGCATCCGGCAGCTTTGCACGCTGCACACCGCGCGTCAATAGGTTGCGTAAGACGCCGACGGCTGCTAGCCTGCGTGCATGGCCGTGGTTGTGCGTCGGATCGAGCGACTCTCAGGCGAGAACCCCGCCACGGCTCCGCTGACACCAGACGAGGTTCGGCAGCTTATCCCTGAGCTCGGGCACACCCTCGAATCGTTTGCGCGCCTGGCAGGGGTCGATCCCGAGACCGTCTCGCGGTACGTGCAGGGAGTCCCGATCCGACCGTGGAGCTTGGGCCTCATCCACGCCGCACTGGATCGGGCTCCTCGGGTCACGACCCGTCGAGACCCGGCGACGGGGGAGCTCATCGCACCCGAGTGGGACATTGAGCAGGGTCTGCCCCGGGACCTGGTGATGGCGCAGTGGCTGGCTCGCAAGTCCGCGCCACCGCCGGCGTCGTCGCCCGATGTGCGGGACCCGCGCTTTCGTCCGCGACCACCTCGCCGTCCAGCCCCCGCGCCCCCGTCGATCGCCGACCCTCGCTTCCCGGCGGCCGCCTTCGTCGCCCTGGCGGGATGGTCCGGCGATTCTGGGCCAGCCTACGCGCTGTCCCGCATGTCGCTCATGGCTCTGACACGTCAGCTGCGCGCCGAGCCCCCCGGCACGCGCTGGGACTGGCCCGACCGCCCCGCGCCGGGCGAGCGGTTCGACGGGGCGTCCTATCTGGCCGCCTTCCCCCCTGGCTGGCGGCAGAATGGGTATGCTGTCTTCCCCTCCAGCCATCGGGCCCAGCAGCTCATCGCCGAAT
>DATKRN010000083.1:0-4002 GCA_035532155.1 Verrucomicrobiia bacterium | reverse complement strand
CATCAAGGACGAGCTCCAGGCGGGGGAGGGGGAGGTGGTGAGGAGCGGTGGCGTGCCGGCGGGAGGCGACCCGCCGTTCGGCCCGGAAGGCGGCCAGGGGCAGCAGGCGCGGATTGATCGTGAGGTCGGCGTTCTCGGGCACGATCTCGGCGTAGAGGGCCTGGATTGGGGCGGCGAGCCGAGGGTGGGCGAGCAGGTAGCGGAAGAAGACGTCCCGCGCCTGGGCGACGTCGTAGTCCTCGTGCCACCAGGAGGAGCGGCGGTCGATCAAGGCCGTCAGGTCGCGGTGTCCGCGGCGGGCAAGGTCGGCCGGAAGCGTGGGCGGGAGGGGCGAAAGCACGATCCGGGCGGTTGGTGGGGTGGTGGGCATGCGGGTTGGTTCCTTTCTTGGTGCGCCGTGCGCGGCGGGGCCCATCCCTTGGCGGCGACGCCGGTCCCCGTTGCGGCCGAGCAGGGGCCGCGTGCCTACGCGCTCGGCAGGGAAAGGATGTCGTCGAGCAAGGCGAGCGCCTCCGGCTGATAGCGCTGGACGGCTCGGCGCGCTGCCCGCGCCGCGGCCGGGTCGGCGCCCGTGAGCATCCGGGTGAGATCCCCGATATCCGCGAGGCGGGCCGTGATCAATTTCATCAATGCCAGATAGGGCAGCGTGAGCACGGGCAAGCCGGTCGGCCCCTGGGTCGCCGCCCGCAGGGCAGGTTCGACCCAGGGAGCGTCCAGGATCAGCAGATCGAGGCAGCGGGTTTCGTTGGCGGCGGGTTGCTCCGGGTGGGCAATCAATTCGAGGAGATCCCATCGCGCCTCGGTCCGTGGGAGGTCGGTGGGAAAGCCGTCCGGCAGACGCCAGCGCGTTCCCCCGCCGGCGGGCCGGCAGCCCAGGCAGTGTGCGCCCACCGCGCGCAAGGCGCCGGCGGCTACCCCGGCGTGGCGCGGGGGCAGCACGACATCCACGTCGTCGGTCAGCCGCTCGGGCATGTACAGGCGGGTTGCCACGCCGCCCGTGAGCGCGAAGGGCGCCGGGAGCAGGGACCGGAGATCGGCCACGGGCCGGGTCCAGCTCGGTGGCCCCGGCCGCTCGCCGTCCCCCCGCGGGGCCCGGCGGCGGGTGATGGCCAGGAGCGCCCGCGCCCGCTCGTGCGCGGTCACCAGGTTGCTCATCGATCCCTCCCGGGGGCTTTGGGCCGGGCGGCGGGCGGGTCTTGCCCAGGGCGCTCAGTCTGTTGGGGGGGAGGCGGCGCGGCCCGCGCTTCGAGCCGGCCGAGTTGAATCAGACTGTCCAGGTCCGCGAGCGAGTCCGGGAGATACGCGCGGATCACCTGGCGTACCCCGTCAAGTTGTTGATCCGACGCGCGGCCAAGGATCCCGGAGATGTCCGCGACGTCCCGGGCTCGGCTGGCCTCCAGCTTGAGCAGGATGAGATAGGGGAGCCCGATGATCGGGAATCCTGACGGGGTGCGCGCGGGGCGAGCGCGACGCCGAGGGCACCCACGGCGCCGTTGACTCGATCACGTCAATGAGGAGGCCACTGGGCAGCTGATAGGTCGCGCCACCGACCGCGAGCCGCCCCCGCCACGTAGCGCCAAACTGATCGAGCTCCGCCCGCAGGCGGTCCGCGGTCGGCGCGTGAATGAGCAGATCGAGATCTTCCGTCACTCGCCCGGGCAGGTAGGTCGCCGCGGCGAGACCCCCAATAATGACATGGGGGGTCGTGATCCGGTGCAGTTCGCCCGCGAGTTGGATGAGCGGGAGCGGCTGCATGGCGGTTTCCCTTTCCGGGCCCAAACCCCTGGTCTTCGCGATCCGAGGGCCAGGTCGCCGCGTCTGGTATCAGTGTAGCACGGTTCGCGTGGCAGCCCAGAAGCGGCGTACCGGCGCCGCGCCGGCGCGGGGCCAGAGTGCTCCTAAACCAGATAGACCCAGCCGTCGTCGGCCCCGTGGGCGAAGAGAGCGGCGAGCTCATCGTAGCGGTCCAGGCGCCAGGCGGCGGTCTCCTGGTCGACCGTGCCGCCAGTCACCTCCTCGGCCTCGTCGTCGGCGACGGCCTCGTCCGTGAGGACGATGGTGGCGCGGCGGGCGGCCAGCGAGCGGTGAGCGACGAACTCCGCCGCCAGCCGGGTGCAGGTGCGGTCGCCGAAGGCGCCCTCGCAGTCGCTCGACCAGATCAGGGCGGCGAAGGCGGGCTGATCGGGGGAGGGGTTGTCGTGCTCTCCCTCCCAATAGGTCTGGATTGCTTCGTGGTTCACGGCGGCACACAACCAGGCCCGCCACTGATGATAGCCGTGGTAGCCGAAGCCGGGCCCCTCGCGGCGCTCCCCCTCGCGGGCGTAAAAGCCGGGCAGGCGCCCATCGAGGTGACGCCGGTCGGCCCAGGTGACGTAGACGGCGGGCTGCTCCAGACCCGGTTCGTTAGGCCCGAGAAAGCGTCCGGCCCGCGAGACGGCGACGAACGTAACCCCCACGGCACCCTCCCCTTTTGCTCTTGATCCTGCTGGTGACGGAGGCCGAGGCTCGGCCCGTCGAAGCGGTCAACCGCCGGTTGACTCGAGTGTATACCATACTGCTACCAAATCAACCAGCGGTTGATCTGATCGCAAGCCATACTGCTCTTGCCGAGACCCGGCGGTGGGCCGGCTCAGGCGGGTTCTCGCCCGTCCGGCGGCCTAGCAAGCGGCAGGGCTCGTCCGCAGGCGTCGCAGCGCAGCGGTTCACACAGGAGCGCCTCGGTGAAGCGGGTGCCCAGGACGCGGGCGGTCCAGGTGAGGCAGCCGCGGTGGTAGTGCCGCATCACGCCGGGGGCGCCGCCCCAGCCCGGAAGCCAGACCGCGATCACCGGCCCGGCCGGGAGCGGGCGCGTAGGCGTGGCGGCCATCAGTCGAACCAGCAGATTACGCGGGCGTCCTTGCCCATCCCCGCGTAGGCATTCAGGAGGGCGGCCAGGGCGGCGGCATCGACCAGGCCGTTGGGCGCGTGCTCGCGTCCGGCCTCGTCGCGGGAGCGGAAGGCAGGATCGCGCAGGCGGGCCACGATCGCCGCCCATTCCTGGGCCGAAAGCCAGGTGGCGTCACGGCGGGCTGCGAAGCTCTGGTCGTACCGGGCCTGGGTGGCCGGGTGGCAGTCGGCAGGCAGGCCGCGGGGAGCCACGAGGGGCGCCAGGAGCCAGGACGCGTCGGGATAGTCGCGCCGCCCATGCCAGCCGGCCAGGCTGAACAGGCGGTAGTTGCGGGGGACGAAGAAATCGGTGATCTGGGTGACCCAGATGCCCCACGGCGCCTGATCGCGGATTTCCACCGTCAGTTCCATCGTGCAGCCCATGGCGCGTCGTCCTTTCACTGCTCGCGCACCGCGCGTCCGGCGGCCGCTGGTCCCGGGGCGAGTGACTACTCCGTCGGCTCAAGCAGACGGCTTCTCAAGCAACGCACGCCCCAGGAGGCCACGTTATCGCTTGAACGCTCAGTCCGAGCGCCAGAATATTTCGGGCCGCATTCTCATCGCGGTCCAGGGTTAGGCCACAGGAGCAGGTATGTACACGGTCAGACAGGGTCAAGCGAATCGGCGGCAAGGCGCCGCAGCCGCTACAGGCTTGCGTGGTGTTGCGCGGGTTCACGCCAATCACTCGCACACCAGCTTCTGCCGCTTTGTGCGCCAGGATCGCGAGGAACGCCGCCCAGCC
This sequence comes from Verrucomicrobiia bacterium, assembly GCA_035532155.1. Taxonomy (GTDB): domain Bacteria; phylum Chloroflexota; class Dormibacteria; order Aeolococcales; family Bog-877; genus DAHUZL01. The sequence continues at coordinate 335 of DATKRN010000083.1, read as the reverse complement.
CGCATCGTGCGTGCTCTTCGCCAGTCTCGTGCGGGCGATACCGCGCACGTTCAGATCCTCGTGGGCGATCAGGCCGTGCTCATCGACCAGCGCCTTGGCCGTCTTGTGGTGGAAGTCTCGGCGCTGGTTGGCGACGTGCTCATGCACCTTGACCAGGGTTTTGACTGCCTTCTTGCGTCGGGTGCTTCCCTTCCTGCGTCTGGCCACGCGGCGTGCTGCCCGACGCAGGTGGGCTTGGGCCGCGCGGTAGAGTTTGGGCGCGGCTACCTGTCCGCCGTCCGAGGTGACCAGGAACGCTTTGAGCCCCAGGTCAATGCCCACGGCGGGCGCGGTGG
>DATKRN010000082.1:0-2634 GCA_035532155.1 Verrucomicrobiia bacterium | reverse complement strand
GCCGCTCCGCCGAGCTGAGCCCGCTGGGTGGGCGACCGCGGGGAGACGCTGGCTCGCCGTGGTGGACGTGGGCTGCGCGGGTCGGCCACCCGTGCCCGCGGCGGTCGACGCCGGCGTAGCCATGGACGTCGCGGCGGGCGGAGCGGATCCTTGCACGGGACCCTGGCGATGTTCATCGACGGCAGCCGCGCGGCTACCGGACCCGGGGCGAGCTCATCCGCCCCCGACACCGCCCGCCGGCAGGTCCGCAGCCCGGCAGCCGTGGTCGCGGCCCGGTGACGGCACGGCCTCACACGTCACACGGGGGGCCCTACCACCGATACCTATACCGGGTACGCTGCGTGGTATGGCACGGCCGAAGGTGACGATCACCCTCGACCGGTCCAAGGCCGATCAGGCCCGCGTGCTGGCGGGTGCTCGGTCGACGTCCGAGGTCATCAACCTTGCTCTCGATCGCCTCATCCGCACCGAGCGGCTGATGGGAGACGTTGCTGGGTACGGACGCGTGCCCCCGACTGAGGCCGAGGTCCACCTCGGCCTCATGGCGAGTGACCATCTGGGTGACGACACGGACTGGGAGGGGCTGTACGCGGGCGGCGCGCGGTGACCGACCCAGCGCCGACCCGTGCCGACGTGTGGCTCGTCCGGCTTGACACGGTCCGCCCGGCGGTGGTGCTCACCCGCGACCCGATGGGGAGGCTGCTCCACTCTGTGACCCTCGCTCCGATCACCTCGACCGTGCGTGGCCCCTCGACCGAGGTCCAGGTTGGTGCGGAGAACGGCGTCCCGCTCGCCCAGGTGGTCAACCTCGACACCCTGCAGCTGATCGCCCGCTCCCGCCTCGGACGGCGAGTGGGGCGGGCTCGACCATCGACGATGCGCTCCACCGGCACCGCGGCGTCGATCGCGGTCGGCTGCGATCACTGACGGCCCCATCGCAGGACCGCTCACACCGCCCTGGCTCGTCCCGCCACCACCGGATTCGCACCCGCCGGCGACCGCCGCGGATCGAGGCTCCGGCGCCGACCGTGACGGACCGCGCGGCGCGGCTGACGGTGGCCGTCGACCGCGCGGTCGATCGCGAGCCCGACGACACCTCGGCGCGGGAACAGGAGGACGCGTCGAGGCGGTGCCTCGGGTCCCCGGCCGCGCGATTGCCGCGCCCGAGGACGGCTGCGACCTGGCGTGCGGTGCGGCGCCGCCCATCCCTACCAGCCGCTACCTCGACGCTGCGGAGTCGGCGGACGACGCATCCGCGTGCTCAGCCCGTTGCCAGACGTCCTGTCGGCGGACAGGATCCCGGCCACGTCCGGATGATGCCCGCGGCGTGGTCTCCGGAGGCCCGTGGTGGGGCTGCGGAGGCTCATCCGGGATGGTCGGCTGGACGGACCCGGCCGTTCGCCGAGCAGCCCGGCGCCCACCCGCCCGGCCGGCGACGTCGACGGCCGAGCGGGGCAGCGCGTGACTCGGACGGGACCGCGTGCAGCCCTGGGGGTCGGCCAGGGCCTGCCTGGCCGCCGCGACGTGGACCCGGGGGGTCCCCGGGTCGGCGGGATCGGTGACGGTGACGAAGGCGAGCACCGCGGCCGCGACCGCGTCCCGGTCGCCGGTGCGCCCGCAGGCGGGGCAGCGGTGGACCCGGTCGGCGAGCGTCGTGGGGACCCGGGCCCCGCAGCGGCAGGGCTGGGAGCACGCGGTCGGCCGGGTGGCCGCCCGCACCAGGCCGGGGCCGCCCCCAGCCGGGCCACCGCGGCGGCCTCCACCACGCAGCGGGCGCCGTGGGTGGCGACCAGGTCCGCGGCAACCTGGCGCGCCCGCGCCTGGCTCGCCCGGGTGCGCGCCGCGGCGGCCACCGCCAGGCGGGCGCGCCCCTGCCGGGAGGCGGTGGAGCCGGCATCGCGCCGGTCGGCCTGCTGCGGCACCCCGGCCGCGGTGGGGCGGCGGGGCCCCCGCGGCCGGCTGACCGTGACCGGGCGCAGCCCGGCCGCGGCCCGGCGGGCCGCTCGCCGCTCCGGCGCCCGCGACCAGGCGTACTGGGCCTGGTTGGTCGCCCGGCGGGAGCGGTCGAGGGCACGCGCCTGCCGCCGCGCCCGGTCGGCCGCGGCCGCGAGCCGAGCCCGCTCCTCCTGGTCCAGCGTCACCACCGTCCGGCGCCCGTCGGTGCCCGTCGCGGCGAACGAAACCCCGGTCACATTGCTGACGTTGACGTCGACCCCGGCGCGGCGGTCGTGCTGCGCGGCCGCCGCCCGCCGGGCCGCGGGGGGGGGGGGGGGCCACATACGGCGGGGCGAGGACGAGCAGGTGCGCGGCGTAGCGCCAGCCGCCGCGCTGCCCGGGGGCGCGGGTGCGGACCAGGTCCAGTGTGTGCCAGGCGCCGGGATCGGCGAGGTGGTGGGCGGTGTGGACCCAGGACCCGGCCGCCGCCGGACCGCCCGCGAAGACCACCGCCAGCGCCCCGCGGTGCTCCCACCACGAGCCCGAGCGCGGCGCGGTGGGGGCCTGCCGATGGCGCGGCTGGGCCAGCACCGAGCCGCCCCGGGTGACACCCGACGCATCCCCCACGGTGGCCGCGGCCGACAGGCCCTCGGCCCGGTAGCGGTCGAGGTGGCCCGCCAGGGTGCCGACCAGGCGGAA
>DATKRN010000081.1:0-15790 GCA_035532155.1 Verrucomicrobiia bacterium | reverse complement strand
CTGCTCGCCAGCCTCGTCTGGCTGCTCTGGGGCCTGCGGCTCTTCACCGCGGTGCCCGTCGTGCCCGGCGCGGCCGCGGCCGGGCTGGGCTTCGTCGCGGGCGGGGTGCTCCTCCTGCCCCTGGCCGTGGTGGCCCTCCCGCCGCGGATCGAGCGGGCCGTGGACGCGGTCCTCCTCGTCGGGACGCTGGTGGCCCTCGCGCTGTGGACGCAGCAGGCGATCTATGCGTCGCCGGCGTACGGCACCGATGAGATTGCCTTCGGCCAAGGGGCCGCCCAGGCTCTCCTCGCCGGCCACGATCCCTACGCCGTGAACCTCGGCTGGACGCTGGCCCACTTCCAGGTGCCCCCGGTCGACATGACCACCACGCTCAGCGGCGCCCTGGTCACACGCCTGAGCTATCCCGCGCTGTCCTTCCTGCTCTATGTGCCGCTGCTGGCCCTGGGCGTGCACCCCCAGGCCGCCAACTACATGGACGCCGCCTTCTGGGGGTTGGCGATCCTGGCCCTCTGGTTCACGCTTCCCCGACCCTGGCGGCTCACCGCCCTCATCGTGGGAAGTCTCGGCGTCTACATCGGCCAGGTGACGGGCGGGATCCTTGACGCGCTCTTCGTGCCCTTTGCCATCCTGGCCCTGTGGCGGTGGGACCGCTTCAGCGACCCCACCGAGCGCTCGATCGCCCGCTGGGTGGGCCCGGTGGCCCTGGGGCTGGGTTGTGCCGTCCAGCAGTCGCTCTGGTTCCTCGTCCCCTTTCTCTGCGTCGCGATCGCCCTGGAGGCACGAGGCGCGGGCCGCCCCTGGGTCCGGCGTGTGCTCCGGTATGCGGGCCTGCTGGCCGCAGCGTTCCTGGTCCCCAACCTGCCCTTCGTCGTCTGGGGCCCTCGCCCCTGGGTCCTCGGCACCGTGCTCCCCTTCGTTCACGGGCTCGTTCCGCTTGGCCAGGGTCTGGTCGCGGTGAGCCTCTATCTCGCCCGCGGCAGCGGCGACCTCGTTGCCTACACGATCGCGGCCGTCTGCGTGTGGATCGGCCTGCTCGCACTCACCGTGGCCGCATACCCGCAGGTCAAACGCGCCCTGCCGATCCTGCCCGCCCTGGTGCTGCTCTTCCCCACGCGCTCGTTGAGCAACTACTTCCTCTTCCTGATCCCCGGCCTGCTCGTCGCCAGCCTCACCGTCGCCGACGCCCCGGTGGCAGCCCCCGCCACCGCTCCCGGGGCACGGCGGGGACTGCGCTGGGCGGCGGGCGCCGGCCTGGCGGGCGGGGGCCTCGCGCTGGTCCTCGGCATCACGAGTCCCCCGCCCCTCCAGGTCCACCTCCTCGCCGAACAGACGACGGGGCAGCTCGGCACGGTGGACGCGGTCACCCTGGTGGTGCGCAACGAGACCGGCCGCACGGTCGAGCCCCACTTCACCGTCGGCCTCGGCCCCTACATGAGCACCGTCTGGATCGTCCGCCGCGGTCCGCGCCGCCTGGCGGGGCACGCCCAGGCCGACTACGAGCTCTGGGCGCCCGGCGTCGCGTCGATGCCGTCGGTGGGGGAGACCCTGGTGGTGTACGGGCTGACGCCGCGCCCGGCGGCCGTGTCCGTCCTCCGGGCCGAGCCCCCGGACGTCCTCCATGTCCAGATCGAGCCGGCCGCCATCGCGCGTGCCATCCCGCGAGACGGGCGCGTCCGCCTCGCGGTGACGCTCCTCACCCCGCTCGATCAGCCGCGCCGCCGTGCCGGCATCGTGGTCGACCTGGGCCAGGTGGTCTACGCCGAGGGCGGCGTCTTCCCCGGAGAGACGGCGATCAACGGACATGCCGAGGGCCAGTCCCCGGTGGCCGCCGTGACCAACCGGGACGGCATCGCCCACTTCACGATCCGGGCGGTCCAGGTGCAGCCGGACGCCGTCTTCTATCAGGCCTGGCTGGCCCGACCGTACGCCCGTGGGTTCTCGAACCTGGTGAGCCTGCGCTTCGTCGCAGGAGGAGCGTCCCCATGACGAGTGCCGCGGGAGCCACCGGGACCGCCGCCGGGCGGTCCGAGCCCGAGCGCGCGGCTCCGTCGCGAGTCTCGGTCGTGCTGCCCAGTCGTAACGAGGCGGCCTGCCTCCCCGCGGTCCTCACGGGTCTGGCGGCGGCGCTGGGTGAGCAGCTGCACGAGATCATCGTGGTGGATGACAGTGACGACGGCGTCACGGTTGGCCGGCTCGAGGAACTTGCGTTGACCACCCCGTCGCTGCGGTGGTGGCACCGGGGCGTGGGCACCGGCCTGGCGACGGCCGTGGTGGAGGGGATGCGGGCCGCGACCGGCGCGGCGGTGGTCGTCATGGACGCGGACGGGCAGCATCCGCCCGAGCTCGTCCCGCGGCTGGTCGCCGCGCTCCGGATGGCCGACGTGGCCGTGGGGAGCCGGTATGCCGTGGGCGGGAGTCGGGCCGGCTTGTCGGGGTGGCATCGCCTGGCACTGTCCCGTGGCTCGCGCGGCCTCGCGCACGTGTGCTGCGCGCGGCTCCGGGCCACGTCCGACCCCATGAGCGGCTTCTTCGCGCTGCGGGCGGGGTCGGTGGACGTGGCGGCGCTCCGGCCGGCGGGGTGGAAGATCCTTGCCGAAGTGCTGACGGTCGCCGACCGCGCGACGGTGGTGGACGTCCCGTTCGTCTTCGCGGACCGCGTCGCGGGGCAGAGCCGGCTCGACCGTCGGGCGCAGTGGGAATCGGCCCGGCATCTGTTCGGGAGAGCGTGGGAGTCGCCGGCCGATCGGCGTCGGCTCCTGGCCATGGGCGGTGCGGCGGGGATCCTGCTGGGTCTTGCGGTGGCGACGGCGGCCCGCCGGGGGACGAGGCCCGATCATGGCGCGTAGGCAACGGTCCGGACGGGTCCTGGCGCGTGGCGTGATCCCGCGAGCGGGGCGCTCCTCGACCCGGCGGGATCCCCCGCGTGCCGCCCGCATCCCCCGGGCGGCACGACGGAACACGCAGTCGCGATGACGGCTGGGAAGTGGAGGCACACGGGCATGAGGCGAACCAGTGGATGGCGTCGAGCGCTGGCGACAGGGCTCCTGGCGCTGGGCGCAGCGGCCTGCGGGCCGACGCCCACCGTGCATCGGCGTCGGCCGTCGCCGGCGCCCAAGCCGCTGCTGATCATCCCCGCCCCGGCGGGCATGGTGGATGGCACCACGCCCGCCACCAACGGTCTCATGTGGGTCCTGGCCGGTACCGGACCGGAGCGGACCCTCCGTCAGATCGATGTGGCGTCTCGGTCCGACCAGGGCGCGGTGCCGGCCCCGTCCTCAGCGGTGGCCGTCGCCGAGTCGGTGACCGGCCAGCTCGGCGTGGGGCTCGCGACTGGCCGAACGGGGGCGCTGGAGATCCGCAACGGCACGACCGGCGCGCTCCAGGCGACCGTGCCGGTGGCCGACCCCGTGCGCGCCGTGGCCGCCGGGACCAACGGGACGACGTTCTATGTTCTCGAGGGCACCGCGAGGGCGGCGAGCGTCGCGACCGTGGATCTCCCCGCGGACCGGGTCGAGGGGGTCGTCCCCGTCCCGCTGCTCGCCGTGGCGGCCATCCCCAACCCCGGGCAGTACGCGCTCTGGGTGCTTCAGGCCAACGGGGTCGTCAGCGCGGTGGCGCTCGCCAGCGGCAAGATCACGACCCAGTTCAGCATCGGCGACTCCGGGCGGGCTGTGGCCCTCTCCCCCGACGGGAGCACGCTCTACGTCCTGAAGGGCCGGGGCGCGGTTCGCAATGTGGCGGTCGTGGCGCTGGCCACAGAGAGCGTGATCCACGTCCTGCCCGCATCCGCAAACGCCCTGGACGTGGTGCTGTCGCCCGACGGCGGGACGGTCTACGACCTGGTCGGCACATCGACCCTGGGGAACATCCAAGCCTTTCGTCTCAGCCGGTAGCTGTCGTGGGGTCCATGCGCCGTCCACGCCCGCCGATCGCCACAGAGGCCCCGCGCTCGGCCGTGCGCGCGTGGGCCCGTGTCCCGATGAACGGATGGTGGCGGGGGTCGCACCGGCGGGAGGTCGAGCCGCCGACCGCCTGGCTCAGCCGGACCTGGTGGACGGCGGGGGGCGTGATCCTGGTGCTGTGGGCGCTGCGCCTGGCCAGCGCCGCCGACCTCTACCCCTGGGTGGAGGCCGTGTCCGTCCCAATCGGCCTCTGGGGCCTGGTGGTGGCCGTCCTGGCGTGGACCGGGAACCCGGGGCCGGCTCGGTGGCGCGGGATCGCCTGGACCACCCTCCTTCTGGCGCTGCTCGCCTTCGGCGTCTGGGCCTATCTCCAGATCGCCGCCGCGCCGGGCTACGGCACGGACGAGATCGCATTCGACCAGTACGCGGCCCACCTGGTGGTCCACGGGCTTGACCCCTACCGCTTCTCGATGGCGCCGGCGATCGCCCGCTACCACGGCTCGCCGGACGGGTGGACCTACCAGCTGAGCGGCCACCCGGTGACGACGCTCTCCTACCCGGCGCTGGCCTTCCTCCTGTACACGCCGCTGCTTGCGCTGGGGTGGTCGACCCAGGCCGCGGCGCTGGTCAACATTGTGGCCTGGGGCGCCACCGTGGCGGTGCTGTTCGCCGTGGTCCCGCGGAGCCTGCGCCCCCTGGCCATCGTCCTCGGTAGCCTCAGCGTCTACGTGGGGTACGCCGTGGGCGGCGTCACGGACGCCCTGTTCGTCCCGCTCCTGGTCGGGGCGGTGGCGGGGTGGGACCGCTCGGCCACCGAGCGAGGCTGGCGGAGCTGGCGCAGCCCCATCCTCATGGGCCTCGCCCTGGCGGTGAAGCAGACCCCGTGGTTCGTCGCCGGATTCCTCGTGACGGCCCTCTGGCTCGAACGACGGCACATCACCGGGTCGGGGCGGGCGGCGTGGGCATGCAGCGGGCGCTACCTCGCGATCGCCCTCGGGGTGTTCCTCGTCCCCAACCTCTGGTTCGTCATCACGGACCCCGGCGCCTGGCTGCACGGCGTCCTGGCCCCCTTCAGCGGGCACGTGGTGCCCGCCGGGCAGGGCCTGGTCAGCCTCAGCCTGGCGCTGGGGATCGGCGGGGGGTCGCTCCTCGCCTACACCGCCGCGGCGGCGTGCGTGCTCGTCTGCCTGTGGGCGCTGGAGGTGGCCTCCTGGCCCAAGCTGCGGCCGGTCGTCGTGCTCCTCCCATCGCTGGTCCTCTTCTTCGCCACCCGCTCCCTCGGCAGCTACCTCGTGGAGCTCCTCCCCGTGGCGCTCGCCGCGGCCGTGACGCTGCGGCCGGCGCCCGCCCGAGCGACTCGGGGGACGACCGCAGTGGCGACCACCGATGGCCGGGGGCTGTCCGCGCCGGCTGCGGACATCGGGGTGTCGGCGTTGCCGGTCGGGGCGGGGCCGCTTGGCCACCTCGTCCGGGCGGCGGCGGCGCGTGGCCCCGTGGGGTGGCGGCTCGCCGCGGTCGCGTCGGGGATCCTGGCGCTGGGAGCCGTCGCCGTAGCGCTGGGGAGTCCGTCGCCGCTGGCGATGCGGATCGTCGCCGTGCGCACGACCGGCCAGCTCGCCACCATCGATCGGGTAACGGTGCGCGTCACCAATGACTCGGGGAGTCCGCAGCGGCCGCACTTCACGATCGAGCGGGGCGACGCCCTCACGACCTTCTGGCGCGCCCAGGGCGGCCCGACCGTTCTCGGCGCGGGGCGGCGGGCGACCTACACCCTGCGTGCCCCCAATGCGCCGGCGATGCCGCCCATCACGGGGGGCTTCCAGGTGATCGCCTTCACCGAGCCCCCCGATGCCGTGAGTCGCACCACTGCCTACCTCCCGACCCGCGCCCACCTCGTCCTCCTGCCCCAGGCGCTCAACCAGCCGCTCGTGGTGGGCCAGCTGGTCACGATCCGGGCGGAGCTGCTCGATGCCCTTGACCAGCCGGTGCACCTCGCTGGCGTTCCCGTCTACCTGGGCCAGATCATCTATACGCAGACGGGTCCGCGGGCCCCGAGCACGACCATCGACGGCGCGCCGCCCGGGGAGACCCCGGTGATGGCGCTCACCGATCGCCAGGGCGTGGCCACCTTTGTCGTGCGAGCTACCACCGCCATGGCAAACCCGGTGTACTTCGAGGCCAACCTCGTCAGCAGCACCAACTACTATCCGTACGGCTACTCGCCGATCCTCATGGCTTACTTCGTCAGGGGGGCGCAGTGAGAGCCAGCTGGCGGGGGTGGCGGCCGTTGCGCCGTATCGCGGCTCGCCGTGCAGAGCCGACGGCCCACGTCCAGACGCGCTCGCTCCGGCTCGACCGCCTCTGGTGGGTGGGAGTCTCGATACTCGGGATCCAAGGGGCCGCAATGCTCGTCTGGAGCACGGTGCTCTGGAGTCGGTTCGCCCTAACTTGGGACTACAGCATCCTATTCCAGCCGATGTGGCTGATCGCGCATGGCCACCTGAATCCCTACTCTACTCTCCTCGGAGTTCCGTTCTGGCGTAACCAGCTCGACCTCCTTCCATGGCTGCTTGCACCACTCGCCCTCATCGTTCTACACGGCCCCGTGCTGCTCTGGCTTCAAGATTGCTGCCTGGTAGGGGCCGAGGTTGTTGCCTGGCGCTGGATGACCACAGTCACCACAGCACGGCCGCTCAGACATGCACGATTCCTGCGGGTAGTGGGCTTGGTCCTGCTCATCGCCAACCCTTGGGCGTGGGAGGCCATTTCGTTCGACTTCCATATCCAAGTCGTCGCTGTTCTCTTCGCTCTCCTTGCCGCATACGACATGGTGCATGCTCGTCATCGGACATGGCTCTGGGTGGGGGTCATGCTCCTCTGCGGCATTGTCATCGCAACTTGGGTCGCGGGGCTTGGCCTCGCTGTTCTTCTGGCCGTGCGAAACGCGCGCCGCCGAGGCCTCATCCTCTTCGGGGTTGGGATAGGTTGGGTCGCAATGCTTTCCTTCATCCACGCCGACCTTGAGGGATCGCTCATCGGCAACTACGCATACCTGGTTGGCCCAAGGGCGAGCGCACCAGCCTCGCTGGCCACGCTGATCGCACAGGTTGCATTCCATCCAGGCGGCGCATTCTTCGCCATTTGGAGCCACCGTGTCGACATCGGGGCCAATCTCGCCCCAAGCGGCCTGATCGGGATAGCGAGCCCCTGGACCTTTGGCTTGGCACTGCCGGTACTGCTCGCGGATGATCTCGCTCGAGGGACTGGGTTCGCTGAACCTTTGTTCCAGAGCGTCTTGCTCTACGTCATGGTGCCTCTGGGCACCGTCCTCGTTCTTGTGCGCATCAATGGTCGGTGGCCACGACCTGCTCTTGGACTCGGGGCCGTCGCTGTGGCCAATGCAATTGCGTGGAGCGTCATCTGGGGTCCGCAGATCCCGACTGATTGGCTTCGCGTGCCGCCGAAGTCTGCGACAGTGCTAGGCCGCGCGGAGGCCATGATTCCTCCCACAGCGGAGGTGATCGCTTCCCAGGGAGTTGTCGGCCGGTTCAGCGGCCGGTCACTGATCTACGGTCTAGCAACATTATCTCCAATACCTATTTTGGGCCGCGACACGTGGTGGGTTGTGGCCCCGCCAGTAGGAATCGAGACCGTTCCGGCGATCAATCAAGATGCGCTCATCGCTCAACTCGCCGGGCCTCTGCACGCAACCCTTGTGTTGCACGGCCACGGCGTCTGGGTCTTCCACTGGATCCCTTCGCCTGACACCCATTCCATCGCGATCCCCTCAGTGGTGACCACGATGGGCGCCTGGATGCTGACCGGCCAAGCAGGGGCTCCGGTCGTCAGTGGCCGCCGGGCCTCATGGCATCTGGAGGGGACGGGTCGTGCTGGCTACGTCCTCGGACAGGACTACTGGCGCGAGCCGCCCGGTCGGTATCACGTGAGCGTCCGGCTCGCCTCTACGGTCCCCGTCAACGTAGAGGTGTGGAATGCGACCGGTGACGTGCTGCTCGCGCGACGGGCTGTTCCGGCGACTGATGGCCCGGAGACCATCGCGATGCTTGTCGATGCCGGCCACGCCTATCCAGAGTACCTCTTCCAGGGCTGGGGTCCCTTTCAGGCCCGCTTTGTTCGCCCGCCCGTAGGCAACCGCTTGGAGGTGCGAGTCTGGTCGCCTGGGCATGGCTCTGTTGCGGTGGAAGAGGTGGCACTCCGGCGCGTCAGGGCGCTCGGACGTCGCGTGGCTACCGCCGGTGGGTAGCCTGCCGGGCAGCCGGCAAGCTGTCGCGCCACCGTTGCGGGCCTGCGATCCGCGGGAAATAGACGCGGAGCCACCGTGCCGTCCGGCTGGGGCCTACCAACACGCTGGTCATGGTCATGGGATACGACATCCCATCCGCACCGATGGAGGGCCCCGGAGGGTCCACGCAGCGCGGGCTGGTCCGCGCGTGTGCGGCGAGAGTCTGCCGACCGCGCCAATCCTGGCTGTGCCACCAGCAGCTTGAAGTCGGAGGTCTCTCTGTGCTCTCGACCGTTCCCGAGTCTTTGCCGACCCTGCCCTGGACTGTCACTCTCCCGTTGGACCTGCTCCGATGCCCTACCTGCCCGGTCGGCACCGTGCCACTCACCCCGGACGGAGGCGATTGGCTGGCCGGCGCGTGCGGCCACCGGTTCCCGGTGCGCGACACGATCCCCGTGCTACTGCCCGGCGAGGAGCGCTGCGGGGACCCCACCGCCGGGGCCGTCGATCCGCCCGAACAGCGCCGCCCGCCCGGCCTGGACCTCAGCGTCATCATCCCCGCGCTCCGTGAGGAGGCCAACCTCCGGGGGCTCCTCCCCCAGCTCGCTAGCACCCTGGAGGCGACCGGTGCCGGCTACGAAATCCTCCTCGTCGTCGGCCCCGACGACGTCGCGACCCAGCGGCTCGCCACGGTCCTCGGCGACCGCGTGCGCACGCTCGCCGAGGATGGTCGCGGCTACGGCTCAGCCGTGCGCACCGGGATTCGCGCGGCCCGCGGCCGCTACGTCGTCACGATGGACTCCGACTACTCTCATCCGCCCGACTTCCTCCGCGCGATGTGGGACCAGCGGCACGCCGCCGATCTACTCGTCGCCTCACGCTACGTCGCGGGCGGGCGCGCGACGATGCCGCTCACCCGCACCATCCTGAGCCGGACCCTGAACCTCGTCTTCCGGCGCGGCCTGTCGATTCGGGTCCGGGATATGTCGAGCGGCTACCGGCTCATGCGCGCAGACGCCATCCGCGGGCTCACGCTGCACGCGCGAGACTTCGATCTCGTCCAAGAGCTCTTGGTCAAGGCGTATTGCGCCGGCTGGCGGGTCGCCGAGATGCCGTTCCACTATCGACCGCGGCAGCACGGCCGGTCCCACGTCGCCCTGCTCCGCTTCGGGATCGCCTACCTGCGCAGCTTCCGGCGGCTCTGGACGCTGCGCAACTCGATCGCCGCCGCCGACTACGACGACCGCGCGTACGACAGTGTCGTCCCGCTCCAGCGCTACTGGCAGCGCACCCGCTTTCGCCACGTCACGACCCTCATCGGCGGCCAGGGAGCGGTTCTCGACGTCGGCTGCGGCTCGAGCCGGATCATCGGTGCGCTCCCCTCCGGCAGCGTCGCCCTCGACGTTCTCCTGCACAAGCTCAGGCACGCCCGTCGCTTCGGGGTCCCCACGGTCTGCGCATCGGGCTTCGCCCTCCCATTCGCCGATCGGTCCTTCCCCTGCGTGTTGTCATCTGAGGTCATCGAGCACGTGTCCAAGGACTCGCCCATGCTCGATGAGCTGTGTCGGGTCCTGGCTCCCGGTGGCCGCTTGGTCCTCGGCACCCCGGACTACGCCAGCCGCCTCTGGCGCGTGCTCGAGGCCATCTACGGGCGGGTCGCCCCCGGCGGGTACGCCTGCGAGCACATCTCGCACTACACCCGCCCGGAGCTGCTCGCCACCATGGCAGCGAAGGGCCTCGTCTTCGAGGGGGGGCACAGCATCCTCGGCGCCGAGATGATCCTGGCCTTCCGCAAGCCTCGGTGACGATCCCAGCTGTGCCGACATGGGGCGTGATTTAGTGGTGCCAGCCGGTTCCGCTCGCGAGTGCGCGGCATCCACATGCAGCTGTCTGATTGCGCCAGTACCGCGGTCACCAGATCCGCACTGGACGAGTTGATGCAACGTACCAGGCAATGTGCGGCGATGTCCGAGCACACGTCACCCAATCATGATCGATGAACCTGGCTGGCACGACTTGGCTCGCGGCGGGAACGTTGCGGACCCTCGAGTCCGACGAAGGTGAGCGAGGGTGCCGCGGGGTTGAGAGGCGGAGCCGTGGTCACAGCGGGCGTTGGAACATGGGGGCAGCCGCGGAGGGGTCGTCTGAGATTCAGGGTTGCTGAGGAATCCACGTGAAGCGTGCGCTGGTGCGGGGGCTCGGGGCTGCGGAGCGGTGGCATCCCCGCGGCCACCCGGCGCGGTTCATGACCTTCGTGGGAGTCGGTTTCTGCGGGCTCGCCACCCAGCTTGGCATTACCGCCCTGCTCTACGGGCGCCTCCGCGTGCCTCTGTGGTTGGGGGCGGCCCTGGCCATCCAAACGGCAATCATGGTCAACTTCACCGCGAACTCCCTGGTCACCTGGCGCGACCGCGCTGGGGTGACGGCGCTCGGGTGAATCTGTCCAGAGTTGCTCGTCGAAAGTAGCCACCTCGTCGTCGTCGAGGGGTGAGGGTCCGGGAGAGGGGGCGAACAACTCCCTGGCCTGGGGAGAACCGATCTGGACCCACCGGGGGAAGGGCCCCCGGGATGCTGGGGATGTTGCGACCTCAGCTTCACCGGGAGCCCCCCCCCCATGCTGGCACTGGAGAACGATGTGGAGATGACGGCGTTGCACCGACGGGGGTGGTCGATCGCGGCGATCGCCCGCCACCTGGGCCGGAGCCGGACGACGGTTCGGGCGTACCTGCGGGGGCAGCGGACGGTGGGGGTGCGCCAGCGGGCGACCCCGGACGCGTTCGCCGCCTTTGCCCCGTACGTGCGCGCCCGCCTGGCCGAGGACCCTCACGTCTGGGCGAGTGCCCTGTACGACGAAGTCCGAGGCCTGGGGTATGGGCGCAGCTACCCCCGGTTCACGGCGGCGCTGCGGCGCGGACAGCTGCGTCCCCACTGCGAGCCCTGTGCCGGAGTTCGGGGCCGGCCGACGATCGAGATCGCGCACCTCCCCGGCGACGAGATCCAGTGGGACTGGCTGGAGTTGCCGTCCCCCTGGGGGCCGGGGGAGGCCCACGTCCTGATGGGGACGCTGGCCTACTCGGGGCAGACCCGCGGCGTGTTCGCGGAGGCGGAGGACCAGCCGCACCTGATCGCCGCGATCGACGTGGTGCTGCGGCAGTTCGGGGGCACGGCACGGCGGTGGCGCTTCGACCGCATGAGCATGGTGGTGGTGGTGGGCACGGGGCGGGTGCTGGCCAGCTTCGCGCCGGTGGCGAAGCACTGTGGCGTGGAGCTGGCGATCTGTCTACCGCGGCGGGGCAATCGCAAGGGCTGCGTCGAAAAGGCCAACCACTTCGGGACCCAGCGCTGGTGGCGGACGGCGGCGGTGGCCAGCCCAGAGGCGGCCACGCGGGCGTTGGCCGCGTTCCAGGGCACGATCGGCGATGCTCGGGTGCGGGACGGGCAGACGGTGGCGGCCCGGGCCGCGGCGGAGGGGCTGCGGGCGCTGCCGACGGCCCCCTACCCCGCGACCGTGGTGGTGGAGCGGACCGTGGGCCCCTCGGCGCTGGTGGCGTACCGGGGGAACCAGTACTCGGTCCCGCCGGCGTGGATCGGCGCGGCGTTGCGGCTCCAGGCGCGGCTGGGGGCCTCGACGCTCGCCGTCATCGGCCCCAGCGGCACGGGGGTCGCCGAGCACCGGCTGGCGCCGGCCGGGGCGGGGGTGATCGTGCGGCTGCCGGCGCACCAGATGGCGCTCGAACGCGCGGTGCTCGCGGCCGCGGCCCCCACCGCTCCGCCCTGCCACCGCAAGGCGATCCGGCCACCCGGGGCCGCCGCCCGGGCCGCGGCGGCCGCGCTGCGGGGCGCCCCCCCGGACGCGGACTCGGTCGATCTTGAGCGGTACGCGGCCTGGGCCCAGGTGGCGTCGTGACCACCGCCGAGAGTCGGTACCAACAGCTGCGCACCCATCTCGCCTACCTGCGCCTGCCCGACGCGGCGGCGGCCCTGCCCCACGCCTTGGAGCAGGCGGCAGCCGCGAAGAGCAGCCACACCGCCTTTCTCGAGCAGCTGCTGGCGGTCGAGGTGGCCGCGACCGAGACCCGCCGGGTGGCCAGTCGGGTCCGCTTCGCGTCCTTCCCCGCGCCCTGGCGGCTGGAGGACTTCGACTTCGACGCCCAACCGGCCGTCGACCGCCCCCTCATCGACGAGCTGGCGACGCTCCGGTTCGTGGCGGAGAAGGCCAATGTCCTCTTCATCGGCCCGCCCGGCGTGGGCAAGACGATGCTCGCGGTGGCGCTCGGTCGCCGCGCGGCCGAGGCCGGCTACCGCGTCTACTACACCAGCGCCGCCGACCTGGCCGCCCGCTGTCATCGGGCCGCCTTGGAAGGGCGCTGGGCCACCACGATGCGCTTCTTCGCTGGACCGGCGCTCCTCATCATCGACGAACTGGGCTATCTGCCGCTGGCCAGCGAGGCCGCGGCGGCCCTGTTCCAGGTGGTCGCCCAACGATACGGAAAGGGCGCGATCGCTTTGACGACCAATCGGAGCATCGCCCACTGGGGGCAGATGTTCAATGACGACCCCATGGTGGCCGCGGCGATGCTCGATCGCCTCCTGCACCGGAGCACCGTCATCAGCATTCCGGGCGAGTCCTACCGCATGCGGGCCCACCGCGCACGGGTCGAGCAGCTCCGCCAGGCGGTGCAGCCCGCGTCCGAGTCCCGCTGATGGCCGTGCCCGCCTCGGCCCACCCGGGGCGCGACGATGTGGCGACGACATCGCCACCTGCCGCCTCCGACCCGCGGCCCCCCTGTCCGGTCTGCGCGACGCCGTTCACGCGGGTCCGGCGGCAGCGCTACTGCTCGACGGCGTGCCGCCAGACCGCCTGGCGACGGATCCACCGTCCCCCGCTCCCCGTGGTGGCCGTTCCTCCCCGCCAGCGGCGGCGTCCGATCACCGTCTATGTCTGCCCCGACTGTGAGGAGCGCTACCTCGGGGAGCAGTGGTGCCCCGACTGCCAACGCCCCTGCCGCCGGATCGGCTTCGGCGGCGCCTGTCCCGCCTGCGACCACCCGGTGGCCCTCGAGGACCTCCTCGCTCCCACGCTCCTGGCTGCCATCCCCCCTTCCGCAAGGGCAGGGGATGGACCGGCCGCGGCTTCACCCCTCATCCCGAACAGGCGTACCCCGCTGTGAAGGCCCAGGACGTCCGCAAGGCGCCCGCCTCGGCTCTGGGCCCCTGGGCGCGAGCCCCGCCCATCCCTCTGCCGCGGTACCCTTCTCTCGCCTCACCTGGTCAATTTCGACGAGCGAGACTGGTCAGTTTCGGCGAGCGCCATCAGGGGGCCGATCCCGCCGTCGAAGCTTCGTCGCGTTCGAAGCGGTGAGCCTGGTCGGGCTGGGGATCAACGAGGCCGTGCTTCTGACTGTGGGGACCACGGTCGGTGTGCACTACTTGGTCGCGGTCCTCTGCGGCGCGGCGTCAGCCAGCCTCTGGAACTGCGCCGCCAACAGTCGGTTCACGTTCCCGGCTCGTCTGAGGGGAGGCGGGTCCGGCTCGCCGTCTGCTGTCGCAGACGCGACGGAGACGCGCCGGTCGTGGTTGGGGCGCTGACCGTGGCGGCCGCACGCGGCTGGGCAGTGGCGTGGTCGTGAACGGCCGGCAGCGACGGGTGGCGCGGGAGGGCTGACGCTGGCGACGCGATCGGGCTGGTCCGGGCAGGTGGTGGTCTATCGATGCGGGTGCACCGGGACGGCCGACCTGCATGAGGCGAGCCTGGCCCAGCTCCGCCTCACCCATGACCTGTGGAACGCGCTCGTCAGCGTGCACCAGCAGCATGTGGAGGCCGTCGCCGCCGCGTGGCAGACCCATCCGGATGTGGCGGCGCTGACGAACGCGCTGGAGGGCGCGAGGCGTGCGCTGGAGGCGGCCACGGCTCGAGCGACGCAGGAGCGGTTGCGGGGCCGGACTACCGTGGTCGCGGCGACCACGCGGGCGGAGGTCGCCGAGGCTCGACGCGCCGTGGGCGAGGCCCGGGAGGCCGTGCGGCGCGCCAAGGCCACCGCCTACGCGGCGCTGAAGCCGGAGTTCATCGACGGGCTGGAGCGGTGCCGAGCGGCGGTGAAGGCCCGCTATGCCGAGTTCGTGCAGGAGCGTGGGCTGTACTGGGCCACGTACAATGCGGTCCGGGACGGGTTCGCGCTCGCTGTCCAGGCCACCAAGCCGGGACGGGCACCGGCCCGACCCGCGCCGGAGGACGGACGGGTACCCTCCGACGGAGACCCGGCCTCCGGCCGCCGTCGGCCCGGCCGGCCCCCGGGGGCTCCTCGATTCCGGCCCTGGACCGGCGAGGGCACCCTCACGGTCCAACTCCAGCGGCATGCGGATGACCCGCCTCGGAGCGCGGCGCTGCTCGCCTCGGGCCGGGGGCCGTGGCACAACATCGTGCGGCTCCCTGGGGTAGATCCTGAGGCCTGGGCCGAGGCGGGGCGGCCCGAGCGCCGGCGCATGGGGCGGGGCACCCTCCGCATCCGAGTCGCCGCCGCCGCGGGAAAGCCGGTATGGCAGGAGCTGCCGGTGATCTGGCATCGGCCCCTGCCTCCCGAAGGGGACGTCACCCAGGTCCGGGTCACCCGGCGCCGGATCGGCGGACACATGCGGGTCGGCGTCGCCGTCTGGGTGCGCCTGCCGACCGCCGCAGTCCGGGACGATGGACCCGCCGTGGCCATCGACCTCGGATGGCGATCACGGGGCGATGGCTCGCTCCGGACCGCCGTCTGGGCGGCGACCGGCCCACCGTCGCGGCCCCTGGTCGTTCCGCCTGCCCTGCTGGAGGTCATCCGGCCCGACCCCGACGGGCGACAGGGCGAGGTCGTGCTGCCCGCGTCCTGGGTGGTGGAGCGGGGCCGGGTCGCGGAGATCCGGAATCGGCGCGCACGCAAGCTGGCCGTGCTCCGGCAGGCCGTGGTGGCCTACCTGATGGCGTACCCGGAGGTGGCCACGGCCTGGACGGCAGCCGCGACGGCCGGGCGCCCGACTCCCGAGCACGGCCCGGCTTCCGTCATCTCGGCCGAGGGGGTCGCCGGCTGGCGGTCGCCCCAACGGTTTGTGGCGCTGGCTCGGGAGCACGGCGACGGCCCGGTCATCGGGGCGCCGCTGGAGGCCTGGCGCCGCGCCGATCGCCATCTCTGGGAGTGGGCGGCGAACCTGAGCGAGCAGCTCAGCGCGCGTCGGCGCAGCGCCTGGCAGGTGCTGGGGCGCTCCTGACGGGTGGCTTTGCCCGGGTGGTGGTCGCGGACGTGAACCTCACCGCGCTGGCTCGGGCCCCGGCGGTGGACACCCCGGACTCGAGGCAGGGCCACCTCGCCCGGTCCCAGCGCACGCTGGCCGCCCCCGGCGCGCTCCGGGCGGCTCTCATCGTCGCCGCCCAGCGGCGCGGGGTGCCGGTCATCGTCGTCCCGGCCCGGAACATGACGCGCACGCACCACGCGTGCGAGACGATCCTCACCGAGGTGGACTTCCGCCCCTTGATCCGGGTGCGCTGCCCTGCCTGCGGGACGATGTTCGACCAGGACATCAACGCCGCCGAGAACCTGCTGGCCGCGGAGGGGTGAAGGTAGCCAGGGCTGGGGCCTGAGCCGGGCCAGCGGGACGGCCCGCAACGGTCGCG
>DATKRN010000080.1:0-4573 GCA_035532155.1 Verrucomicrobiia bacterium | reverse complement strand
CTCCCCGGGGCCACGGGGGGAGCTTGGAGCGCTCCCGCAACCGCAAACTAGCCCCCCAGCTCCTGCCGGACGATCTCAGCCTGCCCCTCTCCGGCCGCGATCCCGTCCCTTCTTCTACCCGTTACTGACCCACGCTCCTAGTAGACCGCGGCGTTAGGGCGTGACCGAGCCGCGTACCATCGGTGATCATGGCCGCCCCGCTGGCTCGCCCGGCTCGCCCGTTCACATACGCCGACCTCGAGGAGATGCCCGATGACGGGTACCGCCGGGAGATCATCGGCGGGAGCCTGGTGGTGAGCCCGGCGCCTATCGGTCGGCACCAGCGGGTCAGCGGGTCGCTCTTCGCGCTCCTGCGCGCGGCGGAAACTGCCGATTCCATGGTCCTCAGCGCCCCCTACGACTGGCGGCTGCCGGACGGGGGCAGTGTCGAACCCGACATCGTGGTCATCCAGCGCGTCGACTTCGACCCGGACGGGCCGCTCGCCTCCAGCCACGTGCCGATGCTGGTGGCGGAGGTGCTCTCGCCCTCCAATCAGGACCAGGACCGATCCGTGAAGCGCCACCTCTACGAGTCCTTGGGCGTACCCGCGTACTGGATGGTGGATCCCCAGGGCCCGTCCCTGATCGCCCTGCGCCTGCGCCGGGGCCGCTACCAGCCGGAGGCCGAGGTTGCCGGGGCCGAGGCCCTGGTCACCGACTGGCCGTTTTCGGTGCGGGTCGTGCCGGCCGGCCTCGGCCGATAGCGGCACCGCCCCGATCCCAGGTGCCAACTCCCGCGCCGGAGGGCGGCCGCGATCAGCTTTCGGCCCCGCCCTCCCGCTCGATGTCGACGGCGGCGCGGTGGGGCGCGACCCATGGGCGGCGACGGGCCTTCATGATGACGATTGCGTGCACCCCCTCGAGGGTCGGCGTCCCGGCCGCAGGACACGGGCAGCGGGAGCAGGACCTCGGCCTCATGCCGTAATCCCGCAGGCACGGCCTCGGGGCGAGCGGCGAGTCCGGGGTTCTGGGCGAGGAGGCAAGGGTAGGCGCGCGGTCCTGCCAGGATCTGCGCCCGAGGGGTCCTCGACCAGATAGGTCCCTCCCCTCAGGGCACGTCCCCCGCCGGGCGGCAGCCGCGCTGGCGACGGCATCGCGCCGCACCTGTGTGTTCCCGATCGGCACCGGATCCCACTCGGCCACCAGCTCCGCGGGCGGCAGAGCCACGGCATCGGGGACCCGGGAGGGCGGGACGCCCGGCGATGGCCGCGCCCACGGCGCTGAGGCGAGGGCGCGGCGGACGCTGCTGCCGCCGCCCTCGGGCTGCCCGTCTGCGCAGTACCGGATCGCTCCGTCCCGCGACCGACCTCCCGCAGGGGTGGGCGCGCGCCCCACCCGCTTCCGGTACGCTCACGAGGGCGCGGATCGCGGGAAGGCACCGGACCGTGCCGGGAGGGCCGATGCCAGCCGGGGCTCGCCGTGACCATCGGCCGCCGCGCGAGTACACGATCGGCGAGACGGCGCGCCTGGTCGGCGTGAGCGCGTCCACCCTGCGACTCTGGGAGCAGGAGGGGCTGGTGCGTGCACGCCGCACCGACACCCGCTACCGGGTGTTCTCCGCGGTCGACGTCACCCGGCTGCGGCTGGTGCGGCGGCTGCGCCAGGAGGACCGTCTTCCCGTCGCTCTGATCCGGGCGCGACTGGACGGAAGCGGTACGGTCGGCGTTGCCCGGGCCCGGACGCTCGCCCGAGGGGAGCCGGAGCTGGCGGCGCTCGAGCCCGGCCTGCCGCCGGCGCCCGCGGGACCGTCGGGCCCCACCCCAGCCCTGGACGGTGTCGGGCTCCGCCTCCGGCGCGCCCGGCTGCGGCGACGCCTCTCGCTGCGCCAGCTGGCCCAGGCGGCCGCGCTCTCGGCCTCGCACCTCTCCGCGATCGAGCGCGGGATCTCCGCGCCCTCGCTCGCGACACTGCAAAAGCTCACCGCCAGCCTCGATGTCAACCTCGTGACGCTGCTGGGAGCGGGACTGCGCGGCCAGGCGCTGGTGCGGCGGGGCGAGGGATTCCTGCTCCGCACCGGCACCCCCGGGGTGCGCATCGAGCACCTCGGGCCGAGCGCCAGGACGATCGAGCCGCAGCTCTTCACGGTGGCGCCGGGGGCCGGCAGTGGCGGCGCCTACGCCCACGAGGGCGAGGAGTTCTTGTACCTCCTGGAGGGCCGCCTGGAGCTCACCCTCGGAACGCGCGAGTGCTACGAGGTGGGGCCGGGGGATGCCCTCGGGTTCGCCTCCACCCGCCCCCACCAGTGGACCAATCCCGGCACCGTGCCCGCGGTGGTGCTGTGGGTCAACACCCCGCTGACGTTCTAAGACGCGGCCGCGGGCGGGCGTCGCGGCGGGCCGGTCGCGGCGGGCGACGATCGGGGCGACGCGCGCGACGCAGGGGTCGCCCACCCACCATGACTGCTTAAATATCCATGAGGTATGATGACATCATGATCCGAGACACGCGCATAACCCGTGGCGGCCAGATCTCAATCCCGGCCGGCGTGCGCCGGCGGTGGGCAACCGAACGGGTGGCGGTCGAGGACCAGGGGGATCGGCTGGTGGTCCGGCCGCTTCCCGCCGATCCCATCGGGGCCGCGATCGGATCGCTCCGGCTGGCGCCCGGGGTGACCACCGACATCCTGCGACGGCAGGCCCGCCTGGAGGACCAGGCGACGGAGACGAGACTGCCCCCGGCGACGTGATCACCATCCTCGACGCCTTCGCAGTGATCGCGACCTTGGTGGGCGAACCCGCCGCCGGTGACGTCGAGGCGCTGTTGCGATCGCCCGATGCGGATGCCAGGATCACCGCCGTGAACCTGGCCGAGGTCATCGACCGACTCGTACGGACAGGTGGCGTCGCCGGGCCGGCTGTCGCGGAGAGTCTGTCGTCGCTGGAGGATGGCGGGCTGGTCGTGGTGTCGGTGGACGCCGCCCTGGGGAGGGCCGCCGGGGCACTCCGGGCCCGACACTATCGGCGGCGGGATTCGGCCGTCTCCCTCGCCGACTGCGTGGCCCTGGCGGCAGCCAGGATCGTCAACGGGGCGCTCGCCACCTCTGACCCCGCCCTGGCCCGGGCGGCCCGACTGGACGGCGTGGGTGTCCTGGCGCTGCCCGACTCGCTGGGGATCCGGCCGTGACGGGTACGCTCACGGGTCGCGGAACGCCGGTCAGGCGTGCGGCCCCCGTTCGATCTTGACCCGCCCGGGCTGCCCCAGGTACACGGTCATGATCTGCTCCAGCATCGCCTCCAGCTGGGCGGGCTCCCAGTCGTCCACCAGCCGACGCACCCGCGCCTGATGGTCGGCGGCGATCTGGCGCACCGTGCCCCATCCCTGGGGCGTGAGCCGCAGCAGGACCTGACGGCGGTCGCCGGGGGCCGCGCTGCGGCTCACCAGCCCCGCCTCCACCAGGCTGCGGGAGAGCACCGAGATGTGGGCCCGACTGGAGGCGAGCTGCGCCACCAGCTCGCGCTCGGGAACCCCCTCGGCACCGGCACCCCCGAGGACCAGGATCGCGTGATACCCGAGCGGGCTCAGCCCAGAGTCGGCGGCGACGTCGTCGAGGAAGGTGAGCACGCGCCGGAAGATGCGGCGCAGCTGCCCGCGGAAGGCGAGCTGACCCACCAGCACCGGGTCGGGGCCATCGGACACCACCTCGGCCGCGGACCGCGCGAGGCTGATCTCCACCTCACGCCGAGACGATGACCGGGGCGCCGAGTGGGGTCCAGCCGTAGGCCCAGCGCATCGTCGCCTCCGGCGTGTGGACGCACCCGTGGCTGGCCCAGACCCCGTTCTCGCTGTTGGGGCCGAAGGCCGAGGGGGGCTCCCAGGGAGCGTCGTGGATGTAGTAGCCGCCCTGGTCGAACTCCATCACCCAGTTGACCGGGCTGGTCGGATACCAGAAGGGGGATCCCGGTGGCCAGGGGGAGACGAAGACATACGGAGACTGCTTGTCGAAGATGCGGAACGTGCCGGTCGGGGTGCGCAGCAGAGCGCGGCCGGTGGTCACCGGGGTGGCCCGGACCGCGCAGCCGTTGGCGTAGAAGACCATCTCCTCCAGCGACAACGAGATCGTGATCACCCGGCCCGCGGGCAGCGCGTGGCCGCAGCGACCGGCGGCGAGCCGGGCCGCGGCCTGACGACCGATCATGAGCAAGCGCTGCTGCACCGCGCGCAGCCCGGCCGCGGTTCGCGCGGTGGTGAGCGCCGCCTCGGCGGCACGGTCCGCCGCCAGCAGCGCCCGTGACCCCCGGACCTGCTCGGCGGCGGCCTGGTCGATCGGGGCGAGGGTGCTCTGCGCCTGTGCGGCCACCTCGCCGTTGAGCGCGATCAGCTGGCGCAGGCTGGCGATCGCCGCCGTCAGCGCCGGGACGGTGGCGGCCACCGGCTGTCCCCGCCGCAACTCACCGCGCAGCTCGCCGGCGAGCCGGGGAACCGCTCCCGGATCGAGATTGTCGGCGCGCGCGAGCAGAATCAGACCGGCGGCGGTCGAGATCAGGGTCTGGAGCGCGGTGTGCCCGGTCACCCGGTCTGCGCGAGCGTTCGCAGC
>DATKRN010000079.1:0-26759 GCA_035532155.1 Verrucomicrobiia bacterium | reverse complement strand
AAGGCGGAGACGATGCGGACGAGGTGCGGCGCCGGGGTTGGGGCCTCAGGGTCCGCTTCTCGCAGGGGGTAGTAGGGGCTGGCGAAGGTCGCGCGGTCAGGGGCAGGCGGTGCCTGGTCCCCCACCTCCGCCTCGGGGACGGGGGCCGGCTCCGAAAGTGCTCCCAGATTCTGCGCCGTCACGAGCTCCTGGTAGAGGTCGACCAGCGTCTCCAATGGCCCGATCGACGCCATCTCCGCTCGGTTTTCCGGAGTGATGAGGGACCGCCAGACGACCATTCCCGCGTACTGCACCGGGTCCAGCCCCGGCCGTCCCATCGCCCGCTCGTAGAACCCACGGTGGCCCCGTTTCGCCTTCCCGCGGGGGGGGACCACGTTCTCCCACTCCATCGTCCAAGCCAGATCGGACCGCTGGAGCCGAGCGGAGGCCACCACCAGGAAGGCTACGTCGTGTGCCACGCTCGTCTGTACCGCGGCCGCCAAGTGAGAGTACCCGCGATACCCCGGCCCTCCTCCTCCGACCACACGACCGAAGGGCCCGTAGCCCCAGTGCGTGCCGCGCCACCGCTCGTACATCGCTGGGAACCATGCCCTGAGCCACGCCTCCAGCGCTGGAAGGTCCCGCTCGGGAGCGGTCGGATCCGGCACCGGCGCGCCCGCCAACGCAAGGAACCGGAGGAACTCCGGCACCCGACGCAGCTCCGTCTCCGCCAGCCACGCCTGGTAGGTCTGCGCCTCGATCTCGGTCGTGAGGCGTTCGGAGTCCCCTTTCAGGCGGTGGGGGGGGAATGGCACGTCGACGAGCGGATACGGCACGCTCGACGCCCCTTCACTCGGGGACGGCAGGCGTGGCAGATCCACGGTCCGGGGCAGCGGACCTAGCGCTGGGGGCTCCCCCGGCTCCGGCATCCACACGGACGATGTCACGCCCCGCCCCCGTCGGAAGGTCCTCGACCGGACCGCGGCACCCCACGATTGGCGCCGCTCCGCACGGCGTGTTGCCGTCGATGAACACCACTATTGGGATGCCCGCATCATACAACATCCTCAACAGTCGCTTCGACGCCGCGGTCACCCCCGCAGTATTCGGCATGAAATACCAGCTCACTCTGCTAACGGGCAGAAGGGAGCCGCCCTTTCCCTGGACCAGCTCAGCTGCCATGATGCTCTTGTAACACGGCAGGCGCAAACGGCGTCCCCGAGTTCGGACGAGGTCCCGGAGTGACCCCGCCCCTCCACGGTCCTGCGCGCCGGCGTGGACACCTGCCACCTGTCCGCCGCGGGCGAGCTGCTGGATGGCTGCCTGCGCTATTTTCAGGACGTCCGGGCGGAGGCCGCGGCCACGGACGACCCCATTTCGGGACCGGGGAGCTGGTCGCCCGGGTGTATGACAAGAGCCTCCAATGCGCGGTGACCGGCGAGACCTGGCCGGCCGCCGAGTGGACCGACCGGACCGGGGACGGTCCCGTCTGGCGGGTGGGGGTCCAGTTCCGCCGGGCGGCGCTGAAGGCGCTGGGAATCCACACCCCCGGACGCCCTCGCCCGGCGCCAGGACCTCTGGGCGTACAGCCTGCAGTGGCTGTCCCTGCGCGTCCCGACGCCCGATCACAAGCGGTCGCGCTGGCCGGTCGCCCCGGAGTGGCAGGTCCTGCGGGCGGCCCGGCTGGGGGTCGCCGGCGAGCCTCTCGTTCGCGAGGCGGCGCGCGGGGCCGACCTCGGCCGGCTGGTCCAGGGGCTGGTCGGCTACGCCACCAGCGTCGCCGCGACCGGCGCGGCCCCCGGGGTCGGACGCGCCCTCGTTCGGGCCGTCCCCGCCGTCGGGCCGTACCTCCGACGCCGGGGGCACACCTTCCCCGAGCTCGTCGCCCGCAAGCAGGCCGCACGCACCGGGCTGGTGGACGTCGCGCCGCGGGAGGGCCCGGCATGAACGAGGAGCGCGTCGCCCCCCTCCTCGTCGACGTCCGAGAGGCCGCCCGGCTCCTGGGCTGCGGCCGGACGTTTGTCTACGGCATGATCGAGCGAGGCGAGCTCCCCGTGGTGAAGCTGGGGCGGCTGACGAGGATTCCCGTGATCGGTCTGGAGGCCCTCGTGATCGGGCGGGTTGCTCCGGCAGTCGGCGTCGAAGCTGCGGAGGCGCCGTATGCGGGTCCGACCCCGCGTCGGAGGCGCCGACCATGAGCCGGCGCGCGAACGGCGAGGGCTCGGTCTATCGAACCGTGGACGGCTGGCGAGCGACGGTGTTGGTGGGGGGGAAGCGCCGATACTTCCGCGGGCGGACACGACAGTAAGTCCTTGAGAAGCTCGCGAAGGCAAGGGAGGACCGCGCCCGCGGAGTGGCCTTCCCACCGACGCGCCTCACCGTGGCGCAGTTCGCATCCGAGTGGCTAGCGACGGCCAAGCCATCGCTGCGGGAACGGACTTGGGTGCGCTATCGGGAGCTGATCGTGGGCCATGTACTCCCCACGTACGGCACGTTGCATCTCGCTCGGCTGCAGGCGGCGGATCTGAATGCGCTGTATCGTGCCAAGCTCGCGTCGGGGCTGGGAGCGAGTTCCGTACATCGCCTGCACACCGTTGTGCACACGATGCTCGAGCAGGCGACGCGACTGGACCTCGTGACCCGGAATGTCGCCCGCCTCGCGACACCGCCTCGTGAGGTGAGTCATGAGATGCAGTTCCTCCGTCCCGACCAGGCGCAGCGCCTCCTGGACGCTGCCGTAGGCGATCGGCTGGAAGCGCTGTACGTGCTCGCGGTGACCGCAGGTGTGCGTCAGGGCGAGCTCCTTGGGCTTCGGTGGAAGGACGTGGATGTCGACCGAGGCACTGTCGCCGTCACGGGTTCGGCCCAGAGGCTGGCGGCGGCATCGCGATCCAGGAGCCGAAGACGTCTCGCTCCCGGCGCCAGGTGATCTGTGCCCATGTGGCGGTGGAAGCGCTGGGCCGGCACCGGTCTGCGCAGGCCGCCGAGCGGCTTGCGGCCGGGGACGCATGGGTCGATCACGACCTGGTCTTCGCGGATCGGGCTGGCGGCTTTGTTGAGAGTCAGAACCTCCTTCGGCGCGAGTTCTACCCCTTGCTCGACCGAGCGGGGTTGCCGCGGATTCGCTTTCACGACCTCCGGCACACAGCGGCGACGCGCATGCTGGCTCAGGGCGTCCATCCGCGGATCGCGGCAGACGTCCTCGGCCACGCCAGCCCCTCCCTGATCCTCGACCGGTACGGACATGCGATCGAGGCGATGCATCGCCCGGCGGCCCAGGCGATGGATACCCTTCTTCGGCCGGGCCGTCCGCTCCCGCCGTCCGCGGATGTCCGTGAAGAGGCGCGGTCGTCCGTCGGCGTTGCTGCCACTCTTGCTGCCACCGGGGGGTCGGTGTTCAAGAAACCCGTGCCCCCGGCAGGAATCGAACCTGCGACTCGCGGTTTAGGAAACCGCGTAGGGCGAGATCGAGATGTGGCTATGGCGAAGTGAGTGTACTGCAGGTATTACTGCAACCAGCGGGCGTCCACTGACCGGTGGAGGCGGTCATCCGGGCTGGTGGAGCAGTCTCTCGAACCGCTCAGCGGCGTCCTGACGCAGGCTGGGGAGGATGCCGGCGTAGGTGCTGGCGGTGAGGGCGACGGAGCTGTGCCCGAGCAGGTGGGAGACGGTGGCCAGGTCCGACCCGGAGCCGAGCATGAGCCCGGCGTAGGCATGGCGCAGGTGGTGCCAGTGCAGGGCCGGGAGCCGAGCTCGCGTCAGAGCTCCCACGAAGACATGAGTCAGCGCGGAGCCGTTGCGGGGCTGGCCGGTGGTGGTGGTGAAGATGAGGCCCCGGATGGGTGCCCTCCACTTGCTGCCCGCTGCCAATTGGGCCAGCCGTTGCATTCGCCGCTCCTCCTCCAGGGCGTCGATCACCGTCTCGGCGACGGGGACGGCCCGGCGGCTGGAGGCTGACTTGGGCTCGACCAAGAGGTACGACCCACTGACCCGTTGGAGAGCATGGCGGACGTGGATCTGGCGGGAGCGCGGGTCGAAGTCATCCCAGGTTAGGCCCAGCAGCTCCCCTTGCCGGAGACCGGTGTAGAGGGCCACCAGGGCGGCCCTCTCCAGGCCCGTCCCATTGAGGGCATCAACCACGGCATGGGCTTCGGCGGGAGTGAGCACCTTGGGCTGCTGGTGCGGCACTCTCGGGGGGTCCGCCAAGCGGGCCGCATTGCGGTGGATCACGCCCCATCGCTCCCCGTCACCCAAGGCGCAGCGCAGGACCGCCCGGCAGTGGGCCGCAGTCCGGGGCGAGAGGCCCTGCTGCTGGAGCTGAGCGAGCATCCGGCCCACGTCTGCGGGCTGGAGCTTGGCCAACTTGACGCGGCCGAGCTGGGGATTGAGCTGATACTTGACGATCTGCCCGTAGCGGGCCGCCGTCGAGGGCCGGAGCCGCGGAGCGACCGACTCCAGCCACGAGTCGAGGTAGCGGCCGACCGTGCCACGCTGGTCGACGGCAGGCAACCCACCGGCGACCTGCTGCTGGAGCTGGTGGAGCTTGGCGACACATTCCTGCTGGGATCGGGCGTAGACCGTGCGCCGTCGGCCCTCGACGGCTACTTGAGCGGCCCAAAGGCCACCCGGCCTCTGGTAGACCGTGCCCTGGCCCATGACCCGCTTGCTGGGCTTCGTGCTCACAGCGCCACCCCGGCTGCCAGGACGCTCACATACATCGCTGCGAGCACTCCGGGCAGGAGCAGCGGCGCTGAGCAGCCACTGCAGCCGAAGCCTGGCATTCGGGCGTACAGCCTGGGCCTCACGCTCTCCTCCCCCGTCCCCCAGGAAGCGCTGAACGGGCCCGGCTGTAGCGCCTCTCCCTACGGTCCCGCGCTTCCTGGACAGCGTGCTCGGGATCGAGTCGCCAGAGCGCTTTCCGACACGTGGGGCCGCAGCAGGCGGCCTTTCCCTCGGGAATCCGCTTCTTCGGCACGAAGGTCTTGCCGCACTCGGAGTTAGCACACGCTCGAGGGGGCAGCGACTGGCCTCGAAGCTTGCGGTCCAGCCCCAGGTAGATGGCCCCTAGCAGGGTCGCCGGTACGCATTGGGGCGGTTGTCGAGCGTCCTTGTCGTGCTCGTAGCGGATGCTCACGTGAGCGCCCCCCTCGAGGCGACTCTCAATGGCCACCTGGACGCAGGTTCGGGCGATCCCGGCCAGCGCCTTGGTGGCCCTGACCAGTGCCGTGGCGTCCGTGATCGACCCCAGCTCTGGGAAACCGTGCCCCTTGTCCCCCTTCCGCGTGAAGACGGGGTTCGCTCTTCTTGGCCCGTAGGTGTAGAGCACCAGCGGGTCCGCAAGACCATCGACGTGGCGGAAGTAGCTGCTGAGGGCCCTTCGGGCTTGGTAGTCGTTCTCTGGGGGCACGGCCCGCCGGGCGTCATCGAGCGTCTTGGCCAGATCACGCACAGCCAGGATCTCGTCCCGCCAAAACGTTAGCGACTCCCCCGTCGGCATCCCGATCGAGCCGTAGCCGTTGGCGAACTCCCGTATCTGGTCCAGGTCTGCGTCGGCCAGCTCGATGAACCGGCGCAGCAACCCCTTGCCACGCGGGGGCCGGTACACCGGTACGGACCATCCCCTCTGCACCACCGCACTGGCAATCTCGATCATCTTGGGCACCAGCCAGGGCCCGGCCCCCGAGCGCCCGTCCGGCGGGTCCTCTCGCCACTCGTAGCCGAAGGGTGACCGGTCCAACAGCCCCGTTGGGTAGGTCTCGTCGGCAGCTGCGGAGCTGACTCTTGGTGCCGCCGAAGTTGTCACTCAAAACATCATATCAGGCTGCCCAGCCGTGTACCAGGATGGGGTGCATGGCCACATCAGATGCTCCATCGCTGCTGACCCCGCACCAGGTCGCGGCTGAGTTGCAGATATCGAAGACCAAGACCTACGAACTCCTCGCCCGGAACCTCATTCCCTCGGTGAGGGTCGGCTCCAAGATCATTCGTGTCAGGCGGTCCGACTTGAACGCCTGGCTTGCTCAGAGGATCACAGACAACGGCACCGCCACCGGCTCAACCCCGGCGGCGGCGCACAACGGAGGCCCGCTGGATGGGCGCCGTCGCCGCGGATCGTAACGCTGCGGGATGCTCGCTGGGCGCGCCGGTCGGCATGACGCGCCTTCGCGATCACATCCCTGCCGAGCTGCGTCAGCTCCCCCAATGGGTCGGGTGGCGTTGGGAGGAGCGGGACGGCAAGCGGACCAAGCCACCGGTCACCGCGGACGGCTCGCGCCCCGCCTCCTGTGATGACCCCGCGACGTGGAGCCGATTCGAGGCGGTTTGCGCCGGGATCGAGGCCGGCAAGCTGACCGGCGCGGGCTTCCAGGTGAGGGCGGGGCAGCCGTACACCGGGATCGACCTTGATCACTGCCGGGAGCCCGACACCGGGGCCATGGCGCCGTCGGCGCGGGAGCTGATCGAGCGCTTCAACAGCTACAGTGAGGTATCGCCCAGCGGCACTGGCGTCCACATCTTCATCCGCGGGACGAAGCCCGGCTCGCGGTGCCGCCAGGGTCACGTCGAGATCTACGACCGCTCCCGCTACCTCACCGTGACCGGCAACCATATCGTCGGGACCCCGACGACCATCGAGGACCGCCAGGACGAGTTGGACGCACTCTACGGCGAGCTGTTCCCGGAGAAGCCGAACAGCAATGGCCGCGGCGCGACGCCTTCCCTGAGTGGGCATGGGCTCACCGCCTTGGAGGTGATCTCGTTGGCGAGCCGAGCTCGGAATTCCGGCAAGTTCGAAGCCCTGTGGCACGGCGACACTTCCGCGCACGGCGGCGACGATTCCGCCGCCGACCTGGCACTGTGCTGCCTGTTGGCCTTCTACACCCGGGACCCCGCCATTATCGACCAGGTGGTGCGTCAGTCCGCGCTCTTCCGTGAGAAGTGGGAGCGGGCCGACTACCGCGAGCGGACCATCACTGCCGCTCTGGAGACGGTCACCGAGACCTACCAGCCGCGAGCTGCCACAGGAGGGTTCGGAGCCGCGCCGACCTCGCAGGCCGTCGCTCCCGGCGAGCCGCCACGCACCGACCTCGGCAACGCCCAGCGCCTAGTCAACGCGCATGGTGAGCGGTTCAGGTACGACCACACGTCTGCGCGGTGGCTCGTCTGGGACGGCCAGCGGTGGCGTCCCGACGCCGACGCCGAGATTGCCCGCGCCGCGGTTGACGTGGTCCGCGACGTCTATCAGCGTGCCTGGGAGACCGGCGACAAGGCAGCGGCGAAGCACGCCCTCGCAACCCAACAGCGGTCCCGGCTGGAGGCGATGATCGCGCTTGCGCGGTCTCACCGACCCGTGGCCGTGAGCCACGACACCTGGGACCGTGACCCCTATCTCCTCAACGTCCGCAACGGCACCGTCGACCTCCGAGTCGGCGAAATGCACCCGCACCGACGCGAGGAAATGCTGACGCAGCTCGCCCCGGTTGATTTTGACCCAACGGCCGAGGCGCCGCGGTGGGCCGCCTTCCTCGACGAGATCTTCGCGGGCGACGCGGAGTTGATCGGTTTCGTCCAGCGGGCCGTGGGCCTGACGCTCATCGGCCGCGTCCTCGAGCACGTCCTGTTCGTGCTCTATGGGATGGGCGCGAACGGAAAGACCACCTTCCTGACCGTGCTGCTGGGTGTCCTCGGCGACTATGCGCGCCAGGCTGACCCCGAATTGCTCCTTGCTCATCGGGACGCGATGCACCCGACCGGGATCGCCGACCTCCGCAGTGCGCGCTTTGTTTCCTCGTCCGAGGTCGCGGATGGCCGTCGCTTCTCGGAAGCGACCGTCAAGGCCCTGACTGGCGGCGACCGGCGCAAGGCGAGGTACATGCGGCAGGATTTTTTTGAGTACGATCCCAGCGATACCATCTGGGTCGCCGTCAACCACCGACCCTCGGTGCGGGGCACGGACGACGGCATCTGGCGCCGCATGCGCCTGGTGCCGTTCACCGTCGGCATTCCAGCTGAGCGCCAGGACCCCCACCTCACCGAGAAGCTGCTCGCGGAAGCACCGGGCATCCTGGCGTGGGCGGTTCGCGGATGCGTTGCGTACCAGCTGAATGGCCTTGGCAGCCCCAGAGCGGTCGAAACAGCGACCGCTGCCTACCGAGCGGAGCAGGACGTCCTCGGCGCCTTTCTGGACGATCGGTGTTGCGTTGGGTCCGGGCTGACCGTTGGCGCGAGCGATCTGTACCGGGCGTACACCGACTGGGCGATCGCCGGTCGCGAGCCGGTGGTCACCCAGACCCGGTTCGGCATCCAGCTCACCGAGCGCGGCATTGCGCGGGGTGAGCAGCGCACTCCGCGGCGGGTGGTCTACCACGGCCTTAGCCTTGCCGACAACGCAAGCCCGCCAGCCGCGGCGGAGACACTGGAGACAGTTGGAGACCGCCCGCGGGTTAGTTCATCGGCACGCCCGCGCATGGGCGATAGACGGGCAAACTCTCTCCAACGGTCTCCGCGAATTCAGAATGGCCTTGGAACCGTCTCCACCGTGCCCGAGTTGGTCGCGATGCCGGAGTAGGAACGGTGACCCCCGAAGCCCTGCTGGGCCGGCTCGGCCAGCTGGGAGTCGCTGTACGGCTCTGCGGCCCTGGCTGGATCGCCCTGGCTCCGGCCGACCGCGTGCCGGATGACCTCCGGCCGGAGGTGGTCGCGCACAAGGCCAAGCTGGCGGCCCTCCTGGGGGTGAGGGCAACGGACCCTCGGCCCGACCCGATAGCTGGCGCCCCTCGCCCCGACCTGCCAGGCTCCGACCTGTGGGCGAGACTGCTGGACGTGGCTGTCAGTGGCCCGCAACGATGCGAGCGACCCCCGGGGGCTCTTCGGCGCCCTGCACGGCTTGCGCTGCTGTGGGGCCGTGCTGGAGCGCCACGGCGGCCGCTGGCGGCTGGCCGCGACCATCAACCCGTCAGGGCAGCGGTCGATCTGGCATGACCGCGCGAGCTGGGATGCCGACTGCGATGAATGGCTCCGCCCCCTCCTGCCGCGGCTGCAAGAGCTGCTCCGGGGGCTGGAGACGACATGAACTCCGTCTCGGACCGTCCGACGGCGACGGCCGTCCTCATGCCGTTCGAGCCGGGGCCCGCGCGGGAGTGGGCGATCGATGGCGTGGTGGTCCGCGAGGTCGGCGGCTAACCGATGGAAGCGAGCGGGTTGGCATCTCCGCCCCGTGGTACGCTCTAGGCGACGCATCGTCGCCTAGGAGGAACCAACATGCCGAAGCGCATCTGCCAGACGTGTCTGGCGATCGGACAGGCGGTGCAAGCGGAGCGGGCCCGCGCTCGGCCGGGCGTACCGACGACGCAGCGCGAGATGGCGGTCCGCCTCGAGATCAACCGGGCTATGCTGTCGAACCGGGAGACCGGACAGCTGCACTGGGACGTGTGTGAGGTGGTCGCCGCGGCGAAGTTGCTGCACGTACCGGTGAGCGCCCTGATTGTAGGCGAGGCATCGGCGAGCGTTCCGTCACCGGCGGACACGCTCGCGGCGTTGCAGACGCTGGGTCGCGCGCTCCGAGGGAGCTGACCGATTCGAGTCGCGGAGCTCGGACGGGGCTGGTCGCGGCCTGCGCCAGCAACCTCCTCGGGGAGCCGGGGATCGCGTGGTGATGTGGTGGCCTCCCGGCCAGGACCCTACCGTCGAGTGGCGCGATGGCCCGGCGCTCTGGACGTGGCTGTACGAGGTCAGGTCGCTCCTCGAGCGGCCGGCGCTGACGGTGCGGTCGCTCCAGCTGCACGATGTCAACGTCGTCCTCGACACGCGGCTGCCTCACCTCACGGACCTCTGGCCTGTCTCTCGCCTCGCCGTGGCGCGGCGGCGAGACGTCCCGTGTGTGACCGTGGAGGCGCAGGATGGTGGGGGTATCGCCGATGCAGTGGTGCGGGAGCAGCCGCGATCGGGGCTCGGACCGCGCGTGCCGTTGGGCTCGGGGAGACCGCCCCGGGGCTGACGCTTGGGCACTGTCTCACTTGACAAAGGACAGGGACCCGCCAATACTTATGGCGTGGAACTCGATGCCCTGACCATAGCAGAGAGGATCCCCACGGAGGTGGAGGCCTACAAGTTCCTGGAGTTACTTCGCTGGGGAAGAGGTGACCCGGTCTGTCCCCACTGTGGATCGTCCGCAGCCCACTACTTTCTGACCCCGAAGAACGGAGGCAGCCGCAAGACCCGGACCGGCTCGCTGTCTCAGCGCCGCGTGTGGGAATGCCGAGACTGCGGCCAGCAGTTCTCCGTCCTCACTGGGACGGTCATGCACGGAACGAAGATTCCGGTGCGCACGTGGGTCTTTGTCATATTCGAGCTGTGCTCGTCCAAGAACGGGGTTGCGGCGCGCGAGGTCCAGCGCAAGTACCACGTAACGGCTAAGACTGCGTGGCACCTGCTTCAGCGAATCCGAGACGCCGCGAAGCCCGGTCAACCTGCCTCGCTTCTGATTGGCCGGTTCGTTGCCGATGAGACCTGGATCGGCGCCCGGCCAGCCAATCGACACGGCCACAAGGCAGGGCGAGGGGGCCAAGGGCGGACCGACAAGACGCCCGCCATGGCCCTTGTGTCCCGTGAGACCGGCGAAGTCCGCTCCCGTGTCGTTGTCAATGTCTGTCCCCGAACGCTTCGCCGCGTCCTAGTCGCGAACACTGATCCAGGGGCGACCTACCTGCATACTGACAGCGCTGGGCCTGCTAGGCAATTGGCAGAGGGTTCGCACGGCACTCCGCCGTGGACCACCACACGGGCGAGCACGTCCGTGATGGCCTGAGCACCAATCAGGCTGTGAATTGCTTGTCGCAGCTCAAGCGATCGATTGACGGCGCTCACCACCGGGTTAGCCGTGAGCACCTTGACCGCTACTGGGCGGAGTTCGCTGTCCTACATTCGACTCGCAAGCTGAGCGACGAAGTGTGGATGGAGACCCTGATCGGCCACGTTGCCGGAAGGCGTCTGATGTACTCGGACTCATCCTGCGGAGCGGCTAATCCATGGCCCGCCTAAACCTGAGGATCGACGGGCCACCCGGAGCGATTGCCGCTTCTGTACTTGCCAGGGTCCTCACAGAGTCCGTCGCCATACTGAACGACCTGCGGATTGCAGTTACGCACAGTCAGACGCACATTACCTGGTTTGTCGACGGGCTAAAGACTGGCAGCGCTGAGGTGCTGCTCGTTGCGGCACCCAAAAAGGACATCGGCGAGACGGAGCTCGACCGTATCAGCCGGGCCTACGTGGACGGACTCGATACTGTCGAGACTGGAGAGGCGCTTCCGCCCTATCTATCGGAGAAGTCGCTGGATCGGATCAAGAGGATGGCCTCACCACTTGGGCAAGGGGCCGAAGCTCTACTCGTAAGCGCGAACGACAACGGCACTGCTCGCTTTGCACGGGTCACTCGCCATGCCGTGGCCAACATCAAGGCCCTGATGGCGCCCCGAAGTCAGGCGCTAGGTTCGGTCACAGGTCGCCTAGAGGCAATCTCCCTCCACTACAAAACGCCTAAGTTTCACATCTACGATGACCTTGCCAATCGACCGGTTGGCTGCCACTTCCCGGAGGAATCCCTAGAAGCCGTCAAGGCCGGACTTGGGAAGCGGGTCCGGATTGGTGGCACGGTGACGCGCAACGCGAAAGGGCAAGCCATATCTGTCGACCAGCCCGTGATTGCACCAGTCGGAGCGGGGCGACCGCTCAGTGATCTCGTCGCCCTAGACCCTGGGTTCACGGAGGGTCGATCCCTAGCTGAGTACATGGAAGAGTACCTCAGCTGATGGCATCCCTCGAGTACCTTCGCCCCTATCTCGACACCTCTGTGTACCTCGCGGCGGTCAATGCAGAGGAAGGCAGAGTTGACACAGCTCGTGAGATATTCGACGCGGCTGAACGCGGAGTGATTCAAGTAGTGGCCTCGACCCTAGTCGCGGCCGAAGTCATACGCATGAAGGGCCAAGGAACCTACCTCCCGGATGAGAAGGAACATGTGATTGACGCCGTCTTTGACAGCGGCCGGATCACTTGGGTAGAAATGGATCTCCCGCTTGCCCTGGAAGCCAGGAGATTGGCGCGGCTGCACCATCTGCATGTCCCCGACGCGATCCATCTGGCGAGCGCCTTGCGGGGCCACGCCGACGTGCTCCTTAGATGGGATCCTAGGTTCCAAGCCAGGTTCCTGATCGACGAACTCAACGTCTGCGATCCCTATTGGTGGGGCGAGCCGACGCTGCCGTTGGGCTGACGATGGGAAAAGGGTACCTGCCGCCGCCACACCCTCCGCACGAGAAGCGCCGTGTCAACCTCGACGACCAAGATCCGATTGAATTGCTGAAGCGGCTTCTCGCAACTCCGGCAGACAAGCCGCGGCGCGAGGAACAAGGTAGGCGCGCTCAGCCACCACGGCCGTAGCCACGACTCGACCTACGCATGACCGAATCTTGGAGGCTCAAGCTCGTCCGGGCGGAGCATCACCTCCGCGAAGTCGAGGATGAGATTCTCCGCTACGTCGGAGTTGCAGAGTACCGGGCGGTCTGCCTCAATCCCGGAAAGCGTCAGCGTCACCGCTGGCGATTCGATCTGGAAATGCTGAGCCGGCCTGATGTGCAGCTTCCCCTTATGGTTGGGGACTGTGTGCATAACGCTCGCGCCGCCCTTGACCTCATTGCGGTGGCCCTTGCCGTCAGAAGCCCGGGAAGCGCTAGCTACCCCCTGGAGACCATGAACCTCTGGGAGCGCCGCACGGCGCCCGGGCGTCCGTATGTGTGCCGAGACCACGAGCGACGCAAGCGAGTCCAAAGGACTCTGGCCTGCTTTGACTCCGAGGTGGCCTCAATCATCGAGGGATTGCAGCCGTTCTACCAGCGCCCCGA
This sequence comes from Verrucomicrobiia bacterium, assembly GCA_035532155.1. Classification (GTDB taxonomy): domain Bacteria; phylum Chloroflexota; class Dormibacteria; order Aeolococcales; family Bog-877; genus DAHUZL01. Next base: position 13,881 of record DATKRN010000079.1, on the reverse strand, counting down.
TGACATTGCCCTCGACGCGCTTGGTCTCATGAGTCGTCTCGACAACGCCGATAAACACCGTAGCCTCATCAATGTCGTGTGGGGTCTGATGGACCCGATCACGGTTGCCACAATTCGGGGCCAGGTGGACAGGCACGTCACACGCGGCCTTGTGAAGCACGGCGCACCACTCCGAGCCTTCACTTGGACAGTCCCGCCCCCGCTTGCGGAGTCTGAAGTGAAGGTGGAGGTGAGCGGTACCCCAAATGTGGCCTTCACGCTGGCTGACGTAGACGGGGCATTTGGCTTGCCCGAGTCGCTCGGGATCATCCTCGCCAACACGACCTCAGTGATCAGCGAAGATCTGGAGCCCTACCTCCCTGGACGCTAGCCTGCCGGACCCTTGGCTCACCAGGTCTCCTTTGTCATGTGACAGAATGGCGGGGTTTGCCTGCCGGGCGTTGACCGCGACACTGGAGCGCCAGACGGGGACATTCGACTTGGAGCGGCCATCTCCCTCGCGCAGGTGGTGCCTGGGCATCTCGCCCTGCTGAGCCCTGCGGCCGGCGCGAGTGACGGCGGCCGAGCCACTGTCAGGCGGAGGATCCGTGGGTGGCGAATGGCCACGTCGCCGGCGCCGATAGCGACGACGACGCTGACCTGAGGCACGAGCCCACCCGGGACCTGGGGTGGCGCCGCGAGCACCTCCGGCACCGCAATGGTCGCTGCTGCCTCTGACGCGCACGCCTGCACGCTCGACCGCGGCGGGGTGAGCGCCCGGTCGCCGATCGTGTGGTTCCGCTGTGGCTGCGGGCTGCTGGGTCCGCTGTGCTTCCGCGAGGAGGACGCACGGTCGGGCCACGCGGCGCACCGCGCCAGCGCGGAGGCCGTTGAGCAGCCGGTGGCGTTCGAGGACAGCGCGGGCGGCGGGTGACCGTGGGCGACACGCTCGACCGGTACGCCGACGACGTGCGGCGGCTGACCGACCGGCTCGATGTGGCTCGGCAGCGGGCCGACGCCGCGTCTCGCGAGCTGCGCGCGGCCAACCGGCAGATGCAGGACATCGAGTCGCGGCTGGCGAAGGCGCAGGAAGCGTTGGTCGACGCCGCCGAAAAGGGACTGTGATCCGATAGACACCGGCGCTCTATATCGCTAGACTGATCGTATGGCAATCGCGACCGTACTAGACATTCCGACAGACCGGGTCTACGCGGCGACAAACGACCGGCAGCGGTTCGGTCCCCGAGAGCTGGACGAGCTGGCGCGGAGTCTGCAGCGGCAGGGATTGCTGCAGCCGATCCTGGTGCGGGGCGGGCCCGACCGCTACGAGCTGGTCGCGGGCGAACGGCGCCTGCGAGCGGCGTTGGCGCTGGGCTGGCCCACGATCGCGGCGCTGGTGCGGCCGCTGGACGACGCGGCGGCCAGCCAGGCGATGTTGGCCGAGAACCTGCAACGGGTGCAGCTGGACCCGATGGAGGAGGCGCGGGCGTACGCGCGCCGGCTGGGCGAGCGGACGATCGCGGAGCTGGCCGCCGAGGCGGGCGTGTCGTCGGGGCGGGTGTCGAGCCGGCTGGAGCTGATGGACCTCGTGCCCGAGGCGCAGGAGCTGGTCAGCTCGAGCACGCTGCCGCTGGCGCACGCGGCGTCGATGCGGGGGCTGGACCCGAACCGGCAGCGGCTGGCGCTCCGCGCGGTCGTGCAGTCGTCCCGGCTGCCGACCGCGGTCGAGTTCCGCAAGGCCTGCGGGACGCTGCTGGGCGAGCAGCTGCAGGAGACCCTGTTCGACGACGTGGCGACGCTGTTCGCGGTCAGCGAGCCGGAAGGGACCGCGCCGACCAACCAGGACCCGCTGCCGCTCGAGGTCATCCCCGATCCCACCCTTCCCCCGCTGATCGGCGGGGCGAACGTGGACGAGACCCTACGGGCCTACCACGCGCGTCTCCTCCGCGACCCGAACCCCGCGGTGCGGTCCGCGGCCGGCGTCGTCGCGCACATCTGGATCGGGCTTCGGCGGTCCAACATGGCGACGCCCGCGCGCCGGACCGGCGGTATCTAGCCTCCGCCAAACGATTGACTTCTGGGCTCGGTGAGTCAGACTGTCAGTATGGAAAGGGCAACCGGCCGCACTCACGGAGGCTACAGACATGGACAGCCTGACGACGCTCCAGACGGCACCCAGTCGACCGATCGCGTCAATGGACGCGGCCATCTGCGGGAACTGCGGGACCCCGATCCCAGCATCCCCCCCACTCGGCGGGTGGTGCGACGTCCACATCGACGCGGACGTCAGGCGCACGGAGCGGTGGGAGGCGTGAGCGTGACCGATCGGGGCAGCCGCGACTGGTGGGTCCTCTGCGGCAACTGCGAGGGGTCGGTGCTGAGCGGGGCTCGGCAGGGCGACTGGTGCGACGCCTGCTTCGACGCGAAGGCGGAGGAGCTGGCGGCGATCGCGATGGACGGGACAGCCGCCTACATGGAGGAGCAGCAGTGAGCGCGACACGAGCCCTCGAACTGCCGGCGGTTGGCGATCGGGTCGGCACGGTCTGCGGACCGGGCGACGACCCGGAGCGCAGGGCCGGCACGATCACCAGCCTGGAGTCGAGTCGGTTCGGACGGTGGGCGGTCGTCGCGATGGACGACGGCACCCTCGAGACGTGCCACGACCTCACCACCGTCGGGATCGGCTGGTACCGGCTGCCTCGCTGCACTGAGGGAGCGTGATGGCGGTCACTACGCGCCTACCGGAGACCCAGCGCCGCCGGCGCGGACACAACTTCTACCCCCCGAAGGCGGTGGCGGCCCGCATCCCGAGGCTCTACGGAACCGAGGACGTGTCGCTGGCGGACAAGGTCATCCACCTGCACTACTTCAGCCCCAGCTGCGACTGGTGGATCGCGGAGCTGGACCCGGAGACGGGCGAGGCGTTCGGGTTCGCCTGCCTCAACGGGGACCGCGCGATGGCCGAGTGGGGCTACGTCAGCCTCCCCGAACTCGAGGCGGTGAATATTCGCCGACCACTCTTCGCTGGCGCGAGCTACGACATCGTGGTCGAGCGGGACCGCGGCTGGACGCCGCAGCCGTTCGCGCGGGCGGTCCCGTGGCGACCGAGCGGACTACGATGACGGCTGGTAGGAGCCGCGCGGAACGACTCGCCATCGCCGGCGGGCGCGTCGCCCACGTTGCCCGACTGCTGCGCGACCACGGCACCGAGTCCGGGCACCCGCCCGGCACGGTGGCCGACTGCCCGATCTGCGTCCGGCTCGACCGCGAGGCCACCAACGCCCTCCGGGCTCAGGATCGCGCCATCCGGTCGCGGACATGAGTCGCCATGCGGATCAGGCGCGGGCGCTGGGGGCCATGTGGGATCGCGAGTCCGGGCCTGGGAGCTGATCGCGGACGGCTTCCGCGCCACCTACGCATTGGCCGATGGCCCCACACAGGGAGGAGCGACCATGACGGTGAGAGACGCGCCGGCCCGAGCGACGACAGCGGACGACGCCGCGGTGCGGGCCCGACTGCGACGGGGCGGCCAGCGGGTGCCGTGCCTGGGCTGCCCCGCGATGATCCCGCCCAGCAAGACGCTCTGCGCGAGTTGTGCCGAGGACATGGGCTACGCGCGGCGGGCGCGATGACGATGGTACCCCGTCGCCCGCCGTTGGCCGAGACCGACCGCGACCTCGCCGCGGCGGCGGTGGCCCGCTGGCTCAGCGAGATCGAGAGCCCTGAGGATCTGCAGGCGGCGCTGGACAGTTGGGAATGGCGCAAGCTGTGGACCGTGGCGGGGCCGAAGCGACGGGGACCGTTCGTGGTGTGGCCGTACCACCACGTCGAGGGGGCGACGGCGGCCGGCCCGACGGCCATGCCGGGCGAACCTATCGTGGCGGCGGACGCGGAGCCGATCGCGGACCGGCTGGCGACGTGCAGCTACCGGGGGTTCCGCGAGGAGATGGGGTCGGCGATGCGCATCACCCTCTACCCGCCCCGGTACGTGCTGCCGTTCCCACTGGCCGGGCAAGTCCGCGAGCTAGCGCCGACCCGCGCGGAGTTCCACGTGTCTGGCGAGGCGTTCCGCCAGCGCTACTGGGAGCGGCTGGAGACGATGGGGGTGGGTTGGATCGAGCGCCGGTTGCAGGCGCTGGTCCCGCACGGTCCGGTGGTGCTGCTGTGCTTCGAGGACGTGTGGACGCACGGGTCGATCGTTGAGCTCGCCTGTCACCGGCGGATGCTGGCCGATTGGCTGGAGCGCACCGCGGGCTGGACGGTGCCCGAGCTGACAACACCGAGGGACATGCCGCACGTAGCACCCCTCGATTGATGGGGTGGCTGCTAGGCTCGGGATGTCGGCCGGAAGCTGACCGCCCGGGAGTAGTCGAGTGGTAAGACGCCGCGTTCTGAGCGCGGAGACGCCAGTGTTCGAGTCCTGGCTCCCGGACGCCTCCCCCATGAGGACGGACCGGTGTCCAAGACGGCGGCGTTCCAAGATCCGGGGCTGATCGACCTCACGTCGTCAAGCCAGCCAGAGCGGGCGGCCTACTGGCGCTGGCTGCCGGCGCTGCGGGCCGCCGGCTACACCCGGTTTGTCGAGCCATGCTGTGGGAGCCTTGGACTCACGCGGCTGGCCGTCGCGGCGGGCTATTCGCCGTCGGACTGTGCGGTCTCAGACGTCTCCTTCCTGGCGGCGGTCATCGGCTTCGTCGCCTCCGGGCGACCGCTGGCGGACCTGGACATCCGCATCGACGGCGAGCCCGTGCCGCTCTCGGCGGATCCCCTCGTCGCCGGAGCCACTCTGCTGTACGACCAGTGGCGGCTCCGGCTGGACCTGAAGCCATCGGTGCCCTACTGGGCTGCTCTTCAGGCGCTGGCACGCAGTCGGCGCCCCTCCATCATCGAGAACCTGGCCGCGCAGCTCCAGAGGGTGACCGAGTCGGTTCGCGGGGCCTCCTTCCGGCTGGCCGACATCGTCGACCACCTCGCGGCGGTGCGGGAGGACCCACACGCGGTGGTGGCGCTGGCGCCGCCGACGTACTGGGGTGGGTTCGAGAAGCTGGCGAACACCGGGGGACGGCTGACCTGGGCGGAGCCGGCCTACCGCCTCTTCGATCCAGCAACCGGCGTCCGCGAGCTTGTGGACTTGGCGGCCACCGCCCAAGCCTTCGTGATCTGCGAGGAGCGGTGTGCGCCCGGTGCGGCATCGCGTCCGGACTGGGTCGTGTCGGCCCGTGAGGATGGCCGGGGCCGCATGGTCTACCTGCAGGTGAACCGGCCGACCGAGCTGCCGGGCGTTCCCAGGGTGGGGCGACGCGGCCGCCAACCCAGTCGTCCGGCCGGGCCCATCATCCCGAGAGATCATCCGATCACGCCCGGGTCCCGCCTCGAAGCGGTGCGGCTCACCCGCGCCCAGGCGGCCTACTACCGAGACCTGTGGTCGCACCGGCTGGATCTGGCGGTGATGTCCGGTGTGGAGCAGGCTCTCTGCCTCGATGGCTACGTGGCCGGGGTCTTAGGACTCAGCGCTCAGCCGATTGCGGCGCCGCACCGCAGCCGGGTCCAGCCGACGCTGGCGGAGTCGTGCCTCCTGCTGACCTACGGCTTCGGGGCACCGCACCGGCTCCGGCTGACCCGGCTGGTGACGGCCTGTGCGATCCAGGGGCACTTCCTGCGGTACGCGGTGCCGGCGTGGGTCCTGGTCCGGGCCGAGGGGATCATCACCGCGACGCTGACCCCGCATCCCGAGGCGAAGGAGTACCGCGGGACCCCGTTCAAGCTCCAGGCCCGCCGACCGGACCCGATCTACGGGCAGCGGCTGATCTACGTGGCCCCGATCCAGCACGACACCCCCGAGGAGGTCCTGACCAAGTGGCTGACGAACGAAGCGCGGTGGGCGTCCTCGCGGAGCTTGGCAACCAGCTCACCGTCGCCCGGGTCGCGATCACGGCCCTCCGCGAGCAGGACGTCAACGCTCGCACGATGAACGCGGCGACCTTCGAGCGCCTGGTGGCCAACATCCGGCGCCGGGGGGAGCTGGAGTCGCTGCCGTACTGTGCCCGGGTGAACGGCAAGGTGGAGATCGTCTCGGGCCACCACCGGGTCCGGGCGGCCCGGGCCGCGGGGCTGACCGAGATCACGGTGCTGATCGACGAGTCCGGCCTCTCTCGCTCGGCGGTCACGGCCAAGCAGTTGGCGCACAACGCGCTCGCCGGTGAGGACGACCAGGAGGTGCTGCGTCGGCTCCTGGCCGACATCACGGATGCCGACGACCTGCTGGAGACGGGGCTGCCCATTCCCACCCCCGATGACGCCTCCCTCATCCCGCCCCTGCTCCAGCCCCACGTCGACCTCAGCTGGCGCACGGTCACGCTCCTCTTCCTCCCCGACCAGTACGAGGACTTCACCGCCCTGCTCAAGACCATCGACGGTCGCCCCGATCTCGTGGGCGCGGTCCCCGGCGACCAGTTCGACGCCTTCCTGCAGGCCGCCGCCGCCTTCGCCCGGCATCGGAACGTCCGCAACCTCGGCACTACGATCGCCTTGCTGACGGCGTGCGCTCAAACGGCGCTCGCCGCGGAGACGGCATGACCCGCGGCCCGGGCGTCACCCGCTCCAAGCTCACCCCCGAGCGCTCGGAGACGATCCTGGGGCTGGTCCGCTCGGGCAACTACCTGCAGACCGCGTGCCAGTACGCCGGCATCGACCCCGGCACGCTCAGCCGCTGGCTCGCCAAGGGACGACAGGATCGCGAACAGGGACGACGGACACCTCATGCGGAGTTCGCGGAGGCGTGCGCGCGCGCAGAGGCCCACGCGGAGGCGGTCCGCATCCAGCGGGTGGCGAAGGCGGCCGAGACGGACTGGAAGGCGGATGCCTGGTACCTCGAGCGGCGGTTCCCCGACCGGTGGGGCGACCGGCGCACGATCGCGATGGCGGGTGCGCTGGACGTGCGGGTCGACCAAGCCTTCGTGCTGTCGCCGGAGTCGGCACTGGTGGCCGCGGACCTGCTGGCCCACCTCGGCGGGTCGGTGATCGACGCCGAGGCCATTCGGGTGGGGGACGGTTGGGATTCCGAGACCGAGCGGTTGGCTGCGCCCGGGAGTGACGAGCACCGTGGTATCGATGGCGCGACCGAAGAGCCGATCCGGTCGGCGTGGGGACACCGAACCGGGCTGGCAGAGGTGCCGCAGCCGGTCCGTACGCCGCCCTCGGCGCTCCATGGCCACGGCGTGAACGGACCTGGCTGACACGGTGTCGGCTCCGCCGGTGGGGGCTGGGCACATTGGGGCCCGAAACCGGACCGGCCGTCCGCGGTCGACGGGTGGCGGGCGCGAGCTGCGCGCCACCGATGTCGCCTATGTCCGTCCGCTCGGCCTCGCCTGGCTCCACAGCCAACGGCGGTGGGCGATGCCGGCGCACCTGCTGCAGCTGGATCAGGCGCTCGTCGAAGTGGCCGCGGGCCGGTGCGCTCGGCTGCTGGTGGCAATGCCGCCGCGCCATGGAAAGAGTGAGGAGGTCAGTCGATACTTCCCGGCCTGGTACCTCGGTCACTTCCCCGACCGGCGGGTGATCCTCGCCAGCTACGAGGCCAGCTTCGCCGAAAGCTGGGGGCGGGGCGCCCGCGAGGTGCTGGCGGCGTGGGGGCCCACCGTCTTCGGCGTCACGGTCAGTGAGACGAGTGCCAGCGCGAGCTGGTGGGGGATCACCGGCCACTCCGGGTACATGGCGACCGCCGGGGTGGGAGGCCCGATCACCGGCAAGGGCGGCAATGTCATCATCGTCGACGACCCGATCAAGAACGCCGAGGAGGCCCGGAGTCCCCTGATGCGGGCCCGGGCCTGGGACTGGTACCGGAGCGTCCTCCGGACCCGGCTGGAGCCTGGCGGCGCCATCATCGTCGTGATGACCCGCTGGCACGCCGACGACCTGGCGGGACGGCTGCGGGAAGCCGCGGCGCGGGGCGGCGAGGCGTGGACCGAGATCCGGCTGCCGGCGATCGCGGAGGCTGACGACCCGCTCGGGCGCCCGATCGGTGCGGCGCTCTGGCCCGAGCGGTTCAGCCAGGCCGTCCTCCAGGCGACCGAGGAGAGCGTCGGCGCGTACTGGTGGGCGGCCCAGTACCAGCAGCGGCCGACCGTCGAGGGGGGCGAGATCTTCCTCCGCACAGGGCTTCGTACGTATACGGTCGAAGACGACACCTACGTCCTCCAGCTCCGCAATTCGGAGGATGAGGTGACAGGCACGGTGCGGGTGGCGGATCATGGCGCGGCCCGCTTCGGCACGGTCGACTTGGCGATCTCGGAGAAGGAATCCGCCGACTACACGGTCCTCTTGAGCTGCGCCAGTCTGCCCGAGGGTCGGCTCGCCATCCTCAACTGCTTCCGGGCGCATGTCGGGCCTGGAGAGCACGTCACCCAGTTCCTGCGGCTCCGCGATCAGTGGCAGCTCGACTGGATCGGCATCGAGGACACCCAGTTCCAGCGCGACGTCGTGGCCCAGGCCCATCGGCGCGGGCTCGCGGCCCGCCCCCTCATCGCTCGGGGCGACAAGGTGGTCCGAGCCCAAGGGGCGGCGGCGCTGTGGAACGCCGGCCGGATCTTCCTCCCCGCCCACGCGCCCTGGCTGGAGCGGTTCGTCGAGGAGCTGGCGACGTTCCCACGTGGCCGCCACGATGACCAGGTCGATGCGCTCGCCTACGCGGTCCGGGCGCTCCAGCGGCCCGCGCCCATGCTCGTGGCCCCGATCGGACTCCCGCGCGTCTCGCCGTGGCGGTGGCGATGACCGGCGCGGCGGTCAGCCGGTGAGCAGTCGGACTCAGCCCCATGCAGGGTCCAGCGCGACCATCCACAGGCGTTCGGTGGTCGAGGCCCGAGATGGGCTCCGCCGGGTCTTGGCCGCCATCCATCGCGGCGAGCTGACCGCCGACTCGGGCTACGTCGCTCGGTTGGAAGGTGCGATCGCAGCCCTCGATGCCCTGCTCGGAGAGCCTGCCAACGAAGGCCGACCTGAAGCCGGGACCTTGGGGAGAGTGGGAGTGGCAAAGCGAGCAGCGGTACGCGTACGCCGCGTCTATCAGATGCACGAGCCGGACGATGGCGCGCGGATACTCGTCGACAGGCTCTGGCCGCGAGGGCTGACCAAGACGCAGGCCGAGCTCGATGAGTGGTGCAAGGACGTTGCACCGTCGACAGACCTCCGCACGTGGTACGGTCACGACCCGACACGGTTCAAAGAGTTCGCCCGCCGGTACCGCGTCGAACTCGAACAGCCGGAGCGATCCCGCGCCTTGGCCCACCTGCGGGAATTGGCGAAGGACCGGAACCTGACCTTACTCACCGCAACTAAGGACCCCGAAATCAGCGCCGCGGAGGTGCTCGCCACGATGCTCCGCGGCTGAGGTCCGGCTGGGTGCGCATCTCCTTAGGGCCGATCACGATGCGACTCTCCCCTGAGCGATCACTCCCGAAGGGCGCGCCAGCCACCCGTTTGCGCTGCGCCGGGCTCTCCGACCCAGCTCAAGGTCCACTTGTTCTCACCGCGCACTTCGACACCGGCTTGGCAACACGGTGGCCGAGTCGACGGCCCTCGCCTACGTGACGACCACCCGTGCGGAGAGGGGGCCTGCGGTCGGCGGCCCGATGGCGAAGTCGCCCCAGGGCTGGAGCGACCACATCAGGGTCGCCTGGACGTGGGCCGCGGTGGGCGGGATCGCCAGCGCCATGGCGAATGCGAGGCTCGCTCTCGGCCTCAGCGTCTCCGCCGGAGCGCAGTCGAGCTCGTGCTGGGCGACCAGCTTGAGTTCCGGACCCGCGAGGACCTCGACGTAGGGGGAGCAGGCGTGGTGGAAGTTGAACGCCCGGGGGGTGGTATTGGTCACCACCACGACGTAGCGCAGCGTGTGGCCCGCGACGACCTGCCGTGGCACCGTCAGTCGTGCGGCAAGCTGCGGTACCGCCGGCGGATTGGGGACGACCGCCCAGAACCGGCTCACTCCAAGCACCCCATGGCAGGGAGCCAGCGGTTCCGGGCGGACACCGCGAGAGGGCACGCGGACGACGACGCTGCCACCCAGGTGAGGGAGGTGCAGGATGGCTGTCCGCGCGATCGGCTCCGGGGGCACGCACGCCGTGCCACCCTGGGCCTCGTCGAGCGGCGTCCAGCTGAGTGTGACGTCCGCCTGCCCCGGTCGAAGGCTCCGGCTGCCGGTCAACGGTAGCCCAGGCAGCAGCAGGACGGGCTGCTCGTGCGCAGGCTGGGGGAGCGTCGCCGCTTGGTCCTCACCCATCCGCACCCTGAGGGCGATCGGCTGACCTGAGGCGGTGAGGAGCCCAACGGTGGGGATTCCCGCGAGCTGGCACGGGCGGCGTCCAAGGTCCGCTAGCTCCGTTACCGCGATGAGTGTCCCGCCGGTCAGTGCGGAGAAATATGGCGGGAACTGCGCGTCGAGCTGTGCGGCGGTGCAGCGCGGGGTGCGGGCTGGCACGGGCAGCGGCGTGATGGTGGGGATGGGGGCGGGGCTGAGGGGCACCCACGGTACGACCCGGAGCCCGACGTTGCCGGGGGGCGAGGACGGAGGGGCTGCGCTGCAGCCAGCAACCGCGGCGGCCGACAGCAGGACCAAGCCAACCAGCTTCAGGGTCGGCAGCCGGCCAGCGGAGGTGCGCACTGCAGCTCAACGCGGCGACGAGCACGAGGGTTTCCCGGGCGAGCCTGCGGCGCCAGCGTCCACTGCAGCCCGCCTCACTCGGCCCGGGTCACGAGACGCGGGGCGGGCCGCGCCTCTACCCTGCAGGCTCGGCCAGGGGGTTCGGCACACCGTGAGCGGCCACGCGCTGGGAGCGGTCCCAAGGGGTGAGTTGGCCACCAGCGCGGGCGACGTACCCCAGTTTGACTCCTCGAGTTGACACTAAACCTCCATTTCGTGTATAATAAGATCATGGGAAGGGTGAAGAGGAAACCGAGCGGCGCCACCCACGTGGTGGGCTACGTTCGGGTGTCAACGCTGGAGCAGGCGGACTCCGGGCTCGGGCTGGAGGCCCAGCGACAGGCGATCCGCTCGGAGTGCCAGCGGCGCGGGTGGGAGCTGATGGCGGTGGAGGAGGATCGGGGGTGGTCGGGCACGGTGACGGCCCGTCCGGGGCTGCAACGGGCGCTGGAGGCCTGCGCCACCGGCGCGGCCGACGGGCTGGTGGTGAGCAAGCTGGACCGACTCTCACGGTCGGTGCAGCACGCGGCAGCCCTGCTGGTGACCGCGGAGCGCGAGGGCTGGGCGCTGGTGGCGCTGGACCTTGGGGTGGACCTGAGCACCCCATCCGGTGAGGTGATGGCCCACGTGCTGGCCGCCATCGCCCAGTTCGAGCGGCGGCTGATCGGGCAGCGGACCAAGGACGCCCTGGCGGTGAAGAAGGCCCAGGGCATCCGGCTGGGCAGGCCGCAGATGCTCCCGGCTGAGGTGGTGGAGCGGATCGTCGCGGCGCGCCAGTCCGGACGGGCGCTTCAGGCCATCGCCGACTCGCTCAACCGCGATGGCGTGCCCACCGCCCATGGCGGCGCGCAGTGGTGGCCCAGCACGGTGGCCAAGGTGCTCTCGAGTGGGGCGAGGACCGCGGCATGAGACCCCACTCGCTCAGCGGGCGGCTGGCGACGTGCAGCTACCAGGCATTCGGACCGGAGATGGGCGCGGCGGTGCGGATCACGCGCGGGGCCCCACGGTGGCGTCTCCCTTACCAGATCGCAGGCACGATCCCCGAGCTCGCGCCGACTGCGCACGAGTTCGGAATCAAGGACGGCGCCGAGTTCACCGCTGCCTACCAGGAACGTCTGAGCGAGCTCGGAGTCGACCGCATCACCGAGCTCCTGAAGGTGGCGGTCCCGCACGCGCGCATCGTGCTTTGCTGTTTTGAGACTCTCGGCGCGGTGGCTCCGGATGTACCGCAGACCTACCTGTGTCACCGGCGCGGCTTCGCGGAGTGGTGGGAAGTACAGACCGGGGACGTGGTGCCGGAACTGTTTGGCCCACCTCCGGCATGAAAGCTCTCACCATCCGCCAGCCATGGGCTTCACTGATCGCCGCTGGGATCAAGGACGTGGAGAACCGCTCCTGGCCGACCGCCCACCGAGGGCCGCTGCTGATCCACGCCGGCATGGGACTCGATCACGACGCCCTCGCGGAGTGGCGGGACTGCCTCCCGGCTACGCTTCCGCGAGGTCGGGTGATCGCCCGCGTCGAGCTCGTGGACTGCGTGCGCAACTCACGGTCGAAATGGGCGATCCCGGGCGAGTGGCACTGGGCACTGGCCGATCCGCTCCCGATGTCACGAACGCCACGTGTCCGTGGCAGGCTCGGCCTCTTCGCGCTAACCTCGGGAGGTCGCGTGCCCGCTGACCGCACCCGGATCGCCCCGACCAGGAAGGAGCGGCGATAGGAAAGCTCGAGAATCTCACGGCGGGATCGCTGGTGACCGCAAGTGTCCGGGTATGTCCGGCATGCGGTGAACCGTGCCAACCGGCTGGAGGGAGACTTCGCACCGTGGTGGGCTTCGCCTCACCGGGCTGACGCGGAGGCTGGCGACCTTGCCCGAGGCCCTATGCCCATACGGCGACGGCGACTGCCCAATCGTCGGGGACCCGAGGCGAGCTCAAGCCTGGTCCCCACAAAGGCCACCACGAGGGCGCCCCAGGCGAGCCTGTAGCCCGCGTCCGCCATGCCCGGCAGTCTAGGCGCGCTCGTGTCGGTCCTCGGCCGCCCCCGACGCCGAAACGGACCCGCTGCCCAAGGCTCCGCGCAATAGGCAAACAGATGTGCCCCGCCCGACCAAGAACCCCGCTGAGGAGATGATGGGATCGGAGGCGAGTTGGTTCAAATGGCGATGGTTGGGTGACTCGGCTAGCGTGGGCGAGCCACCTTTCCCAGGCCCTTCTGAGCTCGTAGCTCCATTCAGGACTCGGTTCCGGGTGCTCAAAGGGGATCACCAACCCAGGAGTCCCGGTGGATAATGCCACAATCGGCCGCCTGCCTTCTGCGACCGGCCGACAGCTGACGCGGAGGACTCTTGACCATGGCCATCGTCCCCCTCCGGGGATCCCGCGACTCCGACGAGCGGCGCGACAAGGCTGTACGCCTCTTCACGTTCCTGCGTGAGGTCACTGCTCTCCGCAATTCGCCGGTTCGGGACCTTGATCGGTACGAGGAGGTCCTCTGGCTCGATGCCATCCCGGACGCCCCGGAATGCTTTAGCCTCTGGCGGCTACCTCCGGGCACGGACGCCGAGTACTGGATTCAGATCCGCAAACCGAACCTCCCGCCCCCACCCCGGACCGCCGAACTCCTCGCCGGGTGGCTCAATCCCCTTGACGTAGCCAACTCGCAGCTCGACGTTCCACCGCTCGCGGATCGCTTGATCCTCCCATCTGAAGACGGTCAGCCGCAGTCGACCGGTTTACCCGACAACCCGAGCGTCACGCCAGCGTACGAGGACTACGTCGAGCGCCTATGGTGGCCGTGGGCGTCCCTAGACCGCAAGTTGCAGCCCATTCTCGACGTCTACACCAAACTCTTTACGATCTATCGGCGACAGCAGCAACTCGGCGAGCAATATGAGCTCGTGCTGGGGCTCGGCTACCTCACATGGGTGATCGGAGCAGAGCATCCTACCCGGGTCAGGCGTCACCTCATTGTCGCGCAGTCGGACGTCACCTTTGACGCTGAACGGGGCATCGTCTCCGTTGGGCCTGGGAGTGACGGAGCGCGGCTCACCCTCGAGCAGGACATGCTCGATCCGGAGCACCGAGTCTCTGGCCATGCGCTGGATCACATCACCGCGACCCTGGATGGCCGCGAAGCCCTGCACGACGGAGCCACGATTCTAGCCGCCATGCGCACGTGGGTCAATGCCGCCTCGCCATCCGGTATTC
>DATKRN010000078.1:0-3734 GCA_035532155.1 Verrucomicrobiia bacterium | reverse complement strand
CTGTTACGTCCGGATCTGTGGGAGCCGGGGGCTGCAATGCCCCCGGCCACCCGACTCCTATGGGTTTCGACCTGGGCGCAGCCCGCACCATGCGTTGGATGCGCTCAGCGTCGGAATCGAGCGGAAGAAGGTGAACTGGGTGCTCGATGCGGATCTCCGCGACTTTTTCGCCAGCCTTGATCATGGCTGGTTAGAGAAGTTTCTCGAGCACCGCATAGCGGACAAGCGGGTCCTGCGGCTCATCCGCAAATGGGTGAACGCAGGTGTCATCGAGGACGGGGCGTGGACGGCGAGCGACGGGGGAGCGCCCCAAGGGGCATCAGCGTCCCCGTTACTCGCTAACGTCTACCCGTTGACTGAACATCAGTTGGTTTAGGCCCAGGTCATTGACCTCTATGGCATCCACCGATGTTGTGGGCCCTCCTGATAGACACCCCTGCCATGGCCGGCGAGCAAGAAGCGGTGAGAGATCTGGCGACCATCGTCGTGCCTCAGGTTGGCCGCCTGGTCGAGACCGCGGATCCCTGGGAGCCCTATCAGATCATCGCGGCGGACGGGAAGGCGGTCGAGCCGGTCTCGGCGTGGTTCACCGATCTGTTGGCGGCCGGTCGCTCTTGTGCCACATTGCGCTCCTATGGGATGGACCTGTTGCGCTGGTTACGCTTCCTCGCCGCCATCGAGGTGTCCTGGGACCGGGTGAGCCGCACCGAGGCCCGGGACTTCTCGCGCTGGCTCGGGGTAGCGGGCAAGCCCGCCCGACCCCACTGGCGCCACCCTGAGGAGCCGGCTTCATCGGTGGCGACGAAGAAGATGTATGCGCCCTCGGTCCGCGCCCACAGTGAGACGGTATTGCGCGGCTTCTACGATTTCCACCGCGACGAGGGCAGCGGCCCGGTGCTCAACCCGTTTCCCCTCGGCCGGACCCGGCGGGGCGATCGGGCCCACGCGCACCACAACCCGATGGAACCGCATCGCAACGAGCGCAGCGGCCTCTACCGGCCCACGGTGCCGAAACGGATCCCGCGCAGCATCCCCGACGAGCAGTTCAACGAGATCTTCGCCCGGCTCCCTTCGCACCGGGACCGGGCGTTGGTGGCCTTCTACGTCTCGACCGGGGCCCGGGCCTCCGAGCTACTCTCGGTCACTTCGGGCGGTGTCGACCCCGGCCGCCAGCTGATCAGGGTCATCCGCAAGGGCAGCGGCGCGGCCCAAGAGTTGCCGGCGTCGGTCGACGCCTTCGTGTGGCTGCGTCTCTACCAAGTCGAGATGGGCGACCTGATCCCCTCGGGACGCCGTCAGCCGCTGTGGTGGACGCGGCGCCGTCCGGTGCACCCGCTCAGCTATCACGGAGTGCACCGCATGTTCGAGCGGGTCAACGCCGCCGCCGGCTCCGAGGCAACCCTGCACGCACTGCGCCACACCGCGGCCTATCGGATGGCCGAGGATCCGACGCTGCCGCTCACCGACGTCCAAGAGGTGTTGGGCCACGCTCTTTTAACCACCACCCAGATCTACCTCACCCCGAGAAAGGAAGACGTCATCCGCCGGGTGCTCGCTCACCACGCCGAGCAGACCCGGCTCGCGAAGGAGCGGGTGGTGCCGCTCCCCGCACCGGGTTATCGGCCCGAGACGCTCGACGTCCTCTTCGGCCGGGCACGCTCGTGACGCCTGCCAACACGCGTGACGCCGACCAACAGAGCACAGGTGACCCGGACATCGTGGAGGGACCGTTGCAGGCGGTGCGGGACCGGTTCCCTGCTCGGCGGCCACCGATCAGTTGGCTGGCGACTTGTCAGCCCCGAAAGGAGCTGCTCGCGCGTCTCTCTGCGGCGCCATTCGTGCTCGAAGTGCACCGGA
Source organism: Verrucomicrobiia bacterium (assembly GCA_035532155.1). GTDB lineage: Bacteria > Chloroflexota > Dormibacteria > Aeolococcales > Bog-877 > DAHUZL01. Next base: position 1,877 of record DATKRN010000078.1, on the reverse strand, counting down.
GCCAGGCCCGGCGCGCGACCGGCCTCAGGCTGGCACTCGACTGGTTGGGCGACCAGGCGGGCGACACCTGGCAGGAGCGATGGAGCGCGAGCGGCGTCGAGGACGCAGGTGCGTCCTGGCGCGAGGTCCCGGCACGTTGGCTCGAAGCGGCGGGCGACCAGTCGCCCTGGCGGCACGGCGCGCTGGTCGAGTCCGTGCCGGTGCTGATCGCCGCCGAGGCGATCCGCCCGTCGCTCTCCTGGCTGGCGGTCGGCGGCGCCGGCAGAGGCAGCGGGCTGTTCGTGCGCACGATGACCGCGCTGCGCGATCCCGACGGCTTCGCGGCACTTGGCGCAGCGTGCGACGCGGACCCTGGTGTCTCAGTCGCGGCGCGGGGACTCGTCCTCTACCGTGCCGCCCAGATCATGGCCGCCAAGGGCGGCGGCCTCCGCGAGCTCGTGGTCGGGGACGTCGCCGAGCTGGTCGAAGAGATCGTGGCAACGCACGACAGCATCACGAACCTCGGCGGCGTGCTCCTCTACCGCCTCCTGCACGAGATGGGGATTCTCGGGCCCGCTGCACCGCCGACCCTGCGGGCGTTGCGCACCCGCGGGCAGCGCACTGTGTCCGAACTGGTCGACGGCTACGGCATCCTCTGCCGGCCGGTGCGCGACGTGCTCGTCGACTACCTCGCCGAGCGCCAGCCCTCGCTCGACTACGTGAGTTTGAAGAACCTCGCCTACTGCCTCGCCAAGCTGTTCTGGTCCGATCTCGAGCGTCACCACCCCGGCATCGACAGCCTGCGGCTCAGCCGCGAGGCTGCCGAGAGGTGGAAGCGTCGCCTGCGCACCGTCACCAAGACGATCACGTCGCAAAGTGGCGAGCGGGTCGAGGTGAGCGTCGAACGGACCAGCTACCAGAGCTGTCTCGTGCCGGTGCGCGCCTTCTACCTCGACATCGCCTCCTGGGCGGCGGAGGACCCGGACCGCTGGGGAGGCTTCGTGGCGCCCTGTCCGGTCAGCCAGGCTGACGTCAACCAGAAGAAGTATGTGCGCCAGCGAAAATCGCGCATGGACGCCCGCACACGCGAGCGCCTGCCGGTGCTGCCCGTGTTGGTGGCCCACCTCGCCGAGCGCCACCAGGCCGCAGTCGCGCTCCTTGGGGCAGCACGAGAGGCCGCGCCCGGAGCAGCCTTCACCGCCGCAGGGACGAGCTTGGTCCGCCGCGTCGTGCGCCACCCAACGCCCGGGACCCTCCGGGCCGCCGACCCCGCCAGCGGGCGCCGCCGCGAGCTCGTGCTCGAGGAGGACCACGCCTTTTGGGCCTTTGCGATCGTCGAGGTGTTGCGTGCGACAGGCGTGCGCATCGAGGAGCTGCTCGAACTCGACCACCACAGCGTGGTGCAATACCGCCTGCCGAGCACAGGAGAGGTCCTCCCGCTCTTGCAGATCGCTCCCTCGAAGACCGACACCGAGCGCCTGCTCGTCGTGACCCCTGAGCTTGCTGAGGTCCTCTCCGCGATCATCGTGCGCGTCGCCGACGGGACCGGCCTCGTCCCCCTCGTCCCGGCTTACGACCACCACGAGAAGCTGTGGTCTCAGCCGAGGTCGCTGCTCTTCCAGCGGCGGGTGAAGGACGAGAACCGGGCGATCTCCTACAGCGTCGTGCGCAAGCTGCTCGACACTGCCTTAGCAAGCAGCGGCCTGGTCGACGTTGACGGTGCTCCGCTTCTTTGGACCCCGCACGACTTCCGCCGAATCATGATCACGGACGCCATCATGAATGGTCTGCCCCCACATATCGCCCAGGTGATCGCCGGGCACGGCAAACTCACGACCACGATGGGCTACAAGGCCGTCTATCCCGACGAGGCGATCCAGTCCCACCTCGCCTTCCTG
>DATKRN010000077.1:0-4111 GCA_035532155.1 Verrucomicrobiia bacterium | reverse complement strand
ACCGGGTCCTCGACCCAGGCCCGCGCACGGGACTCGCCGTGACGCCGCCCGAGCTCGCCGACCTCATGCTCGACCTCACCCCACCCGGCGCCCGGCGGATCCTGGACCCCGCCTGCGGGAGCGGCACCATCCTGCTGGCAGCGGCCAGGCGCGGCTACGACCGGGTGGAGGGCCAGGAGGCTGATGCGCCGCTGGCCCTCGTCGCGGCCCTACGAGTCGCATTCTCTGGCGGTGCCTCCTTCGACGTTCACGGAGGGGACTCACTGCGCGCGGATGCCTACGCCGGAGGCACCGCCGACGCCGTCGTGTGCAACCCCCCGTTCGCGGACCGCAACTGGGGTGCCGAGGACACGGCCGGGGACCTCGGCCGCTGGGAGTACGGCGTCCCGCCCCGGCTGGAGTCCGAGCTGGCCTGGGTCCAGCACGCCCTCTGGCACACCAGGCCCGGCGGCACGGTCGTGGTGCTGATGCCGCCCGCCGCCGCCGCCCGGCCCTCCGGGCGGCGCATCCGCTCCAGGCTCCTGCAGGCCGGGGCGCTCCGCGCGGTCATCTCTCTGCCGCCCCGGCTCGCGGCCCACAACGCGCTCGCCCTCCAGGTCTGGGTCCTCGTAAAGCCCGCGAAGGAGCACTCCCCGCTCCCAATCCTCATGATCGATGCCTCCGGGTTCTCCTCCGCCGGGCAGGCCCGTGCCGGCACCAGGCCATCCGACGCAGTGCCGACCTGGGACGAGGTCCGTACCCTCATCCAGCGCGCCTGGGCCACGTTCAGCAGCAGCGACGGCAGCCATCTTGGCAGTGCCGGCACCACAGGCAACGCCAGCCTCGGGGCCGACCTGAGCTCCGTCGCCGCCCTCGTTCCCGTCCGCGACCTCCTCGGCGAGGACGTGGACATCACCCCCGGCCGCCACCTGCCATCCGTCCCGGTCGAGCGGGTATCGGTCGACCTCCTGACGCACCACCGCTCCAGAGTCGAGGCTCTGCTCGCGGAACTACCGCACCTGCTGCCCGACCTCCCACCGGACCGCCCCCTCAGCGGTTCTGCCCCCCGGGAGTCGTCCCTGGAGGAACTGGCCCAGAGCGGCATGCTCTACATCCGCCGGGCCGCGCCCCGCGCTGCCATCAAGGAGAGCAGCATCCCGAAGATCCGCCGGACCATCATCACCGGCCGCGACCTGGTCCGGGCGGTCTCCCCGACAGAGGAGGCCGACGTCCCCGACGACGAGGTACTCAGCCCCCGCGTCCGCGAGGGCGACGTCCTCGTCCCCCACGTCGCCCGCCAGCTCATCGCCCGGGTGGCACAGGGCCAGGACGTCGGCGCTGTCCTGTCCTCCTCGGTCGTCCTCATCAGGCCAGACTCCACCGTGCTCGACCCCTGGTACCTGGCCGGCCTGCTCTCCAGCAGCGACAGCAGCCGTCAGGCCGCGAGAATGGCCAGCACACTCGGCGACACCACCCGCTTCGACCCCCGCCGGGTCCGCATCCCCGTCCTACCCATCGAGGACCAGCGAGCGCACGGTGCGGCCTTCCGCCGCCTAGCCGACCTGGCCCGTACCCTCCGGGCCGCCCACGACGAGGGCAACGCCCTCATCCGCGACCTGATCGACGCCACCGTCTCCTCGATCAGCGCCGCCCCTGAACTCCAAGGCTGACACCTGCCCGAGCCACCAGCCACTCCCCCGGAAACACCAACTTGTTGGATTGGTGGCGAAGGTCAGGGTCTGCAGCCATGATCTTCGAGGCTGTGGCCGGGGTCGCTCGGAAAGCACCTGCCGCCTTCGGGTCGGCCCGCGAACGGCCTGCGCCCTGACCACAGCCGCCGACGAGAGTGGCTCGAGAGAGGTCTGCCTCATATTGCGGCGTTGCGCCGATAGAAGTGTCCTCCGGTGACGTCCAGCGGCACCGCCTGTCGCGTGCCGGCGACCGGCAGCTGCACTACGCGCTGCATGTCATGGCCATGGCCCAGATCAAGCGACCGACCTCCGTCCGGGAGTACTACCAGCGCAAACGAGCCTCCGGAAAGACCCACAAAGAAGCCATGCGCTGCCTCAAGCGACGCCTCGCCGACATCGTCTACCGCACCATGATCCACGACACGGAGACCTCTCTGCTCCCCATGCTTTGACAAGAGAGGTGCCGTTAGCGAGATAGACCCCATTCAATCCGCATTCGATCGAGTGGGTGGGTGGGCTTAGACGGTCAGGTGGTCCAGCGGGCGGTGCGGGCCACAGTGTTTCCGTGTCGGCGCAAGTGGTCCGCGAAGTCGCGTTGGGCGGACGCGAGACCGTGGACGAGCATGACCTGGTCAGGCCGGATGTCGCCGACGATCGACGTCAGCCCAGCGCGGTCGGCGTGGGCGGACAGGGCGAATTTCGCGACGGTGGCCTGGACTTCGATCGGCTCTCCCTCGAGTGAGAACCTTGTCGCTTGATTGTCGGCGAGGGCGAGCAGTTCCGCGCCGGCAGATTCCTCGTCCTGGTAGCCGGAGACCAGCAGCGCCGCCTTAGGATCTGGCAGCAGCCACCGAGCCCATGTGATAGCGGGGCCACCAGTGAGCATGCCGGATGTTGTGACGATGACGCCGCGGCGCATCTCGAGGTACTGCTCGCGTCGGGTGCCGGGCGCGACCTCACGGACGTCGTCGCCGAAGATCTTCAGAGGGTTGTCGAGGCCGGCGGTCTGCTGCTCATAGATGCGCGAGACGTCCTTGGCCAGACCGTCGACGAGCACGGGTACGCCCGGGAGTTCGTTGCGCAGCGTGAGAACAACCTCCTGGGCACGCCCGAGCGCGAACGCGGGGACTAGGACGCGGCCGCCGCCATTAACCGTTTCGCGGACGGTGTCTACGAACCGTTCCACCTCGCGGGCGCGGGGTGATCCGCCCTTGCGGCAGTAGGTGGATTCGATGACGAGCAGATCGCTCCCGCGCGCGACCTGGGGTACGGCGAGCCCGGACACCGAGGCTTGGTTCTGCGACGGGGTGGATACGTCGCCGGTGACAGTGACCCGAGATGCTCCGGCTCTGATGACGACGCCGGCCGCGCCAAGAATGTGCCCGGCGGGGAAGAGTTCGACGGTGACGCCGTCGGCGATATCGATGACGCGTCCGAACGCGACGGCACGGATGCGGTCGATGGCCGCGAGGACTTGCGGGGTCCGGTAGGGGGGCGTGTCCGCGGGTTCTCCGGCCTCGACGTGCTCGTGGGCGGTCCGCTCGAATACCTTTACGGAGTCGTTCCACATCGTCGGCAGCAATGCTGCGGTATCGGCTGTGGCGAGCACATCCATGAACGGGTACCTGGCGACCAGAGCAGGGACGTAGCCGGCGTGATCGTTGTGCGCATGGGTGATGACCACAGCGTCGATGTCGCCAGCGAGTGCGATGTCAAGATCGGGGGGGCCGATACGCGACAGCCGCTGCTTGGGACGGGTTCCGCAGTCGACGAGGATGCGTGCGTCACCGACCTCGACGAGGAGGCACGACCCGCCGATGTCGGTACCTCCACCAAGCGGGGTTACGGTGATGTCCCGCCGGTGCGCGAACAGACTGGCCGATGGCTCGGCCGGGGCCGGCGGTGCGGCGATCGCGTCAAGTACTGCCAGGAACGCTTCAACGTCGAGGTCCGTTCGGGTGAGAACCTCGGCGACAAGGTTGTCCGTCTTCCCGGGCGTATCGGGAACCACAGTGCCGATGCTGTCGCTATCTATCGCGACACTGTCGGCAGGCGCAGCAGCGCTGTCTAGCCGGTCGAGTTCGCGGATGTCGCGCTCAGGAACGGCAGCAGGAGCGGGCCTTAGTGCCGCTGCGAGAACCGCCGCAGCGTGCCTGAGGTCGGTGGCCAAAGCAGCGGAGCGGGCGCGTTCGGCGGCGAACCGGACGCGCAGCGCCTCAGCATTGGTTAGCGCCTCGTCGCGGTCGGAAAGGGCCACGTCACGCTCGGCCCTGACCTCGCGCAGCTCGCTGCGGGTGTACTCAAGTTGCCCACGGGCCTGGTCTCGGTGGGCGCGGGCGGCCTCGAGTCTGCGCAGCAGCTGCGACTCTCGCCGGGCTTCGCCGCTGAGGCGGGCGGGCACAGGCCGCTTCCGCTGTTGCGCCAAACCGGCCGCGGGGCCC
>DATKRN010000076.1:0-23648 GCA_035532155.1 Verrucomicrobiia bacterium | reverse complement strand
CCGGACCGGGATCATTCGGATGTGGGAGTAGCGGCGTGACCTCGTCGGTGCGCCAGATCCGTAGCGGCATGGAGGCAAGTGATTCCTCGAGGCTGGCCGCATCGCTGGAGGCGAACAGTCCGAGCGTCCGCCATTCGCCCGACTGTGTCGGCGGACGCCACAGCCGGAGCAGGTGCCCTCCCGTTGCGAGCTCGAGCGAGCGCGCCGCCTCACGTGAGCGAACTTCGTCCACAGTGGCCGGTGGAATACCACCGGGGACGTGGGTGGTCATCCTCACCAGGAACTCCATGGCCAGGCCTCCTCGATAGACGTGCAGATAAATTCCATCCGGCGCTCCGGGGCGCCCACCGCAGTCGGGGACTGACTCGCGCCGTACTCGGCGATCTGGGCGGCTCGTTGACCCGCCAAGCCATTTGAGCGACAGACCACTAGCTCTTGTCTCCCTGGAAGAACCAATGGACGCCAAATTGATCAGCAAGATGCCCATAGCTTCCAAAGGGCAAATCTCGCAAGTCATCAAGGAGCCCCGGGTCCGCTCCCATCGAGAGCTTGTCGAACACTGTTCTCAGCTCACTATGCGTTCCCCCGTTGAGGTACACGCACACAGTATTCCCTGGCTTCAGCGCTCTCGCCGGATGTAGCCAGTCGGTAGCCGTGAACTCGACGGCTCCACTCTTCAAATGCGCGTTGATAACTTTGTCGTGGTGCTCCTGGGGCACTTGGGATTTCATCGGAGTGTCCTTGACCTTCGTGAGGACCAACTCTCCACCGAGACAGTCCCTGTAGAAGGCCATCGCCTCGGCACACCTGCCGTCAAATAGTAAGAATGGCGTGAGATTCAGCATGCCTGCTCCTCATCGGGTCGATATTTCCACAGGCCTCACGGAGTTGTGGGACCTCTGTCTGTTGGTCCACTTGATCCAGTTTCGATCTTATGGACGAGTGAAATGCGCGTCAAGGGGCCGCGGGGGAATCCCGACGGAGGTTCTCGTCGTCACCGGGCGTGAGCATCCCTCGGAACCTGGAGCCGCGCGTTGATCGACTGCCATCTCACCAACGCCGAGGTGGCGTCCACCTACGCGTCCGTCGGGCTCGGGGCGCTGACCCCGAAGACCCGGGCCACGAGGTCGCAATTGCGCAGGTCGGGCGGTATCGCGGTCCACCACCACCCTCCGCCGGAGTCGGTGAAGTCGATGGCGAGGTCGTTGTCGGCCCATCCTGGACCCCCACCGAGGAGGCCGGCGGCCGCGACCGCGGTGGCCGTCTTGGGTCCCGTCCCGACCGTGGCGATCACCCGCCGGCGGCAACTCCAGTAGGGCCACGGGCGGACGTGCCTTAGCCGCCCCGCCTGCGGCCCGGGAACCCTCACTTGGGGGGAACGGGCGCACGCTCGGTGGTGCCGAGCCCGGCCGGGAGTAGGACTGCTGACAGACCAAGCGCTCCGACGATTGCCGCCCTCCGTCGCGCGCTGGGCAGCGGCGTCCCAGCAGCCGGAGTTACGGGCGCGGGGACGGGCGGGTGGCCGGGCCTTGGAGGGCCCCCGAACCCGGCTCCCTGCCACTGGAGCGCCCCAGTGGCGGCCGTCGGCAGCGAGGTGCCGTCGTGAGAGGGGGTGGAGGGGATCGAGGTAGGGCCTGACCCTGAGAAGAAATCGCCGGGCTGGATCTAGATTCGGAGAACCCCCGGCACCTCGAGCATGCCAACCTCCTCGAACCGCCCCGCCGACCTCCCCTTCCCAGGCCGATGGCGGCGCCCACAGTGGCTCCGAGGAGAGCGCAGGGTCCCTTGGGCGGGTCTCGTCACTGGCCAAATCGGCAGTCCCGTGACCCGCGCACCGACCAGTCTCATCCGTCCGGAGGAGGTCCGGTCCGCGTCGTCTCTGACGGCGGCTGGCGACGTGCTCACGCCGCCCAGCCGAACTCGGCTCGTGCCATGCAACCGGCGCCACCAATCTCCGCTGCCCGCCGCGCATGCGATCGACGCTCCTCGCCTGCATACGCGCGCTCGTGGCCAAGGAGCTCCCTCGCCGGCAGCAGGCTCTCTTGCTGGCCATCGCGCTCCTCCTGTCCGGTGGCGCGGGCCAGGCCGAGCCGACCGACCGTCCGAGCACGACGTGCCGACCCGTAGGCCCCACGATTCCCCGTGATGATGCGAAAGAGCGCGGTCCCCCTGCTAGTGTTCATTGTCATGGCGTCGGGCGTCGGATGCGCGGCGCAGGTGGCCCCGGTGCCCGTCTCCGGGACGCTCACCATCGTGGGCGCGACACGCTACCCGGCGCTGCGCCCGGCCCGGGCGGTCCACATCGTGATCCGCGGGCCAGCGCCGGCCAATATCCGGACGGTCGTCCTGGCGGACTCCCGCGGGACGTTCCCCATCCGGCTTGCGCCGGGACGCTATTCAGCCGGGTGGCGCACCGGAGGCGACACCACCCTCTCCGTGGGGACGTTTCGAATTGTAGAGGCTGGCCGGATCAACCCTCGGCTCACTGTTTCGCTGCGGTAGCCGGGAGCCACCCATCGCTCCAGGATTGCCGCGCCGCCGGGCGCGTCAACGTCCTGTCCGTGCCTCCAGCAATCGTCTCCCACGGCGACTCGCAGAGATCAAACCACGGTCAGGACTTACACGGGGTGCGGAATGGGGTATAGCAAGAAATGGCTGAAACCATGGGCTAGCCCGCCACCACAGCACTTACATCTTTGCGATCTGCCACCACGCTGGAGGCGACTCCGGGAATCGAACCCGGGATCGCGGTTTTGCAGACCGCTGCCTTACCACTTGGCTAAGTCGCCCCGCAGGTCGGGCCGCCGGCCCTGGCCGTCCGCCGACGTCGCCCGATTGTAGCGACCCGCCGGACCGGACAGCGCCACCCCGCCGCCTCCCCACCGATCCGGCCTGAGTCCGGGGCAGCAGCGGCCGGCCCCCGAGGGGCGGCGCCTGTCACCGGTACGGCCCAGATCGCACCCGGCGGGTTGCGGATGAAGCCCGCGGGCGCGGTGACCACTCTGGGCATCCGTCCCCCAGAGCCGCTGGGGGGCCCGACGCGTGTCCGCCTGCTCGAGCGGTGGCAGGCGCGCGCCAGCATCGGGCCGCTTGGGCTGGCCCGGCGCTTGGCCTCACCGACAGCGGGACCGGCTTCTGCACCGGTCGGGCCTGGGGCGGCGCCGCGGTTGCCCCAGCCGTCGCCGCGGCCCTGCGTCGGATCCTCGGGCACCGCGAGCTCCCCCTGATCCGGGTGCTGAGACGGGCGAAGCGCGCGGCGCCGGCCGCCGTTCACGGGAGCGGGAGCGGGGTCCGGGCTCTCTCAGGCGCGAGTGGATGCACCCTCAGCGATGCGGTGGATGGTGGCAACCGGGCCCCGGCGGCCGGCGCCTCCCCCGGCTCGCGGCCTGGTCCCATGCCCGAGGCTCGCCCGCACGCGAGGCGGTGCGACACGGCCGAGGCGATCCCGCCCGGCCAGGTGCCTCTGATTGTCCCGGCCACTCGATGCAGCGACGATGTCATGGCACCGCAGCTGCGCGCGCCACCAGGCCCCCCAGCGCCTCGGCGCCGCCTTGGGCATGGGCGCGCGGTCGGCCCAAAGCGGCCCGCCGGATTCCGGAGTCGCTGCCCGGATGCTCGGGCGGCCGTCACGCTCCCGGCCGGGGCACCTCCTGCCGTCTCGGCGCAAGCACAAGCCGACGTTCGAACTCGGTGCGGAGCACGACCGTGGTCAGGGTGCGGCGCACCCCGGTGAGCTCGCCCAACTGGTCGACGAGCTCGGACAGCTCGCTGGTGCCGGCCGCCCGCACCTTGAGGAGAAAGGACATCTCCCCGGCGACGTTGTGACACTCATCGACCAGAGGCATCCGGCGAAAGGCGTCCACCAGCGGTCCCCCGCGGGGGTTCGCCTCCACCCCAACGAAGGCAGTCACGGGACGGCCAACGGCGGTGGGGTCCAGGTCAAGCGTCCAGCCGCGCACGACCCCATCCCGCTGAAGGCGGCGAAGCCGCTCGTGCACCGATGACGCCGCCAGCCCGGCCGCCCGGCCGACATCGGCCAAGGTGGTGCGCGCGTTCTGCTGAAGGACGCGAAGGATGGCCGAATCCAGTTCGTCCAGCTCTGCGGCGTTGGCGTGTGATCCGAATGTCATTCGGACAGTTTGCCACAACTCCTCCTGTCCCACAAAGATTGATGTGTCATGCAGATGATTCTTCGCAGCCGACGTGATCACATCGAACGCGCATCCCGATCTCCAGAGCACACGGGGACGTGGCTCGTCCTGGGACTGGTCGGGGCGACCGCGATCTGGGGATGGACCTTCATCGCGGTCCGGGGCGCCATCGCCCACTACCCGATCGGAGGGTTCTTGTTCCTGCGCTTCGTGGTCGGCGCCGTGGCCCTGGGGGCGTGGGCCCAGCGTCCCGGCCGTCCCACGCCCAGGGAGTCCGTCCCCCGGCCGCTGGCCCGACACCCGGGGGACGGAGGTCCGGGCGCGCGGCTGCCGCGCCCGCTGGCCGTCGCGGCGGCGGGCACGCTGCTCCTGCTCGGCTATCTGGCTCAGACCCAGGGGCTTGAGTTGGGGGTGGCGCCGGGGACCGCGGCGATGCTGACCGGACTGGTGGTCGTGTTCACACCCGCCTGGGAGTGGGCCCTCCAGCGTCGCGCACCCCAGCGGGGCACCTGGTCCGCGGTGGCGGTCGTCGTGGTGGGACTGGCTCTCGTCAGCGCCCCCGGAACGGGGACGATCGCCCCGAGCCATCGTCTCTTTGGGATCGGGCTCGAGGTCGCAGCAGCCGCCCTCTTCGCGCTCCAGATCGTGGTGGCCGGACGGTTGGCCCAGTCCGGTGACCCCGTCCGCCTCGCCGCCGGCCAGCTCGTGGTGATGGCCGTCCTGCTGCTTCCCCTGCTGGGCGTCCTCGGGGGAGTCCCCCGTCCCAGCCCGAGCGTGGCCCTGGCGGTGCTGGTCACGGGTCTGCTGGCGTCGGGGGTGGCCTTCGGCCTTCAGACCGCCGCCCAGCGACGGCTCTCCCCCACGACCACCGCGCTGGTGCTGTCGCTGGAGCCAGCCTTCGGCCTCATCTGCGGGGTCTGGCTGGCGGACCAGGTGGTCGGCCCAGCGGCGTGGCTGGGAGCGGCGCTGGTCCTGGGAGGTCTCGCGGTCGCCGCCACCAACGGCCGACGCGGTCCCGCCCGGCCCGCTCGGAGCGGGGGCACCCTCGGATCGCCCCTCCCAGCCGTGCCCCCCTGTGGCTGACCCGGACGGAGTCGACGACAGGGCGGCGCGCCGGTGGCGCCCGCAGCCACGGCGGCCATCCGGAGCCGGAGGACGGTGCCGGTGGCGATCCGGCCCACAAGCTCCGCAGCTCCGCGGCCGGTCGGATCCCCTCACCAGCGCCCGTCTCCCCAGCTCGCGCGGGCGGCGGGGGGCGCATCCCCGAAGCGACCGGGTGGATGACGCGCACGGCCCCAGCAGCCGCGACGGGCCACCCTCGAGCCCGTCGGCGGCGCCGGGGCGCACCGGGAGGCGGCCCGCTCCTGCGCGGGCGGGGAGCCCCGCCTCCCCGCGCCGTCGACCGGGTCCCGCCGATGCGAGGAGGTGGGCGGAGGCCAGAACGCCCCGGCAATGAGGACCGGGACGTCCTCTGAGGAGCCGGGACGCGCGCGGTGAGATGCAGGTCCCGATCCCGGCGGGCGGTGTGACCCCTCGACCCAGGGGTCCGCGATCGCCGATGGGGCCGAGCAGGTCCCCGACCGCTAATGTTGAGTGGACGCATCAGCATCAGCGCACTGGAGCGGGTCACCATGCCATCCCGGCTGCACTTCCCCAATCCCGTCAATGAGGTCGCCGCCCGGGTGGTGGCGGCGGGCGTTGCGCTGATCGCCCTGGCCGCCATCCTCTCGGGCCAGCCCTGGCTGAGCGCGGTGCTCGCCTACGGCTTCTGCGCCCGGGTCGTCGCCGGACCCACCCTCAGCCCCCTCGGCCAGCTCGCCACCCGGTGGCTGGCACCTCGCCTCGCCGCCGAGCCAAGGTGGGTCCCGGGACCACCCAAGCGCTTCGCCCAAGCGATCGGCGCCACTCTCACAGTGTCCGCCGCCGTGGCCACCTTGGCGCTCCGCGCGGATGGGGTGGCGGACGCCCTGCTGGGCGCGCTGGTGATCGCGGCGACGCTGGAGGCCGCGCTGGGCCTGTGCCTGGGCTGCCGCGTCTTCGGGGTGCTGATGCGCTGGGGGTGGGTGCCGGCCGATGTCTGCGCCGCCTGCAGCGACCTGAGTGGAACGGCGGCACGGGCGATGCGCGCAGCCGCGGCGGGGCGCACCGCAGGACCCCTGTGACCCCGCCAGCCGGGGCAGCGGCGGGCTGATCCCGACGATGACCGGCCGCCGGCTACTGCTGAAGCAGGTGGCCGACGATCAGGATGCTCGCCTCGTAGAGGACCAGCAGCGCCGCCGCGAGCAGCGCCGGGGTGAACGGGTCGGCTCCCGGAGTGATCACCAGGGCAACGGCAATGATCACGAATACCGCCGGTCGCCGCCACTGGCGCAGGCGCTGGCTGCTGACCACGCGCAGGGTCGCCAGCAGCGAGAGCACGACCGGCATCTCGAAAGCGACGCCGAACACGACGATCACCGGGGTGAAGAACGAGAGGTAGGAGGTGAGGTCGGGGAGATAGACGGCGTCTCCGCCCAGGAACCCGGCCAGGAACCCGAGACCCACCGGCATGATGAGGTAGGCGACGGTCGCGCCCACCGCGAAGCAGATCAGCGTCCCGGCGATCAGCGGCCCGGCGAGGCGACGCTCGGACGGGCGCAGGCCCGGGGAGACGAACGTCCACAGCTGCCAGGCGACGCACGGGAGCGGCCCCACGATCCCCGCCGCCGTTGCGCCTTGAAGGGGATCGACAGTCCCTCGATCGGACTGGTTACGATGACGGCGTCGCCGAACGGCGAGGGGTCGCGGCCGGCGAGCGCCACCAGCAGCGGACACTCCAGCAGCTGGATCAGCTGATGATTGAACGCGAAGGCGAGCGCGGGCGCGTCCCCCCACGCGATCAGGCAGATGATCAGGACCCGGCGGAAGTCCTCGAGGTGCTCGACCAGGGTCTGCTCGGGACGATCGGCCTGGGCGGTGCCGGGCCGATGCGGGAGAACGCCCCAGGGGTGCCGCAGCCATGACCCTCGCCCTCCTCCCGGTCAGTGGATCGAGCTCTCGCCGGGACCGGTCGCGACCGGCATCGGCCCCGCCCCGTTGGCGGTCACCGCCGGGGTCGCGGGCGCGACCGTGGTCGTGGTGGTGGTGGTCGCAACCGCGCCGGCCGCCGCCGAGACCTGGGCGATGCCGTGGGCAGCCTGCGTCGAGGCGTGCTTGACCTCCTGGATCGCTCGGCCGACGCGGCTGCCCAGCTCGGGCAGCCGCTTGGGTCCCAAGACGACCAGAGCCAGCACCAGCACAAGACCGAGCAGAAGGATGGGGGACGGAGCCAGCATGGGAAGACCTCTGTGAGCGTGGGCGAGGGCGGCGGGGGACCGTCCGGTGCCTGCCGCCGCCCCGGACCTCCCGCACCCCTTCCTACGCGCCCGGCCCACTGCCGGATCACTCGCAGGCGCCCCCCACCCTCGGGGCGGTCAGGCGCGGGTCGCCGCCAGCACCACCGGCCCCGTCGGACGGCGGTCGTGGCGGTGCGGCTCCAGCGTGATCGCGACCCGGGAGAAGCCTTGGGGGATGCGGCGCATGCGAAAGATACCGGCTCCGGTCATCGCGGCGATCGGCACCGGCTTAGCGGTGGCGCCGCCGCCACGGATGTACCAGAGCTGATAGACGCGCGGCCCTCGCAGCACCGGCACCCCGGTGACCACCAGGTAGGCCGCGGCCGCGCCCGGCCGCAGCACCAGCGCGGCGATCCCGCCCGCTGCCCGGGGCCCGCTCGGCCGGGCCGGGTGGACGTGCTCAGCGATCCCCCAGCCGCCCGCAGCAAGCGCGAGCAGGAGGGCCGCGTCCGTCGCCGCCCAGGCGGGCCGGGCCGGCGCCCAGCGCCCGCCGGCCCGGCCCGGGGCGCGCCCGGGCGCCGGGGTCGCGATCTCCTGCGGAGCCGCGACGGCCGCGGCCAGGACGCGGGCGCGCAGCCCGGGAGGGGGGCCACCTCGTCCACGGTGGCGCCCAGCTGGGCGGCCGTGCCACGCAGCGCCCGCAGCTCGGCTCGGCAGCGCGTGCACCCCGGCAGATGGGCGGTCACCCGCGCCGCGTCGTCGGGCGCCAGCCCCCCAGCGCGTGGGCGGCGAGGAGCCCGTCGACCTCGCCGCACCCGGGCCCGGGGCCGATCGTGCTCATCGACAGACCCCGATCACGACTCGGTCGCCTCGGCCGCGTCAGTGCCCGCGAGCACCCGGCGCAGGTGGTCGAGGGCGAGGCGGGTGCGGCTCTTGACCGTGCCCAGGGCGAGACCGGTCCGGTTCGCGATCTCGCTCTGGGAGAGGCCGGCGACGTGGGCCCACTCGAGCACCTGGCGCTGAGCGGGCAGCAACGCCGTCACCGCCCCGCGGACGGCCGCCGCTCTCACCCCTTGGGCGACCGCCGGGCCCCGGCTGCGCTGGCGGCGGAGTCGGTCAACGGCCCGGTTGCGGGCGATCGTGAGCAGCCAGCTGCGCAGACTGGTCCGCTCCGCCTGGAACGCCGCCGCGTGCCGCCACAGAGCCAAGAAGGCATCCTGCACCACCTCCTCAGCGGCGGGCGGGTCGCGCGGCATGCGCAGCGCCAGACCGTAGGCGGCGCCTGCGTGGCGATCGTAGAGGGCGGCCAGCGCGGCCTCGTCATGGGCCCGCAGCCGCCACATCAGGCGGTCGTCGCCATCGGCGTCGGCGACGGGATCGCGGGCGAGGGCGGCGAGCATCTCCTACGGTGCTTCGCGCCCGGGTCGGGATCGGATCACCCCGGGGGGGTCGGTCCCCGCATCCGCCCGCCGCCGACCACGACCCCGGCGGAGCCGCGACCGACGCGGCGGGGCGCGGGCGACGACACCGGCTGAGGATCGCTCGCGCCGCCCGGCACTCCAGCGTGATCCAGACCGGCCCCGCTCGGCGTATGGGCTAAGGCGTCCGTGCTCGGGCTCAGCTCGACCACCCGCACTCGGAGGCACATGGCATGGAGACTATCTCCCGGCGAACCTTTCTCACCCGCACCTCGCTGGGTGTGGCCGCGGCGGGGGCGATGGCGACGATCCCCGGGGCCTCGGTGCTGGCGGCCAGTCGCAAGCGGGCGGCGGCGCCCCCGGCCGGCGCCGCGCTCCTCGCCGGCCCGCTGGACCGGTCCGGACCCCTGCTCGTCAGCATCACCGACGCCCGCAGCGGCACCCTTTCGATCCTCCCCGGAGAGGGCGAGATGAGCCGCCACGACCCGGCCCTGGTCGCCAGCCTGCTTCGCGCGCGGGCCTGACCGGCGCCGTCCCACCCGGTCCCTCCACCCTCACCCGAGGTAGCGGCATGCCCTCCCACCGCGAAGCGCCCGAGATCTCCAAGGATCCGGTCGCCGACAGCACCGACCTCTACCCCTTCGTCAGCCCTGATCGCCAACTTCGTCCCGCTCCAGGACCCGGCCGGCGGCCCCAACTTCTTCGAGTTCGGCGACGACGTCCTGTACCAGATCCTCATCGACAATGACGGCGATGGCGAGGCCGATGTCTGGTATCAGTTCCGCTTCCAGACCGAGGTCAGCAACGGCGGCACGTTCCTCTACACCACCGGCCCGATCAGCTCGCTGAGCAGCCCCACCTGGAATCGGCGCCAGGTCTACTCCGTCACCCGGGTGAGCCGCGGCACCCGCGAGGTCCTGGCGCAGCGCTTGGCGTGCCCGCCCTGCAACATCGGCCAGCTCTCGACCCCCAACTACCCCGGCCTCGCCGACCAGGCGGTCCATCAGCTCGCCGGCGGCAGGCGGGTGTTCGCGGGCCAGCGCGCCGACGGCTTCTACGTCGACTTGGGGTCGGTCTTCGACCTGCTGGACCTTCGCCCCTTCCAGAACCTCAACCTCGCCCCTCGCCCGGCGGCGCCCGGAGTCAACGGGCTGGCGGGCCTCAACGTGCACAGCATCGCCCTCCAGGTCCCCACGAGCGACCTGACCCGGGCGGATCCCCCGCCACCGACCCCGCCAGCGCCAGCTCCGTGATCGGGGTGTGGACCACCGCCAGCCGGAAGCGCGCCCGCCTCTGGGACCGCAAGGAGGGACCCCCGGTCACCCTTGGGCCCTGGGTGCAGGTATCCCGCCTCGGCAACCCCCTGGTGAATGAGGTGATCAATCCGCTCGCGGTCAAGGACGGGTGGAACGCGCGACCGCCCTCCAGCGACAAGGACTTCCTCGGCTACGTCGAACACCCCGAGTTGGCCGCGCTCCTGCCCCTCCTCTACCCCACGGCGTTCCCCAACCTCGCCGCCGTGGTCAAGGCGGGGACCGCGCGGGCCGACCTGGTCGCGATCCTGCTGACCGGACTGCCGAGGGGGATCATCAAGGGCTTCCAGAACAACACCGGAACGGTCAACGCCGACATGCTCCGCCTCACCTGCGCCATCGCCCCGACGGCCACGCCCAGCCTGCTCGGCCTGCTCGGTGGCGACGCTGCCGGCTTCCCCAACGGACGACGGGTCTACGATGACCTCACCACCATCGAGCTCCGGGCGGTCGCCGGCGCGACGCTGCCGCTGGTCGACCCCTCGTTCAAGCCCGACGCCGCGGTCGGCCTGATCTACGACACCGTCGACCCGGGCACCAACACGCCGGAGTCCTTGGCCTCGAGCCTCGGAGTCACCTACCTCCCTGCCTTCCCCTACCTCAGCATCCCCTACGACGGATTCGACGCCGTCAGCGGGACCCGGGCCACCGGCCACCACGCCGGCCCGCGCACCGCGGCCGCCTAAGACCCCGCTCGAGCCGCCTTCGAGGACCGCCATCGGCCACCCCCCGGTCTCCGAACGTCCCGGCGGCGCGGTGATGATCGACGTCGGTCCCACCCACAGCGCTCTGATCCTGTGGACTCCCGCCCGCCTCGTTGGTCGCGAGATCGAGGTCAGCCCGCTGGCGGCGCCGGAGCGCCGCCAGCACGTCAGGGTCCTCCCCCGCCAGCTGCCCTCGGGCGTGGTCCACCTGGCGGTCTACCCCAGCCTGCCGGCGGGTCCCCACCTCATCCGGGACCCGTCCAGCGGGCGCTCTCGCCCGGTCCAGGTCGAGGCGGCGCGGGTGACGGAGCTCAGCTGGGAGCCGGACCGGCGGCGGCGGTCCGGCTCGGATGGGACAATCGCCGGCATGCCCGGCCCCACCCGTCTCCGCCCGCCTCCCCGGCCGCCCGACGGGCGCGAGCTGGCCGATCGGGTGGGCCCGCTGGGCGTCTTCCTGGGGCAGCTGGCGCTGGTCGACGCCTCCACCCTGCGCGCGGGCGTGCGGGCAATCGAGGAGCTGGGATTCGGCGCCATCTGGTGCGGGGAGGCGTCGGGCCGCGAGGCCCTGACGCAGGCGGCAATCGTCCTGGCCGCCACCCAGCGGATCGTGGTGGCGACCGGGATCGCCAACATCTGGGCGCGCGATCCGGTGGCGATGGCGAACGGCGCGCGCGCGCTCGCGGAGGCGTGGCCGGGACGCTTCGTGCTCGGGCTGGGGGCGAGCCACGCCCGCCTGGTCGAGCCCCGCGGCCATCGCTATCAGCCTCCGCTGGCGGCGATGCGACGCTACCTTCCTCAGCTCGCGGCCGCCGCCTACACCGCCCCGCTGCCCGAGCCCGCGTGCGCCACCGTGCTGGCCGCGCTGGGGCCGCGGATGCTCCACCTGGCCGGGCGTGCCAGCGCGGGCGCCCACACGTTCTTCGTCCCGGTGGCCCACACTCGCTGGGCGCGCCAGATCCTCGGCCCGGTCCCGCTGCTGGCGCCCGAGCAGGCCTGCGTCGTCGCCGGCGACCGCGCCGGCGCGCGCACCGTGGCGGACCGCCACGTGCGCACCTACCTGGCGCTTCCCGCCTACCGCCGCAACCTGGAACGGCTGGGCTGGACCGCAGCGGACTGCGAGGGCTCTGGGAGCGACGCTCTCTTCGACGCCCTGATCGGCTGGGGCGACCCCGCCGCCGTCGCCGGGCGGGTGCGACTCCAGCAGGCGGCCGGGGCCGACCATGTCGTGGTCCAGCTGCTGACACCCGGTCCGCAAGCGCCTCTGCTCGCGCAGCTGGGACCGCTGGCGGGAGCGCTGCTGGGCCGCAGCTGACCCGCAGGGCCCGGCGCGGTGCGCGACCGGGGGGCTTGGGGTGACCGTCGGACGGGGGGCTGTCGCCCCGACATCCCCCCGTCCCGGAGCGGGGGGACGGAGCGGGAGGGCCCGCTCAGCCGTGCAGCAGCCGCCACCGCAGCCCGGGCCGAGCCACCGCCCCCGCACTCACCAGCGGGATGGTGAAGCGCCGGCCCGCGATGGTCAGCTGCTCGCGTCCCACCACCCGACCCCGGGCCAGGGTCGCCCCCAGGCGATCGCCGACCAGCCGAGCCCGGACGGCGAGGCCAGCCCAGCCCACCACCGTCACGGCCCGGGTGCTGAGCGCCGCCACCGCCGTGCCCCACGGCACCGGCACCTCGGCCAGACGAGCCGCCACCCCCACCACCGGGACGGTCTCGAGGCGAGGGGTGAGGGCGTCGAGCAGGCGGAGACTGGCACGCAGCGCGGCCGGCAGCGGCCGCAGGCTCTGCTGACCCAGCACCGCTCCCACCACCAGCACCGCCCGCCCGCCGACGTCGCGGGTGGCGGCGAACACGAGGCAGCCGCCCGCCTGGGCGGTGTATCCGGTCTTGACCCCGATCACCCCGTCATGGGTGACCAGGGCATTGACGTTGTAGACCGTCCCCGCCACCGGCAGGGTCGCCTGGGGAAGCGCCACGATCTGGCGGAAGACGGCTGACCCCATGGCCGCCTCGGCGAGGCGGATCTCATCGCGGGCGGTGCTGACCGTGCCGGGGTCGGCGCCGCTGGCATCCTGGTAGTGGGTGCCGGTCAGCCCGAGCTGGTGAGCTGTGGCATTCATCTGGGCCACGAATGCCGGCAGCGAGCCCGCATCCCACTGGGCCAAGGTGGTGGCCAGGTTGTTGCCGGAGGGCAGCAACAGTCCGACCAGCAGCTGGTACTCGCTGAGCTGCTCGCCGGCCACCACCGGCACGGTCGACTGGCCGCTGGCGCGGTCGGCGCGGTAGAGGAGGACGTCGGCCGCGGTCATGGTGAGCAGCGGACCCGACGCTCCCGGCGGGAGCGGGTGGGCGCGCAGCACCAGGTAGGCGGTCATGATCTTGGCCAGGCTGCCGATCCCGACCGGGCGATCGCCCCCCGAGGCCCCCGCCAA
Organism: Verrucomicrobiia bacterium; assembly: GCA_035532155.1. Lineage (GTDB taxonomy): Bacteria > Chloroflexota > Dormibacteria > Aeolococcales > Bog-877 > DAHUZL01. The sequence continues at coordinate 10,319 of DATKRN010000076.1, read as the reverse complement.
CCCGACCCCGTCCACCCCCACCGCCGCCTCACCGGTGGCGGGCCAGGGCAGCGCGGCCCGGTCGCCGCGGACCGTGAAGGTCAGCGAGGTCGTCGCCACCAGCCGCAGCCGGGGCACCGGCTGGAGCACCCGCACTACTCCGAGCCCGACCACCAGCAGGACCGCGACCGCCAGCACGACTGCCACAGTGCGCACCAGGCGACCCCCGCGACCGTCCGGGCGCGCCGACAGGGAGGACCGACGACGCATCATCACCGGTACAACGCGGCAGGGGGGGCGGCGGTTCCGACCCCGGGCCCGGTCAGGAGTCGAATCCGATCTTGAGGCGGTCGAGGGTCGATAGCAGCAGGCCGCGACGGCCGGTGCGGTCGGCGCGGGTCATCGCCGCCTGGACCGCGGCGAGGGTGGCGACCCGGAGCGGCTCCGGGGGGAACGGGAACGGGGGACGCCGGACGAAGCGCAGCCGCAGCAGCGGGGAGTCGGGGTCGAGCAGCTGGTCGCCCAGCACCCGGGCGGCGAAGCGGGTGGCGGCCACCCCGAGGCCGGTGTAGCCGAGCGCGTAGAGAAGTCGCCCTCCGAAGGCCGACCCGAAGGTGCAGGTGAAGCGGGTGGTGGAGGCGATCGGCCCCCCCCACCGGTGGGAGAAGCGCAGGTCGTGGAGCTGGGGAAACATCGCGCGGAACTGCGCCTCCAGCCGGCTGTAGGTGGGCGCCCGGTGGTCGAAGGCGGGGCCGACCCGGCCTCCGAAGTGGTAGATGGCGTCGTAGCCGCCCCAGAGGATGCGGTCGTCAGCGGTGAGCCGGAAGTAGTGAAAGTGGTTGCCCCGATCGGCCGCGCCCTCGCGGTGGGCCCACCCCACCCGCTCGCGCTGCCGGGCGGTCAGGGGCTCCGAGACGAGGATGTAGTCGTAGACGGGCACGAACCGACGCCGCAGCCGGCGCAGCAGGGCTCCGCTGTAGGCGTTGGTGGCCAGCACCACCCGGCGCGCGCGCACGCTCCCGCCCGCGGTCCGCAGCTCGACGCCGCCGGCGGTGGGCCGGATCCGCCGCACCGGCGTCTGTTCATACACCCGAACGCCCTGAGCCTCCGCCACCCGGCGCAGCCCCCGCGCCAGCCGCGCGGGATTGAGCAGCGCGCTGCCGCCGGTGCTGCGCACCCCGCCCAGCAGCAAAGGGGAGCGCAGGTGCTGCTGGACCGCCGACGCATCCAGCCACACCGCCTGGGGGTCGTGGGCACCACGGGCCTCCAGCTCCTGGCGCAGCTCGTCGGCCTGAGCCGGGCTGGTGGCCAGCTCGAGCAGGCCGGTCTCCTCGAAGTCGCAGGCGATCGCGTGCTCGGCGATGAAGTCCGCCAGGCCCCGGAAGTTCAGCTCACCGAGACGCTCCAGCTCATCCACCTCGCCGGGGAAGTGGCGCACGCCATTGGCGTGGCCGTGCGTCAGCGAGGCCTCGCAGAAGCCGCCGTTGCGCCCGCTGGCGCCGTAGCCGACCACGCCCTGCTCCAGCACCACGGTGCGCAGCTGCGGCGCCCGGCGGCCAAGCTCGATCGCCGTCCACAGCCCGGTGAATCCGCCCCCGACGATGGCCACATCGGCGGTGCACCCGTGGGCCAGGGCCGGGCTGGGCTGATAGGGGTCCTGGCGCAGCCAAAAACTTGGTCCCGGGTCCACCGGGGCAGGGGCGGCGAGGGGCGCGCTCAGGCCTCCACCGCCATGTCGGTGATGGCGAGGGCGCGGTCGAGGATCGCAAACCCGTCCGCCAGCTCCGCCTCGGTGATGCAGAGCGGCGGGTTGGTCATCACCGTGTTCCAGCGCACCATCGTATAGAGGCCGGCGTCGAGCAGGGCCCGGTTCAGCGCCTGCATCGCCGGATGGGTGCCGTTGAAGGGGGCGAGCGGGGCCATCGTCCGCCGGCTCCGCACCAGCTCCAAGATCCCGAAGAGGCCGAGGTTGCGGGTGACGCCCACGCTGGGGTGACGCTCACGCAGGGCCGCGTGATGGCGCGCCATCACCGGACCGAGCCGCTGGGCGTTGCCCACCAGGTCGTCCTGCTCATACACCTCCAAGGTGGCGAGGGCGGCGGCGCAGGCCACCGGGTGACTGTTGTAGGTGAGGCCAGCTGGGAACATGTGGGTGCGGAAGTGCTCCACGATCGGCCGCCGCAAGGCCACCGCGCCCAGCGGGATGTAGCTGCTGGTCAGCCCCTTCGCCATCGTGAGCAGGTCGGGCACGACGTTCCAGTGATCGACCGCGAACCAGCGCCCGGTGCGGCCGAATCCGCTCATCACCTCGTCGGCGATCATCACGATCCCGTGGCGGTCGCAGAGGGCGCGCACCCCCTCCAGGTAGCCGTCGGGCGGGATCAGGATCCCGTTGGTCCCGGTGACCGGCTCCAAGATGAAGGCGGCGATGGTGTGCGGGCCCTCGAGCTGGATCGTCTCCTCGAGCCGCTCCAACGCCTGCGCGGCCGAATCCTGGGGACGGTCGCAGCCGTGGTAGGGGTCGAGCACATGCACCACCCCGGGGATTCCCGGCTCGCTGGGCCAGCGGCGGGGGTCGCCGGTCAGGCTGATCGCCCCGCTGGTGGCCCCGTGATACGAACGGTAGCGGGCCAGCACCTTCTGCCGCCCGGTGAAGAGTCGCGCCATCCGGATCGCGTTCTCGTTCGCCTCAGCGCCGCCCAGGGTGAAGAAGACCTGGTCCAGGTCGCCCGGCAGGTGCCCCACCAGCTTCTGGCCGAGCAGCGCCCGGGGCGCGTGCGCCATGAAGGGGCTGACATAGGCGAGCTCGCCGGCCTGGCGGGCGATCGCGTCCACGATCCGCGGGTCACCGTGGCCGACACTCACCGACATCAGCTGGCTGTTGAAGTCGAGGAAGCGCCGGCCGTCCGGGGTCCAGAAGTGGACGCCCTTGGCACCGGCCACCGGGATCGGTCGCACGTCGTCCTGAACCGACCAGTCGAAGAGGGTGAAGCGGCGGCAGAGGTCGACGATCGCCTCGGCCGTGAGGCCGGCGGCCTGGGTGGTGACGGTCATGGTGGGGCATCTCCGTGTGGGGCCGACGGCCCAGGGTCCAGGCTACGGGGAAACCCGCGCACCCGCAAGGGACAGCCTGCCCTCGGGCCGGGCCGGGAGGGCGGACAGTCTGCAGTCTGGTGCACTCGGAGGGGAGCGCGCCGGCGAGGGGGCGCCGCGGCCGGCGCAGAATGGCCGGGCGGGCACCCTCCCGGGAGAGAGACCCGACCTCGCGTCACCCAGGGGAGGCGGTGCGTGCCCGAGCCGGTCCGCGGCGGCCCACCTTGGCGATCGCGCCTGACAGCGGCCGCGATCGGGGTTGCGCTGGTCGCTCCCGGGGCGGGAGCCCGGCTCGGGTCGCACGCAGCGGTGACCGCGTCCCCGCTCACCGGCCCCGCGTCGCCGATCCAGCACGTGATCGAGATCATGCTGGAGAACCACACCTTCGACAACCTCTTCGCCCACTTCCCGGGCGCCGCCGGGGTGCCCCCCGGGACGACCCTCCCCACCGTCGCGGCGACCGCGGTGGTCCCCCGGTTCGCCGGTGCCAACCAGGGGGACGTCCTCGGCGCCCTCGACAACAGCCGGGGCGGGGAGCTGGCCGCGATGGACCGGGGGCCCGGCGGCTACCGCATGGACGGCTACACCCGGCATCCGACCGACGGGCTGGCCGCGATCACCCTGATCCCCCCCGGGGACGACCCGGTGCTCCAGAGCCTGGCGGCCCAGTACACGCTGCTGGACCGCAACTTCCAACCCGCGGTGGCGCCGACCCAGCCCAACGTGCTCTACGCGCTCGCCGGGACGGCGCAGGGCTGGATGGTGAACACGACCCCGCCGGCCCCCCTGCGCTGGTGGTCGATCTTCGACCAGCTGACCCAGCACCACCGCAGCTGGCGGATCTATTACGGCGTCCCCTCCGCGGTGCTCCAGGGGTCGGTCTGGTACCGGATCATCCCCCCCGGGACGGCCGGCGACATCACCACCACGAGTCGGTTCCTGCAGGACCTGAGCCGGGGCCGGCTACCGGACTTCGCGTTCATCCGCCCCGGGGTGGGGTACAGCGAAGAGCCCCCCGAGGACGTGGAGGAGGGCGACCTCTGGCTGGGACAGCTGGTGCGGGCGGTGGCCCAGAGTCGGTACTGGCGTTCCACCGCTATCTTCATCACGTACGACGAGGGCGGCGGCTTCTGGGACCACGTTGCGCCCCCGATCGTGACGCCCTTCGGCTACGGGACCAGGACGCCGATGGTGGTGGTGTCGCCCTTCGTGCGCCCGGGGGTGGTGGGGACGACCACCACCAACCTCTCGGTGCTCGCCTTCATGGCACACTTGTGGGGCCTGCCCCCCCTGGACGCCCTCGCGGCTCGTCAGAGCGACCTCGCCCAGGTGTTCGACATGAGCCAGCACCCCCTGCCTCCACCTCGATTGCCGCCGATCCCGCTGGATACGATCGACATCCTCGGAGCGAACACCCTGGCCGACCCCGGGCCGGTGGCACCCGGCCAGCCGCTGCGCCTGCACCTGCACCTGAACACGGCGGGACTGGTGCAGGATCCGCGGGGAACCGGGAGGGTGCGGCTCCGGTTGCTGCCTCCCGCCGGGGTCGCGGTGCCGCCGGGGTTCCCGCGGGTGGTCGACCTGACCCGCGGAGGCGGCGCGGTCACGGTGAGGCTGGCGATCGCGGGCTACTACCGCCTCCTCGCCACCGGGCCGCTGGGAAGCCGCGGCTGGCTGACCCTGGACATCGGGGTCTCGCCGCGAACCGCCCCCGACGGCCCCGCCGGCTGAGCCGGATCGCGGCCGGCGTCACCCATGCTCCCGGGTCTGGGGCCCCACCGCTCCGCCGCGCCCGATGGCGGCCGGAGCCCGCGCCCGGGAACCGGCAGGCGAGCGCCCCTGCTGATGCTCGCGGCCTATCTCGTCGCGGCGGTCGCGCTCACCTCGGCGGTCTGGTTCGGCCACGGTCGGGGCCTGGTCGGTGGTCAGCCGTCCGATGTGGTCCAAGCGACCTGGTTCCTCGCCTGGGTCGGCTTCGCCTGCTCCCACCTCCACGCCCCCCTGGTCACGGGCGCCCTCTCCCCCGCTGGCCACCCGATCTCCCTCATGTGGAACAACGCCGCTCCTTTGATCGGGGTGCTGCTGGCGCCGGTCACCCTCACCCTCGGCGCGGGCACCGCGTACGACCTGGGGATGACCGCCGCGTTCGCGCTGTCGGCCTGGACCGCGGCGATCGCGCTGGGGCGGGTGACCCGCCACTCCGCCAGCGCGTTCGTGGGCGGACTGGTGTTCGGCTTCTCGCCCTGGTCGATCGCCCAGGCGGCCGCCGGGCACCTCTTCCTTGTCAGCTTGTGGCTGGTCCCGATCACGCTCGCGGTCCTGGCCGAGGGGCTGGTCGGGGACGGGCGCCGGCCGCTCAGGGCGGGAGCGGCCTTCGGCGTGCTCGCTGCCGGCCAGCTCCTCGTCAGTCAGGAGATCTTCGCCGACCTGATGCTGCTCAGCGCGCTGGCGACCCTCGCCGTCCTGGTGGGCGCCCGGCACCGGACCGGCGGGGCCGGACGAGCGGTGGTGCCGGCGGGCCTGACGGCCGTCGTGACCTTCGCCGTGGCTGCCGCGGTCCCGCTGCTGGTCGCGTTCCACGGGCCGTCGATCGGGATCGTCCACGGCTTTCTCAACCCCCACCAGGACGTCGCCGACCTGGTCGGCCTGGCCGTGCCCCGCCCCGGCCAGCTGCTGGACCCGGCGGCAGCGAGCGCTGTGACCGCCCACCTCACCGGGTGGTTCGGCGAGGCGACGGTGTACATGGGGGTGGGGCTGCTGGCGGCGGTGCTCGGAACTGGGGCCCAGTGGCGACGCGAGCCGTGGGCGCGCGCGGGGCTCCTGCTCTTCGGGGCCGCGACCGTGCTCAGCCTCGGCCCCGACCTCCACGTCGCCGGGCGCGCGCTCCCGGTGCCGCTTCCCTGGATCCTGCTGCTGCACCTGCCGGTGTACCGCCTGCTGGTCCCGAGCCGAATCGCCCCCTTCGCCTATCTCGGCGCCGGGCTCTGCGCCGCCTTGATCTGCGACCGGCTGCGGTCCCAGCGCTCGGGCCTGCGGGTGCCGGCGGCGACCGCCGCGGCGGTCGCGATCGTGCTACCCCTGCTGCCCGCGGGCGCGCTGCCGCGACTGGTGCTCCCCATCCCCCGCTACTTCACCGGGGCCGGCGTCCGCCGCCTGCCGGTCGGCGCCGTGGTCGCGGTGCTCCCGCCTCCGAGCCACCTGGTGGGATTCGACGCGATGCTGTGGCAGGCGGTGGCCGGGCTCCGCTTCCGATCTCCGTGGGGGTATGCGATCCAGGCCGGCGCCGGCGGCGTGGCCACCGCCTTCGGGGGAGGCGGCGCCCTCCGCCGGGATCTGCTGGCCGCCGCCCGGGGCGCGTCCGTCAGCCTCTCCCCCGAGCAGCGCCGCCGGTTGCTGCGAACCCTGCGGCAGTGGGACGTCACGGTGGTCGTGGCCGGGCCGATGCCGGATCGCGCCGCGGTGCAGCAGCTGGTCGGTCGCCTGCTCGGGTCCGCCCCGCTCCAGGTCGATGGCGTCGACCAGTGGCGGGTGCCCGTCGGCCCCCGGCCGACCGCACCGATCGCGACGCTGGCAGATTCCGCCGCCCCGCGCTACGCTCGATGTGGGATCGCATCGGCTACCAGAAGGAGGGAGCCATGCCCAGCGCGTGGAGGTGGGCCGCCCTCACGGCGGCCCTCACGGTGATGATGCTGCTGGGCAGCCTCTGGTGGGGAGCAGTGGCGGTCGCCGCGGCCGCCCTGGTCGCCCACGAGGGCTCTCACGCGGTCGGGTTGCGCCTGGCGGGAGTCGAGGTGCACCCCTCGGTGCGCTGGCAGGGCGTCGGCTGGCGCTTCGATCCCAGCCGGGCACCGCTGCCCAGTCTGCTGCGGGCGTGGGAGCTCGGCCCGCTGGCGGAGACCGTGGTCTGGCTGCTGGGCGCGTTGCTGGTTCCCGAGATGGCATTCTGGCTCGTTTTGATCGCGGCGGCCCAGCTCGCCGCCAACTGGCTGGTGCCGGGCGGAGATGGATCCCGGGTGCGCCGCTGGCGCCTGCGCCAGGAGCGCGCCGCCGCCACCATCAGGTCGCGCTGAGCCCGCTGGAGACCTCCTCGGACGCGCGCAGCACCCGCAGGATGTTGCCGCTGGCGAGCTGGCGCAGCTCCGCCGGCGACCATCGGCGCGACCGCAGCTCGTCCCAGAGGCGAGGATAGGCGGCGACATCGCCGAGTCCGTCGGGAAGCCGGTCGGTGCCGTCAAAGTCGCCGCCCACTCCGATGTGGTCGACTCCCGCCACCTGGCGCGCGTGCTCGACATGGTCGGCGACATCGGCCACCGTCACCGCCGGCGGAGGATGAGCGGCGGTCCACGCCGCGCGGGCACCCCGGGCCTGCTCCCCCTCCTCGGGCAGCCCGCTGGCGGCCAGCGCCTCATGCAGCCCGTGGCGCCAGGCAGCTGCCGACGGTGTCAGAAAGGCGGGGACGAACGTCAGCATGATCACACCACCGTTGCCGGCCAGCTGGGTCAGGAGCGCGTCCGACACGTTGCGGGGGTGGTCGCAGCGGGCCGCGCAGTTGGAGTGGCTGAAGATCACGGGCGCTCGGCTCGCCCCCATCGCCGCCTCCGCCGTCGCCGCGGCGGTGTGGCTGCAGTCGACCAGCATGCCGATCCGGTTCATCTCGGCCACCACCGCGGTCCCGAAAGCGGAGAGCCCGCGCAGTCGCGGAGTGTCGGTGGCGGAATCAGCCCAGGGGACGTTGCGATTGTGGGTGAGGGTGAGGTAGCGGACGCCGAGCCGATGCAGGCTCCGCAGCACCCCCAGCGACTCCCCGAAGGAGTGGCCGCCCTCGGCCCCGAGCAGGGAGGCGATCTTGCCCTGGGCGATCGCGGCGGCGACCGCGGCGGCCGACCCCGCGAGCGCAAACGTCTCCGGATGGAGCGCCACCAGACGATGCACGAAATCAACCTGCTCCAGGGTCGCCAGGACCGCGGCCGGGCCGTCCAGCTCCGCAGGGACATACACGGACCAGAACTGGCCCCCGACGCCGCCCTGACGGAGGCGGGGGATGTCGGTGTGGAGCGACGGCAGCGGGCCGCCGGGATCTGCCCGGTCGAGGTCTCCTCCAAAGGCGGTCCGGTGCGCCCAGGCAAGGTCGTTGTGACCGTCCACGACCAGGATCGGGTCATCGGAGGGGAGCGGCGCAGACCCCGGCGCGGAGATCGGCGGGTCCCCGATCACCGGTCCCCAAGCGGCGCATCCACCCGCCCCACCCGGCGGGCAGGCCCGAGCGACACCCCGTTCGCCTCCGGCCTGCCTGACACGCGCGGCATCGTAGCCAAGCGGGGCGCCCCGGTCAAGCGGGCGAGCACCCGACGCGGGGACGGGACCTCAGCCGGTGGCGCCGGGGCCCGGCTGTGGGTCGCGCGCCAGCCCGACCAGCAGGGGTTGGAGGATCGCGAGCGGAATCCCCCGGTGACGGCGCAGGCTGATCGACTCGAACCTGAATCCCGCCGCCTCGATCACCCCGCGGGTGTCGCGGTTGGGGTGGCACCCGGCCGCGAGCAGGCGCCACGGACCCGCCAGCCGGTCCTGCCAGCGTGCCAGCGCCGGGTCGGCGGCGCGCACATGCTCCAGCACCAGCAGCCGACCGTCGCGCCGCAGCACGCGCCGTAGTTCCTGCAGCGCCTGGTCGGGCGACTCGATGGTGCAGAGCGCCAGGGTGACCACCGCCGTGTCGATGCTGGCGGAGGGGAGGGCAAGCCGCTCAGCGCGCCCCTGCAGCAGCTCGACGGGGAGCGACAGCCGGCGCGCCCGCTCCCTGGCCCGGGTCAGCATCGCCGCTGAGCGATCGACCAGGACCAGCTGGGTGACAGGGGGCACCGGGTAGTGCGGTAGGTTCGCCCCCGTCCCCGCGCCTAAGTCCAGGGTCCGGCCCCGGGCCGAGGCCAGCAGCTGGTGGCGCAGCCCGCCCAGCAGGCGCCGCTCTGGCCCGTCGGCAAGCCGATCGTACCCGAGTGCGGCCAGCCGGGCCCAGGGAGGCGGCGTCGCGATCGGCGTGGTCACCCAGGCACTCTCCGCCAGGGATGGTGTCACACCGGTGCCCATCGGCCGCTCGAGCTCCGGGCCGGAGCACCCGCCGCGCATGCCCGCGGGACCGCTGGCCGGCGCCGGCCCGGGGCGCGGGCGGAGCGCGCGGGGGCGGTCGAGCGGACCACCGCTCGGCTCCCATCCGTGAGGTGCCTCATCGCGCCGGGTGGGGCCGAGGTGGCGGGACCGCAAGGGGTGGCGGCGGGGGTCGCCCACCCCGACGACGCCCACCCGGGTCAGCCCAGCGGGTGCCCGCGACCCACCGGACCCGCAGGCCGGAGCGGACCAGAGGTCACCCCGATCCCGGCCGCGGGCCGGCTCGGCGGTGGACAATGGCACCCGACCATGGGACCCCGGCGAGGGATCGCGCCGGCGCAGGCCAGGTCTCCCCGGAATCCAGGAGGGCAGCCAATGGCAACACCGACCCCGATGCAGCTCGGCATGGTTGGGCTCGGACGGATGGGGGCGAACCTGGTGCGACGCCTGATGCGGGACGGGCACGCCTGCGTGGTGTTCGACCGCGAGCGCGACGCCATCGTCAGGTTGGAGGCGGAGGGCGCGACCGGGGCGCGGGGGCTCAGCGACCTGGTCGCCAAGCTGTCGCGGCCCCGGGCCGTGTGGGTGATGGTGCCCGCCGGCGAGGTGACGGGCACGACCATCGCCGATCTGGCATCCCATCTGGACGAGGGGGACACGATCATCGACGGCGGCAACTCGTACTACCGGGACGATATCCGGCGAGCCGCGGAGCTGTCCGGTCGCGGCATCCACCTGATCGACTGCGGCACAAGCGGCGGCGTGTGGGGGATCGACCGCGGCTACTGCCTCATGATCGGAGGTGAGGCTGACGTCGTCGGCCACCTCGAGCCCATCTTCGCCACGATCGCCCCCGGCCTCGCCGCGGCGCCCCGCACCCCCGGGCGGAAGGGTGCCGCCGAGCCGGCGGAGCAGGGGTACCTGCACTGCGGCCCCAACGGGGCGGGGCACTTTGTGAAGATGGTCCACAACGGGATCGAGTACGGGATGATGGCCGCCTTCGCGGAGGGGCTCAACATCCTCCGCCACGCGAACGCAGGCCGAACCCGGGGAGAGGCCGACGCCGAGACCGCCCCGATGGAGGAGCCCCAGTTCTACCAGTACGAGATCGACACCACTGCGGTGGCCGAAGTCTGGCGCCGGGGCAG
>DATKRN010000075.1:0-3535 GCA_035532155.1 Verrucomicrobiia bacterium | reverse complement strand
AGGGCCGCCCCCGCCCACCACACGGCCAAAGGGACCGTAGCCCCAATGCGTGCCGTGCCACCGCTCGTACATCACTGGAAACCATGCCTTGAGCCACGCCTCCAGCGCTGGAAGGTCCCGCTCGGGAGCGGTCGGATCCGGTACCGGCGCGCCCGCCGACGCGAGGAACCGGAGGACCACCGGCACCCGACGCGGCTCCGTCTCCGCCAGCCACGCCTGATAGGTCTGTGCCTCGGCCTCGGACGTCAGGGAGTGATACCCCCCGTTCAGGCAATAGGCGGGAAACGGCAGGTCGAGGAGCGGATACGGCACGCTCGACGCCCCTTCACTCGGGGACGGCAGGCGTGGCACGTCTACGGTTCGGGGCAGCGGCCCTGGCGGTGGGGGCTCCCCCGGCTCCGGCATCCACACGGACGATGTCACGCCCCCGCCCCCGGCGGAAGGTCCTCGACCGGAACGCGGCATCCCACGATCGGCGCCGCTCCGCACGGCGTGTTGCCGTCGATGAACACCACAATCGGGATCCCCGCAGTGTGCAATGCCTCGAGCAACTTCTTCGACGCCGTGGTCACTCCGGCGGCATTCGGCATGAAGTCCCAGCTCACCTCGTCCACTGGCAGAAGGGAGCCGCCCTTACTAAAACGAGCGTTAGTAGACCGACAGGCCCTGTGCTCTCTGCGGGCACCCGCGCTTTGAATCATCGTCAAGTGAGTCGGCTTATCAACGCTCGGATTAGCACCCTGGACCAGCTTCGCGGTCACGATGCTCTTGTCCGCAGCAATCTGGTCCAGAATGAACGTGTTCGCACTCGGTCGCCCGGTCTTCACTTCCATCATCTGCTTGTCATCGAGACTGTACACGTCCGCGAAGCGCACCCGCCCTTGACCGTTGCGACACGCGTTGCGTGCACCCCCAGTGGTCCTTACAACCTGCGCCTCAGCGGCCTGCCACGTGTCGTCCTTCGTCTTCCAGTCGATGCAGTGGATGAGCGGATCCTGGTTGTCCTTGCAATACGCGCGCCACTGTACTAAGGCGAGCGTTGGTTAGCCGACTCCGCGGAGGACGGAGCGGAGGTCGGGCGCGTAGAAGAAGCCGCGCACGGCCTGGGGCACCCGCTGGAGTCGGCGGAGAGCGTGATGGACCAGCTGATCGAGCTGGGCCGGACCGGTGATGACCTGCCGCCCCACGCGCTGCGTCTTCACGTGCCGCCAAACCCACTCATCGGGGTTCAGTTCGGGAGAGTCGGACGGCGGATAGAACAGGCGCAGGCGACCATTGGTCGTCGCGACGTAGTCCCGAACGAGGTGGGCGCGGTGGCTCGGGTGGCCATCCACGATGAGGAAGACCGGGCCGTCCTGGTTGTGGAGCAGCCGTGTCAGGAACGTCAGGAATTCGGACGCGTTGACGCGCTGGTCGGTGACCATGAAGCGCATCTGCCCCTGAGCCGCGATCGCCGACAGCATGTTGAGCGCGAAGCGCGCTCCCGTCGTCCGAACGATGGGCGTCTCTCCGCGTCGCACCCAGGTGGTCCCGCCGTGGTGATCGGACCGGATCCCCGCCTCGTCTTCGAAGTAGATGGTGGCGCCCTCCGTGCGGGCCAGGCGCTGAATCGCCGGATACGCCGTGTCCAGCCACCGCTGGACCGCCTCGGGGTCCTGCTGATAGGCCCGAAACAGCGGGCACTGGGGCGTGTAGCCGAGCCGCCGCAGCAGACGCCCGACAGCGCTCTCGCTGTAGCTGACCTCGAACTGCCGCCAGATCAGCTCTTGGATCATCGCCCGAGTCCACAGGGCAAACTGGAAGCGCAGCTGGAGGGGATTCTTCCCGTCGAGGAGTCGGACCAGGGTGCGCAGCTGCGCCGCCGTCAGCTTGCACGGCCGGCCGGGGATGGGCTGAGCGCCGAGCGCGGCCACGCCCCCCTTCCGAAATCGAGCCAACCGTTCGTACATCACCGAACGGTGGAACCCGAGCGTGCGGATCACGAGCTCGGGGCTCTCGCCTCCGTCCACCACGCGCTGCACGGCGCGGATCCGGATCTCCGCCAGCGTGTCGTGCGCCAGCGCCCGCCCATCCCGCTGCTCTGCGTTAGGTCGGATCCGGGCTGGCATGCTCCCATCCTACTCCAGGTCGCCCTACTTCAGCTCGTGTTAGTATGCTGTCACTTCGGGCTCTGCAGACAGATGACGGTGCCCGGGATACCTTGGTTCGGGTCCAACGGCCCTGAGACGGCCGCCCGGACCCGACCTTCACGTCCGGGGCGCACGTCGCGGTCCCCCGGTCCCTTGTCCGCGCCCCAGACCGGCCGGCGGCTGCGACTTCCGGTCTCCACGCAGGGTCCGACCGGCACCGGTCGTGCGACCCCATGCCCAACGCCTCACCCGCGCCCCTACTGGTCGCGAACCGCCAGCCACCACGGGGGGGGAGTGGTGTCGAGCCGGATGGGCCGTGCCGCTTGGAGCGCCTGGCGCTCGGCCTCCGTGGCCCGGGTCACGATCGCCATCTGCCCCCCGGTGTCGAGGAAGTAGAACTGCACCCCAGTCGGCCGAAGCCAGCGGTTCACCGCGAGCACCAGGCCCGGGTCGATCATGTCCAAGCCATCGGGGAGCCGCACGGTCCGGCGGCCGGCGCTGGTCGTGGCGGTGAGGACCACCCAGTCGGGGACCGCGTCCCAGTCCTCGCGGACGCGGCGCACCGTGAGCGCGTCCCCGCTGAGGTCCGCCAGCGTCTGGAGGAGCGCACGGTAGCCGATCGCCTCCTGCACCGTCCCCGCCTCGATGTCGGTCCAGAGGGTCCGCCGGCCATCGAGGACCACCAGCTGCCAGTCGAGTTCGCCGTCCGAGGTGGCGAGCGGCTCCTCCTCGACCGCTTCCCAGGTCGCGGCGAGGGCTCCCGCCAGCTCCGTGTCGGTTCGGGCCCCCGCCCACGCGAACCACCCGCAGGCCCTGAAGGCGGAGACGATGCGGACGAGGTGCGGAGCCGGGAGTGGTGCCCCAGGTTCCTGTTCTCGCAGGGGATAGTAGGGGCTGGCGAAGGTCGCGGGGTCAGGGGCAGGCGGTGCCTGGTCCCCCACCTCCGCCTCGGGGACGGGGGCCGGCTCCGAAAGTGCTCCGAGATCCTGCGCCGCTAGGAGTTCCTGGTAGAGGTCGACCAGCGTCTCGAGTGGACGGATGGCCGCCATCTTGTCGAGAACCTCGCGCGTGAACACGGATCGCCTCACCACCATGCCCGCGTACTGCACTGGGTCCAGCCCCGGCCGCCCCATCGCCCGGTCGTAGTACCCGCGGCGGCCCCGTGTCGCCTTCCCGCGGGGCGGCACCAGACTTTCCCACTCCATCGCCCATCTCAGATCGGATCGCCGGAGCCGAGCGGCCGCCACCACCAAGAAAGCCACATCGTGCGCCACGCTCGTCTCCACGGTCGCCGCCAGGAGGGAGTAGGTGCGGTACCCAGGGCCGCCCCCGCCCACCACACGGCCAAAGGGACCGTAGCCCCAATGCGTGCCGTGCCACCGCTCGTACATCACTGGAAACCATGC
>DATKRN010000074.1:0-18468 GCA_035532155.1 Verrucomicrobiia bacterium | reverse complement strand
CGAGGGTGGTCTTGCCCACGCCGCCCTTGGCGGCGGCGACGGTGACGATCCGCGGCATCGGTCAGAGCCTAGCATCAGTAACGCATGCATGCAAGCGGTAAGTAACGCGGTAGGGCGATCATGCATGCGTGATGCTACCTGCGCTAGTGATGCCGTGAGTCTGTGATATCATGCAGACCATGCCATCACCGCCGCCTAATGGGGAGGAGGGGGAGAGGACGACCCGACTCCCCATCACGTTCCCGGAGCCGCTGTACGAGCGCCTCCGGGAGGCGTCGTACCGCCAGCATGTCCCGATGTCGGCGATCGTCCGGGAGGCGCTCCGCGAGCATCTCCGGCGGACCGAGCCGCAGATGCGGCTGCCGCTCGGAAAGGGGGAGAAGCCGTGATCCTTGCTCCGGGCCGGGAGGTTGCGCCAGGTGGAGCGGACCGTCGGTCACCGAACGGTCCCCGCGTGTGGTCGTAGCTCCCAGCTGCCGTGCCGTCGCGGTGGTCCATGGGAGGGGCGCAGTGAGCACGTTCTTCGACGTGGTCCACCCGCGGGACGACGTGTTGAAGGGCGAGCTGACGGAGGCCCGCTTCGCGGCCGGGCTGGAGGAGGTCGTCGCCGGGACTGCTCAGGGCACCTACGCCACGCCCGCGGCCTTCTTCACCAGCACCTACCCCTCCGGCGGCCTGCGCACATTGCTGAACGAGGCCCTCGGGCGCCTGGGGGGCGGGAAGCCTGATGGCGCCAGTGTCATCCGCCTGGAGACCAACCTCGGCGGGGGGAAGACCCACAACCTGATCGCCCTCTACTACGCTGCCCGGGGCCACCTCGACCGGGCCGCGGCCCGTGAGTTCATGGATCCCGACCTCCTGCCGGCCCACCCCATCGACCGAATCGGGGCGTTCGTGGGGACCACGGCCGGGGCAACCACCTTTCCCGAGCTGGACGGGGTATGCCCCTCGACCCCGTGGGGGTACCTCGCTCTGCAGATCGGGCGCCGAGCCGGCTACGAGCAGGTTCGAGCCGACGATGAGGGATTGACCGCCCCGGGGGCGGCCGCTCTGCGGCGGGTGCTCGGAAGGGAGCCCGCCCTGGTCCTGATCGATGAGATCGCCCGCTACTACCTGACGGCCCGGGGCAAGGCGGTGGCAGGGAGCACCCTCGCCCAGCAGACGACGTCCTTTCTCATGGCCCTCATGGAGGCCGTCGACAGCCTGCCGCAGGCTGCGCTGGTCATCACCACGAGCGAGGTGTCCGATGCGTTCGGCGAGGACACCGCGGCGGTCCTGGAAGCGGTCGGACAGGCCCGATCCCTGCTGGCTCGCAAGGAGGTGGTGCTGCGACCGAGCGAGGAAGCCGACCTGCCGCGGATCCTCACCCGGCGCCTGTTCGAGCCGCTGGACCCTGGGGTTGGCGGGGCCGCCGCCGAGCGCTATGCCGCTGCGGCCGACGCCGCCGCGGCTCAGGGACTGGACCTCCCGGACGCCATGACGGGGGCCGGTTGGGCGACCGAGGTGGCGCGCACGTACCCGTTCCATCCTGGCCTAGTCCGGGTCTTGGACAAGCGGCTCTCCACCATCCCCAACTTCCAGCGCACCCGCGGCGCGCTGAGGCTGCTGGCCCGGGTCGTGCGCCGGCTGTGGGAGATCCAGCCCGACGGGGTCGAGCTCATCCACCTGCACCACATTGACCTGGCCGACCGGGTGGTGGCCGAGGAGCTGTCCAGCCGCCTCGAGCGGCCGCTGTTCGAGCCGGTGATCCGCGCCGACGTCGTCTCGCAGGCGGGGAGCCCGCCTGCCCACGCCGAGCAGGTGGACGAACGCATGGGGTCCCCGTACGCCCGCCGGCTCGCCACCGCAGCCTACCTGTACTCGCTCACCCGGGACGTCCCCGGCGTGGCAGCGGGCGAGCTGTTCGGGGCGGTGCTCGCTCCGGGTGACGACGCCAATCTAGCGTACGCCCGCGGGCGGCGTGCGCGAGTACCGCAATCGGCTGGTGTTCCTCGCACCGGCCGCCGCCTCCCACGAGGCCATGGTGCGGGCGGTCCGCCGGCACCTGGCCCTGGAGGCCCTGGCGGCGAACGGTGACACGCTGGCCGCTCTCTCCGCTGACAAGCGCGCCGAGGTCAAGGACCGGGCGAAGACCTCGGCCCTGGAGGCCCGGGTGGCGGTGTGCAACCACGTCAACCTCCTGTACGTGCCGGGTCCGGGCGGCCTGGAGCCGATCGAGCTGGACGTCGTCACGACGGCGAGCGTGCAACCCAACCAGACCGCGGCGATCCTCGAGCGGCTCGCCGCCATGGACAAGACGCTCGCCAGTGGCAACAAACCGCTGGACCCGGGCTACATCCGTACGAAGCTCGGCGCCGTCCTTGAGACCCCTCAGCCGACCAATGAGTTGGTGAGAGCCTTCGCTCGGCGGACCGACCTCAAGCTGGTCCTCGACTGGGCCCAGCTGGTCAATCTCGTCGCCGCCGGGGTGCGCAACGGGGTCTGGGAGTACCAGGACCCCGAGCAGGGCGAGGGTGGCTGGGGCACCGCTGATCGCCCGCCGCCCGCCGTTTGCCTGGCAGAGGACACCTTCCTGCACCCGGCGGGCTCGGCGCCCGCACCGACGCCGCTGGCGTGTCCGCTGTGTCGCCAGGTCCACACGGGTGCCTGTCCCGGCGCGGATGGCCTGGCGTCGGGGGGCGACCCAGCGCCGGCTCCAGCAGCCGGGACCAGCTTTCAGGGGACCGGATCCGCTGGACGGGCCTTCGCCGACGCCCGGGCGGCGGCGGCCGACGCGGGGCGCCAGTAGCTCCGAGAGCTGCAGATCACGATCGACCACGTGGGGGCGGGCGCCGGACCCGAGCTGACGTGGTTGCACACTGTGGTCCCGGCCACAACTACGCTGGAGCGGTTCCGGGCTGCTCCAGAATCCCAGGCCCGGACTACTGCCTTCGCCTGCATGGGCAAAGCTCGGCCCGCTCGGCCACTCACGGGGATACGTTTCGACGCGGCAGAGTTCACTCTCGTTACGGCCTGCAGCTTCGCCTCCCCTCGCTTCGACGCCGGAGGTTGACTACCGGGCTCCTCTCGCGGCTTGCCCGGGCGGGACTCCCACCCGCTGGTCGATCGGCCCTTGGCTGGGCACACCCCATACTCGGATCGGATGCATGTGCTCCTGTCCTCCAGACGATCCACGGCGTTCAATACCCGAGATCGTACGGACCAGGGGCCGTGCGTCCTCCTATCTCCCCCACAGAAATGACAGTAGTCCCGCTTTGTCCCACGGGCCAGCGGACGAGTGCTCATACACCACGTGGCTGAGATTCGCCACGAGTGCGCTATGATCCTCCGAGCTTACCTATGTCACATCCAAGCGGCCGTGGTCAGCATCGGGGGATTCGGAGGTTCCGTGGTCTCCGGCTGACTCTCGTCGTAGCTCTCTTGATTGTCCTGGGCCTGGTTACCAGGTTTGGGCCGGGCACAGGAGTGCTTGCGGGCAGCCACCGGCCTGCCCCCCGCACCCCGCCACCTCCAATTCCGACTGGCAAGCCAGTGGGACTGGTCCACGCCGACGCCCTAGCGGTGGCCCCAGACCGGCGTTTGTACATCGCAGAGACACCCGAAAACATGGTGGTGGTGCGAAGGCCTAACGGCGACTACTATGACGTGGCCGGCAATGGCTTGAGCGGCTTTTCGGGAGATGGTGGTCCCGCAGTTGATGCCAGACTTTCCGAAGTTTACGACATCGCCTTCTCCCCAAGGGGGTTGTTATACATCGCGGATGGCTCCCGGGTACGGATGGTAAATGCGTCCGGCAAGATCGTGACTGTGGTTGGTGGCGGCACGATCCCACCCCCAACGGCGACAACCGACACACCCGCCGATGGCGGGATCCCGGCTCTCCAAGCGTCGTTGGGCCCCATTCTATCCCTCGCCTTCAGTCCGAGCGGCCAACTCTATCTGAGTGACGCCACCCAGCTCCTGACGCTCTTGCCGTCCGGCTACGTTGTGGCGCTCCCACTCACGTATGAGACGCGCAGTCATCGTCAGGTGCCGGTTTCGGTCGTTGGGGCCGTAGCGGTACCACGGGCCCAGACCATCTATGTCTGGCTAACCCTCGAAGGCGGATCCATCTACGTGTTGCATGCCTCAGGGCCGGCGACTTATGTCGCCCGTGCCCACGTGCCTCCCTCCGGAGCAGCGCCAGGATCCTTGCAAGCCGCGAGCAATGGGAAGCTGCTTGCAATTGCGGGCAGTGAGCTCCTCCAGCTTACGGGGCTCAAGGCAGCTGTTGCCTACCGCTTTCCCGCATCATTGGGCCAGCAACCATTTGCACCGTCGTTCCTTGCTCCCGACCCCGATGGCAGCTTCTATGTGGACGATGCGGGTGTAGGGGGCGGCGGCTTGTACGAGCATTTGATACGGGTCTACCATGGGCGAATGATCGTCCTCTGGCAGGCCATGAATCTGGACTGACTAGCTTCACTCAGCCAAGCCCACCCCGAGTGTATGCCGACCTTCGGCATCGTGCGCGCGTCTGCCCGCGTTCCCGCGAGCCCAAGCGCAACTCTGACACATTGTAACGATCCGATCACCTTCTGCTGACGGATGCTGGTGGGTAGGCCCCCTTGAGGTAACGTCCATGTCACCGGCAGATGACCATGTCACCGGCAGACGGACGGGCGGTGGGGCACAGGGTCTGCAGCCTGGCTACTTCGCCACGCATTGCAGCGGCTGGCTGTCCGTGTATAGGGGGTAGGCGTGACTGCCACGTCGATCTACAACGCGCTCGACTATGGGGCTACCGGCAACGGGTCGACGGATGATACGACCGCGATCCAGAGCACGATAGATGCGTCGGTCGGCAGCCCTGGCAGTCCGACCTCGGGTGCGCCGCCCGCTGTTGGCGGTGGGGTGTGCTACGTGGGCGCTGGCGTTTACCCCATCAGCTTGCCGCTTGTCATTCCCCAGGGGTGCCATCTGATCATCGATGGCAAGCTCAAACTCGTAGACAACGCGACTAACTGTCCGGTGCTACTCAGCATTGTGGGATCCAGTGTTCTCATCGGTGGGAGTGGCACCCTCGATGGGAACTATGGGGGTCAGAAGCTGGCTTCACTGGCCAAATCGCAGGCCGGCATCGCGACACCGAACGGCACCGGATACAATAGCATCACCGTGACGGGGCTCACGATCCAAAACTTCACCGCCAATGGGGTGAACATTGTCGGCGCGAGCAATGTGCACCTTGACGGCCTGACTATCACCAACTGCCACGTCGCGAACCAGTTCGCCTCAGTAGCGGGCGGGCCGACGGCGACCAATTGTCATGCCCAGCGGCTCACCATCACCGGGACGGATGACTATGGCTTCGCCTTTTATAACGGGGTGGTCGACTCGTCGATCTCCAACAGCTACCTGTCGGACAACAATTTAAACATCGGCATCCTGAGTGATTCCAATCCCGTGCCCTCGAGCGGGATTCGGATCGTGGGCAACCACTGCTTCGCGGCCAAGGTCAATCCCGGGATCGCGGTGCGGGCCAACACCTGTCCGGACCCCAGCGATCCGTCCCAGGCATGCACGCCGATCACGCACTCCAACATTCACATTCTCAACAATCACGTATACAACAATGGCGACGGCAAGTCGCGCAGGGGTGGCGGGATCCAGGTTACGACCACGGACACGTGCATGATTGCTGGCAACCACTGCTCGGGGGACCTCGGCGACGAGATCGTGATCGGCGACGATGGCCCGGCGGCGAGTTCCTATTGGGGCTGCAGCAACATTACGGTGACCGGCAACAAGTGCTACGGGGCCGGGGTTGGGGGAAGCGGGATCGCCATCCGGGTGCCGTGGAACGCGCCTGTGGCACTTCACTCCAATGTGATGGTGGCGCAGAACGTGACCAATGGCAATGCGGGGAATGGTATCCTCGTCTCTGGAGTGAGCAACTGCACGGTCGACGGGAACCACTGCAGCAGCGACCGGGGAGCGGGGATTGCTGTTGGGGCTCTCGTGACGCAGTTGCACAAGCACGGCAATACTATCAATGGCGTCCTCCACGACACCGCTGATAGCTCCGCGTCGGACCTGTGGGTGCCTCGTGGAACCGGACGGCTGGCGGACTCCCACAACCTGATGTGGTCCACCACGGGGCAGATGAACTACGGAGTTCAAGGTGGCCCGAACAACAACGTGATGATGCACGGGCTCTGGATCGGGGGCTGGGCGATCGCGCCGACCAACTATGACATCTCCGGGCTGAACGTGCAGCAGACGGACAATGGCGTCCCGATCGTCGGCGGGCCGACGACGATCGGGACGGCGGCGCGGGCGCCGCAGGTGGGCGCGTACGCCTTCGGCACGGCGGTGACGGTGCCGGCCGCGACCAAGGTGTTGGCGCCCGGCTGGGTGTCGGTCCAGGACTTTGGCGCGACCGGGGATGGCACGACCGACGACAGTGCGGCCTTTGTCAATGCCATCGCCTACGCGCAGACGAACACCCTGGCGGTCTACGTCCCCCCCGGCACCTATAACCTCGCCTACGGCTGGAGGATCGACACCGCCGGGCTGCTGATCTTCGGCGATGACGCCGACCTCTGCACGCTCCTGAACAACGGCGCGGCCACGACGCTCTTCACCTTGACAGCCCAGGGCATCACGATCCGCAACCTGGGATTCTCTTCAGGGGCCGTCCTCGGTCCGACCATCGCGATCTCGGGAACCGAATGCACCGTGCAGGATTGCAAGTTTCAGGTCTACACGACGGCGATCCAGCTCCTAGGCGTCCCGAGCACCGCGATCGGCTACACCCGCATCACCGGCAATCGCTTCCTGGGGAACGACGCTCTGACCCCCGGGCCTACCGCTGCGATCCAGTGGGTGGGCACCCACGATGACGTTCTCATTGCCGGCAACCGCTTCGGCCTTGGCAATGCCAGCGGCGGGATCAACTGCGCCACGCTGGGGAGTGCCCATGGGGTCAGTGTCGTGAACAATCTGTTCTGCGAGGACGCGTCCGTGGCGTGCATCGGGGACACGACCACGGTGGCCGAGAAGCAATATTGGACCATCGTGGGGAACGTCTTCGAGTCCATCAGCACGGCCCTCAAGATCGGCTACAGCACCCAAATCCCGGGGGATGCCTACCTGACGTTCTCCGGGAATACGATCCAGCTGTGGAACAACAGCAACTCCGGCGCGGTAGCCATCGACGACGGCAGCGGGACTGGCGGACGGGGCACCCCGGCACTCGTGATCACGGGCAACGTCTTTGATGACACGGGGGTCGCCACGGAAACCGCGGCGCTCGCCGACCCGTTCCTGTTGGCCGGCTTCACCCTCACGGGCAACACGGTGACCACCACCGCCGACGGGGCGACCCTGGGGACGCAGGCGCTGACGTTGACCGAGGACCAGGCCGTGATCGGCAACAACAGCGGGGCGCCGGTCCAGCTCACCTCCGCGCAGCCCGGGGGCAACTGGGCTGCGATCGCGTGTCCCACGCTCGGGCCGGGCACGCTCCCGGTGCCTCCGATCCTCGACTACAACCCGACGAATACCGGCACGCCGGTCACGGTCCTGACGTACACCCCCGCGTCCAGTGCCGGGTCCACCCCGCCCGTCGCCGGGCTCTACACCCTCGACCTCTACGTGCGGGTCGTCGGCGCCCCCACCACGATCACCCTGCTCGTGACCTATACCGACGCGACGGGGTCGCAGACCATCACCATCTTCAACAACGTGACCCAGCCGGTCGGCAGCTACAGCGTTCCCCGGGTCGTCCTCTCCGCGGTTGGGGGTCAGCCGATCACGGTCGCGGTCACGGTCAGCGCCTTCAATCAGGCGTACGTCTCCGCGACCCTGCGGGCGGGCTGAGCGGTGTCCGTCGTCATCCCGACCATCGACGACGACGACGTGGGCGCCAGCGTGGTCGAGCTGGGGCTGGCCGATACCAACTTGGACCCCGTGGTGAGCTACACCGCGCCCACAGCTGCGCTGTTCCTGGTCTCCGCATACTTCCGAGTGGTGACCGCCAGCACCACGGTCACGATCCAGGTGGCCTATACCGACGCTGGGGGTGCGCAGACCACGGTGCTGGTGAACGGGGTCAGCGAGGCGGTCGGGAGCTACCACGTGAGTGGGATCCCGCTGGCGAGCGTCGCCGGGGCCGCGATCACGGTACAGGCCCAGGCCGGGACCGCCAACCAAGTCTTCGTGTCCGCCAGCATCCGACAGGGGTAGCGATGGCCAGCATCATCCTCCCGTCCGGCACGCTGCTCACCGGCAGCGGCAGCACCCTCGACGATGGTACGGGGACGCTCACGACCCAGAACAACCTCATCTCCAACTCGGGGGTGGTAGCGGGGAACGGCACCCTGTCTCTCCGAGGCGGGATCGGGGACGGGCTCTCCGCCACCGTCGACAACAACAGCAACATCGTGGCCAACAACGATGGGCTGGGCACGAACCTGGGCACCATCACCTCGACCGGATATCTGCAGGTCGAGGGTGGCAGCCACCTCTACTCCGGCACCGGGGCGCCCACCTTCGCCGCCGTGGTGGGCGACCTGTACCTGCGCCTGGACGGGGGCGGGACCGCGGGGCAGAACATCTACACCTGCACCGTGGCCACGGGGACCTGGGTGGGGATCGCATGAGGCGCGCCTGGCCGGGCATGGACGATCGCATCGTGAAGGAGGGTGGGCGATGACCGCCACCAGCATCTACAACGTCCTCGACTACGGGGCCACGGGCAACGGCACCACGGACGACTCCGCGGCGATCAACTCGGCGATCGCGGCGTCGGTGACCCAGCCGAACCCCGGCGGGGGCATGTGCTACATCCCCGATGGCACCTTCCTGCTCCAGGCCGAGACCCTCAGCCTCCCGGCCTCCACCCACCTTCTCATCGACGGGACCGTGATCCTCGCCGCCGACGTGGCGATCGACATCCTGACCCTGGGGGGATCGGGCATCCTGATTGAGGGCATCGGCACCCTGGACGGGAACAGCAGCAACCAAACCGCGGCCAACACCGGCATCGCGATCAAGTCCGGGGTGTCCCCGGTGGGCGTCGCGGTCAACGGGCTCACGATCCAGAACACGAGCGGGCCGGCTCTTGCGCTGGTCAATGTGACCAACGGCACGCTCACCGATCTCACCTTGACCAACAACAAGGTCCGGGCCAGTATCGGCAGCGGGTGCAGCAACTGCCGGGCCACCAATCTCTCGGTGTCCGGGGGAAGTGACATCGGCCTCGCCTTCTACGACGGGGCCACCGCGTGCGGGGTCTCCGGGAGCTGGTTCTCTGGGAATGCCACCAATATCGCGGTGGTGGCGGACGCCGCTGGCTCGAATGCCTGCTCTCACATCACGATCGCGAACAACACCTGCGCCGCGGCGACGGGAGCATCCCCAGGGATCGCCATCCTCTCGGTGAGCGGGGTGATCCATTCGGCCATCACGATCACGGGGAACGAGACGTACGGGAACGGTGGCGGGGGGATTGCCCTGAGCTCGGTCTCGGACTGCACGGTGAGCAGCAACAATTGTCACGACGATACCGGGGTGGAGATTGCGGTGGGCAGCGCCACGACGACGGCCGCCTGCTCGCTGGTCTCGGTGGTGAACAACACCTGCTCCGCGAACAGCACGACCGGGACCGTCGGGATCGCCGTCGCAGCTGCCAGCGGGACCGTCCACACAGACCTCAACGTCTCGGGGAATACGTGCACCGGGAACCCGGGCGGCGGAATTGCCATCGCCCAGGTGACCGGCTGTGTGGTCTCGGGCAACCTCTGTGCCGGCGACACGGGGACAGAGCTGACGATCAGTGGGGCCTCGTCGACGGTGAACGTGACCGGCAACAACTGCAACGACGTGGTCGCCAACAGCTTGGGGAGCGGAGTGGGCATCTCCATCGCCGACACGGTGGCGCAGCTGACCGTCTTCCACAACCACATCTGGTCGAGCGGCACCGGGATGACCTACTGCATCACCGGCGGCCCCAACAACGACACCTACATCCACGGGAACTTCCTGGGTGGCTGGACCACCGTGGCCTCGAACTACGACACCTCGGGCACCAACTTCCAGCAGTCGGCGAATACCGTCCCCCTCTCCTGACTGACGGCGGCGACCCGACAGCGGGGGGCGCTGCGTTCAGCTCAAGGGCCGCGCCCCCCGGGGCCTGGGCGGCCGGCCGCGCCGGAGCCGCCCGCCGGTGCGGGCGATCAGGCGGGCCACGGTGGCCACGTGCCACCGTGGGCCGCCGCGGGGGGCGGGGACGCCCTCGGCCTCGAGGTGCCGGGCGATCTTCGTCGCGGTCCAGTGGGCGCGGTGGAGCCGGAGGATGGTCGCGGCCGTGTCTGGCGTCACCTCCGGCGGCCGGCCCAGCCGGACGCCCTGGGCCCGCTTGACGGCAAGGGCGGCCCGGGTCCGCTCCCCGATGAGGCGGCGCTCGAGCTCGGCGAAGACCGCAGTCATCTGGGCCATGGCGGTGCCGGCGGCGGTGGAGAAGTCGACCCCGAGGTCGAGGGCGACGAGGTTCCACCCCTCCTGCCGGGCCCGCTCGATGGTCTGGGCGGCGTCAATGACGCTGCGGCTGAGCCGGTCGAGCTTCGCGACGACCAGGCCGCCGGCCTCGCCGCGGCGGACGGTCGCCAGGGCGGCCTCCAGGCCCGGCCGGTTGGCGAGGGCTTTGCCGCTGGCGACGTCCTCGTGGAGCCCGAGGAGCCGCCAGCCCCGGGCGCGGCAGGTGGTGAGGATGGCCTGCCGCTGGGCCTCGAGGCCGGCACCGAGGTCGCCCTGCTCCTCGGTGGACACGCGGACGTAGCCGACCACGGGGTCGCCGGCGGCCTCGGCCATGACGGCCTCCTGGAGCTGCTGGAGCCCAGATAGTAGCGTAAACGACCGTTTACGCTACTATTATTGCTTCGCAACCAGCGCTGGTGGAGCCCGGCGTTGGGTAGCGGTAGAGCGCGCCTGCGCTGCCCGACGGCATCCTTGCGCTCGAGCGATGCCAGAGAACCAGCCTCGTGGGAGGTGCGAGAGGGCGGGCCCGATTGAGCCCGCCCTCAATGACCCCATCGCATGGCGGGGCTGACTGCTCTGGCGGTCAGGAGTTCTGCAGGACCATCAGGACACGCTCTGCACTAGGTTCAGGGCATTGGCGATGGTCATGGGCACCGGAATGCCGCCGTTGGCGGACGGCGTGTACCAGAACAGGGACACAACCACGTTCTGTGCAGTTTGCCATGTCATGGCCGTTACACCAGACCCAGATGTGGATGTGTGTCGGCTGACCAGATATGTAGACCCATCAATGGTCTCGACTTGGTCGGGATTAGCAGCCCCGGGGGAAAGTGGCTTTTGATATTCGGTGAGTGCGCCCTGTGAATTCAAGGACTCAGCTAACTGGATCTGGAGGCTCCCGACTTGGTAGAGGAGGGAGACGCCTGCCACCGCACCTCGCTCAGTCTGTCCGTTGGCCAGTAGTGCGGCTGGCGTGTAGAGCACCTTCTGGAGGGACGCATTCGGATAGTCCAAAGGCAGGATCTGGAAGGGAACCAGAGCCTGCGCTTGGGCGAGGCTGACAACTTCTGTTCCCGGCTGGTTAGGCGCCAGCGAGGGCGTGGTGGCCGGTGTGGGCGGTGGTCCGGCGAGAAGCGTGATCGGCTTTGTCGGCAGCAGCGCGGCGGCCACGACGGCTCCGCTCAGTCCCATCACCGCCAGGACCGCAGCGGTACCCAGTCGCCAGCGGAAGGCAAAGCGCCCCCTAGGCGGCGTTTCCAGCCGCTGTCGGACTAGGGACGTAACCCTGGCGCCGGCATTTCGATGAATCGCCTCGGTGGCATCCGCCAGCACCGTTTGCTTGATCAGCTCGTCAAGGTCTTGGTCACTCATCGCGACCACGGCGTTTCGATGGAACATCACAAATCTCCTCTTTGGATAACTGGCACCCCTGTGAACGACTGAGCCATCAAGCGCGCGCGTAAGCGCTTGCGCGCGCGCGCTAGGCGTGACTTCACTGTGCCGGTGGGCAGGCCAAGGGATGCCGCCATAGTGTCCACGTCGCAGTCGTGAAAGTAATGCGAGATCAACACCGCCCGGTCCCGGGCAGGAAGTTGCCCGATCTCGTGGAGGATCCGTTGGCGCGTGTCGTTCTGCGCCGCCACCTCTGCCGGGTCGGGTGCAGGATCGTTCTTCCAGAACAGGGCCGGGCGGGCTAGGCTCTCTCTGCCCTTCTTCCGAACGACGGAGATCGAGGCGTTGACGACGACGCGGGTAATCCATGGCCCCACTGGCTGGCTGCTTTCCAGCTCGCCGGCGTGCCGGTAGAGGGCCACGAAGGCCTCGGCTACGATGTCCTCGGCGGCTTGGTAGTCGCGGGTAATCCCGAATGCGATCTTCAGGATGCGCAGGTGGTGGGCCGCCACCAGAACCTCCAGTCCCCCCTCCTCTCCTCGCTGGAGTGCAGCCAAGGCATCCTCTGATCTCATCTCGCCTAATACACGTCAGAGCGACCGATCTGGTTCCCTCCGTGCCTGCGCCGGGGTCAGGAGATGCGCCTCGTCGGCCCCCCGGCCCGTGATGCGCGCCCTCCAGTGGTGCGCCTGGGAGGTCCGACGCTGGGGCCGCCGTGCTCTGGCCTCTGCCTGGCTCATTGGCAGATCGGTCGAGGGGAGGGCCTTACACCCCGCTCCTCCCTGTCCACGTCCACGGCGGAGCCTGCTGCGCCCTCCGCCCGTGAGCATGGGGCGGCCGGAGCGGCGGCGCGCGTCGAGGATCATCCGGCTACGCGGAGCCCGGGCGGCGACTGGGGGGCGCTGCCCGCGTCAGCGGGGCACGGCGGCGGTGAGCTCCTCGTAGAGCGCGTCGGGCGCCAGGTCGAGACCGTGGGGCCACACCGGCGCACTGTCCTCGCCGAGGCGCACCTGCGCGAAGTACGCCGGATCCGTGAGCGGCGCGAAGATCGCGCCCCACAGGTCGCCGGAGAGGTCCACGATCCCCTCCACGCCATCGGCGAAGCGCAGCCGCAAGCGGTAGGAAGCGGCGGGCTCCACCGAGACCAAGCGCGGGTAGGGCGCGTCCATCGTCTCGATCCTACGGCAGGGGCGGGATGGGGGCGAGCGGGCCGCGATCCTGGGCGCTGGCCCAGTTGACGGCCAGCTCCTCCTGGTGCTGCGCGACCTACTCCATCACCAGCCCCAGCTGCCGGGGCGGGAGCGTGCTCCGCAGCACCGTCAGCGGGCCGATGCCGATCGAGGCCTCGGCGTCGCCGTAGGCCCCGTGGAAGTGGGGGGCCCGTGCTCGCGCCAACGCATGCTGATGACGATCCCGTAGAAGACGCTGATCCGAAGCATGGCCGCCCAGGATAGCTGCGGGACGGCGGGGCCGAGACGCCACGCGGTCGCTGCCCGCGGCTGCGGTCTGGGGTCACGCCCGCCTGCTTGGGTCAGGGAGGCCACTGTCCGCCTGCCGGCCCCTGACTCCCTGTCCGCGAAGCCCCTTCTCGGACACTACGGGGCCGGGGCGGCGCCTACCGAGTGGGGGCCGGGATGACAGAGAGCATCAAGGCCCGGGTCGGCTGGTGGGTTGACAAGGGACCGGCCCCGGTCCTATCGATCGCGCTGGCGGTGAGTCGCCCCCAGCCAGGAGGCCGCACTGGACATAACCAAGGCGAGGACAACCCCCGGCAACCAGTGGGCGAATAGAGCGAGCACCCAGCTCAGGCCGCCGACGCTTCCAGCAAAGCCGACGATCAGGCTGCCGACGACGACGGCCCTACCCAGCAGAGTCCGCAACGGCCAGGGCAACGCTGTCGGTGGAGGCGGCGGAGGGGGCGACGACGTGCTCGATCGGCCCTGAGGTGTTGAGCGCCACGCTGAATCAGGATCGGTGGCCTCGCAGTCGTCACTGACGGCTGGGCCGCGGCGGGGGTGCCAGCCCGGGGACCGGGTGGGGAGAGCCGCGATGACGGGGGTCGTCGCTGGGGTCCGGGTCTTCGGATCTGTCGCCCGCGGGGACGCCGGACCCCGCAGTGATGTGGATCTCCTGGTGGACTTCGAGCCAGAAGCCTCCCTGCTCGACCAGGTCGGCCTCTTCCACGATCTGGAGTCCCTCCTCGGCGTGCCCGTGGACGTGGTGTCGTCCGGGGGCCTGCGCCCGTGCGACGCCGCCATTCGGGCCGCCGCGATCGACTTGTGAGCACCGCCCGCGATCTCGACGCCCTCCTGGCCGACCGGGCCGAGGCGGTGGAGGCCGCCGCCGAGCTCGTGGCCTATGGCCCAGCCCGCTGGGCGGCCGAGCGCCCCCTCCGGCTCGCCGGGGAAGCCGTGGTCGGCCGGATCGGCGATATCGCGAGCAAGCTGCCCGCCGCCCTCGTCGCGGGCACGCCCGCCCTGCCGTGGGCCGAGATCAAGGGCATGCGCATCGTGGTCGACCACGCCTATCACCGCATCGACTACGCGCGCGTGTGGCGCACCCTGCAGGACGACGTCCCGCACCTCGACCAGGTCGTCCGCCAGTGGGTCGCCCAGGTGGCGGCCTCGGGGCCCGGGCCCGAACCCACCCGGGAGGCGACGCCCGGGGGCGCCCGCAACGAGTAGCGCCAGGCCGGGCGCTCTTGACGCCGCCCGCCCGGCGCCGTACACCCACCTGGCCGGGCGGGCGGCCCCCGGCGTGCAGGACGGTGGGCCGCCGGAGGTCGCGGCATGGCCCGTCCCCGCGCCACTTCAGGCCCCCCGCCGCCGCCGGTCCCCTGGGACCTCGAGCAGCTTCCCGCCGCCCAGCTGGCCCCGGCCTACGCCGACGTCGCCGCCTTCGTCACCCGGCTCCAGGCCCAGGGGATCGACATCCCCGCCTGCTGGTACACCCACGGCTGGCTGGTCGCCCGGCTCGCCGCCCTGGCCGCCTGGCGCGCCGCGGCGTACGCCCCCGGAGCCAGCCCCCGTGACGCCGCCGAGTGGTGGGCCGTCGGGGTCGCCGGGCTCCAACGCGACTGGGAACCCCTCACTGTCCACCAGGGCCGCCACCCCCCGCCGGACGCCCCCTGGGACGACCCGGTCCCCGTCCCCGAGCTCGCCGCCTTCGTCCAGGCCGCCGTCCGTGCCCGCGCTACGCACGACCCCACCCCGTGATCCACGCGGGCCGCACCGTCGCCGGGGGCGTCCGGCGCTGGGGCCGCCGCACCCTGGCGCTCGCCTTCCTGGGGATCGCCATCACCTCCATCGTCCTGACCGGCGGCCCCCTCGCCGATCCGGGCACCGTCGTCTTCTGGGGCCTGGTCGGCGCCGGCGGGTGGT
Organism: Verrucomicrobiia bacterium; assembly: GCA_035532155.1. Classification (GTDB taxonomy): domain Bacteria; phylum Chloroflexota; class Dormibacteria; order Aeolococcales; family Bog-877; genus DAHUZL01. Next base: position 3,175 of record DATKRN010000074.1, on the reverse strand, counting down.
GGCTCACCCGCCGCTGGGCCGCCCCGCCCCGCGCCCGCGTCCGCGGACCCCACGGGACGCCCCCGCCCGATCAGGTCTGCTGCGGCTGGGGACCCGACGGCTGGGAGGTGGCCCCGCCCCAGGCCGCCACCCTCGTCCTCGGCCCCCCCCGCAGCGGCAAGACCCGCGGGGTGCTCATCCCCAACGTCGCCGCCTGGGCCGGCCCCGTGCTCGTGACCTCCACCCGCCGCGACGTCCTCGACGCCACCCGGGCCGCCCGACGCCTCAAGGGGATCTGCTGGGTCTTCGACCCCCTCGGGGTGGTGGACCCCTTGCCCCCCACCGTCTACCGGCTCGTCTGGTCCCCCCTCCATGGCGGCCGCGACTGGGACGTCGCCCGCCGCCGCGCCGCCGCCCTCGCCGTCGACACCGGCCGCGGCATCACCGACGCCACCCACTGGCGCACCCGCGCCACCCAGCTGCTGGCGGTGGTCCTCCACGCCGCCGCCTGCGGCGAGCGCGACATGGCCACCGTCTGCGCCTGGGTCCACGCTCAGCGCGCGGAGCCCGCCCAGGCGCTCGCCACCGCCCCTCAGGCCCAGGCCGTCCTGGCCGGCCTGCTGCGCACCCCCGACCGCGAGCGCGGCAGCATCTGGTCCGCCGCCCAGGGCATCTTGGCCCCCTTCGACACCGCCCAGGTCTGCGCCGCCGCCGACGCCACCCCCGTCGTCCCCTTCGACCCCGCCGTCTTCCTCGCCGGCCCTCACACCGTCTACGTCGTCAGCCCCTCCGACGCCCCCACCGACGGCGCCCCTCTGGTGGTCGGGCTCGTGGAGGAGGTCCGCGAGGCCGCCCGCGCCCGCAGCGACGCCGAGGGCGCGCTCCCCCTCCCCTGGCTCTTGGCCCTCGATGAGGCCGCCACCATCTGCCCCCTCCCCGCCCTCCCCCGCCTCCTCGCCGAGGGCGGCGGCCGCAACGTCGTCACGCTCGTCGCCCTCCAGGACCTCCGCCAGGCCGCCGAGCGCTGGGGCCCCGCCACGGCCCAGAGCTTCCTCACCCTCGCCGGCACCAAGGTCCTCCTCCCCGGCCTCGCCGACGCCGAGACCCTGGCCGCCCTCGAGACCCTGGTCGGCCGCACCTGGGTCCCCCAGACCACCACCAGCACCAGCCGCTCGCGGCCCCCCGGCCCCTGGTGGCGCGGGGACGAGACCACCACCCAGAGCACCCAGCACGGCTGGGTCGAGCAGCCCATCCTCCCCGCCAGCCGCTGGCGCACCGGGCCCCCCGGCACCGCCTGGGTCCTCACGGGCGCCGACGCCCCCGTCCGGGTCACGCTCATCGACCCCGACACCACCCCGCCCTTCGCCGCCTGGCTCCGGCCGGAGCCGGGGCGGCTGTAGGGCGGGGCCGCGCCCCGATCAGCGCTCCACCAGCCGGGCCAGGGCCGCCGCCGGCGAGAGCACGGAGGGCTCGACCCCGACCAGGCTCGTCAGATCCCGGTCCCCCGAGATCACGCAGTCTGCGGCGACGATCTGCGCCAAGGCCAGGAGATCGTCGTCGGTCGGATCGCGGCTCACGGCCGCCGCCGGAGGGTCCTCCACCACCGGCGCCTGCGCCACCACCCGGCGCACCCGGTCCAGGGCCGCCGGGTCGAGCCGCGCCACGATCTGCTTGCGGCGGAGCACCGTCTCCAGCTCGGTCCGCAGCCGGGGCGAGACGACCAGAACCACGCGCCCGGCTCGCACCGCCTTGCCCAGCTGCGCGGGCGGCCCTCCCGGGCTCCGCGCCGCCGACACCAGCACGCCGGGGTCGACGACGGCCCTCACCCGCCCCGGCGGGCCCGCCGCCGGGGGCCGTACACCTCCGCCTCGACCAGCGCGCCCGCCGCCGCCGACGTGAGCCCCGGCCCCGCCGCCCACACCGCCCGGTAGGCGTCCCCCAGCTCAAGCCCCCAGCGCGACGCCAGCGCCTCCTCGACCACTGCGTCCACCGGGCGGCCTTCCGCCTGGGCGCGCTCGGTCGCCCACTGGGCGGCGCGCCCGGTGAGGGTCACGCCCACCGGAGACGGGGCTGAGGCGCGTGGCATGCCCCGGAGCGGACCGCGCTCGCCACGCGCGCCACGGCCCGGGCCAGGAACCGCTCCAATGCCACGGGGCGCGCCCGCCTGGGGTCCCGTCCGTTCCGGCCAACCCGGGCCGGTGTCCAAACAGGGGAGCCCCGCGGCAGCCTGAGAGGATCGCCTGGCGTGACCGCCGCTGCCACGATCACCTGGGGGGCGACGACGACGGAGCCACTGGCGGCCGGGGGGAAGGCGCCGCGCCCGGTCCGTTCGCCCCCGAGTCGTGGCCGTCTCCCTCTTGCGTTCGCGTTCGGCGGCGACACCGGGGTGGTCGAGCAGGGCACATTGTCACCCCCGTCGGGGTGCCCACGGATAGACCGGGCCCACCAAGCCCGCAGCGGGGGCGCCACCCCCCGAGCGCGGCCCACCGGCAGGGTGCTCGCCGGGAGACGGCCCCACCCCAGCACCGGCGGGGCCGTCCGGACGCGGAGGCGGACATCCGAGCGGACGAGGGGAGGGCCAGGGCTCGCCGCCGGATCCCGGCGGCCACGAGCCCCTCCAGGCCCACGCGGACGCTCGCGATCGCGAGCGTCCGCGTGGCTCGTGGCCGCATGCCCCCCTACGGGGGCGCTCCCGGCAGCGGCGGGGGCGCGGCGGCGGCGGCCGTTCGGCTCTCGGTTGTCACCCGCGCACCCGGACCGCCGGGCCGGACCAGCAGGCGCTGGCGACACCGCCACGGGTCGGCACCGGACGCCGACCGGGAGGTGCTCGTGGCCGCTGCCACCCGGCTCACGACGCGGAGGGCGAAGCCCAGAAGCCCACCGACACCCCTGCGCTCACCTGCCCCTCCCCCCCCGCGCGCTGAGCCTCCCATGGAGGCGTCCCGCAGGCTCCTCGATCCGGCCCGCCCCCACCGCATCCTCACGAACGGACGCACCCGGAGAGGAGACCCCCACCCCGGTCTCGCACCCGGCCTCGACCCCTGCACCCACCACCCCCTCTGCGATGTCGATGACCCCGTCTCACCGTGCGCCCCGATCCGTCCCCTCCCCAACGCATGAGAAAGAGCGGACGCCCCGGGAGAGGAGACCCCCGCCCCTGTCGCAGACCCTGCCACGACCCCGACCCTGACCCCCC
>DATKRN010000073.1:0-3149 GCA_035532155.1 Verrucomicrobiia bacterium | reverse complement strand
GCAGCGCTCCGACGTGAGCTGTGGGCGACGAGACTTTTCGACACAACCACGCCGGCGGAACTCCAACGCGAAAACGTCCGCGACCTCCTGGAGGTACTTGCCCTGGCCGCGTGACCTCACCGTGAATCCGCAAAAGTCCAGGATCAGTCGTTCCGGCGTATTCGATCAGCGTGAGCGAAGGCGGTCGGAGCGATAGCGACGAAGGGTGCTGTATCCCCGGTTGTGTCACCTCCTCTTCGGGTCGTGGATGGGTGTGGACGGGCCGGTCCGGGGGTTCGGTCCGGCGCCACGGGAGGGGTCCCGTGACGGGCACGGCTCGGTCCCACCGGTGCCCCGGAGTATCGCGGATGGGAGGCGGTCGGGGCCCCGCCAGGCCCCGGAGAGCCCTGGTGGGCGCCGCCGGATCGGCGGCCGCGGGGGATTTGCGCCACGTGGAGGGCCGGACCAACCCGGAATCGACCGGCCCCGACCCAGATGACCTGGGGTAGCGGCGCTCACGCGGGCGTCCGTCGAGGCCGCGCCCGCGCTGCTGCGGGGTCCGGAGTCGCCTCGGGCGCCGCCGGGCCCTCGCGGTCGGGCCGCCGCCGCGAGTCGCCGGACAGCTCGAGGCGGTGGGCGTTGTGGATGAGACGGTCGCAGAGGGCGTCGGCGACCGTGGCCTCGCCCAGGGTCTCGTGCCAGTGCGCCACGGGCAGTTGGCTGGTGACGATGGTGGACCGCAGCTGATCCCGGTCCTCGATGACCTCGAGAAGATCGGCCGCCTGCGTCGGCGACAGCGGCTGGAGCCCAAAGTCATCGATCAGGAGGACGTCAATCTTGGCCCATGCGGCCAGCAGGCGGGGAAGCCGGCCGTCGGCGCGGGCGATGGCCAATTCGCCGAGGAGGCGGGGCGCCCGTCGGTAGAGCGCGGGGTGGCCGCGGCGCAGCGCGGCGTGCGCCAGCGCGCAGGCCAGGTACGTCTTGCCCACGCCGGTGGGGCCCACGATGAGGACGTTGTGATGGGCCCGCACCCAGCGGCATTCGCCCAGGCCGAGCACGACGGAGCGGTCCAGGCCGCGGGCGTGGCGAAAGTCGAGGTCCTCAAGACAGGCGCTGAGGCGCAGTTTGGCGGCCTTGAGGTTGCGGGCCAGCCGCCGGTTCTCCCGGTCCGTCGCCTCCCGGTCGACCAGGAGCCCGAAGCGTTCCTCGAACGTGAGCGGCTGGTACTCGCGGCGTTCGAGCTGCTCGGTGAACGCCGCCGCCATGCCCATCAGGTTCAGGGCGCGCAGCGTGTCGAGCGTGGGCTGGGTCAGCATGGGGCACCTCCTCCGTCAGTGGTAGTAGGTCGGGCCGCGTAGGTTGGCGTGGGGCCGGGGCGGGACCGCCGCCGGCGCGGCGGGCAGCGGCTGGCGGTCGAGCCCGCACTTGAGGATCGATTCGACGCTGCGGTAACTGAACGCGTGCGCCGCCAGCGCGCGGGCACAGGCGGCTTCGAGACGCTCCGCGCTGTGGCGACGGCCCAGCCGCTGGAGGCCCAGGCAGGCCCGATACCCCTGCTCGGGGTGGGGCCGGGCCGCGAGGATGCCCTGCGTCAGACTCGCCGTCGCCGGCCCCGTCTGCGCCGCCCATGCGACCAGCCGGCCCGGGGTCCACTCCAGGTGGCGGCGGTGGGCGTCCGGCATGTGCGCGGGCAGCGTCGTGAAGCCGCCGCGGCGGAAGCTCCGGCCGTGGGCCGCCACCCGTTTGCCCCGCCAGAACACCTCGATCACCGCCGCGGTGCGCCGCACCTCGATCCGTTCCCCGACCAGCTGGTAGGGCACCGAGTAGTAATGGTGGTCGGCCTCCAGGTGGTAGTCGATGTTGACCGTCGCCGTCTTCCACTCCCCGTACTCGTAGCGCTGAGCCGGCAAGGGCCGCAGCGCCGGCCGGTCCAGCTCCGCGAACAGGCTCCGCCGGGAGCCGGGCACCTTCTTGAAGGGATGGTCGTTGAGCGCGGCCAACAGGTCCCAGATCGCGGCGTTGGCCTCCTCGACCGCAAAGAAGGTGTGGTGGCGCAGCCGCGCCAGAATCCACCGCTCCGCCACCAGGACCCCGGATTCCACTTTCGCCTTGTCGCGGGGTTTGTACGCTCGGGCCGGAATCACGGCGCAGCCATAGTGGGCGGCCATCTCCTCGTAGGTGCGGTTCACCACCGGCTCGTAGCGATGCGCCTTCGTCACCCCCGCCCGCAGGTTGTCCGGCACCAGGATCTGGGGCGCCCCACCGAAGTGTTCCAGCGCCCGGATGTTGCTGCCGATCCAGTCCGGCAGCGCCTGCGAGGGGGATGCCTCTGCGTAGGTGTAGCTACTCGCGCCCAGCACCGCGACGAACAGCGGCGCGCCCCACACCGCGCCGGTGCCGGCGTCCGTGATCGGGACGGTCGGCCCAGCGTAGTCGAGGAACGCCTTCTCGCCGGCGCGATGCTCCTGGCGCATGACCAGGTCCACCCGCCGGCGCCAGCGCCGGTAGCGCTCGGCGAACTGGCTGTACTGGTAGCCCTCGGGGAACCTCTCCTTGTATTCGAGGTGCAGCAGTTGCAGGGTCACCCCCTTCCGGTGCAGCTCCCGATGGACCGCTGCCCAGTCGGGGGCCGGCCGCCCCGGCGCCCCCAGACTTGGCCGGACGAAGAGGCGGGCCTCCAGGGCGCGGTCGTCCAGCTCCTCCGGTAGGGGCCAGCCCAGGCCCGCCTGCCGGGCGCGAGCCAGGTAGTCGGCCACCGTCGTGTACGGCAAGCCCACCGCCGCGCCGATCTGGCGCCGCGTCAGCCCATCGGTCTGGGCCAGCCGGAGAACGTCACGGATCTTGCGCATGGCGGAGCGGGGACGAGGCATGGGCGGCTCCCTGGACGTCGGACGCGACCGTCCTGGAGCATCCCGGGCCCTGGCCTCACGTCACCACGCCGCCGCCCTCCCCCGGGGGGTGATCGGATTCACCGGAACGGTGATCGAAAACCCCGGAACGGTGATCGCTTTCCCCCGGAACACCTGATCCTGGACTTTTGCGGTTTGGGCAGGCGGCCGCCGGCCGGTCGACCGAGGGCGGTGGGCCCGTGGCCCGCCGTGGGGCCCCGCAGACGACAAGAAGCCCTCCTGTGGCAAGGTGCGGATGTCTCTATCCAGCTCCGCCACGAG
>DATKRN010000072.1:0-39157 GCA_035532155.1 Verrucomicrobiia bacterium | reverse complement strand
TCGACGGGGCGTCCTATCTGGCCGCCTTCCCCCCTGGCTGGCGGCAGAATGGGTATGCTGTCTTCCCCTCCAGCCATCGGGCCCAGCAGCTCATCGCCGAATGGCGAGCAGAGCCATTGGGCCGCCTGGTCGAGCCCTTCTGATCGCCCATCGTCGGTCCGGCGCGCCTAAGCCGGTCGCCATATGTTCTGTCACCTGTTAGCACCAGCGATCGCCGAGTCCGCCTCGGGGCCGCCCCGCCCCTTCGGACAAGACTTATGGCGATTGGCTTAGACGGGCGGACGGCTCGACCCCGCGCGGCGGATGGCATCCAACGACTGCCGCTCGGCGCGGCGGCCATAGTACGCTTCGGTCGTGCTGGTCCGTGAGTGACCCAGCGACAGGGAGAGGTCCTCGATCGAGACCACCTGAGCCATGCGTCCCGAATACGTGTGGCGGAACAGATGGGCGTGGATGTCGATGCCCGTTTCCGCTCGGAGGCGCCGGAAGAGTGTGATGGCTCCGCTGGGCGTGAGCCCGTGAAAGTCTTCACCATTGGACCGGCGTAGCGAGAGGAACACGTAGGGGCAGGTCGTCGCCGGTAAGGTCTGGATGAAGCGTCGCAGGTCCTTGACGAACGTGCGATCGTCTGGGTGGACGAGACTCAGCCGAAGCTGCTTGGTCGTGCGTCCCTTCAGGACGACTTGGACCGTCTCTTCGCGCCAGTCGATATCGTCCCGCTTGACCCCGAGCGCAGACGAGAGCCGGGCGCCCGTGAAGAGCATGAAGCGCGCCAGCATCGCATCTCGCCCCTTGTCCCTCAGGGCTTGCATGATCCGCTCCTCCTCAGCGGCGGTGAGGGGCTGGCGCCGTTGGCGCCGCTTGACGATCTCCGGCTCCCCCTCCCTCGGCACCACCTTCGTGCGAGCCCACGGCTCGTCCGGTCGCTTCGCGCACCAGTTGAGGAAGGCGCGGATCCGGGCGTAGGCGGTGTGCCGGGTGGAGTCCGCGAGGGTGGTCTGCTCAGCTAGGTCCACCAGAAAGCGATCGCCGTGGGCCGCGGTCCAATCGTCCGGCCCGCTCACCGGTGGCGGGTAGCCATCGGCTCCCCGAGCGCAGTCGGCCAGGAAGTCGCTCAGGCGCCCCACCACCCAGCCGTACTGCATCCGAACGCGGTCGACCTGCGCCGGCGTCGGGTTGATCCGGCGCCCCGGTCGATCACTCAGGTTGCGGGCCGCCCGACTGACGTAATACGCCTCCCACGCCCGCTGCCAGAGCGTGGGCTCTGCTTCCGCCTCGGGCGGCTGCACGTCGAGGCGGACACGCTGGTTCGGGCGTTGGGGCATGACCGTCTCCCTGTATGCACGGTTTCTCCCCCCAGACCCGTGCTTGCGTCCGCAAGTCTAGCACGGTTTGTGGTTATAAAACGGTCATGACACCTGACCGTTTCTCTGACACGAATGCCAGGTGGATTCCGGGGTCGTGCCAGTCAGTGCCAGGCGAACTCGATGCGAACTCGGAGGATGTGCCAGCCGGTGGCAGTCACGATGGGCGCTGAAGCACGCTTGGGGAGGTATCCTTGGCAAGGAGACGCTCTACCATTGAGCCACTCCCGCAGTGCCGCTCAGGGCAGCGGAGGCGGGGACCGCCACCGGCGTGGCCCCCGCGTCAGCGTGGGCCGAGCAGGAGCAGGGGAACGAGGCTCAGCGGCCCGGCCCAGCTCGCCTGAACCAGGAAGCTGCGCCACCCCGCGCCGATGCCCTGACGTCGGGCTACCGCAAAGAGAAGAAGGGTGGAGAGCGACCCCATCGGCAGGAGGTTGGGACCGAGGTCGGCGCCCGCGATCACGGGCAGCGCCAACTGGTGCAGATGATGGGCCGCGTGCAGTCCGGCACTCACGGCCAGCGCCGCGGGCAGGTTGTTGAGGACCGCGGCCAGGATCGCCGTCGCCGCCCCGGCGGCGAGGCCGGCTCCCACCCCGACGCCGTGCTGGGCGATCAGGGCGCTCACTCGTCCCAGCCAGGCGAGACGGCCGAGCCCGCTGCCCAGTACCGCCAGCCCAGCGACTAGGGGGAGGAGCCCCCAGGGAGATCCGCGAAGGGCTCGCAGCACCCCGCCCCGCCGCATCCACAGCGCCACCGCGGCCGCCGCCCCGACGACCAAGGTGGGGATTCCCAGCGGCACCCTCAGCTCCGCCGCCATCGTGTCCAGCCCGACCAAGAGGACGACCGCCCCCAGCATCACCCACGCCAGGGGACGGTCGGTGAGGGCCCGGCGGGGCGGGATCCGAACCGGCCCGCGGGGAAGCCGGCGCGCCGCCAGCGCGATCCCAGCCAGCAGGCAGAGGGTCCCCACCAGCGCGGCGGGAGTGACCTCGACCAGGTAGGCGGCGGCGGTGACGCGAGCGTGGTCGAGGATGAGGAGGTTGACCGGGTTGCCGGTGGGGAGGATGAGCGACGCGCTGTTGGCGACGAAGGCGATCGCCAGCACGAACGGCATCGGCGGCAGGTCGAGCTCGCGCACCACACGCAGGAGCGGCGGGGCGAGGAGGAGCACGCAGGCATCGTTGGAGAGGGTCGCCGTGACCACGGCGCACGCTCCGGCGACCAGCGGGAGCAGCCGCCGGGGCCGACCGCCTGCTCCCGCGACGAGGGTGCGGGCGAGCCAGTCCAACAGGCCGGCGGCGGCCACGGAGCCGGCCAGCAGGAGCAATCCGGTGAAGAGGGCGAGCACGTCCAGTGTCACCAGGATTCCCCGCCTCGCCGCGGCCAGGGACACCAGCCCCGTGGCCAGGGCGGCCAACGCCCCCGCGATCGCGAACCAGCCCTCCGCGATCCCGCGTGGACGCACGATGATGGCCAGGGCGGTGAGCGCGAAGATTGCGCTGAGCCCGATCTGGCTTACCATGCTTGCGTCAAGTATATGAAGCCATCGAACTTTCGATCAGGGGCAATCGTGTCAGGATCCCGTAATCTCACCGAAGACGTGGCCCAAGATCGGCCAGCCCGGGGCGAGCCGGCGAGCGACCGCCAGATCGCGGAGGCCAGCGAGGCGATCGGGGTATCGCCCCGGGTCTTGCGCTACTGGGAGCAGCTGGGAGTGGTTCGCCCCACCCGGGGGCCCCACGGGAGACGTCACTTCACCCGGCACGACCTGCTGCTGATGTCCTTGGTGCGCAGCCTGCTCGACGAGGAGGGACGGTCGATCGGCGACCTGCGCCTGCTGCGCGTGGCGGCGGACCGGTCGGTGGCGGCGACCGCGACCGACCCCCTGCTCCGCCTCCAGCTCCTGTTCCTGCGCCAGGCATCCGAGGCTCTGTTCCAGGAGCTGATGGCCCAGCGGGTCCCGCCGCCTGGTCCCGGTGTCCCTCCCCAGCTCGCTGCAGCGGCGCTGCCGCAGGTCGAGGCAGGCGCCAGCTGAGCCACGCTGGGTCCGGGAGCAGGGCGGGGCGGGTGCGGTCAGGCCGGGAGTGCCACCCGCGGGGGTCGAGCCCCCGGCCCGCCTGACCCCGGGACCTCGGCCCGGCTGGGGATCCGGAGTCGACGTCGGCGAGCGGTTTGCCAGGCCTCGTAGGAGGAGCCGCCCGGGAGCCACCCGCTCCACGGCGGCGGCTGATCGGCTCCAGGCGAGGCACCCCCCGACGTCCGGTGCGGCACCGCCGCCGCCCGCCGTGCACGCCGCCGCTCCAATCGCCAGATTCGGTGGGCGAACCGCTCGGCGACGGCCGGCGGGGCGACCTCGATCGCGGCCTCGCTCAGCCGCAACGCCGCCTCCAGGTCGCCGACCCGGCGCTCGAGGTCGACGCACAAAGCCTCCGCCGCCTCGAGGTCGCGCCACCGCTCCCACAGCAATCGCCACAGGCTGCTCGCCTCCGCCGGCCGCCCCTCCCGCCGAAGCAGGCGGGCATGATGGCGGGCTGCGGCGCGATCGAGAGGAGGGGGGACCACCCGCAGTGCGGTGGCGTAGGTGCGGTGCGCGGAAGCGCTCGCGCCGCGCGCCTCGTAGAAGCGAGCCAGCCCCAGGTGGTCGGCTGGCTCCTGCACCGAGCCGCTCGCCAGTCGTCCGAGCACGACCAACAGGTCCGCGAGCGAGCCGACGTCGATCTGGTTGTGACGGAGCACCGGGATGAGGTGCCCGACTCCCCCGTCGCGCAGGAAGCTGCGATACCGCTCGGGGACCTCGGCGCCGGGCAGGTCATCAGAGCGCCAGGTTTCGAGCACTCGGCGCTCCACCTCACTCAGGCTGCAGCGGCTCAGCCGGTGCCCGAAGAAGCGCCTGACCAGGGGAAGCAGGTCCAGGTGGACCGGCGCCCGCCAGAGCGCCTCACGTCGATTGAGGATCGCCCGCGCGCGCACCAGCGGCAGGTCGAATGTGGCGCCGTTGAAAGTCACCACTCCGGTGGCGCCGGCGAGCCGGCGCAGCACCCGCTCCACCAGGCGAGCCTCGGAGCCGAGGTCGACCAGCAGCCACTGCTCGAGTTCGAGTGCACCGGCGACCTGGCGTCCCCAGCCGTACAGGAAGGGGACGGTGCCGGTGCCTCCGGCCAGGCCGGTGGTCTCGGTGTCGAAGTACCACACCGACCCGGGATCGGCGGCGGCCCAGGCGAGATCCCCGGCCAGCAGCGCCAGCACCTGGGGTGCGACGGCCTCGCCGGGACCCGCCGCCGCCACCCGCCGCACCCAGATCCCGTCCTCGAGCCGAAAGCCGACTCCGGCGAGATCATCCTCGGTGGGCGATGCGAGAGCCGTTCCGCCCTCGAGCATGCGGGTGCCGTCAGGGCCCGGCTGATCGGGGTGGCTCCGGCCGGTGACCGGCCGACGGTTGAGCGCGACCGTCGCGCCCTGGCTGAGTGCCTGCAGGCGCTGCCGCAGCGCATCGCTCATGGGACGACCGGCGCAGTTGAGATGAGGCCGTCCCCTCCCACGGGCGCCGTCTGGTCGCACCGTCGATCTCCCAGCGCCGCGGCGTCGAGAAGAGCCAACGCCATCGCCTTTGCCTGCGGGTCGACCCCGGCGACGGCGCCGACACAGGCGGGGCAGCCGGAGGGGCACGGGCAGCGTCGCAGCAGCTCGCCGGCGCGCGCGAGCAGGAGGGTGTGCAGCTCGAAGCAGCGCGGGGCCAGACCGGTGCCCCCGGGGTGGGCGTCATACAGAAAGATGGTGGGTTGGCCTTCCGAGCCGACCGCCGTCTCGCGGCTGACGGAGATCACGGCGGGTGGGCGATGGCCGGCGACGAACTCCTCCGCCGCCTGGACCTGCTCCGCCACCGGCAGTCGATCCACCGGAGCTCGCACCTGGGCGCTGACACCAAGGTCCCGTCGGTCGCACATGAGGGTGAGCGTCGCCACCTGCTCCAGCACATGCGCTAGGCCGTGAAGGCCCGGCTCGACCGCGCGCCCGGCGCGCCGGGTGACGGCCGCGGGGAAGCCGCACCAGTAGGCGGTCGTGTGGAGGTCGCGCTCGGGCAGGGCGATCGGCCCGGCTCCTACCGTCTCGTGGGTGAGGAAGCGCACCTTGCGGTACATCGCCGCCAGCCAGCTGACCCGGACGTCGCCGTGGGCCCGCTGGGCCGCCTGACCGAAGCAGGTGTCCGGCCCCGCGTAACACTCGAGCACCTGCAGATGGACGCGAACCTCTGCCTCGGTGTAGTAGTCCACTGCCACCGGATGGACGTAGGCGCGCCGCTCCTCCCAATCGAGCCGCTCGACGTGGAACTGCCGCCCCTGGTGGAGGTAGATGGCGTCGTCGTGGACGGTGAGCGGCGCCGCCCACTCGTCGATCTCCCCGACGATGCGGGCCCCGGTGCCGGCGTGGCCACCGCCGCTGCCGGCCCAGGGCCCCTGCGGCCCCGCCGAGGGTCGGGCCGGTGGTGAGGAGGTGTCGATGATGACGATGTTGCTGGAGGCCACCGTCCGCAGGCTGATCGCCTCGGCGGGGAACGCGTCCGCGCTCCAGTGCCAGCGGCCGCCGGCGTGATGGACGACGCCCTCCTCGGCGAGCAGCCGGAGCAGGTCGGCGATCTCCACCCCCCCGAACCGCTCCCCATCATGAAAGGGCAGCTCGAAGGTGGCAGCCTGGACGTGGGCCGCGAGGATCAGCAGATTGTCTGGGTTGACGAGGGCCTGCTCCGGCGGCTGCTCCAGCAGGAACTCGGGGTGGGTGGCCACGTACTGGTCCAGCGGCCCGCCGCCGACGATCAGGAGCTGCAGCGCGGGACGGCCCCGTCGGCCGGCCCGGCCGAGCTGCTGCCAGGTGCTCGCGATGGTGCCCGGGTATCCCACCAGCACCGCCGCCTCCATCTGGCCGATGTCGATGCCCAGCTCGAGTGCGGAGGTGGCCACCACGCAGCGCACGCTCCCGTCGCGGAGTCCCGCCTCGATCGCGCGCCGCTCGAGCGGAAGGTAGCCGCCGCGATACGCTCGCACCGGCGGCCCACCGGCGCCGTCTGGCACCAGGGCCGACTCCGCCATGCCACGACGCAGGTAGGTCAGCAGCAGCTCGACCTGGAGACGGGTCCGCCCGAAGACGATGGTCTGGGCGCCTCGGCGCACCAGTTCGGGCACTACCCGGCGCGCCTCGAGCGCCGCGCTGCGCCGGATCCCGAGCGCGGCCTGCACCACCGGCGGGTTCCACACCACCAGCCGCTTGGGGGGGGCGGGCGCGCCATTGTCGTCAATGCAGTCGACGTCGCGACCCAGCAACCGCTCGGCCAGCTCGGCAGGGTTGGCGATGGTGGCCGAACAGGCGAGGAACGTCGGCCGGCTGCCGTAGAAGTCGCAGATCCTCTGCAGGCGGCGGATCACGTTGGCGACGTGGCTGCCGAAGACCCCACGGTAGGTGTGCAGCTCGTCGACGACCACGTAGCGCAGCGACTCGAAGAGCCGCACCCAGCGGGTGTGGTGGGGCAGGATTCCCGTGTGCAGCATCTCCGGGTTGGTCAGGATCACATGGCCCGCGTCGCGCAGCGCGGCCCGCACCCCGGGGGGCGTGTCGCCGTCGTAGGTGTGGGTGCGCAGCGCCATCTCGGCGGCGTCGGCGAGCGTTTGCAGCTCGACCAGCTGGTCCTGCGCCAGCGCCTTGGTCGGAAACAGGTAGAGGGCTCGGCTGGTGTCGTCGGCCAGCACCGCGCTCAGGACCGGCAGGTTGTAGCAGAGGGTCTTGCCGGAGGCGGTGGGTGTCACGATCGCGAGGTGGCGCCCGCTGAGGGCCGCGGCCACGGCGGCGGACTGGTGCCGGTAGAGCTGGGTGATGCCGCGCCGCCGGAGGGCAGCGACCAGGCGCGGCTCAAGCCCATCGGGGATCGGTCCGTAGTGGGCCGGGCGCGCCGGCTCCCAGTGGTCCAGGACCACTCGACCTTCCCCACCCAAGGACTCCACCACCCCGGTCCAACTGGGCTTGGCCGACGTCGTCCGCATGGTCGCACCCGAGAGGGGAGCGATCGGCGGGCCCGGATGAGACGGTGGGCCGGGCCGCAACTCTGAGGGCATCGTCCTCCCACGGTACCAAACGAATGTTCGCACCGCAAGCTCCCGGCGGGATAGGCGAGAAGGTCCCGAGGGATGCCACCCATCTGTGACATAGGCCCTCATCGATACCTATCCTCCCATCGGCCGGTGGCCGCAGTGCCCACTCGCCCGGCCATCCCACCCGTCCCTGGCCTCCCTGCTGCCCGGCGCCGCTCCCCCGGCCGTGGGCTGGCCCCGGGCGCCCCTTCGCCTCACGCCGGTCCGGTCGCGCCTCAGTGGCCCCGTCGGGCTGGGGCGCGTCCCCGGTGCGGGCGCCTTCAGCCGGTCGGGGGAAGCCCTTGCAACTCGGGTCATCCGGGGCTCGTGGGGAGGGCGCGGCGGCGGCCACGCCTGGTCACCCCCGGGGGGCGCACCTGGTCGGTCCCGGGGGCGCACCTGGCCGGTCCCGGGCGCCGGCGATGGGGGCATGCCCGCCCCGCTCCCGGGTGCTCGATCGCTCCGCCCCGTCTGAACCGGATCATCCGGTCCGGGGCGCCGTCCGAGGTGACCACTTCCGTCCCGGGCTGACCCGGTCGTGTCCCCCAGCGCGGCGCCCGAGCGAGTGGCGGTGCCCGTCGCCCGAGGTGGCGTCACGGCGTGATGGTGAGGTGGTGGCGGTGCCCGCCGGGTATAGCGGCCGACCGGGTGGTGAGGCGGTCAGGCCGGCGCGGGGGTGGGCTGGTCACCCCGGCTGCGGCCCGTGCCCGCTCGGCGGGGAGCCGGCCAGGCGGCCGACAGTAACCGGAGCGGCCGCCTGGCCGGGGTCACCAGGAGCCTCAGGTGGGTGGGGCGGGATCAGGTTGCTCTCCGCGGGTCGGAGGAGAGATCACAAGCGTAGCGACGAGTCCATCGCGGACTGTGAAGCGGTAGGCGAGGTCGACCAGACTGCCGGGGAAACTGCCCGACAGTCTCACGAACAACACATAGCGGTCGCCGCCATGGGCCAGCGTGCCGCGCACCTCAACCGTGTATCGGTATGCCGTTGCGGGTCCCCGCCACCACTGCCGGATCGCCACCCGGCCGCGGCGAGTTTCCCCTTCGTCGGTGACCTCGGCATCCTCGCTGAAACACGCGGCGATCGCTTCGGCATCAGCGGGATCATCAGAGCTGGCGATTCGCACATATCTGGTGACGACGGCGGGGATCTCGGCGCTCATTCACGACTCCCTCGTGGAGGTCCGGTATCTGGAGCAGTCGTCGAGCCTGGCCGAGCCTGGATCGACATCGTGTGTCGTCCCTCATCATCAGACCATCCGTCACCGAAGGTCATCATGCTTTTGTCCCGCGGATACCCGCAACCGGCCGCGCCGCCGTACCGATGGGTGCACCAACTGCAGCTCCTCCGCCGGCCCGTCACCCGTCCACCCGCTCCCCTCAGCGCCTACGGGGTCGCCCACCGGCTACCCCCGCCTCAGCCCGTGGGCCGTCCGCCCGGCGGCGTGGCAGGCCGGGCAGCGGACGCGCCTCGGCCGGACCCCGCCCCGCAGTCCGGGCTGGTGCGGGCCATGGCTCCGAGCGCGCGGGGGATGGCCGTCCGACTCGGGGTTCGGGGGGCTGAAACCCCGCTGGGCGTCATGTAACAGGGCCCTACCAAAGTAGACAGGTCGGGCGACGTCAACTCGCGGGCGGACCGGCCGGTCCTGTGGGCCTCTCGGGACCGGTCGGCCGCACCAGACCATAGGCGGTCCATCGCGCCGGGGTCGTCGCCGGTCGGCGGTACCGGCCCTTGCCGGGCCGTCACGCCCTTCCATGCCGCCCTGAACATCTCGGTCGCCACCCGTGAGCTCAAGGCCATGATTGCGTGCCCGGACCTTGATCTCGATCCCGGCCCCGGCATCCTCCACGCCGACACCCTGGGCCGGGCCTGCTTCGCATGCGACCTCATGGATGCTGTCCGGCCACTGCACGTCGGCGGGCTCTGCGACACCTTGGACCTCCGCCACCTCACGCGGCGAGACTGGGTCGAGCGGTACGACGGCGAGGTCCGCTGCCGGGCCGGCCTTCCTCCGCGAGCTCTGGTCCGCCTCCCCCCGCTGGCGAGCCGCCATGGCCGCGATCGGCGCGGACTGCGCCGCCCGGCTCGCAGCGACCACCAGCCGTGAGATCGCCACACCGCTGACCGGCCGGTGGCGGACAGCCGCGGTCGACTCGGTGCCGACCGCCTGGCGACACAACACCGGCATCGACACGACCCGGCTGGCCGCATGGGGAGCCGCGCTCCAGTCGGCCCGGGCCTGGGGCGTGGCCGCACGGCCCAGGCCGCGGCACGGGTGACACGGGACGTCGACGCGACCCTGGTGACGCGGCATAGCGAGAAGGAGTGGGCGGCCCCTCAGACTCGCGCGGGTTCGGGTTCCCCCCTCTTCTCGTGACCTGGGACAAGGCCCGGGACGCCTTCGCCGGCCGGCTCCGCCCGGGCAACGCGGGCGCCAACACCGCCGCCGAGCACCTGGCCCGCGGGGACGCGGCGCTGGCCCAGCTGCCATCTCGGACACCGGTCCCGGCTCCGGAGCACGAGCTCGACGGGCGGGTCCGGTCCGACACCGCCAGCGCCTCCCTGGCTTGGTCCACGAGCCCGTGGCCCCCGAGCTCGAGTGCTCGATCGCCTGTGATCTCACCGTGCCCGTGCAGGAGGCCATCTTCGCCGTGCCGAAACGGGCCTGGGTCAACGCCCTCCACCACGACGGGGAGCCCCGCGAGGGCGCCTGGACTCGCCGCGATCCCGGCGTGCCTCGACCTCCGTGGGTGGCCCGTGGGGACGCGCGTGATCGTCCGCCGCAAGGAGCCTCACCCCGTCGCCCAGCTCGCGCTCGTCGACCCCGAGGGGTACTGCTCTCAAGCCTTCCTCACCCCCAGCGGTGATCCCGACCGCTTGGTCCCCTTCGGGCAGCGCTCCTGGCCCAAGCCGCAGGATCCCAGGCGCGTTCCTGGCGATCCTCGGCTGGGCCAGCGGCTCGGAGCCGACCCAGTTCCCCTCGGTCGCGGGCTCGCTGGCCTCGCGGCCCCCTCCCGAACCCGGTGGCCCGGACGTTGAAATCGCGTTGGTTGGACTGTAAAATATTGAACTACTGTGAGTCAGCGCAGGGGGATGCCAACAGTTCGCTTTGAGGCCACCCTGGACATGGTCGACCAATCGACCATTGTGCGCTTGCCTCAGCAAGCCAGCGGGAAACTTCCGTCGCGCGGGCAGGTGGCAGTACAAGGAACCATCAACGGCCATGGTTTCCAGACGGTGGTGGAGCCAGACGGCAGTTTTGGCCACTGGATGCGAATTGATGCACAGCTAAAACGAACCGCTGCTGCAAGCGCGGGCGACACGGTGACGCTCGAGATCGAGCCACTCACCGACTGGCCGGAGCCGAAGGTGCCACAGGATTTCGAGACCGCTCTGGCAGCTGCTCCTGCGAACATCCAGGACCTGTGGAGAGGCATCACGCCGATGGCGCGCTGGGAATGGGTTCGCTGGGTCAATGCAACCCGCAACCCTGATACGCGGCGACGGCGGATCGAAGTGAGCATCTCGAAAATGCAGAGCGGGAAGCGGCGGCCCTGCTGTTTCAACCTGGCCGCGTGCACTGACCCGTCCCTGTCAAAAAACGGCAGGTTGATCGGGACCGCCTGATTTGGAAGACCGCAGCTGACTGTCCCCTCCGCACCCTTACCCTTCGCTTGACGGCAGGTCTCTCCCGGGCCACCTCCGCCCGGCGTCGGGCATCCCTGGGGCCGCCCGACGCCGGGCTGGAGCTGGGCGCACCTGGGCGCCGCTCAGTGCGAAGTGCGTGGTCTCGGCGCGCCGGTTGGTGAGAAGCCATCGATCCCGCCCGCCCGCGGACGCGCGAGCCGCCACGGTACCGGGGCGGATGCCGCTCCGGCGACCTGGATGGGGCGCCGCTGCCGTCAGCGCCGGCCGCCCGAGTCCCCAGTGGGGAGTCCGGTTCCGGCGCGGTGATGGGACGGCTGGGCCGAGCACCCGTTTCCGGCTCCCCGTCTCCGATCCCCTCAGCCCGCCGGGCGGGCCTGTCCCCCACCGGGTGCCGCGGCCCACCGAGGCCAGCCGTCGCCACAGGCCGACCGCGAGGGCGGCGCCCACCTCCGTGGCCAGGCGGTCCCGCCCGCTCCTGCCGGTCCGGGGCCGCCGGGGTTCGAGTGCCGCGGCGATCGCGGGTCCGCGGAGGCCGGGAAAGCGACTCAGTGCGTAGCGCCACCCGGCGGTCCCGCCGGAGGGGTCCAGCCGGGAGCCCTCTCTTCGATTCCCGCACGGACGGGGACGGCCAGCCCGCCCGGGACTCAGTCCGGGAGCACTCCGTTGAGGGAGGCGGTGCGCACCAGCTCGTGGACATCGCGGCGGCTCGGGTTGAGCGCCGCGATCTGCCGGTAGACGGCGAGCGCATCCTGGTCCGCCACCCTTGAGCGCAACAGGCGCGCCACGAACTCGAGCCAGCGCGCCGAATCCTTGGGGTCCTTGCGAGCGAATGCCAGGGCGGCCAGTTGCCAGCAGGCACGCTCGCATGGCGGGGCGGCGATGATCGCGCTGAGAAAGGCCACCCGCGCCGCCGCCGGCTCCCGCCCGTCGCGGCAGCGTTCCCCCAGAGCACAGGCCGCATCGCTGACCCCGACCGACGGGATCTCGGCCGCCAGCCGCGCAGCGAGGGCAACGGCCTCCCAGGGCCGGCGGCCGTCGACATGGGTGTCGAGCACGCGCCGCAGCTCGGCGGGATCGGGGTGGGGTGCCGACCGGACCGAGCGGGCCGCCCGCTGGCCCTTGCCGCGGCCGAGCGCCGCTGCGAGGTCCTCAGACGCGGCGGCGCGGAGCTGAGCCAGGATCACAGGCACTTCCGCCTGGCGGCCAGCGATCCGTCGCTCCCGGACCTGCTGGGCCCGCGGCGAGACCCGCACCCCCCACACGGCCGGGGTGGGGACCTCGGCCGAAGCCGGGCTGGGAGCCACCGGCGGCGCGGCCGGAGTGGCACCGGGGACCGGGGTGCCCGGTGGCCCCGTCCCGGCGCGCGCCCCATCGGCCCGCTGCACCGTGGGTCGAGGCGCGGCGCCGGGGACGGGCAAAGTCCCGACCGGCGGTGGGGTGGCTGGCCCGGGAGCGGCGGCTGGGGTCGCCGGGCTGGGAGCCGGGCCAGTGGCCGGGGACGGGCTCGGGGCCCCCGGAGGTGGGACGCGGGTGGCGGGCAGGTAGGGGGACGCCGCGCTGGTGGCCGCCGACGCCGGGCTGGACGCCACCCGAGGAGCGGCGCCGGAGGGAGCGGGGCTCGCCGCCCAGGCGGGCGGCATGGCACTGGCCGGCGGCAGCGGCGCGCCCGCCGGCAGCGGCCCCGCTGCCGGGGGCCTTTGGGACGGCGGCGAGCCGGGCCGGACACCCGACGGGAATGCCCCAGCGGGCGGGCGGGCGGCCGCCGGAGCCCCCGGCTTGACCGCCGGCGCCGGCCCCGCCGCGGGCCGCGAGGCGGTCCCGGAGGGCCGCTGGGACGGAGTCACCCCCGATGGGGCTTCACGGTGCATCGACGGGGCGGCGGGCGCGGCCGGCGCCAGCGGCCCCGAGGTCCCCGGGGGGCGGGCCGCGGCCCAGGCGCCACTTACCGGCGCGACCGGCTCGATGTCACCGGCCTCGACCTTCGGGAGCGTGCTCGGGATGAGGTGGGCTCGCGTCGGCTCCGGGGCGACCCGGGCCGCCGCCGCCGGAGCGGCTGGTGCAGGGGGAGCGGGGGGAACGACGACAATCGGAGGCGCCACCACCGGCGGAACCACGGGACCCAGCAGGGGCGGCTCACCCTGGGGCTCGGTCCGGTCCAGATCGGCGGCCACCAGCTGGAGCCGTGCCGACTCGTGTCGCAGCACACTCTCGACCGCCTCGACCGGGGGGGGCCACGGCATCGCCCGCTGAGGTCCCGGGGTTACCCGGTCCGCCCCACCTCCAGCGCTGCTCGCGGGCGCGGGAGGGAGGTCGGGGACCAGCCGTGGCGTGCGCGGGGGCGAGTCGGGTGAGGCCGCGGGGCGACCAGCGTGCTGATCGGGTTGGGCCGGGGCAGAGGACGCAGGTGGAGCGCCGCTGGACGCTTGGCTCGGGCGCCCTTCCGGGGGGGGTGGGACCGATGGGTCGCCCCCAAGCGGCGCGGTCGGTGGCGGGGGAACCCGCGCGAGCGGGACCTCGCCCGCGAAGTCGAAGGCCGGCTCCTCCACCCCCGCCGGGCTGCCTCTGTCAGGGCCCGGGCTGCCGGGATCGATGGCGGACGCCTCGCCGGCGGCGCTTGGCGCCGGGTCGTCGCTCACCACATCGGCTGCGACTAGAGCCGGGGGCCTTGCCTCGGGATCGGGGACGAGAGCCTGCTGCTCCCCGGCGACCGACTCCTGCAACAGGTATTCGAAGACCGCCTTCCCCATCCGCCGGGAGAGCGCGCGCGCCTCGCCGGGGCGCCCGGCGTCGCGGGCGATCGCGGAGAAGAGCTGGACCGCCGCCATCAGATCGCGCTCGGACCGACGCGCTGGCCCCAGCGCGTCGAGCTCCCGTTCCACGCGCCCCGCCAGCCCGGGCAGGACCAGTTCCTGCTCCCGTGCGGCCTGCAGCCACGCGTAGCGGAGCTCCTCGATCGGTGCCATCCCTGAGGTTGGCACGGGCGGAACCGCCAGTCCCATGATCACAGACCAGTCTGCCACCCCGGACCCGTGATCGAACACCCCCTTTGCGATCTTGTCTCGGCTGGGGACATGTTCGTGTCTGCCCAGCTGGCCAGGGTCCCGGGGGGGTCAGCCGGCGAGCGGGACCGCTGCCAGCTGGTGGATCACCGCGTCGGCGACCTCCCTCGTCCCCACCGCGGTCGGGTCGTCGCGGTCGGGTTTCATGTCGTAGGTGACCTCGCGACCTTCTCGGATCACGGCCGCGAGGGCCGCCTCCAAGCGGTCGGCGGCCGCCGTCTCGCCGAGGTGCCGGAGCATCAGCACCCCGGAGAACATCATCGCCATCGGGTTGGCCCGGTTCATCCCCGCGTACTTGGGAGCACTGCCGTGGGTGGCCTCGAAGAGCGCGCAGTCGGTCCCGATGTTGGCCCCCGGCGCGAGCCCCAGGCCGCCGACCAGCCCGGCGGCCAGGTCGCTGACGATGTCGCCGAACAGATTGGGGAGCACCAGCACGTCGTAGAGCTCGGGCTTTTGGACCAGCTGCATGCACATGTTGTCGACGATCCGGTCCTCGAACTCGATCTCGGGGTACTCTCGGGCAACCTGGCGTGAGACCTCGAGCCAGAGACCGTCGCCGAACTTGAGGATGTTCGCCTTGTGCACCGAGGTCACCTTGCGGCGCCCGTAGCGCCGCGCGTAGTCGAAGGCGTAGCGCACCACCCGCTCGGTCCCGAAGCGAGAGATCGGCCGGATCGAGATCGCGGAGTCGGGGCGGATCACACGCTCCTGGGACCGATTGAGGACGTCGATCACCTCGCGGCAGCCCGGGGTGCCCTCCTCGAACTCGATGCCGGCGTAGAGGTCCTCGGTGTTCTCACGGATCAGCACCAGATCGACGTCCCGGTAGTGCGAGCGCACGCCCTCGTACCACTTGCACGGGCGCACCAGCGCATACAGGTCCAGCTCCCGGCGCAGGGCCACATTGACGCTGCGGATCCCGGTCCCGAGCGGCGTCGTGATGGGACCCTTGATCGCCACCTTGTTGCGCCGGATCGAGTCGAGGAGGTGCTGGGGCATCGGCGTCCCGTATTCCGCCATCACCGCCTCGCCCGCCTCGACAACCTCCCACTCAAAGCCGACGCCGGTGGCGTCCAGCACCCGCCGGGCGGCCTGTGAGACCTCCGGTCCGACCCCGTCACCGGGGATGAGGGTCACGCGGTGGGTCATCTCAAGCCTCCAAGGGCGGGCCGCCGGGAGCTGGGGTCGTGGGTCTGCCGCCTCCATTCTGAACGCCGGGGCCGCTCGCCCGCGACCCCGTACGGCCGCGGGCGCGGGTCGCGCCACCACCTCGCGCCTCGAAGCGGATCGCCCGCAGCCGCGGCTGGCGCGAGGCGCACACGGGTTCGAGCGGGCAGACGCCGCAGCGGGGCACCCGCGGACGGCACACCAGCGCCCCCAGCTCCATCAACCCCTGGTTGAAGTCGCCGGGAGCGTCCCCGGGAACCAGGCAGTCCGCCAGCGCCCACAGCTGGGGAGAGAGCGCCCGGCGATGGTCGGGCGGAAGCCGGAATAGGCGGCTGAAGAGCCGAACCACGTTGGTGTCGACCAGGGGCTCGGCCTGCCCGAAGGCGATGCTGGCGACCGCCCCGGCGGTGTAGCGGCCGACCCCGCGCAGTCGTTGCAGCTCGGTCGCGGTGGCTGGAAGGTGCGGGGCCGGACGCTCGGCGACCAGGGTGGCGATGCCGTGCAGCCACCCACCTCGGACGTGGTACCCGAGCGGGTCGGTGATCCGCTTCACCTCCGCCAGCGGAGCCCGGGCGCAGCTGACCGGGTCGGGCCAGCGCGCCACGAACTCCTGGTACACCGGGATCACCCGGTCCACCGGGGTCTGGTGCAGCAGGATCTCCGAGACCAGCACCGTCCACGCGTCGGTCCGGGACCGCCAGGGGAGCCGGCGCCGGTGGACTCCGTACCAGCTCAGCACCAGCGCGACGATCCGCTGCCGGCGCAGGGCGGGGACGCGGGCCCGGATTCCAGTGCTGCGCCTGCGCCTCGCACGCCCCCGGTCCGATTCGATGCGCCCCACCGGGCAGCGAGCCTAGCAGGCGGAGCCGCGGCTAGGATGGCAGCCAGCGGGGCACCCGACCCGGGAGCGAGGGGCAGCCCCGGCCGCGACCGTCCCCACCGAGGTGCCCGGCATGCGTCCCGCTCGGTCCGCCCCGCCGGTGGCACCCTCTCGCAGCCCCTGGCTGGAGCGGACCGCCGAGCGACTCTGGCAGCTGGATAGCTTTCGCATGGTCCCGGACCTGGTGCTGGACGAGCCCCCCACCGGCAGCTGCGCTCCCGCCCCGCCCGGGGCGATCCGGGTGGCGTTCACCGGATTCCCCTCCCACTACAGCGTCGCCATCCTGCTCGCGCTCTTGACCACCGAGGTGGACCTGGTCGGTCTCGTCACCAGCCCCGGCGCCCACCCGGTGGTCGCCGGGCGCAACGCGCTCGGCCAGGTGGCCGAGCACCTGGGGGTCCCGCTGCTGCGGCTGGACCGTGTCAACGACCCCGGTGCCGTGGGCCAGCTCCAGGCGCTGGAGGCCGACCTCTTCCTGGTGGCGAGCTTCAATCAGATCCTCCACCAGGGCGCGCTCCGACTGGGCCGGCTCGGGTGGCTCAACGTCCACCCCTCGCTGCTGCCCGCCTACCGCGGGCCCGAGCCGGTCTACTGGGCGATCGTGAACGGGGAGCCCACGACCGGGGTCACCTTCCAGCGGATCGCCCGCGAGATCGATCTGGGACCGGCGCTCTGGCAGGAGTCGGAGCCGATTCTCGCCGACGACACCAACGGAACGCTGAGCCGGCGGCTGACTGCCCGGGCGGCCCGGGCGCTCCCCCAGGTGATCGCTCGTGCCATCGCCGAGGACCCCGGCCGCCCGCTCGACCCCGAGGGGGGCTCCTACTACACCTCGGTGGGGCATCGCCGCCTGGAGCAGGCCCCGAGCGCCTCGGTGGCCGGCAGGTGGGTGCGGGCCGGCAACCCCAACATGCCGGCGGCGGCCGAGGTGGACGGGACCGTCCGGCTGGTGCTGGAGGCCCGACCGGCGGTGGCCCACGATCCGGATCGGCAGGCGCCGCGGCTGCACTACGCTGACGCGGATCTGGTGCTGCTCCGCACCGAGCCCGCGCCCGCCTGACTACGGTCCCGCGGGTGCTGGCGCGCCCGGGCGCAGCGGGCCCCCCCCGCCGTCCAGCGTACGATCGCCGCCAGATGTCCCGGGTCGCCCCCCACCTGTCGGAGCGGACTCCCGGTCGGCGCCCGGCCGGGCGGGCCGGCACCAGCCGGCTGGTGGTCCGGCGCTGGGCGGGCGGCCTCAGCCGCTCCGACCATGACTGGGTGGCCGCCGAGGAGCCGCTCCAGGTCGCGCTGAACGGGAATCCGCTGGCGATCCTGATGCGGACACCGGGGGCGGACCTCGAGCTGGTCCTGGGCCTGCTGCACGCGGAGGGAGTCGTGAGCACGGCCGGCGACGTCGCCCGAGTCCGGCTCAGCCCCAGCGGCCAGGAGGACGTCGACCCCGAGCTGCTGGGCGCCGCCGGGATCGAGCTCGAGCTCCTGCCCGAGGTGGAGGGGCTGGTGGACGTGGAGTTGCGCCGTCCGCTCGCGGACGGGCAGATCGGCTGGCAGCGAGCGCTTCCCTCCAGCAGCGCCTGCGGCGTGTGCGGCGCCACCACCCTCGCCGCGATCCAGCGCACCCAGCCCCAGGTGGTGGGGACGGCGACCTGGCCGGTGGCCGTCCTGCACATCCTTCCGGACCGCCTGCGTGAGACCCAGACCGGGTTCGATCGCACCGGCGGCCTCCATGCAGCCGCGCTGGTGGCGCCCGGGGGGACACTGCTCGCGGTGCACGAGGACATCGGCCGCCACAACGCGGTGGACAAGCTGATCGGCCTCTCCCTGCTCCGCTCCGAGCTCCCCCTCGGCGACCGGCTCCTGCTGGTCAGCGGGAGGGCGGGATTCGAGATCGTGCAGAAGGCCGCCGCCGCGGGAATCCCGGTGATCGCCTCGGTGTCGGCGCCGTCCTCCCTGGCGGTGCGGGTGGCGGAGCAGGTGGGGGCCACCTTGGTGGGATTCCTGCGTGACGGGCGCTGCAACGTCTACACCCACCCGGAGCGGGTGGTGGCGGGCGCGGTCTCGTGATCGAGGCGACCTGCCCAGCACCGAGGCGGGTGACTCTGCTGATCCTGGCCGGGGGGTCGAGCACCCGGATGGGGGTCGACAAGGCCGGCCTCGTGGTCGAGGGCCGCCCCCTGATCGCGCGCCCGCACCGGGCCCTGTGCGCCCTGGCGCACGACCTCCTCGTCGCGGGACCCTCCACCTGGGGCCTGCCGGGGCGGGCGGTGCCCGACCCCGCCCCCGGCCAGGGTCCGGTGGCGGGCCTGGTGGCCGGGCTGAGCGCGGCGCGCACCCCACTGGTCCTCGCCGTCGCCTGCGACATGCCCACGGTCGAGCCCGCCCTGGCACGGCTCCTGCTGACGCGAGCGGACGCACGCCCGCGGGTGGATGGCGTGGTGCCGCTGCACGACGGTCGGCTGGAGCCCTGGCTGGCGGTCTACCGGCGCCGCGCGTGGGGTCCGCTGGCGGCAGCCCTCGCAGCCGGCGTGCGGGCCGCCCACGAGGCGCTGGGGGGCTGCACCATCGAGGTCGTCGGGGAGCGGGAGTGGCGCGCCGTCGACCCCGCCGGGCTCTCCTTCCAGAACTGCAATCGCCCGGAGGACGTCCGCGCTCTCGCCGGATCGGCGCCGCTGCGGTGAACCCGTGGGTCGACCGGTTCATCGGTGCCCTCGGCGCCCGACCCGCTCCCTCGTGCGGCGACGAGGAGGCCCGCCTGGTGCTGGAGCTGGCGGGCGCGGCGGCCCACACCTCGGGCGCGCGGCCCTTCGCTCCCCTCGCCACCTACCTGGCGGGCCAGGCCTGCGCCGGGCTGGGCGCTGACGAGCGGATCGCCGCCCTCCGCCGCGCCGTCGACTCCGCCCGGGAGGCGGGCCCCGCCGGGAGCCACCCCATCCCCGGGGCGGCTCCGACGCCAGGGAGCTGACCGGTTGACGGCGGGACCTCGATCCGGTCGAGCGGCGGATCGATGCCGCGGCGAGCGACGCGTCCCGGTGCGGTGGCTGGGGACCGGGCGACGGTGATGGAGCGGGCCGCGGGAGCCCCAGGGGTGGCCGCCGCCCTGCCCGGGGTGGTCGGCCCGCTCCCCCCCCTCGTCCGATGGCAGGGGCAGCGAAGCCCGCCAGCGGTGGACCGGCCGCCCATCAGCCAGAGGTGGCACCCAACCCAGTCAGCACCCTGGTGGACGCCACGGTCGCGGCGGGCCGGGGCCAGCCGCCGCTCGAGCGAGCCCGCCGGGGACCGGCGGGCGGGTCGGCGGCGCGATCCGCAACCCATGGCCGTCGCGGCGCGGGCAGGGCTCCGGTCGCCCGCCCCACCCTGGATCAGCCGAGCGTGGGCGGTGATGCAACCCAGGCTCGCTCCGGCCGAGCGGGGGCGTCCGCCCCCAATGCCTGCGGCACCGCCGGGGCCGGGGTGGACCAGCTCCCGTGCCGCCGTCTGAGCCACCGCCACGGGAGCCCTCTGGTGGTGGCCGACATCCGCCTGCTCATAGCAACCCGGCCGGCATCCTCACCAGGCTGCTGACCCCCGCACCCCCGCCCGCGCTGAACATCCGCCTGGGCGTCGCCGCCGGCATCCGCGCGGTTTCCCAGGTGATGGGGGGTCTCTCTGGCGCCATCGGCGTCGGCCGGATGGGCGTGCCTCTCGATCACGATCGCGGGGCCAGCGCTGCATCACGGCCGTCTCGCGGGCAGCGGCTCGAGCATCACCGTGCCCCTTCTCTTCGGCTCCCACGCTCTCTCCTCCAGGCCGATCATGCCCGGAGAGCGGCGCGCTCATCGGCACCCCGCCCACCCCGCCTCGGCGTGATCGTGCGGTCGGTGGCGGCCGGGCTGGCCAATCCCCCCCTCTCCATCTGTTAGTATTGTCAAACTAACTATTCGGGAAGACAGGTGTGTCATGACAGCCACCCCGACGGCGCCCGCAGCCCCTCCCTCCCCGCATCCGGCCGGGATCCACTACAAGTGGATCGCCCTGTCCAACACCACCTTGGGCATCCTGATGGTCACGATCAACTCGTCGATCGTGCTGATCTCGCTGCCGGACATCTTCCGCGGCATCCACCTCAACCCGCTGGCACCCAGCAACGCCCCCTACTTCCTGTGGCTGCTGATGGGCTACATGGTGGTGACGGCCGTGCTGGTGGTGAGCCTCGGCCGGATCGGGGACATCTATGGCCGGGTGCGGATGTACAACCTCGGCTTCGTC
This sequence comes from Verrucomicrobiia bacterium, assembly GCA_035532155.1. Lineage (GTDB taxonomy): Bacteria > Chloroflexota > Dormibacteria > Aeolococcales > Bog-877 > DAHUZL01. The sequence continues at coordinate 18,680 of DATKRN010000072.1, read as the reverse complement.
GTCTTCACCGTGTTCTCGATCCTGCTCTCCTTGACCTGGACCCAGGGCGCAACGGGCGCGCTCTACCTGATTGGGATGCGGGTGCTGCAGGGGGTGGGTGGCGCGATGCTCTGGGCCAACTCCAGCGCCATCCTCACCGACGCCTTCCCCTCCACCCAGCGCGGGCTGGCGCTCGGCACCAACATGGTCGCCGCGATCGCGGGGTCGTTCCTCGGGTTGGTGCTGGGCGGGGTGCTGGGACCGCTCTCCTGGCGGCTGGTGTTCCTCGTGTCCGTGCCGGTGGGAATCTTCGGGACCGTCTGGGCCTACCGCATGCTCCGCGACAACGGCCTGCGCTCCCCCGCCCGGCTCGACATCTGGGGCAATCTCAGCTTCGGCGCCGGCCTGATCTCGGTCCTGGTCGGGATCACCTACGGGATCCTGCCCTACGCCGGGCAGACCATGGGCTGGACCAGTCCCCTCGTCCTCGGCACCATCGGCGGCGGGGCCGTGATGCTCGGACTGTTCGCCTGGATCGAGACCCGGGTCGACCATCCCATGTTCAACCTCGGCCTCTTCCGGATCCGCGCGTTCGCGGCGGGCAACGCCTCGGCCCTGCTGGCCGGCCTGGCTCGGGGCGGGCTGATGTTCATCATGATCATCTGGCTGCAGGGGATCTGGCTCCCCCAGCACGGCTACAGCTTCGCCAGGACGCCGCTGTGGGCGGGCATCTACATGCTGCCGCTGACGGGGGGCTTCCTCATCTCCGGCCCGCTCGCGGGGGTGCTCTCCGACCATCTCGGCTCGCGCCTGCCGGCCACCATCGGAGTGACCGGGTCAGCGGTCGTCTTCCTGCTCTTCCAGCTGCTGCCCGCCGACTTCTCCTACCTCTGGTTCGCAGCGCTGCTGTTCGCCTACGGGCTCGCCAGCGGGCTGTTCGCCTCCCCCAACCAGGCGGGGATCATGAACAGCCTGCCCCCCGGCGAGCGGGGCGCCGGCGCGGGCATGGCGGCCACCTTCCAGAACGCGTCGATGGTCCTGTCGATGGGGATCTTCTTCTCCCTCATCGTGGTGGGGCTGTCGGCGAGCCTGCCCCACACCCTAGAGCACGGCCTGCTCGCCCAGGGAGTGCCGCTGGCGACCGCGGTGCGGATCTCTCACCTTCCCCCGGTGGGGAGCCTGTTCGCGGCCTTCATGGGCTACAACCCGATCGGGCAGCTGCTGGGTCCCGCTCTCCACCACCTCGCGCCGGCACGCGCGGCCTATCTCACCGGCCGTGCCTTCTTCCCCCGCCTGATCTCGCCGCCCTTCATGCAGGGCCTGCGGACCGCCTTCGATTTCGCGATGGGCGCCTGCCTGCTGGCCGCCGTCGCCAGCGCCCTGCGCGGCCCCCGCTACGTCCACGCCGAGATCCGCCCGCCGGTCCCGACGCCGGCCCGTCCCCGGGCGGCCGCCCGGCCGGCCCGGGCCCAGCCCGGGCCGGCCGGCAAGGGCCGCTGAGATGGCGGGCCCATCGCCTCGGTCGCCCACCCTGGCGAGCGAGGCGGCGGCCGCCGCGGATGCCGCGCCGGGGCCCCGGCTGGATGCGGCCGTCACCACGATCGTGCGCTGGTCGACCCGCCACGACGTCCGCGCCGAGGTCATGCGCCGGGCCCGCTGCGACCTGCCGACCTCGGCCGTGTGGCTGCTGGGGCGGGTCGCCGACTGCGGACCGGTGCACCCGTCCGAGCTGGCCGCCTTCCACCAGGTCGACGCCTCCACCATCACCCCCCGCCTGCAGCGGCTGGAGCGCGAGGGGCTGGTGCGGCGGGAGCCCGATCCCCTGGACGGTCGCGCCGCCCTGGTCCGGGCCACCCCGGCCGGGACCCGCTTGCTGGCCCGCCTGCACGGGGCCCGACAGACCCTCCTGGAGGACATCCTGCACGACTGGCCGCCGCAGCGGCGGGCACGGGTCGCCGACGCGCTGACGGAGCTGGCGGAGCGGCTCGGGTAGGCAGCGGCGGGGCCGGAGCCGCCCAGCCCGGGGTCCTGCGCCCTCCCCCACGGCTCGGGGCCGAGCCCGGCGGCCGGGTACCCAGGCGCTACTGGGCTATCCCAGCGGGATCAGCTGGACCAGCGCCCCCCGGGGAACCACCGTGCCGGCCGCGGGAAGTGCCACCAGCGCGTCCGCGAGCGCCAGTGACTGGGTGATGCCGCTGCCCTGGGCACCGGCTGGGCGCACCCGCCAGAGGCCGGAGACGGGGTCGGGCTCGGGATCGCGCACCACCCGGTGGAACGTCTCCAGCCCCTCGGGCTTCTCCACCTCCTCGCCCAGCACCGCGGGCATCGTCTCCGGACCGGGGCGGCTGGCGCCCTGCAGCGCGAGTAGGGCCGGCGCGCCGAAGAGCAGGAACGTGACACACGCGGAGACGGGATTGCCGGGGAGACCGAGGAAGAGGGCTGACCCCAGCGTGCCCACCGCCAGCGGGCGCCCCGGGCGCATCGCCACCCGCCAGAGGTGCAGGCGGCCGAGACGCTCCACCGCCGTCCGCACATGGTCGTGGTCACCCACGCTGACGCCGCCGACCGTGACCACGCAGTCGACGGCGGCGGCGGTCTCGCGCAGCTCCGCCACCACCCGCTCGAGGTCGTCCGGCAGCGAGAGCCGCCGCGTCACCACCCCGCCCGCGCGCTCCACCAGTGCCTCCAGCGCGAGTCCCGCGGTGTCGAAGATCTGGCCGGGGAGGAGCCGACTGCCGGGCGGGCGCAGCTCATCCCCGGTGGTGATCACCGCCACCCGGGGCGCCCTGGCCAGGGTGAGACCGTCCGTCCCACTGGCGGCGCAGGCGGCGAGGTCGGTGGGCCGAATCCGGTGTCCGGCGTTCAGCACGATGGCGCCCGGCTGCTGGTCCTCTCCGGCCGCCCGCACCGCATGGCCCAGGCTCGCGCGCTCCCGGATGGTCACCCACTCCCGACCGCGGTCGGTCCATTCGTAGGGGACCACCGTGTCCGCCCCCTGCGGCAATGGTGCCCCGGTCATCACCTTGGCCGCGGTCCCCGCCGCCACCGCCACCGCGTCCGGGGCCATCCCGGCCGCCATCGCGCCCACCACCGGGAGCCGGCAGGGGAGCTCGCCGACATCGGCGGCCCGGACCGCGTAGCCGTCCATGCCGCTGTTGGCAAACGGGGGCAGCCGCACGGTCGCGACCACTGGGGCCGCCAGCACCCGCCCCACCAACCGCGCGGTGAGGGCGACGCGCTCAGAGTCGAGCCGGTCGATGCCGGCGAGCACCCGGGCGCGGGCGGTGGCCACCGAGGGCAGCGGGGTGGTCACAGGTTTCCCCGCTCCGCCTGCTCGCGCTCGAGCGCCGGGACGAGCGCTTGGATGTTGCCCTGGCCGAAGCCGCGGCTGCGCTTGCCCTGGATCACCTCGACGCCGAGGGCCGGGCCCTCCGCCACCGGACGCTGGACGATCTGGAGCAGGTAGCCGTGCTGGTCGCGGTCGACCAGCACGTCGAGCGCCCGCAGCTGCGCCAGATCCTCGTCGATCGCGCCGATCCGCTCCGGCAGGGAGAAGTAGGAGGCGTCCGGGGCGCACAGGAACTCGGCGCCTGGCGGACGCGGCCGGCCGACGCTGGCGGCGATGTCCTCGGTGTGAGGGGCGATGTGCGGCACCCCCGGGCCGGGGTGGGACTCGAGGTACTCTTGGATCTGGGAGCGCCGCACTCCCGCCGCCGGCTCGTTGAGGGGGCGGGTGACGCGGCCGCGACGCCCGCCGCGGACCACCGTGCTGCGCGGGGCGGAGTACTGGGTGGCAATGTCGTGCTCGTCGAACTCCTGGAACACCTCGAAGCCGAAGACCCGGTTGTCCCAGCTGACCGACTCGTCCATCCGCCCCAGCTCGACGGTGCCGACGCAGTGGTCCCCCAGCTGGAGCCCGGCCCCGCCGCCGGCGCCGCGCTCGGCCCGGCACCCCGGCAGGCAGGCCCCCTGGTACGCGCTGCGGTCAACGACGGTATGCACGGTGTCGCCGAAGGTGCGCACGGTGGCCAGCCGGCCCACGCCCGCGCGGTCCTCTCGAGTGGGCGGCGCGGCGACCGCGCGGGCGCCGTGCAGGACAGCGTCGTGAAAGGCGGCGTCGACGTCGACCGCCTGGAGCGCCAGCGTGCTCACCCCGTCGCCGTGGCGCCGCACCTGGGACGAGATAACGCCGTCGGGCCCCAGCGGTGCCGTCGTCGCCAGCTGGAACTCGCCCTGGAGCAGGACGCAGGCGGCGCGGTCGCGCACGCCGGTCTCAGGGCCCGCGCAGGCGACCACGTCGAATCCGAAGGCAGAACGGTGGTAGGGGGCCGCCTGGCGGGCGTTGCCGACGAAGAACTCCATGTGGTCGAGCCCCGGCAGCGGGGTCTCCTGGTACGCGGGCGGCGCGGCATCCATGGCACGACCTCGGTGGACCGGATCGGCGGAACCCCCAGCGCGGCGCGGATCCCGTCCCACGCCTATCATGGGCACCCGCATGGGCACCTGGCCCAGTGCGCGCCCGAGGCCCCAGGGGTGAGCGAGCCGGCGATCTCGGCCCCGCGGTCACCCCGGGCGGCTACCCGCCCCGACGGGCATCGGCTTGTGGCGCCGGGCCGGGCCCGGTCGAGCGCCCTGGGCCGGGCGGCCACCGGGCCCGGGGCCGGCTCACCCCGGCTGCTCGGGCAGGGGCCACGGTGAGCGCCTCGGCCCCGGATGAGAGGCCGGCCGGGTGGCGGGTGTGCCTCACGACCGTCGACGAGACCACGATCTCCCTGTGCGTGCCTGACCCCGGCGATGAGCGATCGCCCTGGCTGCTGGCCCAGGCCCTCGACCTGGTCCGCTCGGGTGGCCGGGCCGAGCGCCCGGCCGACCCCGGGCGGTTCATCGCCGGGCGCCGCCGCGGAGCGCCGTTGGTGGCGGGCGAGACGGTGACGTGGGCCGGGGTGCCGCTCACCATCGCGGCGGTGCAGTCGATCGGGGCGGCCACTGGCGAGCTCACCCTGCACCTGCCGGCCTGGGACGAGCTCCACCTGCTGGTCGACGAGGCATGGCTGTGGGAGCTGGTCGACGATCTCGCGGATCGACTGCGCGCTCGCTGCGGCATCATCGCCGACGGCCGGGCGATCGGTTTCCCCGACCTGGACCAGCCGCAGCGCGCGATCCAACGACTCTGGCGCCAGCACCTGGGGCTGCTGCTCCCCAATGAGTGGCGCGGGCACGCCGCCCCGCGCACCCAGGCCTACTGCGAGCTGGTGGCGAGCGGGCTGGTGGTGGTGCTCCGCTGATCGGGTCCGCCCTCGCCCCGCCTCGGGACGACCAGGTCTCAGGCGCTTCTCAGGTGGGCGGAGGCCCCGCCGCGGTATCGTCAAGCCAGCGTAACCAGGGGGTCGGGGCGCACGTTGCCCGCATGGGACCGTTGGTCCCTGCCCCGGGGGCGAGCGTTCCCAACCGGGGGCGCACCACGACGCTCTCCACATCCAGTCTCGGCGGCCCCCCGGGAGCGTTCCGGCCCCGGCCACCGCCGCTCGTTCCACGAAGGAGGCAGATCATGGGTCGCACGCGTGAGAGGACGGCAGCGCCGCTGGGCACAGGCCGCGGTCGCTCGGGGATTCGCTGGCTGGCCGGGCTGGTGGGCACGGCGGCCCTCGCCCTGGGGATGATCGCGGGCGGGACCACGGCGCTGGCCGCCAACACCGTCCAGGTGACCTCCAACCTGGCGACCCTGCCCGCCAACGGAACCGCCAGCGCCACCATCACCGCGACCGTGCTGGCGAGCGGGGTGCCCGTGAGTGGCGACACCGTCACCTTCGCGCCCAGCGGCTCCGCCTGCGGGTCGGTGTCGCCCCTCACCGGCACCACCAACGGCAACGGGGTGGCCACCACCACCTACACCGCCGGCAACACCGCGGGCGCGTGCACGATCACGGCCACCGAGTCCATCACCAGCACCGCGGGTTCCCTCACGATCCTGCAGGGGACGCCCGTGGTCGGGGTGACCGCCAATCCCGCGGCCCTGCCCGCCAGCACCTCCGCGACCTCGGCGATCACCGCCACCGTCACCAGCTCCGGCACCCCGGTGAGCCAGGACCCGGTCTCGTTCACCGTCTCCGGGACGGGCTGCGGGTCGGTGTCACCCACCGGCGGCACCACCAACGGCAGCGGGGTGGCCACCACCACCTACACCGCGACCACAACCCTCGCCTCATGCACGGTCTCGGCCCGGGAGGGAAGCCAGGGAATCGTGAGCTCGGTGGTGATCACGCAGGGGGCCACCAGCGTGGCGGTGACCGCCGCGCCCGCGGGGCTGCCCGCCAATGGCACCAGCACCTCTCTGGTCACCGCCACGGTGACCTCGGGCGGGGCCGGGGTCAACAGCGATACCGTCGACTTCAGCCTGTCGGGAGCCGCCTGCGGCGGGCTCTCGGCGAGCAGCGCCGGGACCGGAAGCAACAACACCGGGCAGGCGACCGTGACCTATCGGGCAGCGTCGACCGCCGGCAGCTGCACCATCACCGCGCGGGAGACCGCCCAGAACGCCTCGGGCACCGTCACCGTCACCCAGGGTGCGGTCGCGGTCACGGTGGCCGCCAATCCCGCGACCGTGCTCGCCAACGGGGTGGCCACCTCGTACGTCACCACCACCGTGACCAGCAACGGCGTGGTGATCGCCAACGACGCCCTGCTCTTCACGCTGAGCGGGACCGCCTGCGGGTCGCTCTCGTCGGCGAGCGCGACCACCAACGGCAGCGGTCAGGCGTTCACCACCTACCGCGCCGCCAGCGTGGTGGGCAGCTGCACCGTCACCGCTAGGGAGAGCAGCCAGGGGGTGACCGGCACCGCCACCATCAGCCAGGGCGCAGTTGCGGTCACGGTCCTGGCCAGCCCGGTCAGTCTGCCCGCCAACGGCGCGTCCCGGTCCACTGTGACCGCCACCGTCACCAGCTCGGGGACCGCCGTGTCCGGTGACACCGTCGCGTTCACCCTCTCGGGGACCGCCTGTGGCTCGGTCTCACCGGCCAGCGCCGTCACCAGCACCACCGGCCAGGCGGCGACCGAGTACACCGCCTCGGCGGCGGTGGGGACCTGCACGATCACGGCTCGGGAGACCAGCCAGGGGTCGGTCGGGACCGTGGTGGTCACCCAAGGGACGGTCGGCGTCACCGTCCACGCCAGCGCCACCACCCTCGCGGCCAACGGCACCGCGACCTCGGCGGTCACCGCGACCGTCCTCACCGCCGGGCAGGCGGTGGTGGGCGACACCGTCGACTTCTCCCTCTCTGGGACCGCCTGCGGAACGCTCTCGACGGCCAGCGCGGTCACCAATTCCAGCGGCCAGGCCACCACCACCTACACCGCCTCCGGCACCGTCGGCACCTGTTCGGTCACGGCCACCGAAGCCTCCCAGGGAGTGGTGGCCTCGGTCACCCTCACCCAGGCAAGCGTCGTCAGCACCGGTGCCGGCTACTGGCTCGCCAGCCGCAACGGCCACGTCTACCAGTACGGCACAGCGCCCTTCGAGGGCTCCCTGCTGAGCCGCCGCATCCACCTCAACGACGTGGTCGGGATGGCGGAGGGACCCGCCGGACGCGGCTACTGGCTGGCGACCGCCAACGGCCACATCTACCAGTTCGGCACCGCCCGTTTCCTCGGCTCCCCGATCGCCCGTCGCCTGCATCTCACCAACGTGGTCGGAATCGCCACCTCCCGGGGGGCGACCGGCTACTGGGTCGTGACCCGCGACGGCCACGTCTACCAGTTCGGGACCGCCCCGTTCGCGGGCTCGCCGGTGAGCCAGGGTCACCGCATCGACGATGTGGTCTCGGTCACGGCGTCGCCCGATGGCGGGGGCTACTGGGTGGCCACCCGGGACGGCCACGTCTTTCAGTTCGGCACCGCCCGCTTCGAGGGGTCGCCGGTGATCCAGCGACTGCATCTCAGCGACGTGGTCGGACTGACCGGCATCCGCAGCGGCCAGGGCTACTGGGTCGCGACCGCCAATGGCCAGGTCTATCCCTTCGGTCGCGCCAGCCAGAAGGGCTCCCCCGCGGCCCAGGGGATCTCCCTCGCGGACGCGATCGGGATGGCGGGGACCGGCGACAGCCAGGGCTACTGGGTCGCCACCGCCAATGGCCAGGTGTACCCGTACGGCGACGCCAGCAACCCGGGGTCACCCGCCAGCCACGGGATCCAGCTGACCAACCTGGTGGCACTGGTTCGGCGGTGACCCCAGCCTGACACCCGGCGCCCCGGCCACGGTCCTGCGGAGGACGCGGCCGGGGTCCCCGGGGCGGGGGCCGCAGCGGCCCCGCCCCGGGGCGGTCACCCTGGTCTGGGATCAGCCCGCACCGGATGGGCTCAGCCCGCGGGTGAGCGAGGACTCCGCCGCCGCCGTTCCGCTCTGGGCGTGAGGCGGAGCCTGCGGCGCCCTGGGCATGGGGATCGAGCGCCATGGTGGAGCGCCATGGTGGAGCGCTGTGTGCGAGCGGTGTCCGCCTCCTGAGGATCCTTTCGATCGGAGCACGTGGCACAGGGATGGCTGACCCCACAGGCGATCTCGCCCTGATCGGGATCGTCGCCGACTCGGCGCATAACACCGAGACCTCATGCTCCCTCGCTCGCGCCCGGCGACGATTCGGGACTCCGGTCCATCCTCCGCTGGGGTCGGCGACAGGAGTGGACGGGACGCGAGACCCGCCGCTCGCGCGGCTGGGATCCGCGGTCGATCTGGCGCGATCGCAGGGGAATCTCGCGAGCAGCCGCGTGCCCCTGGCAGGTGGAGCGAGGGGCGCGGGCGCCACCTCCCCCAGGACCGAAGGAGTCGACGGGGTGGCTACCATCTGCGCTGCCGGTGGCAAACATCCGATGCGCCTCCACGAGCGAGCGGTTCGTCCCAGCTCCCAGCTGTCGACCTGCCCCGGGGGGCGTGGGTGAGCACAGGATCGCGAGCACCATGATCAGCGGGGGATCCAAGCGGCGGAGATCCCCGTGCTCGGGATCCCGGCCGTGAGGTGGACCCGGCGCGTCTTCGGGTGCCTGCTTCCGGCGCTCGCCCTGGCGGTCGTCGGGGGATTTGCGGGGCCGCCGTTGCTGGCTCCCGCCGCCGACGTGGTGGTCCCGCCGTCCTGCACAGTCGCACACGCGCATCTCCCCGCCACCGGCATGGTCCAGCTCCCAGGAGGAGTCCACGGGTTCAGGCTCCTGCGCCATCACGCCATCTCGGTCCTGCTCCGTGCCACCGACGGCACGACTCCGTTTCGCGTTCACTTGCTCGTGGTCAACGCCGCGGGATCGGTGCTGCGGACGCTGACGTTTCCCAACGACGTCGTCGCCGCCGGGGTGGCAGGGACGCGGCTGATCCTCTACAACAACAAGATCGGCTATTTTTTCTCCCTCCCCAGTGGAGCGCTGTGGGCCCACCTTGTCTGGATCGACAAGTACCGCGGTCTGTTCAGGAGCGGGTCCCGCACCTCCCTCAACACCAATGTCAGCTACTCCGCGCTGGCGGCAGATGGCCGGCCCACCGTCAACCGCGATGTCACGCTGGCCGCGGTCGCTAACGGATGCTGGTTTCCCCCGACGAGCTGAGGGCGAGGAGGGCCCGCGGTGAGGTGTGCGGGTGGAGGCGTCGGCCGGCGATCAGGAAGGCTGGTGCGCGTCCCAGGCTCTCTCGGCCCCACCAGCGGAGATGAGCCGGGGGCCGGTCGCAGAGGCGCAGCCCGGCGCTCAGCCGACGCAGTCCCGCCCCGCAGGCCCATACCCAGCTGGCCGAGGCGCGCAGCCGAGGGCGCGCGAGCCCTCACCCGAGCAGCGGCGAGAGCCGCTCGCGGGCCGGGGTCAGGCGAGCTCGAGCAGGCGGGCGAACGCATCCAGGTAGCCGGAATCACCCGCGTCGGCCCGCATCACCCAGTACTCCGCGCCCCACAGCAGGTAGGCGTCCAGCGCGCTGCCCGCGGCCCGCGCGTCACGCACCCACTGGTTGTAGGTGGTGAGCAGACGCTCCGGCGGACAGCTCGCCATCCGGTGGGTGGCGGGACTGGGCGGGAGGGTGACCGCCTCCCACGGTTCCGCCTGCGCCTCGGTGACCATGAGGCGCCGCCCGGCGGCGCGGATCCGGCGCAGCGTGCTCAGCCGCCGGCGGCGCTGCCAGGGGCGCTCCGCGCCGTCCAGGTAGAGCGAGCGGCTCCCGCGGGCGAGCAGGGCATGGCAGGGGTAGTGGTCGAGGCCGACGATGTCCGCGAGCCGGGTGGCGACCTCGACCGAGTCCCCCTGGTCACGGGTGCGCCACCGCTGCGGGATCGCGACCGCCAGCGAGGTCGGCAGGAATCCGTTGAGCAGCACCGGCCGCGACGGATCCGCCTGCCGGACCGCGCCCACCTCGGCGGCGACGAAGGCGCTCGAGAGCCGCCAGCTGTGCTCCATCCCGAGCGGGTCGACCGCCTCGTGCTCCACCTGCCAGGCGACGATCCCGGCCCGGGTCCGGCAGTGCTCCACCAGCTTGCGGACATGGGCGACCGCGGCCGCGAGCAGCTCGGGGTGGCTGGACGGGGTGATCAGGCGGCCCTCGGGGAGCGGTCGCGGCAGACGGTGGCTGGGAATGAAGAGCTCGGGGTAGCCGAACGACTTGACGGCGCCGACGCCGAGCACGACCGAGCGCCCGGCCCGGGCGGCGAGCTCCAGCTGCCAGTCCACTTCGTCGGTCCGGAAGGCGGCCGGCTCGGGCTCGACCCGGTCCCAGTAGGCGCTCACCCGGAGCACCTCGAAGGGGTAATCGAGCAGGCGCGCCAGGCAGGCCCGGGGATCGAGCCCGAATGCCTCGGCCTGGCGGGGACGGAAGCTGAGCCCAAGCTGGGTGGTCCCCCGGGGCTCGATCGCGATCCCGCGCCAGCAGTCGGTCGGCGGCTGCCGCGAGCGCGCCACCCGGAGCTCGGAGGCGGCCACGGCCGCCGCCGACAGGAGCACCCCCGGACCGAGGCGCGCCGCGAGCCGGAGCGCGCCCCGCCGCCGCCGGGCCGGCCCGGTGGGGATCCGTGCCACCTGCCCCCTCCCGTCGACCGCCCCCTTACAGCAGGAAGGGGATCAGCCGCTTGGTCCTGCGCATGTAGGCACGGTACGCCTCCCCGAGCCCCTCCACCAGGGCCGCCTCCTCCACCCGGATGCGGTTGGCATAGCCCAGAGCGGGGAGGAGGATCAGGGCCAGGGCCACCCAGTTGGTGCAGCAGAGCAGGATCCCGAGGACGGTGGCCAGGCTGCCGGTGTAGGAGGGGTGGCGGACCAGCCGATACGCGCCCCGGTCCCGCACCCGCTGGCCGAGATGGGTGCCGACCTCCACCGTGAAGCTGTCGCCGAGCTGGGCCACGGCGATCCAGCGGACGCCGATGCCGATCGCCATCAACCCCAGCCCGGCCGCGAACAGAGCGGGGCTCGGGATCTGGAGCGGCGACGGCATCAGCCGCGACGCCGCCACCGCCGGTCCGATCGCGACCCAGACCGAGCCGCCGACCAGCCACCGCGACCCCCGGTCGCGGTCGGTGGCCTGGGCGGGGAGCTGCCGGTAGCACTGCAGCCAGAGCTCGCCGGCGAGGAAGAGCAGGAAGAGCGCCCAGAACAGGGCCGGCTCCCAGGCCGCGCCCCCGTCCCCGACGATCAGCATCGAGTCCGGGCCGGCGGGGCGATGTCGGTGAAATGCTCGAACGGCTGGAGCGCGACCAGCAGCAGCAGCGGGAGCCGACCGGCGAGTCCGCCCGCGAGCCCGCGGCGCTGACTCCGGTAGGCCGCCCAGGCGCTCCGCTTGGCGAGCACGTCGCGCCCGACGAAGATCCGATGGGTGGGCGCGACCCGGCTCCGCTCCAGCTCCGGGGAGGTGACCAGCTGCCCGGACCAGCGCATCAGCGGGACCGCCGGGCGGGGCAGGGCGGTGTGCCACAGCGCCCAGTCCGGGCGGCCGCGCTCGCGCAGGTCGGTGACGAGGGTGGAGCAGGCCACGTGGTCGGGATGCCCATACACCCCGGTGGGGTCATGCGTGAGCACCAATTGCGGCCGCTCGCGGGCGACGACGGCGGCGAGCACCGCGCTCGCCTCCGCCGCGTGCCGGGCGAGCTCGCCGTCGGCGAACCCAGCCTGGACCACCCGGGCGACCCCGAGGTGGCGCCCGGCGGCGCGCGCCTCCCCGGCCCGGACCGCTCCCAGCTCGGGGTCCTGGCGCCCGTCCGGGGTTCCCCGCTCGCCCGAGGTGAGCAGGACCAGCACCACCCGTGCCCCTTCCCGGGCCAGCCGGTGCAGAGTGCCGCCGCAGCTGACGGTCTCGTCGTCGGCATGCGGGAACACCGCCACCACGCGGCGGATCCGGCCCGTCCGCCGCGTGGGGACGGCGAGATCGGTGGCGGCGACGACCGCGGCCAGCGCCGGGAGCAGCCCCGCCGCCACCACCGCCATCGCCCGTCCGGCCCGCCGCATCGCCTCAGGCCCGAGAACGCCGCGCCCGACGGCGCCCGGCCCACGCCAGCGGACCCAGCCCAAAGCGCACCAGCCGGGCGGGCAGGTGCGGCGCTGTGATCTCCTCCTGGAAGTCGAGGATCACACAGGCGAGGTCTGAGAGCCGGGGCAGGCGGGTGCCGAGCAGGCGCCCGCGTCCCGACAGCTGCTCGGTGCGCACGAAGAGCTCCTCGGTCCGGAGCGCGGGGCGGACGTCGACCACCGCATGCGAGATCCCGGGCCCGGGGTTGCCGAACCAGTGGGCCGCGCCCGATGGGATCTCGACCGTCTCCCCGGGACCGACCACGAGCGTGCGACGACCGAGGCGAAAGCGCATGCGGCCCGCCAGCACGGTGAACCGCTCCTGCTGGCTCGGGTGGACGTGGCCGGCGGGGACGTGCCCGCCTGACGGCAGGAAGAGGTCGAAGCGGAGCAGGCGTCCCCCGGTCTCGGCGCCGCTGACGCGGATGACGATGCGCTCGCCGCTGATCGGGTTGGTGATGGTCCGTGCGCACGGGTCCGGGCCGGGGGTCCCCTGGTCCGCCATGGCGCCACCTCCACCTCGGCACCGGCCCGCGATCGATGGGAGCCGCGTTCCTCCCCATGATGGCGAGCGGGACCGGGCTGCGTCGCCGGTCCAGAGCCCCGGGGGACGGATCCAGCCTGCGGGCCGGCCCTAGGTCCTGCGATCCGGTCGGCCCGGCACCCCGAGCGGAGGCGACCGCCGATACCCGCGAGCCGGCAGGCTCAAGGCAACCCGAGGTCCTGGAGCGAGGGGCCGACGAGCGCCGCAGGCGGGCTGGCCGCGGACCAGGGGCTTACGTCGATCACCCAGCTGACCGCCCAGGATCAGATCCACCCGACCATCGCCGCCCGGGGCATCCCCGCTCTGATCGGCGGCGGGTTTTGGACACGCGCCGGGGACTGGCGATGCTGGTCGTCGTGGTACGCGCCGTGCTCCTGGTCGCCAGTCCGACCCACGCCCGCTTGGGCACCGGCCCCCTGGTCACCATCCGCACCCCGGCGGGGCTGACCGCGGTGCTGGCGGTATGACCGCGGTGCTCGGCATCGGCGGATTCGCCCGGATGCGCCGCGTGACCGTCTGAGCGGCCGCACCAGGCCGGATCGGCGTCGGTCGCCACCGCTCCGAGCTCGCGCGCACGCGTGCGATTCAGGAGATCAGCCCCTTCCCGACGCCTCGCGTGCCTCGGTCACGACGCCAGGACTCCTCCCCCACTCGGTGAGCCAGCTTGAGCCGTCGATGGTCGCGTCGGCCCAGCCTGCCCGGGGGGGCCGCACCGGGGGCGGCGCTCGGCCCACGGCCAGAGCCGACGGGGTGGCGGAGCAGCCGGGCGCGGGGGGGGACAGGCAGGCGCACCGCCCGCCCGCTCACGCCGGCGGCCGGTGGGGCCCCGCCCTCGCTGAGGGACCGGCGCGCCTAGCTCTGGCCCCGGGCGGGGGTGCCGCGGCGCTTGGCCGCCAGCGCCGAGACCACCTCCAGCAGGCAGCGATTGGCGTTCTGGCTGGTGAGCTCGGCCCAGTCGTAGGGGGGCGACACCTCGACCACGTCCATCCCCACCACCTCGGTCTCGAGCACGATCCGGCGGAGCGCGCGCAGCAGCTCGCGGGGCTGCATCCCGCCCGGCTCGGGGGTCCCGGTGCCGGGGGCGAACCCGGGGTCGAGGACATCGATGTCAACCGACAGGTAGAGGACCTCGGGCCCGTCGAGCGCCTCGGCGATGGCGGTGGTGATCACCTCGTCGACGCCGCGCTGGCAGAGCTCGTCCATCAGGTGCCAGCGCATCCCCTGCTCGCCCATCCAGGCGAAGACGTCCTGGGGCGGCCAGTAGCCGCGCAGTCCCACCTGGACGAAGTTGCGACCAGGAACGGCGCCGGACTCGATCAGGCGACGCATCGGAGTGCCGTGCGAGAGCGGGCTCCCGAAGGTCTGGTCGGCGGTGTCGGCGTGAGCGTCGAAGTGGACGATACCGAGTCGGCCCCGGCCCACCGCGTCCGCGACCGCGGTCGCCGACGGCAGCGTGATCGAGTGGTCGCCCCCGATCACCAGCGGCACGATCCCGCGCCGGGCGACCTGATGGACCCGCTCCCGGATCGCGGCGTGGGCCTCGTCCACCCGCCCCGGCGGGCAGACCGCATCGCCGAAGTCGACCAGGCTGAGCACCTCCAGCGGAGCCACCTCCAGGTCGAGGTGCCAGTCGGGCGGCTGGTAGTTGGCGGTCCGGACCGCGCGCGGCCCGAAGCGGGCGCCGGGACGGTAGCTGACCGAGTCGTCCCAGGGCGCGCCCACCACCGCGACGTCGGGGTGCCAGCGGTCGAGCTCCTCAGGCTCGGTCAGCAGCGGAGCCTTGACGAAGGTGGTGGGCCCGAGGAACGAGGGCCCGTCCATCTGCGCCTGCAGGCCGGGGGGCAGGTCGGGAGGCCGGGTCAGCTGCGCAGGTCCCGGGCGAGCTCGGCGAGGTTGTCGATGTAGCGCTGGCAGTCGACCGCCTGGTGCTGCACCGACAAGGTCCAGTTCTCCTCCGCCCCGGGGGCCATCAGCACCCCGCGGTTGCACTGATACAGCCAGGAGAGGTAGGCCACCCGCTTGTCGACCTCGAGATAGTCGCGATAGTTGCGGACCTTGGCGGCCCGATACGTGACGGCGCCGCGGGCCATGATCGCGGTCACATGGAAGGGCAGGCGGTGCTCCTCGATCACCTGCTGGAGCCCGTCCCGCATCGTCCCCGCCAGGGTGTCGAGGTGCTCGTAGGCGTCGGGGGTGAGCACCTCCAGCAGGGTGGCGCGGGCCGCCGCCATGGTGAGGGGATTGCCATTGAAGGTTCCCATCTGCGCCACCTCGCCGTCCTCCACCACCTGCATCACCTCCTGGCGACCGCCCACCGCACCGCAGGGGACTCCCCCGCCCAGAGCCTTGGCGAGGCAGATCAGGTCGGGGGTGACGCCGAAGCGCTCGGTGGCGCCGCCCGGGGCCAGGGTGAGGCCGGTCTTCACCTCGTCGAAGATCGCGAGCGCGCCGTGCCGGTGGGCCAGATCCACCATCCCGGCGAGGTAGCCGGGCTCCGGGAGCACGAATCCGATGTTCATCATGGCCGGCTCCACGATCACCGCCGCGATCTGCCCGGGGTGGGCCTGGAAGATCCGGGTGAGCGCCCCGAGGTCGTTGAACGGGACCACCTTGGTGAGGTCGGCCACCTGCTGGGGGATGCCGCCGCTGGAGGGGACGGAGGCGGGCTGGTCCGCCGGCCCCATCCGGTCGGGGGGGGGCTCGACCGAGACCATGAGGGCGTCGTGGTGGCCATGGTAGGAGGCCTCGATCTTGACGATGAGGTCGCGCCCGGTGGCACCGCGGGCGATCCGAACCGCGTCCAGGGTCGACTCGGTGCCGCTGTTGGTGAACCGCCACTGGGGCAGGCCGAAGCGCCGCGTCAGCTCCTCGGCGACGATGATGTCGTCCTCGACCGGCTGGGCGAAGTGGGTGCCGCGCTCCGCCTGGCGGCTGATGGCGGCGGTCACCAGCGGGTGCGCGTGGCCCACCACCATCACCCCGAAGCCATTGTGGAAGTCGCTGTACTGATTGCCGTCAACGTCCCAGACCCGGCTGCCCTGGCCGCGCTCGAGGTAGACCGGCTGCGGGGGTGAGTCCTGGAAGGAGGATGGGACGCCCCGGGGCATCACCCGCCGGGCGCGCTGGAGCAGCTCGGCCGAGCGCGAGCGCGACCCGCGAAAGCGCGCCTCCTCGGCGGTGATCAGGGTTTCGATCCGGGCCTGGGACAGCTCGGCCGGGGTAGTGTCGGTCATGCTCGGCTCTCTCCTGCAGGGACGGGGACCCCCCGTCCGGGGTTGGACCCGTCGGGACCCGGCGCCCCGCTCTCCGCCAGCGCCTCGTGAAGCGCCTGCTCCAGCCTGAGCAGCCCCTCCTCCAGCGTCTCGTCGTCGATCGTGAGCGGGAAGAGCAGGCGCACGACGGTGTCGTGGAGGCCGGCGCGGATGATCAGGAGCCGGCGGTCCTGGCACGCCTGCTGGAGCCGCAGCGCGAGCGGTCGGTCGGGTCCTCCGTCCCCCGCCACCAGCTCCATCGCCACCATCGCCCCCAGCCCCCTCGCATCGCCGATCTCGGGATGGTCCTCCTGCCACGCGCGCAGCCGGGTCAGCACCCGGGCCCCCAGGACGTCGGCGCGGCGCGCCAGGCTGCCGTCCGCGACCAGGTCCAGCACCGCCAGCGCGGCGGCGCAGGCGACCGGATTGCCGCCATAGGTGCCGCCCAGGGCGCCCGGGCCGGGGGCGTCCATCACCTCGGCGCGGCCCACCACCGCCGCCAGCGGCAGCCCGCCGGCGAGCGACTTGGCCGTCACCAAGAGGTCGGGCTCGACCCCGGTGTGCTGGCACGCGAAGAGCCGCCCGGTGCGGCCGAATCCGCTCTGGATCTCGTCGACGATGAGCAGAGCTCCCGCCCGCCGGGTCAGCTCCGCGACCTTGGGCAGGAACTCGGGCGGGGGAACATAGAATCCGCCCTCGCCCTGCACCGGCTCCACGATCACAGCCGCGACCCGGTCACCCTCGCGGGCCAAAAGCTCCGCCAGCGCGTGCAGGCAGTCGATCCCGCAGTCGGGGTACGTGAGCTGGACCGGGCAGTGGAAGCAGGATGCGTAGGGCACCCGGCGCACGTCGGCGACGAAGGGCCCCACCCCATCCTTGTAGGGGTGCTCCTTGCCGGTCAGCGAGAGGGCGAGGATGGTGCGGCCGTGGAAGCCCATCTCGAAGGACACCGCCAGCGGGCGGCCGGTGGCAGCGCGCGCGATCTTGACGGCGTTCTCCACCGCCTCGGCGCCGCTGTTGACCAGCAGCACCTTGGCCGGCCCCGCGATCGGCGCGATCTCCGCCAGGCGCTCGCAGAGACGCAGGTACGGCTCGTGCCAGGCCACGTGGCTGCAGGTGTGCAGGAGCTTGTCCACCTGCTCGTGAACCGCCTGGCGCACGCTGGGGTTGCCGGCCCCGACGTTGAGCACGCCGATGCCCGCGGTGAAGTCGATCCACTCCCCGCCGTCTCGGTCGACCCAGCGGGCGCCCTCGGCCCGGTCGATCACGGTGGGGTTGGCGGTGGACACGCCCCGGGGCACCACCCGCTGGCGCAGCCGGAGCAGCTCGTCCACGGTGGGCGCACCGGTCGGCTCGCTGGTCTCGGTCACGATCTCCTCCCCTGGCCGGTCACCTGACGCCGGCCGAGCAGCCCCCGCCGCAGGACCGCCGCCGGCCGCCGCGGCACGGGGCCCCGGCCTCGGGGACTCGATCGCCGCCAGGACCGCCCGCCTTGCAGGACGGCTGCAAGGTACAGCGCACACGCTACGCCCCCGGCCTGGCGCCGTCAAGGCACCGCCGGCTGTGGTGCGGGGTCGGTAGCATGACTCGGGTTTCGGGCATGCTGGCCTCGCGGGCGCCTGCTAGCATCTGGCGATGCGCGGACGCACGCGCCCCCTCTGGTGGGGCACGGCGATCGAGGCCCCGGACCCGGCCGCGCTGGCGGCCTTCTACTCCGAGCTGCTGGGTTGACCGGTGGTAAGCCGGGAGCCCGGCTCGGTGGCCCACAAGCCCCCACAGGACTCGGTCTACCTGGTCTTCCAGGCGGCCCCCGGCTACGTTCCGCCGGTCTGGCCCCCGGTGCCAGGCGCGCAGCGTCCGATGATGCACTTGGAGATGCACTTGGACATCCAGGTGACCGACCTCGAGGGGGCGGTGGCTGACGCCGCGGGCCTGGGAGCCCGGGTGGCGGACGCGCAACCCCAGGACCACGTCCGAGTGATGCGGGATCCGGCGGGACACGTCTTCTGTCTCTGCCGGGACGACGAGTCCGACGCTCTGGATTGAGCCGGCGGGGGCCGACGGCGACCCCGCTGCCGTGGAGCCGCGACCGCAGGAGAGGTCGTCAGCGGGAGTCCGGGGCCCAATTTCCCCGGGGTCATCGGCGCCTCCGGACGCCACCTGCACCACGCGGGGAGGTGCGGCTCCGGGGGACACGGTCAGTGGGGAGGGGTAGGCGCCTAGGAGCGTGGGTCAGTACCTCCCTATGAAAGGGGGGGGGGGGCGAAGGTGAGAACATCTGTGCATGAGCTCAACACCCCCCAGCGACCCCGGCGTGCTCTTCGACATGGGCGAGTCGGTGAAGGTCCCGGCGGCCGCATTGGTGCCGGCAGGGAAGAACAAGACCTTCCGGC
>DATKRN010000071.1:0-8991 GCA_035532155.1 Verrucomicrobiia bacterium | reverse complement strand
GCCAGCCGGTCCTCGGCGGCCTTGAGCCGGACCTGCGCCTCCCCGGGGTCGATCTCCCGTCCCGGTTCGCCCGCGTCGGCGAGCACGGTGACGCGCTCGGGCAGGACCTCCAGGAATCCCCCCACGATGAAGAGGACCAGCTCCTCTCGGCCCTGGCGCAGCACCAGCGGACCCGGCTTGAGGGTCGTCATGAGCGGGGCGTGGTGGGGCAGCACGCCGAGCTCCCCGTCGCGGCCGCGGGCCACGATGAAGTCGCACCCCCCGCTGAAGAGGGTGGCCTCGGGGGTGACGACCTCGGTGGGAACTGCCACCGCTAGCGACCGCCCTCGGCCAGCTTGCGCCCCTGTTCGACCGCCTCGTCGATCGTCCCCACCATGAAGAACGCCTGCTCCGGGAGCTCGTCGTGACGGCCCTCCAGGATCTCCTTGAAGCCCCGGACGGTCTCCTCCCGGGAGACGTAGCGGCCGGGCACCCCGGTGAACTGCTCAGCGACGAAGAACGGCTGGGAGAGGAAGCGCTGGATCTTGCGCGCCCTCTGGACGGTGACCTTGTCGTCGTCCGAGAGCTCCTCCATCCCGAGGATAGCGATGATCTGCTCCAGCTCCCGCAGCCGCTGCAGCACCCGCTGCACCCCCAGGGCCACCTCGTGATGCTCGGCTCCGACCACCCGCGGCTCCAGGATCCGCGAGAAGGAGTCGAGCGGGTCGACCGCCGGGTAGATCCCCAGCTCGGCGATCTGGCGGGACAGCGCCACGGTCGCGCCGAGGTGGGCGAAGGTGGTCTGGATGGCGGGGTCGGTCATGTCGTCGGCGGGGACGTAGACGGCCTGCACCGATGTGATCGAGCCGCGGTTGGTGGAGGTGATCCGCTCCTCGAGGTCCCCCATCTCGGTCGCCAGGGTGGGTTGATAGCCCACCGCCGACGGCATCCGCCCGAGCAGGGCCGAGACCTCACTGCCGGCCAGCATGTAGCGGAAGACATTGTCGATGAAGAGGAGCACATCGGCGCCCTCGCTGTCGCGGAACTCCTCGGCGATGGTGAGCCCGGTGAGGGCGATCCGCGCCCTCGCCCCCGGGGGCTCGTTCATCTGCCCGAAGACCAGCGCGGTCTGCGCGAGCACCCCCGACTCCTGCATCTCCAAGTAGAGCTGGTTGCCCTCGCGAGTGCGCTCCCCCACCCCCGCGAACACCGAGAAGCCCTTGTGCTCGCGGGCGATGTTGCGGATCAGCTCCATCACGATCACGGTCTTGCCCACCCCGGCGCCGCCGAACAGCCCGATCTTCGAGCCCTTGGCGAAGGTGCAGACGAGGTCGATCACCTTGATCCCGGTCTCCAGGATGTCGGTGGACACCCGCTGCTCGCTGACGGTCGGCGCCGCCCGATGGATCGGCATCCGCTTCGCCCCCTCGGGCGCCGGCTGACCGTCGATGGGATTGCCCACCACGTCGAACATCCGCCCCAGGGTGGCGGTCCCCACCGGGACCGTGATCGGGCCGCCGGTGCTGCGCACCGAGTCGCCCCGGTGGACCCCGTCGGTGGAGCTCATCGCGAGGCACCGGGCCACGTCGTTGCCCATGTGTTGCTGCACCTCGAGCACCACCGTCTCGCCCGCCTTCTCCAGCAGCAGGGCGGTGTAGATGAGGGGCAGCGTGTGCGCGTCGAAGGCGACGTCGACTACCGCGCCGATCACCTGGAGGATGCGGCCGGTCGCGCCGGCGGTGTCACCGGGGGGAGCGGGAGGAGTCGCCGTCAGGGTGGCGCCGGCGGTCTCGAGTGCGCTGGTCTCGTCGGTTGGCATTCGCCTCTCCTCAGCGGGCGCCGGCGCGGAGCGCCTCGGCGCCGCTCACGATCTCCATCAGCTCGCGCGTGATCGCCGCCTGCCGCACCTTGTTGGCGGTGAGGGTCAGCTGGCGGATCAGATCGTCGGCGTTGTCGGTGGCGCTGCGCATCGCCACCATCCGGGCGCTCCACTCGCTCGCCTGGTTCTCCAGCACCGCCTGGTAGACCCGGCTCTCGATCGCGCGCGGCAGCAGGTCGTCGAGGACCGCCTGGGCGTCGGGCTCATAGATGTAGTCGGAGCCGAGCCCCGCCCGGGCCGCGGCGTCGCCGGGCGCGGGCGGGGGCACCGGAATCAGGGGCTCGACCAAAGCCTCCTGGACCAGGGTGCTGCGGTAGGCGGCGAAGGCCAGCATCACCTGCTGCACCGTGCCGGCCAGGAAAAGGTCGATCGCCGCACGCGCCGCGGGCCGCACCGCGGCCGGCCCGGGCCGGTCCGGCAGCGGGCTGACGTCCAAGACGATGTCGAGGCGGTTCCGCCGCGCGAAGTCGCGACCCTTGCGCCCCACCGTCACCACCTGGTAGCCGGGGCCGAAGCGGCGCAGCATCTCGCGATGGGCGAGACGGATGGTGTTGACGTTGAGCGCCCCGCAGAGCCCGCGATCGCTGGTGACCAGCACCAAGAGCCCGCGGGTGCCCTCGGCGGGGACCAGAAACGGGTGGCGGTACTCCTGGGCCCGCTCCCTAAGGGTGGCGAGCACCTGCGCCATCTCGGTGGCGTAGGGACGGGCGGCGCGCACCCTCGCCTGGGCCCGGCGCATCTTCGCGGTCGCCACCATCTGCATGGCGCGGGTGATCTGCTTGGTGCTGGTGACGCCGCGGATGCGGCGGCGGATGTCGCGGAGGGTGGCCACGCCCCACTCGTCCTCAGCTGGCGCCGGTGTCGAAGCCCTGGTTGAAGGCCTCGACCGCCTGGCGCA
The DNA here is from genome assembly GCA_035532155.1 of Verrucomicrobiia bacterium. Taxonomy (GTDB): domain Bacteria; phylum Chloroflexota; class Dormibacteria; order Aeolococcales; family Bog-877; genus DAHUZL01. The sequence continues at coordinate 6,235 of DATKRN010000071.1, read as the reverse complement.
GACGCTTCTCCAGGTCCTCGTCGAGGGCCTGGGTGCGGGTGAGGTCCGCTTCCAGCTGCTGCTGCTCGTGGCTGACGTAGCGCCGGAACTGCTGCTCCCAGGCGCTCACCCGGGGCACCGGGATCGCATCGAGCAGGCCGTTGACCCCGGCGTAGATCACCATCACCTGCTGCGCCACCGGGACCGGCTGGTACTGGTCCTGCTTGAGCAGCTCGGTCAGCCGCTGACCCCGCTCCAGCTGGTCGCGGGTCGCCTTGTCCAGGTCTGACGAGAACTGGGCGAAGGCGGCCAGCGCCCGGTACTGGGCGAGGTCGAGGCGCAGGCGCCCGCAGACCTGACGCATGGCGCGGATCTGGGCCGAGCCTCCGACGCGGCTCACCGACAGCCCCACCGAGACCGCGGGGCGGTTGCCCGCATAGAAGAGGTCACCCTCCAGGTAGATCTGGCCGTCGGTGATGGAGATGACGTTGGTGGGGATGTAGGCGGACACGTCGTTGGCCTGGGTCTCGATGATCGGCAGCGCCGTCAGCGAGCCGCCCCCGGCCTCCTGGCCCAGCCGGGCGGCGCGCTCCAGCAGGCGGGAGTGAAGGTAGAACACGTCGCCCGGATAGGCCTCCCGGCCGGGGGGTCGGCGCAGGGCCAGCGAGATCTCGCGATAGGCCCAGGCGTGCTTGGAGAGGTCGTCGTAGACCACCAGGGCGTCCTCGCCCCGCTCCATGAACCACTCGCCGATGGTGCAGCCGGTGTAGGGGGCCAGGTACTGGAGCGCGGCGGGCTCGCCCGCGGTCGCGCTGACGATGACCGTGTACTCGAGCGCGCCCTGCTCCTCCAGCAGCGCCGCCACCCGGGCGACGCTGGCGGCGTTCTGGCCGATGGCAACGTAGACGCAGGTGAGGTTCTGGCCCTTCTGGTTGATGATCGTGTCGAGCGCAATCGCGGTCTTGCCGATCTGGCGGTCGCCGATGATCAGCTCGCGCTGGCCGCGTCCGATCGGGATCATGGCGTCGATCGCCTTGATCCCGGTCTGCACCGGAGTCGCCACCGGCTGGCGCGCGATCACCCCGGGGGCGACCCGCTCCAGCGGCAGGGTCTCGGTCGCACCCAGCTCGCCCTTGCCGTCGAGCGGCTCACCCAGAGCGTTCACCACCCGTCCCAGCAGCTGGCGCCCCACCGGCACCTCCACCACCCGGCCGGTGGTGCGGACCTCGTCGCCCTCTTTGATCTCTTCGAAGCGCCCCATCACGATCGCGCGAACCTGGTCCTCCTCGAGATTGAGGGCCATCCCATAGATCTGGTGGGGAAACTCCAAGAGCTCGCCCGCCATCACGCCGCCGAGGCCATAGATCTGGGCGATCCCGTCGCCGAGCGCGGTGATCACGCCGGCGTCGGCCGCCACCACCGGCGCCTCGAAGTCCCGGATGCGCTGCTGAATGATCTGGCTGATCTCGGCCGAGCTGATGCTCATCGATTCCTCACCCGGTGGGGGCCTCGCTCACCATGCGCTGCCGCAGGCGGCGCAGGCGGCTGGCCAGGCTGCCGTCGAAAATCCGGTCCCCAATCCGGAGCACCATGCCCCCGATGATCTGGGGATCGACTGTGTGCTCGAACACCACCGAGCGCTGGAGGCGCTGGGCGAGGGCCCCCTGGAGCCGGCCGAGTTCGGCCGGGGGCATGGCGATCGCGGTCGTGAGCTCGGCTCGAACGCGCCCCTCGGCACGGTCGACCTGAGCGAGGTAGGCGACCTGGATCGCGGGGAGCAGCGACTCCCGCCCCGATCCCACCAGCAGCAGGGCGAGATTGCGCGCCTCATTGTCCACGGCCGGCGACTTGGCGAGCACCGCCGCCACCAGCTGCTGGCGCTCGGCCACAGTGTAGCCGGGGTTGGCCAGGGCGCGGGCCAGCTCAAGATCACCAAGGATCGCGACCAGCCGCGCCAGCCGGTGGCGCCAGGGCGCGTAGTCGCCCGCCTCACGGGCCAGCGCCACCAGCGCCTGGGCGTAGTGCTGGGCGCTGCTGGGCACCCGGGGAGCCTCAGGCACGCAGGTCGACCTCGGAGAGGGCGTCTGCGACCAGGCGCTGGTGGGTGGCCGGGTCGAGCTCGCGACCGAGGATCCGGGAGGCCGCCGCCACGCTGAGGTCGGCGACCTGGCGGCGCAGGTCATCGACCGCCCGGCGTCGCTCCTGCTCCAACTCCGCGCGGGCACGAGTCAGCATCGCCTCCTGGTCCTGACGCCCCTTGGTACGCAGCTCCTCGCGCAGCCCCTCGCCCAGCTTCTGCGCCTGGTCGAGGATTGCCTGCGCCTGACGCCGAGCCTCCCGGAGCGCCTGCTGCGCCTGCTCGCGCCCCTCCTCCACGGCGGCTTTGAGCTGTTCGGCGTCGTGGATCGACTGGGCGATCTTGTGCTGGCGGGCCTGGATCGCCTGGTCCAGCGGGGGGTAGACATAGCGGGCGAGGATCCAGAGCACCCCGAGGAACACCACCACCTCGACCACGAGCGTCAAGTTGGGGATCAGGATGTTGGTCGACAGGATCACCGGCATGGATGGGCTCGCGTCACTTGGCCAGCGTGATGAAGACGAACATCAGCGCGAGGTTGATGAAGTAGACCGCCTCGGCGAGGCCGACGGTGAGGAACGTCCAAGTGAGCAGGCGCCCCTGCGCCTCCGGCTGGCGGGCGATCCCGGCGATCAGCTGGGCGCCGGCGAGGCCGTCGCCGATGGCAGCGCCGACCGCGCCGACGCCGGTGCCGATCATGGCTCCGGCGTAGACCGTTGCGTGGGCGGTGTCTAGCACGGGTTCATCCTCCCTTGGGTGGGGTGTCGGTCAAAGGTTTGCCGGCCGGTTTCGGTCGGGATGCGATCGGCACGGGCGCGGAGACGATGATCAGGCGACCGCCGGGGCGTCGAGCGCTCCGGCCGACGCCCCCGAGACCTCCTCGGCCTCGTGGCTGGTCGCCATGCTCATGTAGATCACGGTGAGCAGGGCAAAGATGAAGGCCTGGATCACGTCCACGAAGACGCCCTCGAAGATCTTCCAGATCCCGTTCAGCACCCACCCCAAGTAGATGGGGAGCAGCGCGATGATCTGCAGCATCAACGCCGCCGCGAACATGTTGCCGAACAGACGCAGCGAGAGCGAGACCGGATACGAGATCTGGGCGATGACGTTGATCGGCGCGAGCAGCAGGTAGAGGGGTTTGGGCAGCCCGGCTGGATGCGCGTAGTTCACCTTGAAGTAGCCGCCGATCCCGAGGCGACGAATCGAGGTCACGTGGACCAAGATGATGACCAGGAACGCCAGGCCGAAGGTGAGGTTGGTGTCCGCCGTCGGCGAGGTCAGCCGGTCGCCGGTGGGGATCAGCTCTAGCCAATTGCTGATGAGGATGAAGAAGAAGAGCGTGGTCACCAGCGGCACCATCCAGCGGGCGAAGGATCCCACCATCTGGGCAACGTAGTCGTCGATGGTGCTGAAGACCGTCTCCAGCGTCGTCTGCAGCTTCCCCGGCACCCCGTCCGTCACCACGTGACGAAGCCAGAAGCCCACCGCGAGGACCACCGCCGACGCCACCAGGGTGGAGACGATGGTGTCGAGGTTGAGGGTCTGGCCAAAGATGGTCCCGGTCCAGTGCTGCCCGACCGCGACGGTGGAGGCGACCACAGGGTCCATCAGCGCGCCATCGTCCGCAGCCCGTAGCGGAGCACCGCGCCGACCTCGATCAAGTGGGTGACCAGCAGCCCGACCAGGGCCCAGACCGCGATCGGCCCGAGCACGAGCCCGAGACCCAGGACCACGACCGTCACCACCGCCAGGCGCGGCAGGCTAGTGCCGATGACCAGTGCGGGCAGGCGCCGGAGGGCGCCGGCGGCGACCCAGAGGTTGAGCAGCCCGAGCCCGGCGCCCAGCCCGGCCAGGCCCGCCCCCCGGGGCCCGGCGATCAGGAGGCCAAGGATGACCACCAGCGTGCCCGACGCCAGCGCGGCCAGGGCGCTGACGCGCATGGCCCCCGCCAGCCCCGGTGCGTCTGCGCTCACCCCCCGTGCCTCCTCGCTTCTCTCAGCTGCGGCCGAGCGCGCGCACACCGCGGGCGAGCACGATCGTCCCCCCCGCCAGCCCGCAGAGCAGCCCGGTCACAGTCAGCCATGGATGGGTATGAAAATGGTCGTCGAGTAGCACCCCGCCGACGATGCCGACAGCGACGGTCACCGAGAAGGCGCCCACCAGAGCGATCGCCTCCCCCGCTCCCGCCACCGATCGGGCCCGTCGGGGCCCGTCCCCTTGGGTCAAGCCGCGCGCGAGTGTAGCATGGCGCCCCCGCCGCTCCTGGCGCTCGGCCGGCGGCGGCTGACCGGCCCGTAGACTTCCGCCCGTGGTGATCGGAGTTGACGCCAGCCGCGCCTGGAGCGCGTCGGGCTCGGGCATCCACGTGTACGCGACCCGGATCACGGCCGGGCTGATCGCCGATCCGCCCGCCCCGCTTCGACTCTACTGGCCGCACCGGCGCCCGCCGCGCCAGGCGCCCGATCTCCCCACGGGGAGCAGGTGGCGATGCCTTCCCTTGCCGCGGGGCTGGACCCGGCTGCGGCTGCGCCTGGAGGTCACCCGGCACCCACCCGACGTCCTCTTCGTCCCCGCCTACCGGCTCCCGCCCGGGCGTCTGGGCCGGGCCGTGGTCAGCATCCAGGGGATAGAGCACCGCCTCGCCGCGGGGGCTTACCCGCCCCGCGAGCGCAGCCGCCAGGAGGCGTTCGTGATCGATTGCCTGCGCCGCGCCAGCGCGATCATCGTGCCCTCGGAGACGACCCGGGCCGACCTGGTGGAGCACCTGGGGGCGGACCCGGATCTGCTCACGGTCATCCCCCACGCCGCCCGGGATGACCTCCCCGATCTGGACGAAGCCGAAGCGACAGCAATTCGGCGCCGCCTCGGCGTCCGGGCTCCCTTCATCCTCTGCGTGGGCGGCCAGCATCCGCGCAAGAACGCCAGGTTCCTGGTGGAGGTGCTCGCCGACGCGGGCCCAGGGTTCCCGGGCCAGCTGGTGGTGACGGCGGTCAACCGCGAGCGCCAAGGGGAGCTGATGCGGGCGGCGCGGGCGGCGGGAGTCGAGGACAGGGTGCTCTGCCTCGGGCACGCCGACCCCGGGGATCTGGCCGCCTTGTACCAGGGGGCCCTGGCGGTCGCGATCCCCTCCCTCTACGAGGGGTTCGGACTGCCCGCGCTGGAGGCGATGGCCGCCGGAGTCCCGGTGCTCGCCAATGAGGTGGGCGGGGTCCAGGAGATCGCCGCGGGTTCCGCCCTGCTGGTGCCGGTCGAGGACCGCTCGGGCTGGCGGGAGGCGCTGCTGCGCCTCGCCGCCGAGCCCCAGCTGCGCCTGCATCTGGCCCAGCTGGGACGGCAGCGCGCAGCCCGCTATAGCTGGGCCGCCAGTGTGGCCGCCCACCGCGACCTGCTCTTACGGGAGCTGGCCCGATCCGGTGACGGATCGGCGCACAGGTGAGCCGCGGAGGAGGTCGATGGTGGAACGCGGAACCCGAGGTGGCGATCAATCTGCTGGCTGGTCCGCTGGCGACCCTGCAGGTGGCGATCCCGGTCCGCACCGCGCTTGCCCCATCGACCGACTACTCGTGGATGGTCGATCAGACCCTCGCGGTGTCCCGCCACCTCGCCTTCGGCACCGGCGTCCTTTGGCCCTACGGCCCGCTCGGGTTCGCCGACCACCCGGTGGACCTCAGCCGACCGCTCCTGGCAGCTGCTCTTGTCCATTGTCTCCGGCGGCGGATGCGAATCCGCCGACCGGTCGCGGCCGCGTCGGTCCTCGCGCTCCTTCCCGCCGACGCTGTCCTCGGGAGCCTGGGCACGAGCTGGCTCGTCACCGAACTGATCCGCCTGATCCTGGCCGATCTCCGAGCGCGCTCGCGCTCGGCTAGCCCCCTGTCCGTCCCGGGGTGCGCGGGGGTCGCGCAGGTCAAGCGATCATTCGCCGCCGCTCTCGCTCTCCTCATCGTCTGGTCGGTCCCGCAGATCGCCCGCCGGGCCGGGGCCAGAATGGGGGGCACATGGGGGCCGCTGCCGGAACCCGGTTCCTAGGCTTCGCCCTCGAGGGAGGCGAGATCAGCGATGGACTCAGCTGGCCGGAGGGACTCGTGCAGCTGATCGCCGGGTACCCCGCGGTGAGCCAGGGAGCCCGACCGAGTAGCTCGCGCTCGCCGTGCTCAGGGCAGTGGTGATCGGCCGGTG
>DATKRN010000070.1:0-6464 GCA_035532155.1 Verrucomicrobiia bacterium | reverse complement strand
CGCGCCGAGCTCGACCGCGCGTCGCAGCCCGCTGCGGAGGCTGGCCGAGCGCAGGAGCGCCTTGCTCGGCATGCAGGCGAGGTAGGGGCAGGTGCCGCCCACACGCTCCGCCTCCACCACCGCCAGCGGGCGGTCCCGCAGGGTCCTGAAGACCGGCTCGGCGGCGCTGCCGGCTCCGAGCACGACGCAGGGATACGTGTCCACCATCGCCCTCCCCGGCCTTGCCGTACGGCCCTCCGCCCAGCGTACGGCGCCGGACGCCACTGGCGCCCGCCCCGCCCTCCGACAGCTCTGAGTCGACGCTCGAAGGGAGGCCGGGCCATCCCCGCCCAGCACCCGCAGGGTCGGCCGGGCCGCGTACGGTCGGCTGCCTTCGGGCACGCTTCGCTCATCATCACCGGGAGCCTCGAACGGTGAGCGCCCCAGCAGGGGCACAGCTGGACCGGCGTGGCGACGAGGGCCACAGCGCCTCCAGCGCGCTGCCTGGCACGCGCCCACGATCGCCGACTCCGGGGCGGCCGCGGCCCGGGATCATCGCGCAAACGACCCCAGCGGGTGGCGACGGCGCTCGCGGCGGGGTGGTCGAGATGGGCGTGGCCGCGGCACCCCGGGGGGATGCTCAGCCCGCTCGCGCACCACGGCCTTCACGAAAGCGCCGAACTCTGGGATGGGGACGGGGCCGTCCCAGGGGGCATCCGCGGGTGGGTGCCGCCCGTCATGACCGAGGCAGACCTCCCAGTCCCGTTTTAGGGCGGTCGGGGCCCACCGCCCACCACTCAGCGGCATCGCGAGGATGAGGGTCGGGCCCGTAGGCACGGACCGTCCAGGCGTGCAGAGCTGCCAGCCGGTGGACCAGCTGGCCGTTGGCATCGCAGCAGGTGGGTGCCGGGACATCGTGGCCCTTCAGCCAGGTGACGAAGGCCTGCAGGTCGGCGCACCGCTGGGCGACCAGGTTGGCCGGGAAGTGCTCGGGGCCCGGGGGGGAGCAGGAGCGGCGGGACCAGTGGACCGAGGAATGGAGCCTGCCTGCGGCCCGTGGATCGTGCTGCCGGCAGCCGCCGTGGATGCGCGGGTGCCGCTCCAGCCACGCCACCACCTCGGGGTGCGATAGGTGTCGAGCATCAGGTGCAGCGGGCCGCGAGGGTCGGTGCAGGATCTGCTCGCGAGTGCTCCGGGCACCTGAAATCGACCACTCGAACGCGGAAGGGGTGCTCCCCTCTGCGGGGCGCCTCGTGGCGGCCCCAACAGGGGGATCGCCGGTCCGGTCAGGCCGCGTGGGCGAGTGCCTTCGCATAACCGTCGAGGCTCCAGCCCTTCGGCGCGTCAACTGCATCGCGCATGGCCTCCCAGCCGTTGCCGTGGCGATCGAGATGGCAATGTTCGAGCTCGACAAGGGTGCGCCCATTGCCTTCAGCCATAAAGCTGACGTGCACCTCGCTGCGCCTGGTCGGGTCCGCCTCGGTCTGCCAACCGAGGTCGATGTCCCAGCTGAAGACAACCTTGGTCGGCGGGTCGAAGATCAGGACGGTCGCCCAGCGGTTCTCGGCCCCGCTCACACCGCGATCGATGATGTGCCCACCGACGTGGGGCTCGAAGATCATCTCAGCGAGGGGCTCCGCCAACAGGTGCTTGTCGGGATCCCACCATGCGCCGATGTCGTTCGTGAAGAACGTGAACGCACGCTCGATCGGAGCGTCGACGACGACGGATCGCCGGACAGTGGTGGGAGTGTCGGTGGTCACGGTGCCTCCTTTGTTGCTGTTTGCTCAGATGCGCTGGACTGCTCGACGACCGCTTTGAAGGCCGCCAGTGATCGCTCCCAGAACGAGTCGAAGTAGGTCCGAACGGCATCGAGCCCCGGCGGGTCGAGGCTGTAGACGTGGCGTGTGCCCACCCGTCGCTCCCGCACGAGGCCGGCCTGCCGCAGCACCTTGAGGTGTTGGGACACCGCCGGTCGGCTCACCGGCAGATGCTCGGCGAGCTCCCCGACGGGGCTCGGTTGCTCGGCGACGAGCTCGAAGAGCTGACGCCGGGTCGGATCGGCAAGGGCCGTCAGAGCGTTAGCGATCACTTACCGTAAGTTACGACTCACTTACCGATTTGTCAACTCCTGAGGAGGGGCATGACTGGTCGATCTGGCGTCCACCGCCCAGAACCAGCGCCCAGTCACCGAACGCGTACCGGGACGACGGCTCCCGTGGTTGCGGCCTGCTGCCATCTGGTCGCTGCCGTCCCAGAAGACCCGTCCGACCTGACGTCTCGCCCAGGGGCGTCATACGGGGCCGCCTGGTCACCGCCCGCGCGAGGCCTGCCGTCGGAGGATCTCCGGCAGAGGTCGGCGCCCCTGCGGGGCCACTCGCGGGCTGTCGAGGGGAGGCCCAGGGCGCGCCGCCGGGAGGCGGCCCGCTGGCAGGCGGGTGAGCAGACGAGACGGGGCCGGCCGGCGGCCGGCTGGTCCAGGGGTCGGCCGCAGCTCGCCGGGTGTACCGCTCGCGGCTTCCTGGACACCGAAGCCACGTCCATGATGCCAACTGCGTCGATGTGCTGGCGCGGGTGGGTCCGGATCATGCCGCTAACTCCGTGGTCAGCCTGAGGCGTGCCATCGCCGGCGTGCCGTCGTTGTGCTTGCCGACCAGCCCCTGCTGGCTGTACGGCTGCCGGAACGGGTACAGCGCCGCCAGCAGGTCGGCCACGGTGTCGAAACGCTGCACCCACAGCAGCTGCTCCTTGAGCGTGCGGATGAAGCGCTCAGCGACTCCATTGCCCTCCGGCTCTCGGACGGAGGCCGGGCTGCTCTCGAGGCCCAGGAAGCGCAGCTCGGCCTGGAAATAGTGGGACTGGTGCGGGCTGCCGCTGTCGTGCCGGAGCGTCAGCCCCTTGGCGATGTCGGCGGTGTAGCCGGCGAAGTGTTCCCGCACCCCCTGGCGGATCGGCTCCAAGGCTTCGAACCGCGCTCCCCGCACCGCGGCGTGGATCCCGAGGCACTCCTGGCTGCAAGGGTCGACCGCGAGGAAGATCGCCGCCGGACCCTCGCCGGTGAGCGTGCTGGTGGCATCCGTGCCCCACATCGCGTCGGGCCAGTCCGTGGTGATGGTGCCGTCGTGGGCCTTGGGGCCGTGCGAGCGTCGGTCCCGGGTCGGGGCCAGCAGCCCCGCCGCCCGCATCAGCCGGAGCACGCGGGCCTGGCTGGTGCGGATCCCGTCCCGTCGCAGCTGGGCCCACGCCTTGCGGTACCCTTCGCCGAGCCAGGGCGAGGCCTGTAGAACGGCCCGGACCTGCTCGGTCAGCCCCGCATCACCCCCGGCCCTCTTCGGCCCGCGCTTCTGCGGGAGCCGCGCCGGCGCCAGCGCCCGAGCCTGGTCCGCGTAGACGGTCGAGCGCGGGATCTCGAGCACGCGGCACGTGCGGGCCACGCCGTAGGGCCGGCCTGCGGAGGCCGAGACGGTCTGGCTCACCGCCTCAACCTCCGCCGCGACGAAAGGGTCGTTGGCCTCCGCCCGCCGCGCCCGCTCCCGAGGAGCTCGTTCTCCATCGTGATCTCCCCGATCTTCGTCTGCATCCGGGCGATCGCGACGTCACGCTCGTCGCTGTCGCGGCGGCGCAGCCCTTCCTTCCCGCTGGCGACAAACTGCTCCCGCCACTGGACGATCACGGCGCCCGACACCCCCAGCTCCCGGCTCAGCGCGTCCAGCTCCTCGCCCCGCAGCACCCGCAGCACCACCTCCAGCGTGCGCCGCGACGACCACCGGCCGCGGTCGCCACCGGCGCTCCCCGCCAGCTTCCGTCCACTCCGTCGACTGGTCACCGGGCCACCTCCTGCGTGGATCTGCCATTCTCCCAGCGCGGTGTCCAGGGAAACCCCAGGGCGGGGGACGGCGACATGGAGCCACGATGGGCTGGTGCAGGAGCCTCATACCGACGCCGCAGGCAGTGGACCGCCTTCGTTGCTGGCGCAACCGCAGGCGGGCAGGTGGTGCGGGGACTCCATGAAGGGCAGAACCCGCGACATCGCCTAGTGGATCGTCTCGGAAATAGCTAGACAAGGAAGAGATCCTCTGCCATGCTGCTGGTATGTGGACGGCAGCCGCACCGCTTCCCGTCTCGGCCGAGCAACGTCGCACCCTCGACACCTGGGTTCGCGCCCACAGCACCCCCCAAAGCGTGAGCGCTCGCGCCCGCATCGTCTTGCAGGCCGCGGAGGGGCGCTCCAACAATGCCATCGCCAAGGAACTCGGCATCACCCGAACCTCGGTGATCGAATGGCGTCGGCGCTTCGCCGCCGAGGGGGTCGACTGCCTCGGCAAGGTGCGCCCGGGCCGGGGACGGCCACGCAGCATCAGCGCGGCCACAGTGGCGACGATCGTCCATCTCACCCTCAACACCGTGCCGAAGGGGGCGACCCACTGGAGCTGCCGCACCATGGCCGCTCAGGTCGGAGTGAGCTCGGCCAGCGTGCAGCGAGTGTGGCGAGAGCATCGTCTCTACCCCCACCGAGTGAGCACGTTCAAGGTATCAAAGGATCCTCAGTTCCTCGAGAAGCTCACCGACGTGGTCGGTCTCTACATGAATCCGCCCGACAAGGCCGCCGTTCTCTGCATCGACGAGAAGACCATGATTCAGGCCCTCGATCGCACCCAGCCTGGTCTGCCCCTCAAGCGCGGCAAAGCCGGCACCATGACCCATGACGACAAGCGCCACGGCACCATCGACCTCTTCGCCGCGCTCAACATCCTGGATGGCGAGGTGGTCGGCCAGTGCACCGCGCGGCACCGGCACCAGGAGTTCCTGCGCTTCCTGCGCAAGCTGGATCGCGAGTTCCCCAGCTCTCTCGATCTCCACCTGGTGCTGGACAACTCGTCGACCCATTCCGAAGCCAACGTGCGCGCCTGGCTGGACGCGCATCCGCGCTTCCGGCTGCACTTTGTGCCCACCAGCTCCTCGTGGCTGAATCTGGTGGAGAGCGTCTTCGCCGATCTCACAAAGCGGTGCCTGCGTCGCGGAACCTTCCCGAGCGTCGATCACCTCGTCAAGGCGATCATCGACTACCTCGAGCACCGCAACCGCGATCCCAGGCCGTTCGTCTGGACGACGTCCGTCGACAGCATCCTCGCGAAATTGCGCGGTTGTATGCCCATTACTGAGACGATCCACTAGGCGTCGGGCACGATGCCCGAACCCTGCTCATTCACTTGAGCGACGAGGATGGCGACGGCTGGAGACGAGCGCCGTCGATCGAACCACCCGCCTCTGGGCGGTGGCCCGGGAACCCCGGCACGGAAGCCGCGGGCGAAGCCCACGAGGCCCTCTGTGGCCGGGCCCGGGCCTTCGCGGGCACCGCAGGGGCCGCCCCGACTACGGCCGGATGAACTCGCGAGCGCCATCGACTTCGCCTCTCGGCGGGCCGCTGCCTTCGCGTCGCTCCTCAGTGCGCCATTCGGTTGGCACGTCCCCTGATCGACGCGTCCGGGAAGGCTACGGTCGGGGTTCCAGGATTGTCTGGACTTCGGTCACCCACGTATCGCGAGGCCCGTCACAGCCGATGTAGAGCTCCCGATCGAACGATGTCGCCTGCTCGCCGCTCTGGCCGATCCACTCGTGGAGCGCGCGGAACGCGTCGGGGAATTGGTCCGGCGCGCCACCCACGACGGTGGTCGCCGCGCGCTCGACGGCGGCCAGCTCGATCGTGGCCAGACCGTGGCCGCCGATGGTCACCCCGCTCGGGACCGGGAGCGCCGTCGTGAGCCGAAGCGGTTGAACTTCGTCGCCGGTGTCCTCGTACAAGGCCAGGGACAAGCCATCGAAGGCCACGTGGTGCCGCGCCAGCGCGGCGTGGGCGGGTACATGCGAGAACACGCATTGGCGATCTCACCCAAGCCTGTGAGATCCTCGCTCAGCGCGACGACCCGCAGCGGCTCGAGCCGCTTGACGATCACTTCATAGGCAGCCATCGATCCCTCCTCCAGTTGCGCGAGTCGAATCTCGACCCGCGTGTGCTGCTCCGACTGTTCAGCCAGCCGGGTGCGGGCTTCGGCTCGGCGCAAACGCAGGATTCCCCGCAGCTGTTCCACGGTGACGTCGTCGTCGACCAGCTGACCGACCTCCGACAGGGGCACCCCCAGGTCGCGCAGGACGAGGATGCGGTGCAGGCGCAGCACCTGGTCGGGCGTGCAGTGCCAATAGCCCGTGAGCGGTTCCACGTGGGCCGGCTTGAGGAGACCGAGGTCATCGTCGTGCCGCAGGGTGCGTACCGACACCTGTGCCAGGCGCGCCACCGTTCCTATGTCGAGGTGATCGGGAGAGCGGGACTGGACCGGACCGGACCGGCGCCGAGCCGATCAGGGCGACAGCCGCTCCGCCAGGTGGCGCAGGCCGAGCGGGTAGCGGTACTCGATCCCCCCGTGGGTGGCGTCGAAGAGCTCGAAGGCGCACCCCGGCTGACCGGCCGCGCGCACCGCGTCGCGGAA
>DATKRN010000069.1:0-68218 GCA_035532155.1 Verrucomicrobiia bacterium | reverse complement strand
AGGGCGAGCGCTGGCGCCGTCGTGCGACGCCGCGTCCAGCGCTGCAGCGTGTCCCGAGCCTCCGCGCTGACCACGAGTCGGGCCTTGGGACGGCCACGGGTCTGTTGCATGCGGGAGCCCTCCTGAGACGGGGTCGAGGCTCCAGTATATTAACAGCTACTTCGGAAGCAGGACACTCGGGGATGCCGCTCTCGCCCGCAGGACCTGCGACCGTGCCCGACGCCGTGGCGACCGCGGGCTCGTGCCGACCGCTGCCCACGCCGTCATGACGCAGGCGCGACGCGCGGGACTGCGCGACGTCGAGTGGGCCCGCATCACCTGACCGTGACCGGCGCTCGATGCTGCGGGGGCCACGATCCCACCATGCCCCCTGCCGGGGCGCTCGGACCCGGCCGTACGCCGGCCCCGCCGTCCATGCGGCCCAGCCGGAGCACCTCAGCCTGTCCGCGGTGCGCCCGCCCGGGACGGAGGCGGGAACGCCACCGAGATGGCGCGCCGCGGAGGAGGGCGCTGGGATGAGCTCACCCGCAAGGAGCGGCGTATCCCCGACGACGCCCCCCAGCTGCAGCCACGGTTGCGGCCACCACCCATCGCGGCCGCGAGCTGTGCCGGCGCACCAAGGCAGGGGAGCTCGGCCCCCACCGGCGTCGCCGCTAAATGCAGATCGGCCTCGACGTGCAGCAGAACCAGGCCCGCGGCCAGCTGACTCCCCTCGCCAGCTCCCGCGCCCGGCTGGGGTAGCCGGCAGGACCGATGCTGCCGATGGTGGTCACCGCACACGGGCGCAGGAAGGTGGTCGAGGTCGTGGTCGCCGCCACACTCCTCACCTCCGCCACCAGCTGGAGCCCGTCGAGCTCGATCGCCGCATCGATGGTTCCTCCCCGAGGCGCAGGGCCAGGACGTCGGCCTGGCGGCGGCGTCCGCGCCTTCGCGGAGACGGTGCAGCTCGGGATTCCGCACAGGGGCACCGCGATCGCCGCCATCACACCCGACTGCCGAGTGCCGGCCGTTCCGAGGAGCTGCTGGTGTAGGGCCCTGGCCGATCCGCGCGGGCGGGAGCTCCCGGGGCCGTCGGTCCACTGGGACCCGTGCCCGGTCTGCCGCAGAGCTCGCCGCCGGCCACCCACGACGGCACGCCGCCACGGGCGGTCGGAGGCGGACGCGACCGGCAACCCTCAAGCAAGGGATCCCGGCCCCCGACCCGAGACGACCACAGCGTGGGCGACTCACCCGCCCGAGCGCCAGACGGCCCGCGCCCCCAGCCGGACGACGATGTCCTCCACCTCACGGGCGACCGGCTCGGAGATGTCGACCGCAATCGCCCCGGCGGGCGGGTCCAGCAGAGCCTGCTGGCTCGCCAGCAGGCTCTGCTGCATAAAATGGCCGCGCCGGGCGGCGACACGGGCCTGGAGCAGGCTCGATGACCCCTGCAGGTGGACGTACACGGGGATCACCCCGGCGGGCGTGAGCGCGTCCCGGCTGCTGCCGGTGAGCGCCGAGCACGCCAACACCAGGGCGTGGCCCACGGTCCGGTGCTCGTCGATGACGGCGCGGAGCCGCGCCAGCCAGGGGGAGCGGTCCGCCTCGTCGAGCGGGAGCCCCGCGCGCATCTTGGCGCGGTTGGCGAGCGGATGCAGATCATCGGCGTCGACGAAGCTCCAGCCCAGGCGGGCGGCCAGTCGCGCCCCCACGGTGGACTTCCCCGATCCACTCACCCCCATGCAGACGACGAGCGGGGGGGTCGACGAGCGCAGCATCAGCCGCCAGGGTACGCCCCCCCGGCTCACAGCCCGCCGCCCATCACTGCAGGATGATACAATCACCACGGTGATCATCACAGTGGATTCAGTTGGCCGGTCAATCGAAACCGAAGACGCCTCCCGGCAGCATCGACTGGCGGAGCGGACGGCCCGGTTCGCGGCCGCATTCCTGCGGTGGGTGGAGACGGCCACCGGCGACGGGATCCCCTTCCACCATCTCTGTCTGCTCGACGCCCTCCAGGGCCACGGTCCCGCCATGATGCGACAGCTGGGCGCCCGGGTCGGGCTGAGCGCCCGCAGCATGACCCACGCGGTCGACACCCTCGAGGCCGAGGGGCTGGTGGTGCGCCGGGACCACCCCGCCGACCGCCGCGCCACCGTAGTCGAGCTGACCGAGGCCGGGCGGCAGGCTGCCGGCTCCGCCCTGGGACCGCGGATGGCCGCGATCGCCTCCCTCTTCGACGACCTCACTCCGCGACAGCGCTCGGCGTTCGCCGACAGCGTCACCACTCTCGCCGAGGGCCTCGCCCGCCGCAGCGGCGAGCCATCGACCCATGATCAAGGAGTTCGCCCATGACCGAATTACCCCTCCATAGCCCGCCCCCGGCCGCGGCGGTGGCTGACCCCGCGTCACTGGCGCCGGGCACCTGGACCCTGGCCGGTGAGGGCACCGAGGCCACCTTCCGCGTGGGGAACTTCTGGGGCCTCATGACGGTGCGCGGACGTTTCCAGACCTTCGCGGGCGGCGGCCGGGTGGCGGCGGATGGCAGCCTCACGGGACGGGTCGCAATCCGGGCCGTGTCGCTCACCACCGGGAACCCGAAGCGCGACGGCCACCTGCGCTCCCCCGACTTCTTCGACGCCGAGCGCCACCCCGAGGTGGTGGTGACGATCACCCGGGGAACCCCCCAGCCCGGCGGCGCCTACGCGCTGGAGGGAACCCTTGAGGCGGCGGGAAAAACTCAGCCGCTCACCCTCACCGCCACGATCGACAAGCGCTCGCCCGACTCGGTCACGGTCACCGCGACCGCTGACATCGACCGAACCCAGCTAGGGATGACCTGGAGTCCTCTCGGGATGGCGTCATCCCGCGCGGCCCTCGCCATGTCCGCCCGCTTCGACCATCAGCCCGACGCGGGGTGAGCGCCTCCCCCGCCCCGCACCCGGGAGCTCTCATGCAGACCGATCCCCGGATCTGGATCGCCGCCCTCAGCCGCTCCCACGCCCGCCTCGTCAGCCTGATCGACCAGCTCACCGACGAGCAGCTGACCGGCCCCTCTTACGCCAGCCAGTGGAGCATCGCCCAGGTGCTGTCGCACCTCGGCAGCGGAGCCGAGATCAGCGTCGCGCGTCTCGTCGCGGCCGCCGCGGGCGAGGTGGCCACGCCCGGGGAGTCGAATCAGGCGATCTGGGACCGCTGGAACGCCAAGTCGCCGCAGGAGCAGGCGCGCGACTGCCGCCGGGTCGACGAGCAGGCGGTGCGCGGGCTCCAGGCCCTCGACGACGCGCAGCTGGCCGCGATCCACGTGAGCCTGGCCGGAATGGAGCTCGACGCCGCCGGCGCGATCGGGATGCGCCTCAGCGAGCACGCGATCCATGTCTGGGACGTGGCGGTGGCGCTCGACGCGGCCGCGGTGGTCTCCCCCGACGCGGTGGAGCTGCTGGTTGACCGGCTGGCGCTGATGGCGTCGCGGATCGGCAAGCCAGGCTCAGCCCGGTTGCGCCTGCGGGTCCACGCGAGCGACCCCGAGCGGCGCTGGCTTTTGGCGGTGGAGGACGGCGTGCGCCTGGAGTCGGATTCCCCGGGGCCCGCCGACGGCGAGCTGCGGCTTCCGGCAGAGGCGTTCCTGCGCCTCGTCTACGGACGGATGGATCCGCAGCACACCCCCGCGCTCGCGCTCGACGGCTGGGACGGGTCTCTCGACGATCTGCGCCGGGTCTTCCCCGGATTCTGACCGCGCCGGATCCGGCTGTCGGCGGCTCGTCCCGGCTCCGGATCACGGCGTAGCCCGCCGGCCCCATCGATAGGAGGCGGGTCGGCGCCCCAGTGCGCTCGGGCGCACCGGGGTCCGCCGCCGCGGTAACGTGACGCGGCGATGGACCGCGACCCCGCCGACCTCTGCTCCACCAGCGCCCGCGAGCTGGCCCGGCTCCTGCGCGCGCGCAGGGTATCGGCGCGCGAGGTGGTGGGGGCCCACCTCGCGCGGATCGCGGCCGTCAATCCCTCCCTCAATGCGATCGTCACGCTCTGTGCCGACACCGCGCTCGCCCGCGCCGCCGATCTCGACCAGCAGATCGTGCGTGCCGGGCCGGTGGGGGCGCTCCACGGGCTGCCGATCGCGCACAAGGACCTGGTCGACACCGCCGGGGTCCGCACCACCTACGGCTCGCTCCTCTTCGCCAACCACGTGCCGACCCGCGACCACCTCCTGGTCGAGCGCACCCGCGCTGCCGGCGCGGTGATGATGGGCAAGACCAACACCCCCGAATTTGGGATGGGATCGCAGACGCACAACCGCATCTTCGGCGCCACCCGCAATCCCCACGACCCCAGCCGCACCAGCGGGGGCAGCACCGGGGGCGGAGCCAGCGCCCTCGCCAGCGGCATGATCGCGATCGCCGATGGCAGCGATCTGGGCGGCTCGCTGCGCAACCCCGCCAGCTTCTGCAACGTGGTGGGGCTGCGCCCCAGCCCGGGGCGCGTCCCCGACGTTCCCTCGAGCAGCGCCTGGTTCGACCTCGCCGTGCTCGGGCCGATGGCCCGAACGGTGGACGACAGCGCCCTGCTGCTGTCGACGCTGGCCGGGCCCGACCTGCGGGCCCCGGGATGCCTGCCCGAGGAGGGACGCCACTTCGACCGGGATCTCGGGCGCGATTTCCGGGGGGTCCGGGTGGCCTTTGGCCGCGACCTCGGGGGCCTGCCCTTCGAGCCCGAGGTGCTGGCGGGCGTGCGCGCGCAGCTGCCGGTGTTCGAACGGCTGGGCTGCCAGGTGGAGGAGGCCGAGCCCGATCTCCAGGACGCCGATCGGATCTTCGAGATCCTGCGCGGCTGGCAGGTCGCGGCCGACCTGGGCGGGATCGTGGCGGAGGACGACCAGCGGGTGGCGCCGATGGTGCGCGAGAACCTCGCCTACGGCCGCACCGTCACCGCCCAGGACCTAGCCTGGGCCCAGCAGCGTCGCTCGGTGCTGGTCGAGCGGGCGGGCGCCTTCTTCGCCGCGCACGAATTCTGGGTGGTGCCGGTCAGCCAGGTGCTTCCCTTCGACCTGACCGTGCCCTGGGTGCGGTCGATCGCCGGGGAGCCGATGTCCAACTACCTCACCTGGATGCGGTCGTGCTCCCGGATCAGCACCCTGGCGGCGCCGGCGATCTCCGTCCCGGCAACCGTCAGTTCCAACGGTCTCCCGATCGGGATCCAGATCGTGGGCCGCCCCCGCGACGATCTGGGGGTGCTTCAGCTCGCGCGCGCCTTCGAGGAGGCGGTCGCAGACGCCCGGCCGCGGCCCCGGGGTGAAGGCGTGATGCCGCCCTCCACCCCCTAATCCCGGGGCGCCCGCCAGCAGAGCCCCGAGGACGCTGCCGCGTGCGCCCCGCCCGGCGGCTCGCCGCTGGGCCGCCCAGCTGCGCTAAGGGCCGCGGCCGACCCCCCCCCCGTGCACGACCCCCGTGCACGACCGGGGAGCGCAGCCGCGAGTTGTTACTCCGCCCTCACCACGGGAGGTGGGTGGTGCCAGGGGACCAGCGCCCAGCCCGATCCGTCAGCGCCTGGGAGGGAGTGATCCGGCGCGGGCTTCGATCTCCTTGCTGCCTGCCCGCAACCGCCTCACGGCGATGCCGCCGATGGCCTCGGACCAGCACGAGGACGCCGCGCAGGGTGCGGCGGCCGGTCTGGGCTGGGTCCGGGACGGGTCGCCGCCGACCGTGTCCACCCCGCCCGGCGGTGGGCGCGGTCACCACCGATCCCGCCCACACGGCCGCCCACCGGCGCGGGTCCCGCTGGAGTCGCTCATGGTCGGCCGACCCGACCGGCCCGCGCCGACCCGCGGGCGAGAGCCCTGGCGCAGGCGGGCTCCCGCGTCTTGGGCGCAAGGTCCGCCCGCACGAGGACCGGTGCCCGCCCCGCCGCCCGGGGCAGCACGTCAGCCCGCGGGATCGACGGGCACGACCTCGTCGCCGAGCCGGACCCGTCCCGGGATCACCACCTCGGCGTACATCCCGAAGAGCACCGACCGACCGTCCTCGCCCCTGGGACGGTGCGCGGCGAGATGGCGCAGGGTGGGGAGCTGGAATTGACCGGTGTCAGGATCCTGCTGCGTCACCCCGCAGCGCGGGACCGGCCCGCCCACCCGCAGCACCGCCTCGCCCACGCCCAGTAGTCGCCCGGTCCAGCCGTCCTCCTCGTCGGCGCCGCAGCCCGCCAGGGTCATCAGCATGCGAAAGCGCCGGTCGTCTCCAAGGCGTGGGTCGTCGACCCGGCCGGCCAGTGCCAGCTGAGAGGTGGTCGAGGCGAGCGTCACCGGGTGGACATCGTGGCCGGCCCCGAGCTGGTCGGGACGGACCAGCTCCAGCTCGTGCCCGCAGAAGTCGGAGAGCGCGGCGGCGAACGGCCCCACCACGAGGCGGGTCGGAACCCGCCGGCCGTACACGCTCGCCAGCCGGCGGGCGCCCAGCTCGGCGGTGGTCCCCTCGACCCGACAGCCGTCGGGGAACTCCAGCACCAGCCACCCGTCGGGCTCGACCAGCTCGGCGCCGATCTGGACCAAGCGGCCGCGGCGGACGCCGTTGTAGAGGTGGTGCTGCCGGTCGACAAGAAAGAGGTGGCGGTCGCCGACGGCGCCGTGGAGCTCCAGGCGCACCTCGGCCGGATGACGCAGGCGAAGGGACTTGACCGGGACGACCGCGAGCCCCGCGACGGTCGGGCCGGGACCCCCCGCCACCCACCCGAGACCCGTGCCCACCCCCGCACCATACCCAGCCCGCCGGCGCGTGCACCGGGCCTGGGGCCCGGGGGACGCCGGCTCCCAGGGCCGCCCCGTCCCCGGTGCCTGCCGTCCGGGACGGCGCGCGCGCTCGCCCCCGCCCGCTACCATCCCCGCCGTGCCCCGTCTCTACGTCCTGCCCCTGGGACAGGCCTGCTGCGACAAGGGGCGGGTGCTCTCGCCGGGGGTGGGCGATGGCCTGCGCATCCACATCCCGATCGCGGGGTACCTGTATCGCACCGAGGCGGGCCGGACGGTGGTGATCGACACCGGCATCCACCGCAGCCATGTCGACGACCCCGACCGCACCTGGCGCGGCACCGAGACCGCCACCCTGCTGCGGCCGGTGATGCGGGTGGAGGACACCATCGACTTCCGACTCGCCCAGCTCGGGCTGCGCGGGGCCGACGTCACCGACGTGATCAACACCCACCTGCACTTCGACCACGCGGGCAACAACGACGCCTTCCCCCACGCCACCTTCCACGTCCAGCGCGAGCATCTCGAGGCCGCCACCGACAACCCGGCCTTCCCCAACCAGTACTGGCGCCTGGACGGTCTTCAGTACCACCTGCTGGAGGGCGAGACCGACCTCGGCGACGAGATCCTGGTCTGGCCCACTCCCGGCCACGCCCCCGGCCACCAGTCGGTGCGGCTGCGGCTGCCCCGGGACGGGACGTTCGTCATCTGCGGCGACGCGATCTACGAGGAGGACAACCTGCGCCACGACAGCTGGGGCGGCCACGCCGATCCGGCGATGGCGCGCCAGAGCGCCCTCGCCCTGCTGGAGCGCGCCCGCGGCTGGGAGGCGACCGTCTTCTACGGCCACGACGCCGAGCAGTGGCGCACGGTTCGCACCTCGCCCGCCTTCTACGAGTGAGCCGCCCCGCCGGGGCGCGAGCCCCCAGGCGCGATCGGGTGGGCGAGGGCAGGCGGGCTCCGCCTCACTCGAGCACAGCCGCCCGCGCCGCCCCGACCACGCGCTCGACCGTGGGCAGGCAGAGGTCCTCGAGGCGGCCGGGAGGATAGGGCGTGTCCCAGCCGGCCACCCGCCGCACCGGGCCGTCCAGGAAGGGGAACGCCTCCTCCTGGATGGTGGCCCCGATCTCGGCGCCGAAGCCGCCCCAGAGCGGGGCCTCGGGCACCACCACCACCTGGCCGGTGCGGCGGGCGGCGGCCAGGATCGCCTCCACGTCCAGCGGGACCAGGGTGCCCAGGTCCAGCACCTCGGCGGAGATCCCCTGCGCCGCGAGCACGTCGGCGGCCCGGCCGCAGAGCTCGACCGCAGCGCTCCACGCGATCAGGCTGACGTCGTCCCCGCAGCGGGCCACCCGCGCGACCCCGAGCGGCACCGTGTGGTCGCCCTCCGGAACCTCCTCTCGGCCCTGCCGGTAGAGGCGCGCGGGCTCGCGAACCCGACCGGGTCCGGGTCTCGGATGGAGCTGAGCAGCAACCCCTTGGCGTCCCCCGGGGTGGCGGGTATCACGACCTTGATCCCAGGCATCTGCACGACCCGCGCCTCGAGCGCGTCGGCGTGGAACTCCGGGCTGCGAATGCCGCCCCCGCAGGGCGCGCGCACCACCACCGGCCCCGCGAGCGGACCCGAAAGCGACCGAGCTGGGCCCCCAGCTGGTGGAAGCCCTGGTGGCTGAATCCCAAGAACTGCAGCTCGGCGACCGGCCGCAGCCCCGACACCGCCAGCCCGATCGCCGCCCCGATGATCGCCCCCTCGGCCAGCGAGGTGTCCACCACCCGGTCAGCTCCGAAGTCCGGCTGCAGCCCCTTTGTGACCCGGAAGACCCCGCCCAGGCGGCCGATGTCGAGCCCGAGGCACAGCACCTGGGGATCGGCGGCCATCGCGACCCGCAGGCCGTCGCGGGTCGCCTCCACCATGGTCAGCCGAGCCACCCTTAGCCGCTCCCGCCCGGGCGCGCTCGCCAGCAGGCGCGCCGGGGGCCGCTGGTAGACATCGTCGAACAGGGCCGCCGGGCCCGGCGGCGGCAGCCGCTCGGCCGCCTGGATGGCGGCGTCGAGGCGGGCGTCGATGCCGGCGCAAACGGTCTCCTCGCGCGCGTCGTCCCCGACCCCGTGGGCGGTGAGAGACCGCCCCAGCCGCTCGATCGGATCCAGCCGGCGGGCCTGCTCCAGCTCGTTGGGGTCGGCGTAGGCGCGGGGATCGTCGCTCGTGTTGTGAAAGCCGAGCCGATAGGTCTGCGCCTCGATCAACGTGGGGCCCCGGCCGAGGCGCGCCCGGTCCCCCGCCTCCCGAGTGGCCTAGTGCACGGCCAGCAGGTCATGGCCATCCACCACCATCCCGGTGAATCCGTACCCGGTGGCCCGCGACGCCAGGCTGGCGGCGGCGGACTGCAGCCGGCGCGGCGTGGAGATCGCCCATCCGTTGTTCTGGAACCGGAACACCACCGGGGCGCGGACCACGCCGGCGAGGTTGCACGCCTCGTGGAAGTCCCCCTCTGAGGACGCCCCATCCCCGAAGTAGACCAGCACCACAGCGTCCTGGCCCTGGCGCCGCAGCCCCCACCCGAGGCCAACCGCCTGGGGCAGCTGTGCTGCCAGCGCCACCTGCACCGGCAGCAGCTTGACCCCGTCAGGGATCCTGCCTTCGACCGGGCGGCGCATCTGGGCGGCGACGATCCGCTCTCGGGTGTGGCCCTGGCGGATGTAGGCGGGCAGCTCGCGGTACTGGGGCACGATCCAGTCGCGGGCAGGGTCGAGTGCCAGGCATGAGCCCACCACCGCCGCCTCCTGTCCCTCCACCGGCGAGTGCACCCCCCAGCGGCCCAGCCGCTGCATCAAGATGGCGCGCTGGTCGAACCGGCGCGACAGCAGCATGAGCTCGAGCCTCTGGCGCATCTGGTCCCAGGACAAAAAGACCTGGGCGCCCGGACGCAGGCGTCCGGTGGGAAGCAGCTGCGAGCGGCGGCGGAGGGCGGGAGCCACGCGAGCTGGGATGATGGCGGGCGGGGTCGCGCCGCCCACCGGCGGCAGCGGGCCGGCTCCGCGGGAGGTCAGGATGCGCGCGGTGGTGTGGCACGCTCCCGGGGAGGTCGGCGTCGACGATGTGCCCGAGCCCCGGCTGCAGGACCCTGATGACGCGATCCTGCGCGTGACCACCACCGCCATCTGCGGCTCCGACCTGCACCTGGTGCGGGGCAAGCTGCCCAGGGCCGTCCCTGGGATCGTGATCGGCCACGAGTTCTGCGGCGAGGTGCTGGCGGTCGCCGAGGGGGTGCGCCGCCATCGCCCCGGGGACCGCGGCGTCGCCGCCATGTACACCGCCTGCGGGCGCTGCCCCCGGTGCCTCGCGGGGCAGCACGCGCGCTGTCCCGCCTCCCAGATGTTCGGCTGCGGCGCCCTCTTCGGCGACCTCGCGGGCGGCCAGGCGGAGCGGGTCCGGGTGCCGCTGGCGGACATGACCCTGGCTCCGATCCCGGCCGGCATGGTCGACCTCGACGCCCTCTTCGTCGGCGACATCCTGGCGACCGCCTACACCGCCTGCGTCGACGCCGCGGTCGCGCCCGACGAGACCGTCGCGGTGGTCGGCTGCGGGCCGGTGGGCCAGCTGATCCTGGCGTGCCTGCAGCTGTTCGCGCCCGCCACCGTGTACGCGGTCGACCCGGTCTCCCAGCGTCGCGCGCAGGCGGCCGCCCGGGGCGCGGTCCCGCTCGACGGCGATGATCCGTTGGCCCAGCTGCGGGCGCACAGCGGTGGCCGCCGGGCGGACGTCGTGCTGGAGGCGGTCGGCAGCCCGGCCGGGCTCGAGACCGCCTGGCGCCTGGTCGACACCGGCGGCCGGGTGGTGCTGGTGGGTCTGCTGGTCGACGAGCCCTTCCCCCAGTCCGCCGGTCAGACCTGGCTGCGCTGCCTATCGGTCCACTCGGTGCTGGGCCGCCCCTACACCCATCGCGACACCCTGCTCCGCCTGATCCAGCACGGGCGGCTCCGCCCCGCCGAGGTGGTGAGCCAGACCTGTGGGCTGGAGGAGGCGCCCGACGCCTACCGCCGGCTGCTGGCGCGCGCGACCAGCAAGGTTGTGCTCCGCCCCTGACCGCCGCCAGGACCCCCTGGGCTCACGCCTCGTCGGCGACTAGCTGGCGGAGCTGCGCATAGCTGACATTGCCGCCGCTGCAGATGAGCGCCACCCGCCGACCCCGAAGCCGGTCGGTGAGCACGGCCGCCGCCGCCAGCGGCGCCGCCCCCGCCGCCTCGACCAGGTTGCGGGTGTGCCGCAGCATCGCCCGCATCGCACAGCGCAGCTGGGCCTCGGAGACCAGCACGAAGTCATCCAGGTGCTGGCGCAGAATCGCCTGCGGCAACGCGAACGCGGTGCGGGTCGCCAGCCCCTCCGCGAACGTCGCCATCTCCGCCTCGCGGAGCCGGCCCTCGCGCCAGGACCGATGGGCCGCGGGGGCCGCCTCCGCCTGGACCCCGATCACCTCCAGCCCGGGACAGAGCGCCTTGGCGGCGATGCAGGCTCCGGCGGCGGCGCTGCCCCCTCCCACGGGCACGATCAGAACCTCCAGGTCGGGCTGCGCCTCGATCATCTCCACCGTGGCGGTGGCGACCCCGGCGATCAGCAGCGGCTCGTTCCCGGAGTGGATGTAGCGGGAGCCGTCGGACCGGCTGCGAGCCTCGCAGGCGAGCCGGGCGTCGTCGAAGTCGCGTCCCGTCGCGATCACGGTGGCGCCGAGGCTCCGGATCGCGTCGGCCTTGACCGGGTTGACGTCCTGGGGCACGTAGACGGTGGCCGCGACCCCGAAGAGCTGGGCCGCGAAGGCGACCGACTGGCCGTGGTTGCCGGTGGAGGCGGCCACCACCCCCAGGGCGCGGGCATCCGGGTCCAGGCAGGCGACCAGGTTCACCCCGCCGCGGACCTTGAAGGCCCCGGTGGGCAGATGGTTCTCGTGCTTCACCCACACCTCGGCCTGAACCAGCTGATCCAGGCCGGGCCAGCGGTGGAGCGGCGTGGGCAGCAGGTGGGGGCGGATCCGCGCCCGCGCCACGAGGACGTCGGTGATCGTGGGCGGGCGCAGCCGCTCAGAATCCATAGAGCCGGGCGGTGTTGGCGGAGAAGGGAGCGGTCTCGACCTCCTCCTGCCAGGCGGCGCGGGCGCCCAGGGCGCGGCAGCGCTCGCGCCCGACCGCGAACGCGTCGCGGAGCACCCCGGCCGCGAACCAGTGGGTCTCGGGCTCGCCGTGGCCGTCGGTGCCGAGCAGGATCTTGGCGGCGGGGGCCAGCTCCACGATCCGCAGCAGCCGGTCGGCCACCAGCGCGGGGGCGAACAGGTTGACCAGCGACAGCTCCGCGTACACGTTGGGCTGGCAGAGCACTAGGTGGGCCACCGCCTCGTGCCAGGGATACCCGCCGTGGATCAGGACCACGGTCGCGGCGCTGCCCTCCGGACTGCCCAAACAGTCGCTGAGCAGGAGCGGATCCGCCTCGGCGAGGCGGATCTCTGAGTCGCCCAGACCGGTGTGCACCTGGAGTGGCCAGTCCAGCTCCGCCGCCCACCCCATCGCCGTCCGCAGGAGCCAGTCGCGCAGCGCCTTGCCGCGTCGGCGGACCGGTAGCTCACCCCCCTGGCGCAGGCTGCGGTCGGCGGCGTCCAGGTCGGCGTTCGGGTCGACGGCGAGACCGGTGCGGTAGGCGAGCACGGTCTTGAGTCCCTGGTACCCGCCGTCGGCAGCCTCGCGCACCGCCGCCTCCAGCTGGGCGCGGCACTCGGCCGCGGTGGCGCCCTCGGTGATGGCCCCCTCGATCACCGCCTCCAGCCGCAGCATCGGCCGCAGCGGGCACCCCGCCACCGCCGCGGTCGCGGCCAGACGCTCCGGGGCGCGGCCGCCCCAGCCGGTGTCCACCACCAGTCCCTCCAGCTCGGCGGCCCGGAACAGGCCGGCCACGTAGCTGGGCCGGTTGCGGCTGGCCGCCAGCCGCGCCTCGGCCAGCTCCTGGGGGGCGCAGCCGAGATGCCGGGCGAGGCGGACCTGGAGGAGATCCTGCCAGAGCCGCCCGCCGCCGAGCCGGCGGCTCCGGTCCGCCCCCGCCGCCCCGGGCTCGACGCCGAGGCTGATCTGGGACAGGTCGAGGCGACCGCCCGCCCCCACCAGTGGGTGGCAATGGCTGTCGATCACACCAAAGGCTCCCGCCGGCTCACGCGCCCGGAGCCGAGGCGGCCCGGCGCGGGACCGGTGGCTCGTACTCGACCTTCAGTCCCGACGCGACCGCGTTGGACCCGTTGAAGAAGTCGACCACCGCCATCAGCTCCAGCAGCTCCGCATCCCCCAGCCCCAGGCTGCGCAGGGCATCGGTGTGACTGGATAGGCAGTAGCTGCAGTTGTTGGTCGCCGACACCGCCACCGCGATGATCTCCTTGGTGCGGCGGTCGAGCGCCCCCTCCCCCATCACCTCCTTCAGTTTGGCCCAGGTGGCGGCGAGATAGGCGGGTCGGTGGGCGAGCGCCTTCCAGTAGTTGGGCACCCGCTCCAGCTGACGGCTCTCCAGGATGTCGTCGTAGACCTGCTTGACCAGCCCGGTCGCCTCCGACTCGTCGACCAGATGCACCAGCGCCATCAGCTGCTCCTTGCCCCGGGCGGGGTGACACGGTGGGTCAGGAGGCCGGGGTCGATCACCCGCCGGCACCGCCCGCGGCCCCGGGGACCGTCGCGAGCTGAGCCTGGCGGTCGGGGGGCGGGGCTGGCGCGGGCCGCGGGGGGACGCGCTGGCTCACACGTACCGTCCCATGCCCCCGGCAACGTCGACCGACGCGCCGGTGATGTAGCTGGCGCGGGGGCTGGCGAGGAAGGCGACCACCCCGGCCACCTCGGCGGGCTCCCCGAAGCGTCCCATCGGCACCTCGGCGGCCGCCATCTGCTCCAGGAAGGCGGCCTCGGTGAGGTCGGGCGCCCGCAGCCGGTGCACGGTGCGCCACTGGGGAGTGAGAACGAACCCGATGTTGACGCTGTTGACCCGGACCCCCTCGCGGGCCACCTCCATCGCCAGGGCCTTGCTGAAGGCGAGGCAGGCGGCGCGGTCGACGGTCGTGGCGAAGAAGGTGGGATCAGGCTGGCGGCCGTAGACCGCGTTGATGTTGAGGATCACCGCACCCGGGCTGCGCCGCAGGTGCGGCAGGGCGGCCCGGGCACAGCGGATCTGGGAGAAGAGCTTGACGTCGAGATCAGCCTGCCAATCCTCGTCGCGCAGGCTGGCGAACGACCCCGGGTGCGCCCGCCCGGCGTTGTTGACCAAGATGTCCACCCCCCCCAGCTGCTCCGCCGCCTCCGCGACGAACCCCACCACGTCCTTGGCCCGGGTCACGTCCGCAACCCGGGCGAAGACCTGGCCCCCGCGCTGGCGCAGGCCCTCCGCCGCCCGCTCCAGCTCGTCGCCGTGGCGGGCGCAGATCGCCACCGCCACCCCCTCGGCGACCAGCTCCTCGGCGATCGCCGCCCCCAGCCCCTTGGAGGCGCCGGTGACGATCGCGCGCCGACCGCCGAGCCCGAGCTCCACGGCTAGCGCTCGGCGGAGCCGTCCCCCGCCTGGGCCGCCGCGAGGTCGAGCAGGGCCTGCCGGGGCGGATGGAAGGTGTCGTACTCCAGGCACGCGGCGGCGTGGGTGCGGGCCGCGTGGGGCACCCGGGGCGGGATCACCGCCACCATCCCCGGGCGCAGGATCCGGGTCTCGTCGCCGATCTCGAACTCCAGCTCGCCCTCGACCACCACCGTGATCTGCTCCTCCTCGTGGGCGTGCCGCGGCGCCTCGGCGTGCGGTTGGAAGGCGACCTCCATCACCAGGACCCCCTGGCCCAGCACCGGCCGGAACACCAGCCCTTGACGAAAGCTCACCGCCTCGACGTCGGCGTGGAGGTCGACGAACCGCCCCGGCTCGGACGGGGGCGGCAGCGTGCTCGGGTCCGTGAAGTAGAGCTGCTCCTGGCTCACAGGTGTCCCACCCCCCCCGGGGCCCGGCCGCACCGGCCCACCCACAAGCTCACAGCACCGGGCGACCGTCCTCCCACAGCACCCCCTTCGCACACGGCCGCAACCTGTCAGGGTCGCGCGCGGATGCACTGTATGCCGCGAGGGTGCGGATGGGCAAGTCCCCCTGACGAAGGGCGCCCATCCGGCGGTCATCGCCCACCGCCTCCTGGCTGGGACGCCCCTGCCGGACCCGGGTGCGGCCGACGCCACCGATCGCGCGATCCTGGTCCAGCTCCTTAGCGACGCGCGGGCCTCGCGGCGCGGGATCGGCGCCCAGGTGAGCCTGTCCGCGCCCGCGATGGCGGAGCGGATCGGCCGATGGGAGCCCACCGGAGTGGTCTGCGGCTACCGCGCCGAGGTCGACTGGGCCCGCCTCGAGCTGATGCTGGTGGCCTACTTGGGGGTGGTGGCGGCGCAGGCCGGCGAGCGGCCGGACGCGGTGCGACAGCCGAGCGCCATCCCCGAGGTCGAGGACGTCGAGGTGGTGACAGGCCCGCTCGACCTGCTGGTTCGGCTGCGCGGGCGCGGCCATGAACCCCTTCGCGAATGCCTTGTCGACCGGATCTGGACGATCCCGGGGCTGCACCGGACCGAGACAGTCATCGGTCTCGGCCGGCTCCCGCCCAAGGCCTTCGCCCTCGAGCTGGCGGTGTCGCTGCCGGCCGGAGCGCCCGCCCGGCCCTGGCCGTCCCGTGTCGGCGGCGTGAGCGTCCGATGTGCGAGATCCTCGCCGTCGCCTTCCCCACACCGCAGCCGTTCGCGCGCGTGCGCCGCGGGGCCCTGGCCCTGGAGCGACTCGGGATCGCCGGGTTCGGCTGGGGGGTGGCGTGGGTCAGACACGGCGAGATCGCCGGCCATCGCGACCCCGGCCGGCTCGAGGATGACCGGCCCCGAGGCGGGCTCGACCAGGTCCACTCGAACCGCTTTCTGGTCCATCGGCGGCGGCCCTCGCAGCTGACCACGGTGGGGCTGGCCGACTCCCAGCCGTTCGTGGATGCGCCCGGGAGCCTGGCCTTCGCCCACAACGGCCGCTTCGACCTGGCCGATCAGATGCGCCCGCTCGTCGCCGGGCAGCTGGCGGGGAAGGCTGACTCGGAGGTCGGCTTTCGCCTCTTCGAGCGTCTGCGGGGAGAGCCGGTGGCCGCCGCCACGGCGCTGGCCGAGACCCACCGCCGCCTGGGCGGCTCGGCCAACCTCGCCTGCCTGGCCGGGGACGGGGACCTCCTCGTCTATGCTGGCAATCCCGGAAACGCTCTCTGGCAGTTCCGGCTGGAGGATGCCACGGTGGCGAGCACCGCTCTGCACTCGGCCGACGCCGCGCTGATCAGCCGGTGTCTGCCGGCCGCCCGCGCGGCGAGCCGGGTCGGCCAGGGGACCGCCCGGGTGGTCCCGCCGGGGATCTGCCCACCGGTCGGGTCCACGGACGCGAGGAGGTAGGCATGCCCACGACTCCGCTGCGCGACCTCGGGGTCGGCAAGCTCGGCTTCGTCGAGCAGCACGGACTCCTCACCGATGCGCAGCTCGAGGCCGGCGGGCGCGCCGTCGCCGAGGTTGCCCGGCGGGGGATCCGCACCGTCCGGCTCAGCTGGGCCGACCAGCACGGCGCCACCCGCAGCAAGTTCTGCTCCGCGCCCGACTTCCCGGCGGCGCTTCGCAACGGCCTCGACATGACCAGCGCCTTGCTGAGCATGGACACCACCAACCACGTCTTCACGCACCTGTTCGCGGCCGGGATCGGACTCGGCATCCCCGAGCTGACCGGCTCGCCCGACGTGGTGCTGGTGCCCGACCCCACCACCTTCGTCGTGCTGCCCTGGGCGCCGGCCACCGCCTGGGTGCTGTGCGACATGTTCTACAGCGACGGCCGGCCGGTGCCGCTGTCCACCCGCAACGTCCTGCGGGCCCAGCTGGAGGCGGCCCGGCAGATGGGCTACGAGTTCGTCACCGGGCTGGAGGTGGAGTTCTACATCACCCGGCGAGAGTCCCGCCGAATCGGGTCCGATGAGACCGGCTGGCCGGCGGCGCCGCCCGAGGTCAGCATCCTCGCCCAGGGCTATCAGGCGCTCTCGGAGACCCGGCTGGACCAGCTCACCCCGATCCTGACGGTGCTGCGCGACCACCTGGAGCAGATGGGGCTGCCGCTGCGGACGATGGAGGACGAGTGGGGACCGGGTCAGTGCGAGTTCACCTTCGACCCCCAGCTCGGGCTCGGCAGCGCCGACGCGATGGTGCTGTTCCGCAGCGCGGTGAAGCAGATCTGCCACGCCGAGGGCTACCACGCGACCTTCATGTGCCGCCCTCACCTGCCCAACATCACCTCCAGCGGCTGGCACCTGCACCTGTCCCTGCAGGACCACGCGGGCGCCAACGTCTTCGCCACCGACCGGACCCGGCCCCTGTCCGCTCTCGGTGACCACTTCGCCGCCGGGATCCTGGAGCACGCGCTGGCGATGACGGCGTTCACCACCCCCACGATCAATGGCTACAAGCGCTTCAAGCCGTACTCGTTCGCGCCCGACCGGGTCAACTGGGCGGTGGAGAGCCGGGGTGCGATGCTGCGGGTGCAGGGCCAGCCCGGCGACCCCACCAGCCACTTGGAGAACCGCCTGGGCGAGCCGGCGGCCAACCCGTACCTCTACCTGGCCGCCAACCTGGCCGCCGGCCTGGACGGGATCCGGCGTCAGCTCACCCCGCCGCCCCTGGTCGAAACCGACCCCTACGTGGAGGAGGCGCCCCGCCTGCCGGCGGCGCTGTGGGAGGCGGTCGACGCCCTCGACCACGACAGCTTCTTCCGCCAGGCGCTGGGACGGGAGATCGTCGACTACATCGTGCTGCTGAAGCGAGCGGAGGTCAGCCGGTTCCTGGGTGAGGTGACCGACTGGGAGCAGCGCGAATACTTCGAGTTCTTCTGATGGCTAAGGCCGCCACCCCGGTCCAGCACCTGGTCCTGTTCCGCTTCCCCGTCCGGCTGGGTGCCGTTGAGGTCGCCCAGATGCGCCAGCAGATCGCCGCCTGGATCGGCACCATCGACGGCCTGCGCCGGGTCCGCTTCGGGGCCGACGTCAGCGGGCGCTCGCTTGGCCACGAGCTCGGCCTGATGATCGAGTTCGACGGCGCCGAGCAGCTGGCGGCATACCTCCCGCACCCCCTCCACCAGCAGTTCGCCACCTGGGTCGCGGAGCGCGGCGGGGTCGTGCTCGCGTTCGACCTTCCGCTGACCCCCGACACCGTCCTGCTGGAGCCGGCGGGCATCTGATCGGCTCCGACCCGCACGGTCCGGCCGCGACCGACCGGCCGGGGATGGTCGGCGGACCCAGCCCGGCGTGCCGGATGGCGGCGGCGCCGGAGCGGCCGGCCCTGACCAGGATGCTGGCCCGGGCCTTCGCCGATGACCCCACCACGGTGTGGATCTTCCCCGACCCCGGCCCGCGCCCCCGCCGGCTGGCACAGATGATCGCCTGGGAGCTGGCGGCCAGCCGGCTGACCCAGGGCGAGCTGGTCACCGTCGAGGGGCTCGGGGCGGCGGCGCTCTGGCAAGCGCCCCAGCCGGCGGCGGGGCCTCCCGGACTCAGCTGGTGGGCGCAGGCGCGGCTCACCGCCCAGGCGCTGCGGGTCTTCGGGCGCCGGCTGCCGGTGGTGGCGACCACCTTCGCCTCCCTGATGCGCGAGCTCCCGCCCCAGCCCTACCGCTACCTCTCCATCCTGGGCACCGATCCCGCGCTCCAGGGCCAGGGGCTGGGCTCGGCGCTGCTCCAGCAGGGGACCCAGCGCAGCGACCTCGAGCAGGTGCCCACCCTGCTCCACACCGCGACCGCGCGGGATGTCGCCTTCTACGCGCGCCGGGGCTTCGCGGTGATCGGGCAGACGCGCCCGCCCGGGGGGCCGACCCTGTGGGCGATGCGCCGGGAGCCCGGGGCGAGCTGATCGGCCCCGGCCGCCAGCCGCGGGGTCAGCCCCCGACGGTGGACATCTCCACCCGACTGGGGTCCGGGCCCGCCGCGGTGCGCCGCTCCGAGTACCGGTCGGTGCGCTCCCGCCAGACCCCGGCCAGCCGCGCCACGATCTCGTCGTCGGACGCCCCCGCGCGCAGCGGGGCGCGCAGGTCGGTGCCCTCGGTGGCGAAGAGGCAGGTGTACAGGCGCCCCTGCGCGGTCAGCCGGGCCCGGGTGCAGGCTCCGCAGAAGGGCTGCGTCACCGACGCGATCACCCCCACCTCACCGCCGCCGTCCCGGTAGCGGTAGCGGCGGGCGACCTCGCCCGGGGTGCGAGGCGGCAGCGGGTCGAGCGGGTGGACCTGGGCGATCCGCTCGATGATCTCCTGCGCCGGCACCACCTCATCGAGGCGCCAGCCGTTGCTGTGGCCCACATCCATGTACTCGATGAAGCGCAGGACGTGCCCCTCGTTCCGGGCGAAGTCGGCGAGATCGAGGATTCCGTCCTGATTGAGGCCGCGGCGCACGACCGTGTTCAGCTTCACCGGGCCGAGTCCCGCCGCCCGGGCCGCCGCGATCCCGGCCAGCACCGCCGCCAGGGGCACCTCGACATCGTGCATGCGCCGGAACACCTGCTCGTCCAGACTGTCCAGGCTGACCGTCACCCGCGACAGGCCCGCCTGGCGCAAGGCGCGGGCATGAGCCGTCAGCAGACTGCCGTTGGTGGTGAGCGCCAGGTCCTCCACCTGGGGCAGGGCGGCGAGCCGCGCCACCAATCCCGCCAGATCGCGCCGCAGCAGCGGCTCCCCGCCCGTGAGTCGCACCTTGCGCACCCCGCAGCGGGTGGCGAGCGCGACCACCCGGGTGATCTCCTCGAAGCTGAGGATCTGCGCGCGAGCCGCGAAGCGGAAGCCGGGACCGTAGGTGGAGCGCGGCATGCAGTAGCCGCAGCGAAAGTTGCAGCGATCGGTGACCGAGACCCGCAGGTCGCGCAGGCGCCGCCCGAGCCGGTCGGTGGGAACGGCCCGCAACTCCGTCGACGGCATCCTGCGAGTCTACCCCCGCCCCTGGCCACAGGCGGCCGCGGGGCGGGTCGCGATCATCTCCAGGACGCCGGCTCGCAGGCCAGCTGCGCCCGCCCCTCCCCCCGCTCCCCGGTGGCGATCCGCTCCACTCCCTCGGCCAGGCTGAGATCCCACCGGCGCCATCCCCCGGGACCCGCCCGGGCGGGTCCCGGGCCTGGACTCGCCCCGCGGCTCGAGGGTGCCCCAGAGGCCGCCGCCGGCGGGGCGGGCGGCACCATCGAGCCGCCCCACGTGCTCACGGGTCTCGGCGGGGGCGGCGACACGGGCGCCGGGCGCGAGCGCGGCCCAGATCCGGCCGAGCCACCGCCGCCGCCCTCCCGGCCGGGACCGTCACCCGGACGACCTCGCCCCTGGCCGGGGGCACCCCCCCGACGAGAGCGCCCTCCGGGCCCACCCGGGTCAACTGGCGAGCGCGGCCCGCAGTGACTCCTTGAGGGAGTGGGTGGTGGCCACCACCGCGGTCGGCTCGTAGCCGCAGTGGGCCATGCAGTTGGCGCACTTGGGGTTGCGGCCGCGGCCGTACTGGCTCCACTCGGTGGTCTCGAGGAGGTCGCGGTAGCTGGTGGCGTAACCCTCGCCGAGCAGGTAGCAGGGTCGCTGCCAGCCCAGCACCGAGTACGACGGGATCGCCCAGGCGGTGCAGCTGAAGTCAACCTTGCCCTCCAGGAAGTCCAAGAAGAGCGGCGAGTGGTTGAGGCGCCAGCGCTTGCGGCGGCCCTCGGCGAAGGCCTCGCGGAAGACCTCGCGGGTGCGTTCGACCTGCAGGAAGTGATCCTGGTCGGGAGCCTTCTCGTAGGCGTAGCCGGGCGAGATCTGCATGTTGTCGACCTGGAGATCGTCGTTGAGGAAGTCCAGCACCTCGCGCACGGTGGTGGCGTTGTCCTGGGTGAAGAAGGTGGTGTTGGTGGTCACCCGAAACCCGCGCCGCTTGGCCTCCCGCACCGCCGCGACCGCCTTGTCGAAGACCCCTGACCGGCACACCGACTGGTCGTGACGCTCGCGCAGGCCGTCGAGGTGGATCGACCAGGCGAAGTAGGGGTTGGGGGTGAAGAGGTCGAGCTTCTTCTCGAGCAGGACGGCGTTGGAGCACAGGTACACGAAGCGCTTGCGCTCCACCAGCGCCTGGGTGATCTGATCGATCTCCTTGTGCACCAGGGGCTCACCGCCCGCGATCGACACCACCGGGGCGTGGCACTCCTCGACCGCGTCGATGCACTGCTGCACCGAGAGCCGTCGCCGCAGGATGTCGTCGGGATGCTGGATCTTGCCGCATCCGGCGCACTCAAGGTTGCACTGGTAGAGGGGCTCCAGCTGGAGCACCAGGGCGAACTTGTCGTTGCGTCGCAGCCGCTGGCGGGCGACGTAGGCTCCGACCTTGAGCTTCTGGCGCAGGGGGATGGACATCGGGCACCTCGCGGGACCGGGGCGGACGGCAGCGGATCGTTGTGGCACCATAATCAACCTTCTCATCATCGGAGAGTCAAGCTCGTGGTCGACCCTCCCGGGGGGCGCGCGACCGCCCCCTCCCCCCTCACGATCGGCCAGGTGGCCGCCCTCACCGGGATCACCCCGGGCCGGATCCGCCACTACGAGCAGCGCGGGCTGGTGCGGCTGGCTCACGCCGAGAGCGGCTACCGTCACTTCGCCGCCCAGGACGTGCTCCGGCTCCTCCACATCGACCTGCTGCGCAGCCTCGGGATGGGCCTGGATGAGATCGCTGCCTCGCTCCGTCCCGGTCCGGACGGGCTGCGCGACGCGCTCGGCCGCCACCGCGACACCCTGGCGCGGGAGCGCCAGCGCCTCGACCGCCTGCTGGCCGCGGTCGACACCGCCCTGCGCGACCCCGACCTCCCCCCGGACCGGATGGTGGCCCGGGTCGCCTCCGCTCACCGCGAGAGCCTCGGGATCTTCGGGCGGCTCGCCGCTCCCCTCTCGGACGGGGCGGCCGACGCGTACCGGCTGTTGTTGGGGGGCGACTGGGGCCTGCCGGTGCCCGAGCTGTTCGGCCAGATGGTGCTGCCCGCGGCGGTCACCGACCTCCTGGAGCGACTGGTTCAGGTCCCCGACCACGTGGTCCTGTTCGAGCGGATGCATCAGCTGGCGACTCGGATCCTGGCGCTGGTCGCCGAGGAGCCTCACTCGGCTGCCGCCGACGACCTCGCGGTCGCCTGGGTGCGCTCGCAGGTCCGGGACCCGCTGCCGGAAGCGGTGGCGCGGCTCTTCCGTGAGGCGCTGGCCCGCACCCCGTCAGTCGCCGTCCTCAACCGCGGCTTCGAGGTCTGGGCCGAGTCGATCTCGCCGCTCGCCGCCCAGGTGCTGCGCACGACGGCGCGGGAGGCGCGGCGCCAGGGACAGATCACCCTCGCCGTGGTGGTGGTCCCGCGCCGGGCGCCCGGGCCGGCCGCGGTCCCCCGCGGCCTCGCCCCTCGGCGTCATGATGGGCGCTGACGACATCCGGGCTCGGGCCGCGAGCGGCCGCGACCGACCGGGGCGGAGGGCGCAGGTGGATCAGTTCCTCGGCATCGATATCGGCGGGTCCGGGATCAAGGGCGCGCCAGTGGACACCGCCAACGGCCGCCTCTTGGCCGAGCGGGTGCATATCGCGACCCCGATGCCCTCGCGGCCGGAGGCGCTCGCTGAGGTGGTGGCCAGCATCAGCCGGCACTTCGGCGGCAGCCACCACATCGGCTGCACCTTCCCGGGGGTGGTGATGCGGGGTGTGATCCGGAGTGCGGCCAATCTCGATCCTGCCTGGGTCGGGATCGACGCCCACCGGCTGTTGGGGCACGCCACCGGCCGCTCCGTCACCGTCATCAACGACGCCGACGCCGCCGGCCTGGCGGAGATGGCATTCGGAGCCGGCCGCGGACGCAGCGGGGTGGTGCTCATGATCACGCTCGGCACCGGCATCGGGACCGCCTTGTTCATGGACGGACAGCTGGTCCCCAACACCGAGTTCGGCCACATCGAGATCCGCGGGCGGGATGCTGAGCGGCGTGCATCGGCCCGGGTGAGAGACGAGCGCCACCTCAGCTGGAGGGCGTGGGCCAAACGTCTGGACGAGTACCTGGAGCGGGTGGAGGCGCTGCTGAATCCCGAGCTGGTCATCGTGGGCGGCGGCATCAGCGCCCGCTCCGACCGGTTCCTGCCCCGGCTGCACGCGCAGGGGGAGGTGGTGCCGGCCCAGCTCCAGAACGAGGCCGGGATCGTGGGAGCGGCGCTCCACGTCCGGGCCGCGCTCGCCTCCGGGTCGCGCCGCGTCCCGGCTCGGGCCCGGGCGCCGCGACCGAGTCCGGCTCCCGCGCGGCGGGCCGGGCGGGCCGCGTCATCGCTGCCTCCCCCTCCGCCCTGACGCGGCCCGGGCGCCGGACAGGCGGGAGGGCAGCGCGCGCCGTCCCGTGCCCGCGAGCCCGCCCGCAGCGAGCGGGGCCGGCGGCGACGGCGCGCGGCGCCGACCCGGGGCCTGCTCGGCGACCACCGGGCGGCACCGGGCGGGTGATCGCCCGCCGGCCGGCATGAGCCGGCCCGAGGCGCTGCTGCTGGTCTCATTCGGAGGGCCCGAGGGGCCAGACGACGTCCTCCCCTTCCTGGAGAACGTGACCCGGGGTCGCCCAGTCCCCCGGGAGCGGCTGCAGGCGGTCGCAGAACACTATCAGCAGCTGGGGGGCCGCAGTCCGATCAACGACCAGAATCGCCAGCTGCTGGCCGCCATCAGGGACCAGCTCGACCGCGACGGGCCCCGCCTTCCGGTCTATTGGGGCAACCGGAACTGGGCACCCCTGCTGGCCGACGCCGTCGCCGAGATGGCAAACGCCGGGATCCGCCACGCGGCGGCGTTCATCACCGCCGCCTTCGCCGGCTACTCGTCGTGCCGGCAGTACCTGGAGGACATCACCCGAGCCCGGGCGGCGGTGGGCCCACGGGCTCCGGTCATCAGCCGATTGCGCCACCCGTACGACCACCCCCTGTTCCTGGAGGCGTTCGCCCGGGCCGCGCGGGCCGCCCGGGCGACGCTGCCGGAGCCGGTGCGATCGGGCGCGCGGCTGGTCTTCACGGCGCACTCGGTCCCACTGGCGATGGCCCGGGCAGCGGGTCCCGCCGGGGGCGCCTACCAGGACCAGCTGCGCATCGCCGCCCGGCTGGTCGCCGACCGGCTGGGAGCGGAGGGTCCGGTCGACCTGGTCTGGCAGAGCCGCAGCGGGCCGCCCCAGCAGCGCTGGCTGGAGCCGGACGTGCTCGACCACCTCCGCCAGCTGCAGCAGCAGGGCGTGCCCGCGGTGGTGCTGGTGCCGCTGGGGTTCGTCAGCGACCACGTGGAGGTGCGCTACGACCTGGATGTCGAGGCGCGCCAGCTGGCGGACGAGCTCGGCCTCCCGCTGGCGCGGGCGGCCACCCCCGGGGTCGAACTGGCCGGGGTGGTGCGGGCGCTGCTGGCCGAGCGCTGCGACAACGCCCCCCGGCTGGCGGAGTCAGGCGAGGGCCCCTGGCCCGACGGCTGGTGTCCCGACGGCTGCTGCGTGGTCGACCGCGACCCGCGGGCGGTGGCGCGGGTCCCCCACGGGTGACCCTGGCCTATACTGAACCGCCGTTCCAGATAGGAGGCTTGGCATGGCTGGCACCGTGAGCTCACCCTCCCGCGCCCCCGTCGACCCCGCGGAGCTGGCGCGGACGCTGGCGCCGCTGGGTCAGGCGCACATCCTCCCGCGCGCCGCCTACATCGACCCCGGGGTGGCGGCGTGGGAGCTGGAGCACTTCTTCGACGCCACCTGGGTGGTGGTCGGCCGCTCGCAGGCGATTGCGTCCGGCAGCCAGCGGGCGGTCCGGGCCGGCACCGAGCAGGTGCTGCTGACGCGCGACGCCGACGGTCAGCTGCATGCCTTCTTCGACGTCTGCCGGCATCGCGGGCACGAGCTGCTGCCGGTGGGCGCCGAGGTCCGCAAGCGCGCCATCAAGTGCCCGTATCACGCCTGGGCCTACGGCCTCGACGGCTCGCTCCGGGCCGCTCCGCGCTTCGACGGCGGGCGCGACTTTGACCCCGGCCAATTTGGCCTGGTTCCGATCCGCATGCAGGAGTGGCACGGCTGGATCTTCGTCAACCCCGACGGCCACGCGGAGCCGCTCGACCAGTACCTGGGCAACCTCGGAGAGCTGGTCCAGGACTGGGAACCGGAGCGGCTGGTGGTGGCCGAGCGCCACGACTACGAGGTGGCGGCGAACTGGAAGCTGATCGTCGAGAACTATCACGAGTGCTACCACTGCCCCAGCATCCATCCCGAGCTCTGCCGGGTCTCGCCGCCGGACAGCAGTCGCGACCTGGTGGCCCAGGGGATGTTCGCGGGCGGCCCGATGCTGCTGATGGACCACGCCGAGACCATGTCGCTGGATGGGCGCAGCCTGGGACGGCCGCTGCCTCGGCTCGACCCCCAGCGGCTGCGGGAGGTGCACTACTTCGGGGTCTTCCCCAACTTGCTGATCTCGCTCCATCCCGACTACGTCATGACCCACCGGCTGGAGCCGCTGGGGCCCGGCCGCAGCCGGATCGAGTGCGAGTGGCTGTTCGCGCCCGAGGCGATCGCGACTCAGGGCTTCAGCCCCACCTACGCCGCCGAGTTCTGGGACATCACCAACCGTGAGGATTGGGACGCCTGCGAGGCGGTCCAGCGCGGGGTCAGCTCACGGGGGTTCCGGCCCGGCCCGCTGGCGGGGCGGGAGAGCACCGTCTACCAGTTCGACACCATGATCGCTCGCGGCTACCTTCTGGGGCGGGTGCACCCGCCCGAGCCGGTGGACCCGCCCGGGGAGGCCAGGCCGGGCTGAGCCTGCGCTCACCGCCCGGCAAGCGGGTTGAGCCAGCGCACCTCGTCGAAGCGGGCGAAGTCCGTGTCGGCGGAGCAGACGGTGCAGCCGTGCTCGACGGCGAGGGCTGCCAGGTCCGCATCGCTGACAAGGTTGCCGCGCAGCTGGTGACGGCGGACCAGAGCGCCGAGCACGGCGGCGTGGCGCTCCGTCGGCTGCGGCACCCAGGCCGCCTCATATCCCAGCAGGTGGTCCACGTAATCCACCGCGGCATCGGGGCTGAGCGGGGTTTCGAAGGCACGCGGATGCGTGCTGAGACGCACCACGGCGGAGAGCACCGCCCAGGGGAAGCCGACCCGGCGCGGGCCGTCGAGGACGGACTGGAGCCACCCAGCCGAGCGGCGGTGGAAGGGACTGGCCTCGTCGACGGCATACAGGAGCAGGTTGGCGTCGACCAGCATCAGCGCGCGCCCGTCCCCTCGACGAGTTCGAGCGCCTCGGCGACGTTGGCGAGGTCGAGGCGTGCCCCCAGAGGTCGATGCGGGAGCGTCCGGCGCGGATGGGGCGGCCGCCGGACGAGGCCGGCCCGGACCAGCTGATTGATGGCTGTGCTGAGGCCCAGCGACTGCTCGCGGCGGAGGCTCTCCACCGCGGCGGCAACATCCTCGTCGAGCACGACCGTCGTGCGCATGACGTCATGGTACCGCTCTGGTGACCCGTGCCATGCATCACGATGCGAGATGCGGAGCACGCCCGGCTCGATCAACTCTCCGTCGGCCCCCACCCCACGCGACCGACCGAAGCCGTCGCCGATGCCCCGCGCGAGCGCCCCCCCGCATCCCCGATGGCCGCCTCGCCGAGGGTCTGCTGACCCCCATCCCCCGGCGCCCCGGGCAGGGTCAGGTGAACCACCCCGTCACGACGACCTCCACCTCGGCCGCGCCCGCGGCCAAGGTCAGGCTGATCGCGCCGCCGGTCCCCAGGCCCACCACGATCTGGGAGATCTGCACCTCCCCGGCCGTGACGTTGGCGTCCGACGCAAGCGGCCGCGGGGTCCCCGCCGGATACGCGGTGAGGTACGACGCGGCGGTGGGGGCGGTCACGATCACGGTGACGAGGGCCGCGGCGGCCGAGGCGGGGACCCCGCCGCTCCCGGCCAGCGGGAAGGTGAGCGCCCTCCCCGCCACCAGCGACCGGCTGCTGCACACCGTCACGGGACTCCCGGCCGCCGCGGTGGCGCAGCCGGCGAGCGGCGCGACCGGCTCGAAGAGACCGGTCCCAGCGCTCCCGAAATACCCCGCCACGTCGATCACCACGGCGGCCGAGCCGTGGGCGTTGTAGAGGTCGATCGCTCCCGCCGTCGAGAGCGGCACGATCACGCGATTCGACCGGGTGGCGCCTGCAGCCCAGTTGAGCGTCGAGGCGAGCGGGCGCGCCGACCCCGCCGGCCACACCGTGAGGACGGAGGAGGCGGTGGTGTCGGTCACGGTCACGGTGAGGACCGCGGCGGCCGCCCCGGCCGGGACCACGCCGCCCGTCACCGCCACGGCGAGGGTGGAGGCGGGACCCAGCCAATGCCCCGCGCACGGGCCGGCCTCGGGTGCCCCGATGCGCGTGTCGCACAGACGCGTGGGCTCCACGGGGGTGAGGCCGAGTCCCAGAGAGGCTGGGCTGGCGGGGCCGTAGTACCCCTCCACGTCCACCACCACCGCCGCCGCACCTCGCCGGTTGAAGAGGTCGACCGCCCCGGTCAGCCCCAGCGGCACGGTGACGAGCTCGGCGACCGTCGCCCCCGCCGTCCAGCTGAGGGCGGGGGCACGCGGGCGGGGAGCCCCGGCGGGCCAGACGGTCAGGGCCGAGGCGCGGGTGGTGTCGGTCGCGGTCAGGTTGAGGACGGCCGCGGTCGCCCCCAGCGGGACGGGGGCGGCGGTCGACCCGGCAGGCACCACCCCCGCGACGGGCACGGTGAGCACAGCGCCCGGCCCCAGGTCATGCCCGGTGCAGGCCGTGACGGGGGTCGCCGCCGGTCGGGTGTCACACAGGCGCATCGGCGCCAGCGGGTGGAACGGGGCAGGCTCCGTCACGGCCAGCGGGGCGGAGGCGGGCCCGGTCCCCTGGGCGGTGCTCGCGGTCGCCTCCAGGCTGTAGGTGTCCCCGGACACCAAATGGGTGATGGTCGCCGTCGTGGGCGGAGGACTTCCCGAGAGCGTGACCGGCGGCAGCGCCGTCCCCGTGGTGGTGTCGGTGACGGCCACGGTGTAGGCGGTGAGCGGGCTGCCGCCGGCTGCCGGAGCGGTCCAGCTGAGCTGAGCCTGCCCGCTCTGGGGAACCGCCGCGAGCTGGGTGGGGGCACCCAGGGGGCAGAGCACATCTCCGTCGACCGGCTGGCCCTGCCACTCGGCGAGATCCACTGGCCCCGCCGCGAAGGGTGGGGCGGCGCAGGCAGACACCGCGCCGGCCACCGTGCTCGCCCCCGGCACCCACTCCGGCAGGCCGTTGAGCGACCCGAGAGCGGGGCTGTCGCCGCCGGTGATCTCGGCCCACTGACCTGCGGTCGAATACAGCCCGACCTGGGTGGCACCCGCCTGCCGCAGAGCCGCCACCATCCCCAGAAGATCGGCCACATTCATGGCCAGGCCGGAGGGTTGGGTCAACCAGCTGTTGGCGGTCTCGACATCCAGCCACCAGGGGTAGGCGGATGGCGCGCTGGGGACCGGGATCGGCGGTCCCGCCCGATCGACCGCGATCGCCGCGGCGGTCAACCACAGCGCGTCCTGGGCCGCCTTGCGATAGCCGTACTCCCAGGCGCAGGCCATTGAATCCTGCCCCATGGCCGTCCCCGTCAGTGGCGCGCAGAGCCCGTCCGGCGTCGTGCCCGATCGCGGCCAGTCCGCGATCGGGGTTCCCTGGACGACATTGCCGGGGTCCGCCGTGTTGACGTACAGGCTGGCGGCCGGCTGGCCGGCCCCGGACGCGCTGGTGGAGACGGCCCAGGCCAGCTCGCTGGCGGCCGGCGTCGGGTTGGCGGCCGGGAGCCCCAGGCAGGGGTTGAGGGTGTTGGCGAGGCCGTCGTTGACCCCCACGATCCCGAACTGCGCGCCGGTGGGGAAGGCGGTCCCGCACTGGGGGTAGGAGATGTCGTTGCCGGTGGCGATCGCGCCCGCGCGCCAGTGGACGGTCCCGCTGACCGGTCCGGCAGCCGCGGCGGGGGAGGCGACCAGGACGACCGCAAGCACGGCCAGTGCCCCCGAGCACCCACGGCCGATGATCCAGCGCGTGCCCCCCACGGATCGATCCTACCCCACCGGCGGCGACCGGGCCCCGCCGAGCCCGGACGCGGCGGGCTCGGATCGCGACAATGGAGAGGCCGCGCGGGCTGCGCCGGCCGCTGCGACCGAGAAGGGAGGCGACCCATGACTGAGAGCACCGCGACCAGCGTCTGGCACGGCACCCTGCGCGAGGGGCGCGGGCGCACCGCCTTCGGGGCCGGAGCGCTGCCCGAGGTCGGGGCGACCTGGGCAGCGCGGGCCGGCACCCCCGACGACGGCACCACTCCGGAGGAGCTGCTGGCGGCCGCCCACGCCACCTGCTACGCGATGGCCCTGTCGGCCGGCCTGGCCCGCGCCGGCACGCCCCCTGAGGAGCTCCGGGTGCGCGCCACCTGTACCTTCGATCCGGTCGCGGTTCGGATCACGACCATGGCGCTGGTGGTGGACGGGGCGGTCCCCAATTTGGACGCGGCAGGATTCGAGGCCGCGGCCACCGCCGCCAAGGACGGCTGCCCTGTCTCCAAGGCGCTGGCGGGAAACCTCGAGATCACGATCCGAGCCACCCTGCGCTAGGGCGCGCGCGTACCCTGACCGCGGCCGCACGGCGTCACGGGCGGGAGCGGCCCGTGACGCCGCCGATGGGGCGTCGCCAAGCGGTAAGGCAGGGGACTTTGGATCCCCCATTCGA
The DNA here is from genome assembly GCA_035532155.1 of Verrucomicrobiia bacterium. Lineage (GTDB taxonomy): Bacteria > Chloroflexota > Dormibacteria > Aeolococcales > Bog-877 > DAHUZL01. Next base: position 38,714 of record DATKRN010000069.1, on the reverse strand, counting down.
AGGTTCGAATCCTTCCGCCCCAGCTGCCCGGGTGATCTGCTGCCCGTCCCGGCGACGCGTGGGATGGCGGCGCGCCAGCATTCCCCCAGTCGGAGCCGTGCCCAGGAGTTCCGACGAGCGCGAGGGGGCGCCGCGACTTGAGCGCGCCGGGCGGCTCGAGACGGAGCGTGGTAGCGTCCGGACTAGGTCGTGACCCGGGGCGTGAGCTCTTCGGCCTCAGGCCAAGCCGTAGGGTGGGGTGCGCCGAGCGGTCACGAGCAGAGGCTCCAACGACCACGTCGTGCCTGTGCGCGAGGCCCAAAGGCGCGGATCCCCACGCCTTTGGCCAACGATGAGACCCACGCCTGCGGTGGTGATGCTGATCCCTGTGACCTGAGTCGACGGGATCGGGATCCAGCGTGTTCGCCAGCTCGCCCCCGCGTCCTGGCTCAGCGCCAGCTCCACGCTGTCGGTCCCAGCGGCGGCCGGCTTCGCCACGAACAGGCGGGACCCCGCAACAGCGCCGATCACCCGACCCGGTCCCAGCGTGAGGGCACCCAACCGCTGCCAGCGGCGACCGCGCCACCGCACGACCGCGATCTGGGTGGCGTCGGCACCTGCCGTCAGCGCGACGGTGACGGAGCCGCCATCACTGACAGGACCGGGGGGCGCCACCGCGCATAGCGCAGACCTGGGAACACGGACGGGCAGCGTTTCCCCTCGCCAGGTTGCCCCTCCGTCCGCGGTCGCCCAGAGCCCGGCGCGGCCGCGGCAGGAGGAGCCGATCCAGCCCACCGATCGGCTCACGAACCGCACCGTCCGCGCCCCGCACCCGATCAGAGTGGGAAGCCCGACACCTGACCAGCTCTGGCCACCGTCAGCGCTCCGCACCGCCCGACCGCCAGCCAGCACCGCCACCAAACGACCGGCGCCGTCCACAGCCATCGATGACGGCCCGGCCGCCGCCCCGGGAAGCATGCCAACCTGCCAGCGCGCGCCGCCGTCGACGGTGAGGGCGAACGCCGACCGATGCTGATACCCATAGGGGCGGAAGGCGACCGCCGCCTCATCCGGGGTGATGGCTGACAGGTCGAGCCCCCCGCTGGTGTCGTTGCCGGCCGGGGTGACGTCGCGCCAGCGGACCCCGGCGTCGGTCGAGCGCACCACGCGCCAGAACGTGCCGTCGGGCACGGTGGCCCAGGCTACCGTGCGCCCAGTGAACGCTACCGACTCCGCCTCCCACGCCAGGAGCTGTCGGGGCGTCGGCACGGTGGCGACTCCTCCCGGGGAGGCGAGGGGAGCGTGCGGGAGCCTCGCCACGCAGAAGCCGGCGATGACGCCTAAGCCGACCAGGCCAGCCACCGCCGCGAGTACCGGAGACCCTGGCGCCCGCCGCGTGGCCCCGCTCATCGCAGGATGGTCCGAACCTGCCGCTCGATCAGGGTGATGTAGGAGCGGTTGACAGCGGCATTGTCGCTGGGAGCGACATCCTCGGCCCACCACTCCTCGACTCCACCGGGACGAGCGAAGTAGATCACCTGGGGCTGCTCCACTCCCCCGAGGGACGGCACGATCATCACCAAGTGGAAGGCCGACCAGAATCTCTCTAGCTGGGCGAGCGACCCCGTCAAGAATGTCCAGTTGGCCACACGGGCCAAGTGCTGCTCGGCATCGAAGGAGCGCACCACCGCAAGGCTGCGATAGACGGGGTTGGACGCCACCGCGACGAACTCGACGCGATGGCGAAGGCGGCCGAGACCACGGTCGACGGCGACGAGCTGCTGTGCGATTATCGGCGCGGCTCCCGAGCTGACCGGGTCAAGGAAGGTGAGAACGACTTCCCGGTCGGACCAGTGACTCAGCTCGACCGGGCGTCCCGCTTGATCGATCAATCTGATGGAAGGGAGCGGAACGGGTCCGGTCGCCACGAGCGGTCCCCCAATCGTGAGCGCGGCGGTCGTGGCGGCGCGCGTCGCCAGCGCAGTCAGCCCGGTGGCACCCGCTACCACGCACGCAACCAGCCCCGCCACTGCTGCCCCCTCGGTCCCACGGATCCGTCGGGCAGGACGCCACCGGTGCGGGATCGAGTTCGCAGCCGGGTTGATCCACGCCACGACCAGGAGGAGTGCGACGATGGGCGCGAGGTTCGGGTCGGTGGCAGTGCGCGATCCGAGGGCTCCGAAATCCTGGCCGACCCACCAGGTCACCGCCAGCCAGACCATGGCGGCCACCGACCAGGCGCGCGATGCTCGTCCCAGGAGCAATCCCACTCCGAGGCCGGCCATCGCCACGACCAAGCCGAGATTGAGGGGTATCGGCCACGCCGCGGCGAGCCCAGCCGCGTGCCGGATCGGGGAAGCCAGGGCCGCCGGCTGGGGCACGGCGGCCATTGCTCGGAACATCGCCGCCAGACCGGGGCCACGCCAGAAGCCCTCGCCGGGCACGGCCTGGATCAGAGCGCCTAGGAGCAGCAGCAGGCCCACGCCGGTGCGAATCACCCTCTGCGAGCGGCGGGATCCCCACCACTCCTTGGGGGCGAGCAGGAGCAGCGCCGATGCGAGGTAGGCGAGAACGGCGCCGGGTGCTCCCATCATCTCCGTCGCCCCGGGAGCGAGCAGGCCTCCCATGGCCTCGCCCCCAGCCCATACGACCATCCCCCATCCGAGGGATACCCAAATTCCGAGCCGACCCACGCGGCCGTCGCCCCCTGCGAGGATCATCGCGCCGATGCCAATCTGGACGAGCACCGTGGCCGCCGCCAGCGGGATGGGATGTGCCTGCCAAAGATAGATTTCCCAGGTCAGGACGTTTGCCATCCACCACGGCTGGCCGTGAAGACTAGCCGTCAGGACATTCGCGGCGAACCCATTCGGCATCGACGGCTGGGCTTGGAGGAGTCCGTCCACAATCCACAGACTCCCGATCGCACGCCTGAGGACCAGCCGCGCACGCGAAGATCCGGCCGCCGGGATCCCTGCAGGCTCCTCCGGGGTCCGCTCACGGGTCATTCCTGGCGCAGCGCGCCACACGCTCCGGCCCACCATGATGGCTATCACGACAGCAACCACCACCGCCAGCTCGCCCAACAGGTAGGGGTAGAAGCCGCCGATGGTCTGAGGCCCGAGACCCATCCCCGGCATCGTCACTCATCCATTCGCGCGACAGCTGTGACCCGCGCCCGAACCTGGCGCGGCACCACCTGTCACGCTCGACCGGTCAGCAGGGGACACCGACGCGCCCTCACCCCACCCGGCGGCGCGGCGCGTGATCTCCCGCCAAGTCGAATACGACCAGCCGGCCACCGGTCTGCAGGCCGCTCACCACCGCGAGCTGCGACCCTCCGGCCACCACCGCCAGGTACTGCCGCCCTGCGACCGCATAGGTGAACGGCGCGGATCCCATCGGAAGCCGCAAGTCGATCGACCAGAGAATCCGTCCGCTGCGGGCTGCTGCCGCATACAGTTTGCCGTTGTCGTCGCCCGTGAAGACCAGGCCGCCCGCGGTCGCCAGGGTGCCGCCCACCGACGGCAGGGGAAGTCGATCCTCCCATCGGGTCCGACCCGTGGCGGGATCCACCGCTGCCAGGTATCCGATCGGACGGGGCGTCCGCAGCAGCGTGTAGCTGCCCCCAACATCCGGGTGCCCTCGCCGATGGCGCGCCGCCGCCGCCGCCGACTCCGACGTGTAGCGCATGCATGCGCGCACTCCGTCGAGATACACGCTTCCGGTGACCGGGTCATAGGAGGGTGGGGAGTACTCCAACCCACCGAAGGCACCCGGACACACGCGCACACCCCGGGTCGTCGGGGTCAGATGGGGTGCCGTGTAGGGCGTGAGGTAGGGCGACTCCGACACCACGTGCCCGGTCAGTGCATCCAGCACGATCAATCGACCCGATTTGCTGCCGTCGGCCACCACCCTAACCGCTCGACCCCCGAGCCGCAGCGTGAAGTAGAAGGGAGCTTGGCTCGTATCGTAGTCCCAGGCATCGGCACAGACTAGACTCCGTGACCAGACTAGTCGACCGGTTCGCGCCGTGAGCGCGACGATTGAGTCTGCGTGCGGGTCGCAGCCCGGGCGGATCGATCTGACCAGATCCGGCGTGGGATTGCCCGTGGCAGCGTAGACCATCCCGGTACTTGGATCGATCGTGGGCGGCATCCAGGCGTCACCGCCTCCGTGGTGCCCGCGCCGCGGCACCCAGCCCTGGCCCGGAGGGGGCACCGTGTAGAAGAGCCATCGGCGCGTCCCGGTGGCGGCGTCGAAGGCCGCCAGGAATCCCCGCACACCCGTACCGGTGGAGGAGTTGCCCACATAGACCAACCCGTCGTATACCGTCGGACCCGCGGTTTCGGTGTATCCAAGGGTCGGGCTCGCAATGGTCGTCTGCCAAAGTTGCCGTCCGGACGCGGCACTGAGGGCCACCAGGCGATCGTCAAAAGTGGTGAGATAAACTCGCCCCTCCGAGACGGCGACACCCCGGTTTGTGGCCAAGGGCAGAGCTCCCGCGCCGGCCACGAAGAAGTCCACGCGCGGGATGTAGCTCCACCGCACTCTCCCTGTGATCGCATCGACCGCCTCCACCTCGTCGGTGCTGGTCGTGATGTACATGGTCCGGCCCACCACGACCGGGTAGTCCTCCCACAGCTGCGGCGCTAGCCCCTCGGATCGAGTCCACACGATCCTCAGGTGTGTCACGTTGTCCGCTGTCAGTTGCCGCAGGCCCGAGTAGCGGGTGTTGGCCAGCGAGTTTCCAAAGTGGGCCCAACCCTGGCTCTTCCCCAACGTCCCGGCCCGGGAGCCAGCCGGGATGGCGCAGCCAACCAACATGAGGGCGCAGGCTGCCACTCCCGGCACGCATCGGAGCATCGAGGTGCCAGCCGATGCCATCCTCGGCCCCCACCTGCCACCGCTCGGACCGGGATCTGGCCTCTGCGCCCCGTGGTGGGCCACCATCGAGGACCAGCCGAGGGTCAACCGACCGTGAGGACTCCGATGGGATCCGCTCCGCTCACGGCTGGGCGCTGACCGAGAACCGAATCAGCTGCGCGGTGGAGGTCGGGATTCCCGCCGCCATCAGGGTGACGGCAAGTTGGCCTAAGCGCACACTGGTGCCACGCACCGCCCCGATCACGGGACCGATGAATGCCCCGCCATTGATAATCGCCGTGCGCTGCGCGCCCGACGACTTGAAGTGCGTGAGATAGAGCACAATGCTCGACGTCCGCGTCTCCAGGTGCAAGATCCCGCTCGGAACCCGCGGTTTGCCCGGCTTCACCTGCCGCATGAAGACGGTCAGCTCGCCCCCCGTGACCTGATCACGGCGAGACGTGCTCCCCGATCGACGGGGCAGCAGGTGGTATCGTCCCACGATCGCGGGTATGGCTCCCCACCCGGGGTGCCACGTCTCCGCTTCGGCCCGGGGCGCCACCTGTCCCTTGGCAGCCGCCGCTCCGCTCGGACCCCCGAGATATCTGTACGCGACAGGGCCGACCCCGGCATACAGGATCGGCCGGATCAGCACCGACAGACCCCGGGAGCGCCCGATGTGGTGGAAGGTGATATGACCGTACACGGGGTTGCCGGTGGGAGCGACCATATTCGCGATGATGTTCCCGGAAACCTCGTGGAAGTCGTAAAGCGTGAGCAGCACCTGCTGCTCATTGCCGCGCGAATCGTAGCCAATGATCGCAATGCCACCCTCGGCAAATCCACGCGAGTCAATGGTGATGAGAATGTCACTGGTGATGACTCGCGACTTCGGCGCCTGCGGCCCCGTCCGATAGCGTCCCAGGTATCCATCGATGACGCTGTGGGCGATGGCGTAGCGGGGAGCTCGCCGAATGTTGGTGGCCCCGGTAGTGGCGAGGGCTGACCCTGCCCCAATCCACAGGGACGCGACCACTGTCGCGAGCGCAGCCGCTGTCGTACGCATCCGCCAGTGGCTCCTGGACTGATTGCGATGCATGAGATCCTCAGAATTCAAGAAGCGCTTCAGGAGCCATGTCGCTCTCGCTCCGCGACATCACCCCGATCGTGCTGATCATACCCACGACCACCTGACTCATCCTGGCTCGGACATGACTCCGCTCGAGGAGAGAGACCGAGGATCCGCCGACCGATTGCCCCCAGCCCGCGCGCCGGGGGCAATCGGGGACCCGGTGGCCCCTCCCTGGACATGGCCCGTGGGCCAGCCAGGGAAGGGCTCCGAGTCGATCGCCTAGATCATGCCTTGGGAATCTTTCCCGCAGCGACCGGGCCCATCGTGCCGTTCAGGCCGAAGAGCCACATGTTGTCTCCATGAGCCGTGGTCCCGAAGAGCTGCCCGCCCGCCAGGAATGCCACGTACTCCTGCCCGTTGTACTGGAAGACGGCGGGGGTGTCGTTGGCACCGGCACCCGTCTGGAATGACCACAGAGTCTTCCCAGTCAAGGCGTTGAGGGCTTCGAACTGCCCAGCATTGTCTCCGACGAAGACGATGTTGCCCGCAGTGGTCACGGTGCCGCTTCGGCACTCGGATCCCCAGGTCTGCTGCCACATCACCTTGCCGTTGGTGTCGTTGATCGCCGTCACGGTGCCGGTTGTCCTAGGCGAGCTGACCACGTCCGTCAGTCCCACATACGTCTGCCCGGGAACGTAGGGCTTCGGGATCACTTCATCGGCGCCCCAGTAGGCGACGCTGCCACAGACGTAGGACATCTGAGTGTTCGGGTTGTAGCTCGAGGGCATCCAGCTGTCGGCACCGAGTGCGGTCGGCCCATAGATCAAGAACTGTCCCGGCTCGAACGGCGTGTACATGCTTGTGGCGACCTTGTAGGGGAGCACCTTCTCCACCGGCTGCCGCAGCTTAAGAATCGACTGGATCACGCCGGCAGGTGGAGGATCTTGCGCCGGGATGAACCGTCCCACCTGCGGAATCGGCTGCGTCGGGTAGGTTGCCTCCCAGGAGCTCTGGGGAACCGGCGTCTCCTTGATGCTGTTGTACAGCGGTGACATGGAGCGCACCGGGGCGTTCACACCCACCCGATTGATGAGGTAGAGCCATCCAACCTTCGACGGATGAGCGATCCCTCGAATGATCTTCCCGTTCACGGTCGCATTGAAGAGCACCACTGGACTCGGAGTGTCGTAGTCCCAGATGTCGTGGTGGACCTCCTGGTACCACCCAGCCAGTTGGCCAGTGGTTGCCTTGACCGCCACGATCGAGACCGTGAAGAGGTTCTTTCCCTTGCGGTTGCCACCCCACCACGGTCCGGCGTTGCCCGTCGAGAAGTAGAGCAGCCCGGTGGCCGGATCGTAGGCCGGGTTTGACCAGATCGAGCCGCCTCCGTGGAGGTAGGTGCCGTTGTTTGGCCATGTGTTGCCGCCTGGGGAATGCGGGGCGGGGTCAACGTAGAACCGCCACATCTCCTTGCCGGTGGTCGCGTTCAGCGCTTCCATGAACGGGCGCTCGCCGTACTCGGCGCCAACATCCCCGATGTAGATGGTGTTGTCGATGTAGAGCGGTGACGAGGTGACCGTGGCGCCGCTCTGCCAGGTGACACCGGCCAGGTGGACATTCCACTCCACGGCGCCGGTCAGCTGGTTCAGGGCCACCACATGGTCGTCGAGCTCACCGATGTAGACGCGCCCGTCCCCGATCGCGACCCCGCGGTTGTCCCAGCCACAGCACACCGTGCTGATCTTCTGGTTGATGTGCGACTGGTACTCCCAGAGAATCTTGCCGGTCGCGACCGAGATCGCGAAGACGTCATCATTCCCGGTGGAGATGTAGATAGTGCCCTGGTACTCGACGGGCTGGCTCTCCTGCGAGTACTTGAGCGGCGCCCCCGAGCCCCTCAGCTTGGTGAGCCATACCCCTTTCAGCTGACCGACGTTGGTGGCGTTGATCAGATTCAGAGCTGAGAATCGGTCGTTGGTTGTCGAGCCGCCCGTGGTCGGCCAGTCGACGGTTGGCTGGACGCCCAGCTGTGCGCCGGTGAAGGCCGGCGCCGGGACGATAGCGGACTGGCGCGGGACAACCTTCGCCGGGGTCACCTGCTGAGCGGCGTAGCCGAGGCCCGCCATCGCAACAGTGAACAAGCCAATCAGGGACCAGAGCCGGCGCCCTGCCACCCGACGTAACAACGATCCATTGGACAACGCTTCTACCTCCAAGTTTGCCGATCTACCGGGTTCTCAGCCAGCACGGACTCTACGTCGCTCACCCCGCCTGGCTCTGGAACTGCGTCAAGGCCCACGATCTGCAGGATCCAAGGTCGGTCGATGGACCCAGAGCCGGACCCACGGGAGAACCTCGGCAGGCCTGCGACGACCGCAGGGCGTCGTTAGAGCCATGGAGCTGGCCTCGGCCCCGGTGCGTCGACCCGACGCCCCGCTGAGCTGGGAGCGGCGGCACCCCTGACCCCAGCTCTTGGCGCCGACCAACGCGTCGTGCTCGCACCGGATCCACGCCACCCCCGAATCCTCAACCCGCCTTCCCCGGGTGAGGAAGGCGTCCCCCACCCGAATCGTTGTGAAGGTACACCTTTCCGGCCGCCAGCGCAACCGCGACCAGCTCCTGGCTTTCGACACACCGGAGGTGAGGTGGGTTGGACGGGTTTCGCCCGTGAAGTCCTGGGCCCCCCTGGCGGCGATGCACGCATCTCCCGGACCGCGCCACCTATCGGAACCTCGACGGCTCCACCGCCGCGAGGCGGGAGGCTGTTCCTCCGGGGTCCGGCATGCAGAAGCCACTCCGAGCAAAGGCCCCGATCTGCTCGTCACCACCCGGGCTGTCGCGCTGAAAGGTCGCGACCCGGCCGCTCCACATCCAAGCCAGACGCGCTCGACCTCGGTGCGGGAGCCCGAGCGTTGCCCCCGCGGTACGGCCTAAGGCATCGGTCTCGGAGCCGAGCGTCCGGAACCGGCGCCCACGCGATCGTCGCCCCCTTGACCACTTGTCGGGCTGGGTCGCTTCCAGAGAGGCCCCCCCCAACGACGAGGCGTACAGCGCCGCCCACAGGCTCCTGCCAGGCGGCTTGCGCCGCCTGGCAGGACTTCTCCCCCGAACGCGGTGGCTGGACGCGCCGGGCGGACGCGACTACTTGACGATCAAGGTGCCCTGCATGCCGGCCAGCTCGTGGTGGTCAACCGAGCAGTAGAAGCCGTACACGCCAGCCTTGAGCGTCACCGTGAGCGACCGAGTGCCCCCGATGAAGACCGGCGTGTGCGCAATCACAACCCCAGCCGGCGTCGCCAGCGTGAAATCGTGAACGATGGGTGAGTTGTTCGTGAACTTGATGGTGATCTTGCCCGGGCGCGGGGCGATCAACTCCGCCTTCGTGTACCGGAGGGCGCCGTCTGGACTGGCCGCGATCGAGAGCACCTCGGCCGCGCCGGTGGTGGCGGCTGTAGCCGCGATGGAAGGGATCCCCGCCGCCGTCACGTTGAAGTGGTCCCACATTCCACGAGCAACTTGCCCACGGACCAAGCTAGCCAGCAGAAAGTGGCCCACACGGGTCGGGACGAATGAGAAGGTGGCCGACCGCCCGGCGGGAATCCCCTGGCTGGGCTTCGTCGTCGATGCGCGGATGAACGCCGGAGTCGTCGCCTTGGCATTGGCCACGATTGCGCACGAATGGGCGCCACTACCCCGACTCTCGCAGTGGACGATCACCTTCCAGCCCTTCGGCGTGCTGACCGTCAGAGCTCCGGCCGCGTATCCGTTGAAGTCGAATCCGTTCACGCTGGGGCTCTTAAATCCGGCGAGGAGCGTCAGGGTGACCATCCGCTGGGCTGAATCCACGCTGAGAAACCGGGCGACGGGGTTGACCACTTGGGCAGACCTCACCGATGTCGCCCCGACTGGGAGGCCGGTTGCCGCTGCGCCCCCCAGAAGAGCGACCGCTGCCACGCCGGTTGACGCCAGCCGCCGCCAGGCGTGCCCGCTGTCGCCAGCGAGCGGGCCTGAGCCTCCGCCGCCAAGCGCACGATCCCTGTCCATGCTGTCCTCCAGCGAGTCCGGCACCGCGCAGAGGCGCGCCGGACGAATACCCGATCCTACGGCTACGACGCTCCAACCGAGTCGGCGGACGGAGCCCCGACCCTGAACCTCTCTATCGTCAGTGCTGCAGATCATGATACACCGAGCCGAATCGGCACGACCCGGCGCGGGGCCCAGGTGGTGCCGTCCTCCGGACCGACCGAGACGCGACAGGGGCCGAGTGAGTGGCGCGACAGGTGCGATCAGACACCAAACCGGGTGACGAGGGCGCGCGCTGCACGCTGGGGAGCGAGTCGCCTCGGCGCGTCGCCTTCGAGGAGGGCTCGGCCGGTCCCGTCTAGACATCCGGCGAGGACGAGAGGAGCTGCTTCACACTCAACCATCGGCATGAGCCAGAGCGCCACTATCATCTGCGCCGAATGAGGAGCCCCTCGGACACTGGGGGTGAGAGCGGCGGGGCCGCTCTCACCCCCGCCGCTGCGCGCGCCTTCCGCGACACGGCCCTCGCCGTCGAGGGCGCGGTCGCCGCCTCGGTAGTGGGGCAGGCGGAGGCCGTACGCGGGGCGCTGCTCTGCCTGATCGCCGGGGGCCACGCCCTGCTCGAAGGTGCCCCCGGGCTCGGCAAGACCACCATGGTCCGCGGATTCGCGTCCGCCCTCGACCTCCCGTACAGCCGAATCCAGTTCACCCCAGACCTGATGCCGGCCGACATCACTGGCACCACCGTCCTGCTGGAGGACGCCGCGGGATCCCCGCGGCTCAGCTTCCAGCCGGGTCCGGTCTTCGCGGGCCTGGTGCTGGCCGACGAGATCAACCGGGCATCGCCGCGCACCCAGAGCGCTTTGCTCGAGGCGATGCAGGAGGGGACGGTGACGATCGCCGGGGTCACCCATCCTCTCCCGCAGCCCTTCTGCGTGATGGCGACCCAGAACCCCGTCGAAATGCACGGCACCTATCCCCTCCCCGAGGCAGAGCTGGACCGCTTCTTCTTCAAGCTTCGCTTCGAGTTCCCCTCCCAGGTCGAGCTGAGTCGCATCGTCTCCGAGACGACCGGGGAGGCCGTCCCCGGGGCCCGACCCCAGGCTGATGCCGAACAACTCCGGCGGATGCGGGCCCTGGCCTCCCGGGTCCGGGCCAGCGGCGAGATTCTCGACTACGTCTGCCGGTTGGTGCTGGCGCTGCAGCCGGGGGCAGACGCCGCCGCCCCGGTGCGGGACTTCGTCCGCCTGGGACCCAGTCCCCGCGGCGCCCTCACCCTCAGCCTGGCAGGGCGGATCACCGCCCTGCTCGACGGCCGGGACCACCTCGCGGCCGAGGACATCCGCGCCGTGGCCCTGCCCGGGCTCCGCCACCGGCTGGTGCTGAGCTTCGACGCCGAGCGACACGCAGTGACCGCTGAGGAGATCATCTCGGACGCGCTCGCCCGAGTCCCGACTCGAGGCGCCTGACCCGGAAGGGTTGGCTCGGGCACCAGCGGCGCCCCTGGCTAGGCCCCGAGCGCGGCCCTGGCGACGGGAACGCCTCCCAGCCGGAACACCACCAGGCGGGCCCCCACCTTCCCGAGATGGCTGCCCAGCGTGGTCGCCGACCCACCCACGGCGACGGCGATGTACTCGGTGCGCCCGATCGAGTAGACGATCGGGGCCGAGCCGAAAGCCAGGCCCAGGTCGGCGGTCCACAGGGTGTGGCCGGTCTTGGCGTTCATGATGTAGAAGGTGCCGTGCTGGTCACCTGTCATCACGAGGTTGCTGGCGGTGGTGGTGGCCCCGCCGATCATCGGCGTGGGCATGGTGCGACGCCAGAGGAAGCGGCCGGTGGTCAGGTTCACCGCCGCGAAGACACCGGTCGGCTTCTCCTTGGCGGGAATCTCACGAGTGCCGCCGAAGTTCTCGCCCCCCTTCACCTTGGGGTTGACGGTGAGGATGAAGCACAAATTGATCCCCGAGACGTAGGCCGCCTGGGTTTGGGGATCGAATGCCAGCGGCGAGTACTGGGAGCCACCCACCGGTCCGGGGCACTCCAGCGTTCCCTTGGTGGTCGGAGGCCGATGGTCCTCTCGGACGAAGGCCAGGCGGGGGAAGAGGTCCTTGCCCGTCGCGGCGTTCATCAGGAAGAAGTACCCGCTCTTGCCGGCTTCGGCCACCGCATGGACCGTGCGTCCGTGGATGCGTGTGTTCACGATCATGACCGGCGACTCCGCATCGTAGTTCCACAGGTCGTGGGCCACCTCCTGGTGGTACCAGACCAGCTTGCCGGTGCGCGCGCGCAGGGCCAGGATCGAGTCACTGTAGAGGTCGAGCCCGGGCCGGTGGACGCCCACCAGCGTGGGCGCGGGATTGCCGGTCCCGGCATACACCAAGCCGTTGCTGGTGTCCACCGTCGGCGGCATGTAGATCGCGCCCCCGCCCCCGTTCTTGGGCACCCACCCGGTGCCCGGCGCCGGCACCGTGTAGAAGCGCCACACCTGGCGGCCGGTGTTCGCGTTGTAGGCGGCGATGAACCCGCGCACGCCGTAGTCGCTGCCCGACACCCCCACGTAGACCAGACCGTCATAGACCGTGGGTGCCATCGACTCGTAGGCGCCGGTCGCATCGCTGGTCACCGTCGACGACCAGAGCTGCTCCCCGGTCGCCTGGCTGATCGCCACCAGGTGGTCGTCGAAGGTGACCTCGTACACCTTGCCACCCGAGATCGCGACCCCTCGATTGACGGTGACGCCGTAGCCGCCCACGCCCTGGGACGCCGAGAAGTCGACGGTGGGGGTGAACTGCCACCGGAGCCGGCCGGTGGCGGCATCGTACGCTTGGACCTCGTCGGTCGAGGTCGTGATGTAGAGCGTGCGCCCGACCTCCACCGGGAATCCCTCGACGAGGTACTGCCCGGGGCCCAGGCCGGTGCTCCAGGCCACCCCGAGCCGGCCCAGGTTCTTGGTAGTGATCTGCGTCTGGGGCGCATAGCGGGTGGCGTTCCGATCGCGACCGAAGTAGGGCCAGTCGTGGTAGCTGGGTGCCCGATAGGTCAGCTTGGTCGCGGTCGCCGGTCCGCTGCACGCGGATACGGCCAGCCCCGCCAGCAGGGTCGCCGCCGCCAGCGCGGCTCCGAACGGCGCCCGCCTCACCCGGAGGCCTCCCCAAGGGCGCACGCCCCGTGCGTCCCCTGTCCGCCCGGCGCCCGATCACAGCCCACGAGAACCCCACCGGTACGCACCATCAACCCCCTCTCGGCACCCGGCAGGCCGCCCGCTCCGCCCCCGCGGACCTCCCAAGTGGGCGCCCAACGGCGCGAGTGGCCCGCGAGGATGCTGATGCTACCATGGCGGCCACCGCTGGACAACACCAAGGGTCTGTCGCTTTGAGCGTCGCGGTCGTGGCGCGGTGGCTGCGGGCCGACCCGCGTGACGTGGTTCAGGTGGTGCCAACCGGCTCGGGCGCCCATGATCGAGCCGCCACCCCGGCCGGGGTGGCGGACGAGCTGGGGCAGTGGTGCCGCGGGCTCCACCGCATTCGCCTGATCGTGCTCATCCGTCGGCACCTGATCGTCGCCCTGCTCCTCGCGCTCACACTTGAGGTGGTCGCCCTCGGGCTCGGAGCGCCCTCTCCCGAGCTCTACCCGGTGGGCGCGACGGTGCTGCTTCTGCTGGGAAGCATCCGGGGATGGCGGGCCCGCCCGACGCTGTCCGCGACTGCACGCCTGCTGGACCGGGAGTTCCAGCTCTCCGCCCGGGTGTCCACCGCGGTTGAGATCACAGCCGGTGGCGAACCGCCCCGTGGGCTGTCTCGGCGGGTGGTGGCGGAGGCGGGCCAGTTGCTCGGCACAACCGTGCGAACCGGACGTCCTGCCCTCCGCCGCGCCCCGGCTGAGTGGACCGCCGCAGCCGGCGCGGCGATCGCCCTGGTGCTCCTGCTCGCGGTCACCCACGGGGTCCAGGCCCGCACATCGGCGGCCCGGCCGGGGAGCACGCGGGGGAGCGCTGCCCTGCGTGGGCCCACGGGGGGAGCGCCCGGAGCGGCCCACCCGGCCGGGCGGCACTCGTCGACCGGACCCCGTGGGAGCGCGTCTCGGCCGGGCGCCCACCCCACGTCGATCCCGGGAGCACCCGGCATGGCGGCGCCACGGACGGCGAGCAGCCAGCCGTCCCCGGCGGGCGCCCCGGGCCGCCGGGGTGCCCCGGGTCCCTCGGGCGGGAGGGCTGGGTCCCACGGCGCGGCGGCCTCGCCGGCCAACCCACCAGCGACGAGCAGCCCTCAGGGCTCGCCGGGCCAGGCCACCGGCGCGGCCGGCGGCGCCCACATCGCTCGCCCCGCCACCGCTCCGGCACCGCTCGCCCTCGTGGATGCGACGCGCTCCCCCCGACGAGGCGGCACGCCGGCGCCGGCCCGACCGGGAACGCGGGGGGTCACGTCAGCCCGCCACCCGTCACCCCCCGGCGGGGGGTCCGCCGGTCGCCAACGAGGCACCACCCGGGACGGCCACGCCCTCTCCTCCTCGTCGACCCGGCTGCCTGGGAGACTTCCGATCCAATCCGGCTTCGCCCCCGCCCGCAGCGCCGCCACCACGCGCCCGCCGGCCACCGCACCTGCTCGCGCGGGCGGGGCGGGATCACCTCGCTCGGTGCGCGCCGGCGGGTCCCCAGGCCAGCGGGCGGCCGGCCTCCCGTTGGTGCCCGCCACCGGAGGCGGGGTGATCGCGGCCGATCGCAGCATCGTGCTGCGGTACTTCGCGGAGCGGGACCGTCTGTCGCCGGCTTGGTGACCGGCCCACGCCCGGGCTGAGCGTCGGGGATCCTTGTCCGTGAGAGTTGGGCTGGTCGCGCCCCAGGCCGCCCCCGCCGTGCTGGTGCTGCTGGTTGTCGCCGCGGCCAGCGTGCGACGGTACCGGGGTCGGCCCCGGCGCAGGGTGCTGGCTCAGGGGCTGGCGGCCATGCTGGTGGGACTCGCGCTGGCCCAGCCTGAGATCAGCCTCGCCGCCCGCCCGGCGACCGTGCTGGTGCTCGATCGGTCGGCCTCCGTCGACGCCCGCATGGCCGCGACCGAGATGGCGTGGGCCCGCGAGGTGCGCGCCGCGTGCCCGCGGCCGTGCCGCGTGGTCGAGGTCGCGACTACAGCCCGCACCGTCCCGGATTCGGCAGCTGCGATTCGGGCGAGCACGCCGCGCGGGCCGTCCGCGGGCGCGAGCGACATCGGATCGGGGGTGCGGGCCGCTGTGGCGCTGACCCCACGGGGGGGACGGGTGGTGCTGCTGAGCGGCGGCACCCCCACCCGCGGCGATCTCCTCAACGCTGTCCCGCTGGCGCGCGCGCGCCACGTGAGGGTCGATGTCGTGGCCCTCACGGACCCGAGGCGCCGGGACGCGGCGGTGACGGCAGTGCAGGCTCCCGCGGTCGTGCGCAGCGGTGACTCGATCCCGCTCCTGGTCACGGTGCGCAGCACCGTGACCGCGCGGGCCACCCTCTCGGTGGCCCGCGCGGGGGCCCCGACAGCCTCCCAGACGGTCCAGCTCCGGACCGGAGATACCCCGTTCCTGCTCACGTACACGGCGGCGGCGCCGGGTTGGGCGTCGTTCGTGGTGCAGATCGCGCTGCCGGGCGACACGAGGCCGCAGAACAACCGGCTCGCGGCGGTGAGCCAGGTGCTGGCGGCCCCCCGGGTCCTGGCCGTGGGCAGCCCCGGTCCGGACCGCAGCGCCCTCACCGCGATGCTCGGGCATCTCGGGCTGCGGGTCAGCCCCCGCACTCCCGCCGACCTGCCGCTGAGCCCCGCCGGCTA
Source organism: Verrucomicrobiia bacterium (assembly GCA_035532155.1). Taxonomy (GTDB): domain Bacteria; phylum Chloroflexota; class Dormibacteria; order Aeolococcales; family Bog-877; genus DAHUZL01. Next base: position 22,985 of record DATKRN010000069.1, on the reverse strand, counting down.
CGCCGGGCTCGACACGGTGGTGCTCAACGACCTGCCCGCGGCGGCGCTGACAGCCGCCCACGTGGCCGCCCTCTCCCAGGCGGTGCGGTCGGACGGTCTCGGCCTGGTGGTGCTGGGCGGGCCTCACAGCTTCTCGCTGGGCGACTACGCCCACTCGCCGCTGCAGTCGCTGCTGCCGGTCACCAGCCTGGTGCCCGGAAACCTCCAGCGCCAGAACGTGGCGATCGAGCTGGTGCTGGACCACTCCGGCTCGATGATCGACCTGGCCGGCGGGGTGCCCAAGATCGACATGGTCCACGTGGCGGGGACCCAGACGGCCCAGTTCATCGCCGCGCACTCGGATCAGCTGGGGGTGGTCGACTTTGACGTCGCGGCGCACGTCCTGGTCCCGATCCAGCGGGTCACCCGGGGAGCGGTCGAGCACCACGTGATCACGGCGGTGAACGGCCTCCAGGCCAGCGGCGGGACCGACATCTTCGCCGGGCTCCAGGCGGGAGCGCGCCAGCTGCTCGCGAGCCCGGCCCCGCAGAAGCACCTGATCCTGATGACCGATGGCATCAGCCAGCCCGAGAACTACGCCCCCCTGCTGCAGCAGCTGCGTCGGGACCACGTCCAGGTGGCCACCGTGGCGCTGGGGAGCGACGCCGACCGCAGCCTGCTACGGCGGATCGCGCAGGCCACCGGAGGCCACGCCTACGTCACCGACAACGCCCGCCAGCTCCCCGGCATCTTCGCCAAGGAAACGGCCTTCGCGGTCAAGCCGGTAAGGGTGCACGGCCCGGTGGCGGTGCGCCCCGGCACGGACAGCCCGGTGGTCGGATCGCTGGCGGGACAGGCCCTCCCCCCGCTCGGTGGCAACGTCATCACCACCCTGGCGCCCGGCGCGCTCGCCGATCTGCTGGGCCGCGGGCCGGGCCGAAGCCTGAACCCGGTGCTGGCCCAGTGGCAGGTCGGGCTGGGCCGGGTCGTGACCTGGACCCCCGGGGTCGGAGCACCCTGGGCGCTGGCCTGGAGCACCCGAACCCCGCTCTGGAACCAGATGGTGCGCTGGGTCGAGCGCGCCCCGGCCGCCCCGGCCGTCTCCCCCTCGGTCATCCTGGGATCTCCGCCCCAGCTCCAGGTCGACCTGGCGGGGGCGGGGACCTCCGGCCTCGCCGTCACGACCGTCGGCGCGGCGCTCGCCACCGCCGGCGGGACGGGCCGCACCCTTCGGCTGGTGGAGGTCGCACCTTTGATCTTTCGGGCCGATCTGACCGGCGTCGCGAGCGGCGTCCACCCGGTCCGCCTCAGCTTCGGGGGTCGGCTCCCCGCCCTCTCCGGGAGGGTCGTCGTGCCGTATCCGAGCGAGTACCGGCCCCAGCCGGGGGACGCCACCGGCCTGGGCCAGCTCGCGGTCCAGACCGGCGGGCGGCTCCTCTCCGCCACCGACCCAGCAGTGCTCACGCGGGGCGGCTGGGTGGGAGTGTGGTGGTGGCTGGCGCTGGCGGCCGCGGCCCTCTTCCTGGCCAGCGCGCTCGGGCGACTCCTGCACCGGGAGGCACCCCCATCGCCCCCCCGGGCGCAGCCTCACCCCAGCGGACGGGGGGGACTCGCCCAGGCCGGAGAGGACGGGTGGATGCCGGTCGGGACGGCGGCTGCCGTGCCCGGGGGACCCGACAGCCCCTAGTCAGGGCGCCGCCACGACCGACCAAAGGTGGCCGTCCCAGTGCTCCGCCAACGGCAGCGTCGGGCCGCACCGTCTCACCGTGGACCCGCCCACCGCCCACACATCCGCGGGGCCGGCGACCGCGACCGCGTCGAGGCCGCCATCCGCACCCGGGCCAGGGTCCGGATCCGGAACCACGACCGCCCGCCAGGCCCTGCCGTCCCAATGCTCGACAAGGGGCCGCGCGCTCGGCCCGCCCGGGCCATTGGCGAAGGCGCCCACCGCCCACGCGTCGCGGGGCGAGCTCCCCGCGATCGCGGCGATCTCGCGATAGGCGCGTCCGGGTCCCGGCGCCGGGTCGAGTGCCCAGCTCGCCCTCACCCGCCGCGCCATCACCAGGCTGGCACTGCCGCCACCCGCCGGAGTGGTCCCGGCCAGGAAGAGACCGCCCCCCGCCGTGGCCGCGGCGGCGGTGAGCGAGGTCATCCGCGCACCCAGGACAGCGGAGCTGACTGGCTGAAGGCGGCGCAGGGACCCCTCCAGCACGAGCGCGTGCTCGCGCGATCCCGCCCCCGCGGCTCCGATCGCGAGCACGCTCGACGGCGCCAGCGCGACCACCCCGACCAGAGAGGCGGGGGAGTTGGAGGCGGAAACCCCTGGACCCCGCGCGACCGGGATGCCCTGCCACCGGGAGCCGGTCCAGCGCACGACCAGCGGGCGCGACGGGCCCCGGCCGATGGCGACCGAGCCGACCGCCACCACCGGGCCGCGGGCCCAGGCGGTGACCGCCAGGAGGGCGGCCGAGGACCCCGCTGGAACGAGGCCGGGGAGGCGGACGAGGCGCCAGGATCGCCCATTCCAGTGCTCCACCAGAGGCAGCGACCCCCTGTCGCCGGGACCCGTCCCCGCGGTCCCGACCGCCCAGACGTCGGCGGCGGACACCACCGCCACGCTGTACAGGACGCTGTCCTGTGGACCCGGGCTGGGGAGGACGGCCCACCTGAGACCGTCCCACCGCTCCACCAGGGTCCGCACCAGGGCTCGGGGGCCGCCCGCGCGCTGGGCCCCAACCGCCCAGACCTGCGTCGCCGAGAGCGCCGCGGCCCCGAGCAGGGTCCGCGAAGGCTGATCCCAGCACGCAGCGGGGCTGGCCGGGGACCGTGCGAGGGTGGCCCCACCCCCGCGGAATGGGGCGCACCCGCCCAGCCCGGCTGCCGCGAGCGCGACTCCCAGGACCAGGCCGACCGGGCGGGCCCGGGGCTGCCCGGGAGCCGGCCTCGAGGAGGCCGGCCGCCCGGGTGCTCGGGGACCCGATCGGATCAGCGAGCCGAGATCGAGGGCCGGCCGCCGGCGGTGACCACGAAGTGGTCCCACATCCCGGTCGGGATGTGGCCGGGGACGACGCAGCCCAGGATGTAGTGGCCGGGCTTGCCCGCGGTGAAGGCAAAGGTCGCCGCGTGCCCCGCCGCGATGCCCTTCTTGCCGTCCGGCGTCCCCGCTCCCTTGAACACCGGGAGGCTCGCCTTGGCGTTGGCCACGATCACGCACGAGTGCGGGATGTTGCCCTTGTTCTCACAGTGCACCACGACCCGCCAGTGGGTGGGGACGCTGATCGTCATCGCGCCCTTGGCGTAGCCGTTGAAGTCGAACCCGTAGTTGGCGGTCTTGAGCCCCGCCAGCAGGGTGAGGGTGGCGGTCTTGTGCGCGACGTTGACGCTGAGGTAGCGAGCCACCGGGTTGCCCGCATGGGGAGCCTGTCGCGAGGCGGCCTGCGCGATCGCGCCCGACCCCAGCACCGCCCCTCCGCCTGCCATCGCCACCAGGACGCCGGCTGTGACCACCCGCCGCCGCCAGCCGGCTCCGCGGGTCCCCAGGGAGCCCGCCGCACCGGTCCGCTCGGCTGCGCGTGACGTGATCATCGACATGTTGTTCCTCCGGTCACGTGACGTGGCGCGAGGCTCGGCCGCGCACCCTACAATTCGCCGTCAGCGCGATCGCGCTCCCCGGACCCACGCTCCCCTCGTTTCGTCCGGCGCGACCCGTCGTCGTACGCCGATCATACCATCTGGCCCGCGGGGGCCTCGCCCATCGGGCGCCCGCCTCCGGGCGACCGAGCCTGCCTATGATGGCGCTGTGCCCGAGACCGCAGGCGCCCCGCGTGTCGGCGCCGGGCCACTCGACGCGCCGCTGCCGCACTTCAGCGCGCAGGACGCGGCGCAGGTCGCCCGCGACCACTTCCAGGTGCTGGGCTCGGCCGACCAGCTGGTGAGCGAGCGCGACCAGAACTTCCGCATCACGGGTGAGGACGGGTGCTCGTTCCTGCTCAAGATCCACAACGCCGCCGAGGACCCGGGCGTGGTGGACATGCAGACGCAGGCGATGCTGCATGTGCGCCGGACCGACCCCAGCCTTCCCATCATGACCCCGGTGCCGGATCCGGACGGCGCTCTCCACCGGATCGTGACCGATTCCGAGGGCATTCCCCACATCGTCCGCCTGCTGACCTTCCTCGCCGGCGAGCATCTCGAGGGGCCGGACCTCGACCGGGAGGCGATCGTCGCCTTCGGAGTCGCGTCGGCCCGACTGGGCCGGTCGCTGCGAGGGTTCTTCCACCCCGCCGCCGGACACACCCTGCTGTGGAACCTGCGGGAGGCCCCCCGGCTCCGAGGGCTGCTGCCGGACGTCGACGACCAGTCGCGGCGGCGGCTCCTGACGGCGGTGCTGGATGGGTTCGAGGCGCGGGCGCTGCCACGGCTGCCGGGCCTTAGGGCGCAGGTCATCCACGGGGATGTCAGCCTCGACAACACCCTCTTCGACCGGCACCGGCGGGTCAGCGGCATCCTGGACTTCGGCGACATGATGCATGCGGCCACGGTGGCCGACCTGCTCGCCAGCGCGGAGCTGGTCACCGATCGCGACGACCCGCTGGAGGCGCTGGCCGCGCTCTGCCAGGGGTTCTCGTCGGTGACCCCGCTCGAGCCCGAGGAGGTGGAGCTCCTGCCCGACCTCCTGAGCGTGCGCTGGGCCACCAGCGCCACCCTGGCCGCCTGGCGCCAGAAGCGGTACCCCGCCTGCGCCGACTACGTGCGGGGCTGGGAGCGCGGAGTGTGGTCGATGTTCGCACGGATCGAGGCCGCCGGCCCCGACCGGTGGCGCCAGCAGGCACGGGATGTGATCGCGGCCGCGGTCGCCGGTGCCGCGCCGGTGGGATCCTCCCGGGAGCCGCCGCGGTCGCGCGGCTCGGCGGCGGCGGTTGCTGCGATGGCGGCACGCCGCCGCCGGCTCTTCGGCCCCGCCATCTCGCCGCTCTCCTACGACCGCCCGCTGCACCTGGTCGGCGGCTCCGGCGTCTGGCTGTCCGACGCCGAGGGGCGCACCTACCTGGACGCCTACAACAACGTCCCCGTGGTCGGACACTGCCATCCCCGCGTGGTCGCGGCGGTCACCGCCCAGGTCGCGCGGCTCAACACCAACGTGCGCTATCTCCACGAATCAGCGCTGGCGCTGGCGGAGCGCCTGATCGCCGCGCTTCCCGAAGGGCTGGACACCGTGATGTTCGTCAACTCCGGCAGCGAGGCCAACGATCTCGCCTGGCGGCTGGCCACCTGCGCCACCGGCGGCAGCGGGGGACTGGTGACCCGCTCCGCCTATCACGGCGTCACCCGAGCGGTGGCGGAGCTCTCGCCGGCCGAGTGGCGCACGCCCGACGAGCGACCCCCCCACGTCGCCCTGCTGCCGCCCCCCGACGGCTATCGCGGCCGCCACCGTGCCGACCAGCCCGGCTGGGGGGAGCGCTACGCCGAGGCGGTCGACACCGCGGTCGCCCAGCTCGCCCGCGACGGCCACCGCCCGGCGGCGATGTTCATCGATGCCGGCTTCACCAGCGAGGGCATCCTGCGACCGCCCCCCACCTATCTGCAGGAGGCCGTCCGGCGCTGGCGCGCCGCCGGCGGCCTGTTCGTGGGGGACGAGGTCCAGACCGGATTCGGCCGCCCCGGCACCCATCTGTGGGGATTCCAGGTGCACGGCGTGGTCCCCGACATCGTCACCTTGGGCAAGCCCATGGGCAATGGCCATCCGGTGGCGGCAGTGGTCACGCGCGCCGAGATCGCCCAGCGGTTCGCGGAGGCGACCGAGTGGTTCAGCACCTTCGGGGGCAACCCGGTCGCCTGTGCGGCCGGGTTGGCGGTGCTCGCTGTCATCGATGAGGAGAAGCTGGTCCAGCACGCAGACGCGATGGGCCACCGCCTCGGCGAGGGGTTGGCGGTGCTGGCCGCGCGCCACCCGGTGGTGGGCGAGGTCCGTCGGATGGGCCTGCTGGTGGGGGTGGAGCTGGTGCGCGACCGCGGCACCCGGGACCCCGCCCCCGGGACCGCCAGCGCCGTCATCAACCGGATGCGGGACCAGGGCGTGCTGATCGGCAACACCGGACCCGAGGGCAACGTGCTGAAGATACGTCCCCCGCTGGTCATCCAGGAGCCGGAGGTGGACCGCCTGCTGGCCGCCCTGGACGAGGGTCTGGGCAGCGTCACCATCGCCTGAGCCAGAGGGCGCGACCGGCTCCGCCTACGCCGCCCGGATGTCACGCCTGCCGAACCCCAAGGTTCCCACCGTGACCAGGGCAGCGATCAGGGCGAGCTCGCCCAGGATCCCGACAGTGGGCACGCCGGTGTGGAGCGGGTTCTGGCCCACCGTCCAATGCCACGGGGACAGGTCGGCGACGGGGGCGAGGCCTCTCGCCAGCGGCAGCAGGCTGTTCATCACGTATCCGATCCCCGCGATGCTCAGAGCCACCGCCAGCGCACGGGTGCGTCCGAGGCCCAAGCCGGCGCCGGCATGGGCCACCGCGGCATGGAGCGCCGCGAGCACCACCAGCGCGAGCGTCGCCGCGGTCAGCCGGTCGAGGGCGATCCCCAGGCCGACCAGCGCTCCCACCCCCGCCACCATCAGCTCGATCACGGCCCCGAGGGCCACCAGCACGACCAGGGCGGCCAGCCCGCGCTGGAGCAGGATGCGGCGCCGCGACACCGGCAGGGTCAGCAAGATCTCGAAGTACCCCTGATCCTCATCCCCGGCGGTGAGACCCACGGTGCTGAGGACCGCCGCGGTGATCAGCAGGAAGGGCACGATGACGGCGAACAGCTCGCCCTCGAGATAGCCCGCCGGCGTCGCCAGGCTGGTCACCCCGAAGGCGGCGGCCAGCCCGCGCGGAAGGTGGCGGACGTAGCTCGCGAGCGCGGGAGCCGCGTGCCGGACCGTGGGCCACGCCGCCACGACCAGGGCCACGTAGGCGGCCAGGCTGCCGGCCCACACCAGGCCGGAGCGCAGCTGGCAGCGGACCGCGAAGGCGAACTCGGTCACGCTCGCGGCACCTCCGAGTAGAGAGAGAGCACCGCGGCCTCGAGGTCGGGCTCGGGGGCCGACAGCGAGCGCACCGGGTGGGCGGCCAGCACCGCCAGGAGCGGCTGGAGCGGGCCGGTCACGACCCAGCGCGCATGCCCGCCGTCAACCCATAGGTCCGCGACTCCGGGGACGGCGGCGAGCTCGGCGGTGGGCGCGGGGCCGTCGAACTCGACGTCAAACGGCTGGCGCGCCAGGTGCCGGAGCGTCTCGACCGTGCCCTCGCGCACCACGCTCCCGCGGCGCAGGACCGCGACCCGGTCGGCGCACCGCTGCACCTCGGTCAGGACGTGCGAGGAGAGGAACACCGTGGCCCCCTCACCCCGCACCTCCCTCAGCAGGGCCACGAATTCCGCCTGGACCAGCGGGTCGAGGCCCTGGGTGGGCTCGTCCAGCACCAGCAGGCGGGGTCGCGCCATGAAGGCGGCGACCAGTCCCACCTTGCGCCGATTGCCGCTGGAGAGCTGGCGGACCCGCCGACCGGGGTCGAGCTGGACTCGCTCGATCAGGCGGTCGCGGTAGGCGCGCTCCACCCCGCCCCGCAGGGTGGCCCAGTGGCTCAGCAGCTCAAAGGCGGTGCAGCGGTGGTCGAGCCGGAGCTCGGCAGGAAGGTAGCCGACCTGGCGACGGGATTCGGGCGCGCGGGGATCGCCCCCGAGCACCGCGACGTGCCCCGCGTCCGGTCGCAGCAGCCCCAGCAGCAGGCGAATGGTCGTGGTCTTGCCGGCGCCGTTGGCCCCCAAGTACCCGAAGATCGTGCCGCCGCCGACCTCCAGCGAGAGCGCCTCCAGCGCGGTCACCGCGCCGAAGCGCTTGCTGAGGTGCTCGCAGCGGATCGCGTGGGTCAGGGGCGGCCCCACTCCGCCTCCCATCGCTGCCAGAGCGCATGCAGGTCTCGGTCCATCGCGGCATAGACCGCGTGGGCATCCACCAGCCGCCGCGCCCGCGGCGACTCGAGACCGAGCAGGGCGACCCCCTCACTCAGCAGGCGCGTGATCAGGCTCAGTTCCAAGACGGCTCGCCGTCCGCGTTCGGCCCCCAGGCCGATGTCGACCCGGTGGCGCACGGCCCGCTGGCCGGGCCAGGTGACCCGGGCCACCAGCCGCATCGCGTGGAGCAGGCGCAGGTTGGTCGAGAGCGACCCCTTGCTGGCGCGGATCGCCGCCGCGATCTCGCCCGCCGTCTGTTCCTCAGGGTCGCAGACCAAAAGCCACCCGAGGATCCTCCCCGCCACCAGCGGCAGCCCCTGCGTCGAGAAGGACTGCGCGACCCGCTCGACGTACTCGAGCACCCGGGGCTCGTCTGACCCAGTTGGTTCAGTCATGGCTGAACCAACTGTACCAACCCCCTCGCGCCCGGGAGGAGGTCGCCGGGCACGGGGTCCGGAGCACGGTGGGGCTGAGACGCCGGGGCATCGGACGCCACCTCCAGGGCGGGAGCGGGGGCGAGATGCCAACGACGGGAGTCGAGCGGCAGCGGGTCCACCACCACGGCGGACCGGTGGCGGCCGCGGAGACGGACCGCGGGTGCACCGGTGGCGACCTCGCCCGCTGGCGGGTGGTTCGCGCCCGACCCCAGGCGATCCCGCCCGGTGGCCGGGCCGGCGGTCACACCGACGGGGTGGGCGCGTGCCGGTACGCCAGCCAGGTCGAGGCGGTGAGCCGTCCGGATCGCACCACCACATCGAGGCGACAGATGCGGGCGCAGGCGCCGACGCGCACCACGCCGCGGGTCCCTCGGCCGGGCTGGACCCCGACCCGATAGAAGGAGCTCGCCGCGATCATGGCGGCCGCGGAGAAGCCCGGCCCGCGCACCAGCCGAACGCACAGGCGCCCGCCGGCGGGGAGCGCGGGGATCGGACCCGGCGGCTCCACCGCCAGGGTTGTGACGACCAGGTCGACCCGGCCCTGGCTGGACTCCGTCACGATCGGGTTGCCGGCGCCATCCAGGGCCAGCCCCTGGGGTTGACCCAGCCCGGACACGAGCACGCGGGCGATCCTCCCGCCCACCCGGTCGAGGACCCCCGACCCGATCGCGACGACGTAGGTGGTCCCCGAGGCGCTGCGGGCCACGTCGTCGGGGAGGTCAAGCCCGGACGCCAGGAGGGAACGGGCGCCGTCGGCAGCGACCCGCATCACCTCGCCGCCGTCCTCGACGGCGACCAGCACTCCACCCCCCGGCAGCGGCCAGACCCCCGTCGGGCGGTCGAAGCCAACCATCCGGCGCACCGTGCGCCCCCGTGGCGTGACCCACAGGATCGAACCGCGAGCGCTGTCGGGGATGATCACCTGCCCCGCGGCCGCCCCCACCCCGTCCACCCCCTCCACGCCCGGCACCGGGCGGAGCGAGACCAGGCTGCGGACGCGAGCCGCGGCGACCGTCACCACCTGGTCGGTGGCCTGGTCTGCCACCACCAGGGTCCCGCCCAGCCCCGCCAGACCCTCGACCTCGGGGACCCGGACCAGCAGCGGCACCAGCGGGCCGCCCGGGCCGTCCACCTGGGCGATCCGTCCGCTGCCGTACTCGCCCACCAGCAGCCGCCCGGACCAGCGGACCAGATCGTCGGGCTGCTCCAGCCCGGTCGCCAGCTCCAGGACCGGGTCGGGTGAACTCACCCCGGGGGGCGGCACGCGAGCCTGGGCGGTTGCGCAGGCGGCGCTGGAGCCGGCCGCCGCCGCGGTCGCGACCGCCCCGCAGGCCCCGGGGGCGCCGACGATGGCGGCCAGCACCACCACCGCGGCGCCGACCCGAGCACCGCGGGCGAGGGGGCGGTGGCGGGCGCAGGCGGGCACGGCCGCTAGCCGCTGTCGACGGGCGCCGGCCGGGCGGAGCGCGCCCGCTCGGCGGCGAAGGTCACAAAGGGCTCGAGCGAGCTCGGGTCCTGGATGGCGTCGCGACTGGCTGCCGCCTCGACCGGCTCCCCCTGCAGGATGCGCTTCACAGGGACCTCCAGCTTCTTGCCCGACAGGGTGCGCGGGATCCGAGCCACCTCGACGATGACGTCGGGCACGTGGCGGGGCGACAGGTCGCGTCGGAGCCGCTCGCGGATCCGGGCCCGCAGCCGGTCGTCCAGGGCGCAGCCCGCCGCCAGCACCACGAAGAGGGGCATGAACGGGGTCCCGTGACCGTCGTCGAGGTCGACCACGAGGCTGTCCTGCACCTCGGGCAGGTCCTCCACCACCCGGTAGAGCTCGCTGGTGCCCATCCGGACCCCGAGGCGGTTGATGGTGGCATCGGAGCGACCCGAGATGATGACGCCCCCATCGGATCGAATCAGCACCCAGTCACCGTGGCGCCATACCCCGGGGAACATCTCGAAATAGCTGGCGCGGTAGCGACGGTCGCCGGGATCGTTCCAGAAGCCGGTCGGCATCGAGGGCATCGGCTGGGTGACGACCAGCTCGCCGACCTGGTCGACGACCGAGCGGCCGTGCGCGTCGTAGGCCGCCACCGCGGCCCCCAGCGCGCGGCACTGGATCACCCCGGCCCGCACCGGCAGCAGCGGGCAGCCCACCGCAAACCCGGTGCAGACGTCGGTGCCCCCGCTGACCGACGCCAGCCACACCTCGGGCCGGACCCGCTGGTAGACCCAGCGGAATCCCTCGGGAGGCAGCGGCGAGCCGGTGGAGCCGATCGCGCGCACGGCGGAGAGGTCGTGGTCACGCCCGGGGTGGATCCCGGCCTTCATCCCGGCCAGGATCTGGGCCGCGCTGGTCCCGAGCACGGTGACCCCGGCCTCGGCGGCGAACTCCCAGAGACGGTCGGCCGCAGGGTGGGCCGGGCTGCCGTCGTAGCAGACGATCGTGGCTCCCAGCGCGAGGCCGCTGAGGAGGAAGTTCCACATCATCCACCCGGTGGTCGTGAACCAGAAGAATCGGTCGTCGGCGCCGATGTCATGGTGCAGCGCGAGCGCTTTCAGATGCTCCAGCAGGATCCCGCCCTGGCTCTGGACGATCGGCTTGGGCAGCCCGGTGGTGCCGGACGAGTACAGCACCCAGAGCGGGTGCTCGAATGCCACCGAGGTGAACTCCAAGGGCGCCCGCCGCCCCACCGCCTCCTCCCAGCTGACGCGCGCGGGACGGCCCTCCCGGCTCGATTGCGGTCCGCCCCCCCCTCGGTGCAGGTGGCCGACCAGGACGGTTCGGCGCAGCGACGGGAGCGCCGCCTCGATCGCCGCCACCACCTCGGTTCGGTCGAAGTCGCGACCCCCGTAGCGGTAGCCGTCGACGGCGATCAGGACGGTCGGCGCGATCTGGCGGAAGCGGTCGACCACGCTGCGCACGCCGAAGTCGGGGGAGCAGCTCGACCAGATCGCTCCCACGCTGGCGCTGGCGAGGCACGCGACCACCGCCTCGGGGAGGTTGGGGAGGTAGGCGGCGACGCGGTCGCCGGCGCCCACACCCACTTCCCTCAGCCACGATGCGAAGCCGGCGACGTCGCGGGCGAGCTGGTCCCAGCTGACCTCGGCCAGACCGCGGAGCTCGGACGCATGCACGATCGCAGGCCGGTCGGGCCGGGCGTGACGCAGAGCATGGCGCGCGTAGTTGAGCGTGGCCCCCGGAAACCAGCGCACGCCCGGCATCGGACCGCCGCTGCGCACCGCCACCGGGGGCTGGTCCGCCTCGACCTCGAAGTGATCCCAGATGGAGCGCCAGAACCCGTCGATGTCGGTCACCGACCAGCGCCAGCAGGCCGCGTAATCCTCAAAGCGGAGCCCGCGCTCGCGCTCCAACCACTCGAGATAGCGGGTCAGTCGGCAGCGGCCGCGGAGGGACGCGGGCGGCTCCCAGAGGACCGGGTCGTCGGGTGCGTGCGCGCGGGGCGTGGTGGACATCCTTGAGGGGGCGGCCGCTCCGCCAGCGCGGGGCAGGATAGCAGAGGCCGCCGCGGTGGCCGCGGTGGCCGCGGTGTCTATGCTCCCTGCATGGCGAAGCGGCCTGCGCCTGTGCCGGCGGGACCGCTCCCGGTCAGTCTGGCGGGCGTCGGCGTCGCCCTGCCCCCCTACCCGCTGGACACGTCCGGCCTCCGCGAGGTCCTGGCCCGCCTGTGGCCACAGCGGGCGAGCCACCTTCCCACCCTCCTGCGCGAGCTGACGGGATCGCGACGCTGGCTGGTGCGGCCCCCCGGAGAGCTCCACCAGCGCCTCTCCCTCTCGGACCAGACGGCGGCGTACGGTCGGTTCGCCACCCCGCTGGCGGCGGCGGCCTGCCGCACCGCCCTCGCGGCCGCCGGGGTGGGCGCCGCCGCGGTGGACCTGCTGGTGGTCGCCTCCTGCACCGGCTTCTGCCTGCCGGGACCGGACGCGCAGCTGGTGGACCAGCTCGGGCTCCGTCCCGACGTGACCCGCCTGCCCCTCACCCAGCTCGGCTGCGCCGGTGGCGCCGCCGGTCTCGCGCGGGCGGCGGAGTGGCTGCGCGGGGCCGGGCGGGGGCGGATGGCGCTGGTGGCCGCGGTGGAGCTGCCCTCGCTGACCCTGCAGCCCGAGGACGACTCGCTCGACAACCTCCTCAGCGCCCTGGTGTTCGGGGACGCGGCGGGAGCGGCGGTGCTGGTGGGCCCCGGCGGGCCCCCGCCGGCCGGCGGCGCCCAGGCTCCGGTCGTGCTCCGCACCCGCGAGTGGCTGGCGCCGGGGACGGCGGACGCGCTGGGCTTCGGGCTCGACGACCGCGGCTTCCGCGTCCGCCTCGCCCGCGACCTGCCCCGCCAGCTGGCGGCCCTGATGCCCGAGGTGGTGGCACGCTTTCTGGCCCCCGGGGCGGTCGCCGAGCTGGAGGTGGTGGCGGTCCATCCCGGTGGTCCCCGGGTGATCAGCGCCGCCGCCGCTGCGCTGGGAGCGGCCCCGCGCGCGGTGGCGGCCAGCCGTGCCGCGTTCCGGCGCGCGAGCAACCCCTCCTCGGCGGCGATCTTCGTCGTGCTGGATGAGCTGGCCGCCGGTCGCCACCATCCCGGTCCCGGCGCCCACGGCCTCCTGCTCGGGGTCGGACCCGGGCTGACCTTGGAGCTGGTGGAGCTGCGGTGGCCGGGAGCCCGGGTGTCAGCGTGATCCGAGCCCCACGGCCACAGGTGGGAGCCCGGGACGCCGCCGTGGTGCTGGCGCTGGGCGCGTTGCGCGGCTGGGAGCTGGGTCGGTCCCGGCGCAATCTGGCGCGGTCAGCCGCCGGAGCCGCGCCCCCCGCCGCGCCCCGCTCCTACCCGCTCATGGTCACCGTCCACCTCGCCCTCTTCACCGTGCCGCTGGTCCGGCGCTGGCACCGCCCGAGTCCCCCCGTGCCCCTGCGTCTCGGCAGCCTGGCGGTGTTGGGGGCGGCCACCGCCCTGCGGGCGTGGTCGATCGCGAGCCTCGGCAGCGCATGGAATGTCGAGGCGCGGGTCCCCCCCGCGCTGGTCCCGGTGCAGCGCGGCCCGTACCGGTTCTGCCGCCACCCGAACTACCTCGCGGTGACCGCTGAATTCTTGGCCCTGCCGGCGTTCCTGGGCGCGGCCCGGGAGGCGGCCTGGCTCTCGGCCGGCAACCTGCTGGTGCTGTGGCCGAGGGTGCGGGGTGAGGAGCGCCGCCTGCTCATGATCCCCGCCTATCGGACGGCCTTCGCGACCACGCCTCGCTTCATCCCCCGACTCCGGCGGCCGGGGCGGGGTCGCTCCCCGACTCCTCGCGGTGGGCCGCCAGCGCCCGGGTGAGATGACGGGCGACCTCGGCCGCATCGCCGACGATGCCGAGGTCGGCCATCGCGAACACCGGCGCCGCCGGATCGCAGTTCACCGCGACCACCCAGCCGGCGGCCGCCACCCCCACCAGGTGGTTGGAGGAGCCGCTGATGCCGAGCGCGAGGTAGAGGCGGGGAGCGACCCCGTGCCCGGTGAGCCCCACCTGACGCGACCGCGGCAGCCACCCGAGGTCGGTCACGCGGCGGGTGGCGACCAGCTCGGCCCCGAGCAGGCCGCACAGAGTATCCAGCTCCGGGTAGATGGCGGTGGGCACGCCCGCGCCGACCCCGACCAGGGTGGACGCCGCCTGGATCCGGGCGGGGACATCGTCCCAGTGTCGGTTCGCCTGGACGACCCGACCGCGGGGGATGACGGCCACCTGAGTGGTGGGGGGTGGCGCCCCGGTTCGCAGGCCCCCGACCCGCCACGCGCCCGGTCGCACGGTGGCCATCACCACCTCCGACCGGGAGCCGATGGCGGCGAGAAAGCGCCCGCCCAACGCCGGCTTCCAGCCGATCACGCCCTCCGGTGTCGCACTCACGTCCACGGCGTCTCCGGTCAGCCCGAACCCCTGCCGCGCGGCCACCCGCGCGGCCACTTCGCGGCCCCAATCCGTGCTGGGCGCGAGCGCAACCCCGGTCGGCGGCACCAGCTGGGCCGCGACCGACTCGACCAGGTCGTCGGCCAGCAGCGAGCCAGCGAGCCGCACGACGCGATCCGCACCCCAGCTGCCCAGCTGGGCGGGAGTCCACCCGGGGACGCCCTGGTTCGGGGCGACCACCTCCAGCGCGACCACATGGCCCCCCAGCTCCGCCGCCAGCCGGGCGGCGCCCGCGAGCAGCTCGCGGGCGACCCGCTCATGTCCGGGCTCGAGCAGTGCCACCACCCCCGCCCCGCCTGGTGGCGCTCCGCTCGCCGGCACCGCGCCCAGGGGCGGCCGGGCCGGCCGCGGGTCAGGCGGAGCGGCCGACCAGGGCAGGGCTCCCCGGGCCGCCAGCCGCGCCACCAGCTCCGCCACCTGACCCGGGGGCGACCCCGCCAGCCGCATGCCTGTCCGCTCCATGGCATGGTCGACGACCCGCAGCACCGCTGTCGGACTCCCGGCAGCGCCGAACGCCCCGGCACCGAGGTCGGCGGCGGTGAGCTGCAGGATCGCGCGGGGGTCGACCGCCGCCATCGCCGCGGCATCCGCCTTGGCCGGGCCGATGAGACGCTCGGCGGCGCTCACGACGCAGGGGAGGGCGATCTCCATCTCGGCGTCCCCGTCGTCGAGCTCAGCATGCAGCCGCAGCCGGTCCCCCCGGATCTCCAGCTGGCGCGCCGGGCCGGCGAACGGCCAGCCGAGCGCCTCCGCGATCGAGGGGCCCACCTGCGCGGTATCGGCATCAATCGAACTCCGCCCGACCAGCACGATGTCGTAGGGCCCGGTGCGGCGGAGAGCGGCCGCCAAGGCCCGGCTGGTGGCGAGCGTGTCCGACCCCGCCAGCTGAGGGTCGCTCACCACCACCCCCCGGTCGGCGCCGCAGGCGACCGCCTCGCGCGCCACCAGCTCGGCCGACGGCGGACCCAGGGTCACGACCGTGCACGACCCCGCTGACGCCCGCGCGATCGCGATCCCCTGGGCCACCGCCCGTCGGCAGAAGGCGTTCATCTCCACCGCCAGCCCGGCCCGGAGCAGGCGTCCATCCGCCCCCAGCCCCCACCCCTCCAGGCGCGGGACCTGCTTGGCGCACACCGCAACGCGCATCAACTCTCCTGTGGCGCCGGCTGCCGCTGGGGGCTGCCGCTGGGGGCCGCCGCTTCGCCAATTATCCGAGGGCGGAGCGGGGACGGTGAGAGTACGCTAAGCGGGGCAGCGCTCCAGGAGGTGGCGCCCATGGTCATGGCCGTCGTCTGGCTCATTCTCGCGATCGGTTTCGCCGTCGGCGAGACCATGACGTTGGCCTTCTACGCCATCTTCATCGCGGCCGGAGCCGCGGTCGCGGCCGTGATTGCCGGGCTGGGGCTGCCGATTCTGGCCCAGGCGCTCGGTTTCGCCGCGGTGGCGATCGGGGGGGTCGGGCTGGTGCGCCGGCCGGTGATGCGAACCATGCGGCTGCGCCAGGGTGGCGGGCTGATCTCGGGCGCCGCCGGTCTGGTCGGCGAGGAGGCAGTGGTGGTCACGACCGTGGGTGACCCGCTGGCACCCGGCCAGGTCCACGCCCGGGGCGAGGACTGGCCCGCGATCACCGAGGACGGTCAGCCGATCGCGACCGGGCAAACGGTGCTGATCTTGGAGCTGCGCCAGACCCGCCTCGTGGTCACCGTCGTCTGATCCCCCTGCCCAAGGAGTTGTCCTCATGACCGAAGCTATCGTCGCCGTCGTCGTCGTGGCGGCCGTGATCATCGTGCTCTCCCGCACCGTGCGCGTGATCCAGCAGGGATCCAGCGGCGTGATCAAGCGCCTGGGCCAGTTCCACAGCGTGCGCAGCCCCGGTCTGGCGGTGGTCATCCCGTTCGTCGACGCGATGGTGCGGGTCGACATGCGCGAGGTGCCCCGCACCGGGGATCGCCAGGATGTCATCACCAAGGACAACGTCAGCGTGGCGGTCAACGCCACCATCTTCAGCCAGGTGGTCGACGTCAAGCTGGCGCTCTATGACGTGAGCAACTACCAGGTGGCGGTCGACCAGCTCGCGCGCACCTCGCTGCGCGCCGTCTTCGGCGGGCTCACCCTGGACGAGGCCCTCAGCGACCGGGAACGGATCAACGCCGAGCTGCAGCGGCACATGTCGCCGGCGGCGGAGAAGTGGGGCGTGCGCCTCAACCGGATCGAGATCGTGGACATCTTGCCGCCCCAGCAGATTCTCAATGCCATGGCGCTGCAGAAGGAGGCGGACCAGCAGAAGCGGGCGGCGATCTTGAAGTCGGAGGGCGAACAGCAGGCGGCGATCAACACCGCCCGGGGGCAGCGCACCGCCGCGGTCGAGGTCGCGGAGGGACAGAAGCAGTCAACCGTGCTCAAGGCCGAGGGCGACCGCCAGGCGATGATCCTGCGGGCGGAGGCGCAGCGGCAGGCGACCATCCTGGAGGCCGAGGGTCATCGCCAGGCACAGTCGCTCGACGGCGAGGGCCGGGCGGCCGCGATCGGGTCGGTGTATCAGGCGATCCAACGCGAGCGGCCCACGCCCGAGCTCTTGGCCGTGCTCCAGCTCGACACCCTCGGTCGGCTGGTCGCAAGCGACAACGCCAAGGTGGTGGTGCCGGTCGAGACCGCCGGACTGCTCGGGGCCAGCCAGGCGCTGCGGTCGGTCCTGTCCGAGGTGCCCAGCGCGGGCCCGGTGCCGTCCGAGGGTGCCGACGGGGTGGCCGCGGTGGTGGGTCCCCGGGGAGGCGCCTCCGGCCCGCGCCCGGCGCGCTGACGGCTCGCGTCGGGAGGGTCGGCCCGCGCGGCTCACCCTCCCGATCCGCCGCCGGTCCGGCTGCCCACCTCCGGGGCGGTCGTGGGTGAGCGCGACCCGCTCGGCCGGCCTGGGCGACAGGTGGTGACGGAGGGCGGCCCCCTCCCCCGCTCCCGCCCCCTGCGATCTCCGGGTGCCCTCGGGGCCGCACCCCCGGGTCCACCGCGAGGGGCGCGGGCCAGGCCACCTGCTATCCTCGCCACCGGCCGCAGACCATCCACCACCGAGCAGGCCCTCGGCGCAGCCGGCGCCGAAGCGGGTCGACTCACGTCCCGAGACCACCCCATCCCCTACCCGGGTCGCCGCCCGCCCGCCCGGTGCCGCGCCGGGGTCGTCCTGATCGGCCTGGTGGGCGTGCTCGCCGGCTGCGGCCCGGCCCGGGAGGCCGCTCGTACTCGGCCGGCTCCGACCCCCACCACATCCCCGGCCTCGCTCCCCGACATCTCGTCCCGGCTCGTGCCGTGGTCGCTGCCCGAACCCCTGAGCCGCGCCGTGACCCTGCCGGGAGCGCGGGCCGATCAGCTCCTCATCCTCGGCGGGCTCACCGCCTCCGACCAATCCACTGCCCAGATCCTCACGCTGGCGGTCGCCACCGGCCAGCACCAGCAGGTCGGCTGGCTGACCGGTCCGCTCCACGACGCCGCCGGCGCCGCTCTCGGGGGACGGGACCTCGTCCTCGGCGGGGGAGAGTACGTCAGCGTGGCGGGGGTGCAGGCGGTCCGCTCCAGCCTCGGCCGAGCGACGCTGATTGGAAGCCTGCCCCAGCCCCGCTCGGACGCCGCGGCGGTCGTCATCCACCACACCGCCTACGTCATCGGCGGATATGACGGGACCAGCCTGGACACCGCTGTCCTGGCCACCACCGATGGGACCGGGTTCGCTCGGGTCGCCACCCTCGCCGTTCCCGTCCGCTACCCGGCGGTCGCCGCCCAGGACGGCCGGATCTACGTCTTCGGGGGCCAGACCTCGTCCGGCGCCCCCACCGCGGTGATCCAGATGATCAACCCGGCCACCCATGTGGGAGAGCGCGTCGGTCGGCTCCCCGAGGCGGTGACCGGGGCCACCGCCCTGGTGGTGGCCGGGGTTCTCTTTGTGCTGGGAGGCTCGACCACGGTCGCCGGAGGGACCCCGCCGAATCCGTCGATCTGGGCCTTCGACCCCGCCACCGGCTCGGTGCGGCTCGCCGGTCGCCTGCAGCTTCCGGTCGCGCACGCCAGCGCTGTCGCTCTGGCAGGCCGCGGCTGGATCGTTGGCGGAGAGGGCGCGACCGGGCCGGTCGCCAGGGTTCAGGAGCTGTTCCCGACGCCGGCAGCCCGGGGCTCCGCTCCGGCTAGCTGACCGGTCCCGCCGCCGGGGGACGGCGAGCACCCGCGGCCCGCGGTCCCCGGCGCCGATCAGGAGCCGGCTCGGCGGCGACCATCGCCCCGCGACCAAGCCCGCCACCCCGAGCCGGGCCGCCAGGCCGGGGCGAACCGGCATCCCCGCGCCCCCGGGAGGACACGCCAGCGGCGGGGCGCCGGGCCGAGAGCGGCGGGTCCCCTCCACGATGGTCGGGCAGCCGCCACCACCCCGGGTCGGCCCCTGGCAGCGTGGCAGCGCAACCCCGGCCGGTGCCGCCGGGGTGGCGACGGCAACGGCCCCAGGGCGCGGCGGTCGCGGTACATCCCGCTCACACCTGCGACTCACACGCACCAGCTAGGGTGAAGGCGATGGTCCCCGCCCCCGACGACCCGGCTCCGCCACGATGCAGGTTCGTCCTCCCGCTGGCGACGGTGGTGATCGGGGCCGGCTTCATGGTGACCACCGCCGCCCTCGCCGATGGGGGCAACGTCGTGGCCGCCCATCGTCCGGTTTCGGCAAAAGGCTCCGCCGCGCCCGCGCAGGGCGGCGACCACAGCACCGACCGCGACACCGGGGCGGCTGGGCTGGAGCAATAGCCTCCGCCCGCGAGCGGCTGCTATCCTGCGCGGAGATCAGGCGGGGGGGCCCGCGCGGTCACGCCGGGCCTGGCACAGCGGGCACCCTCCGCTCCACCGCGGTCGCCCGCGTGCAGGGGCGGCGCGCCCCACCCAGGAGCTTGCCGCAATGATCCCACCGGTCCGATCCGCGCTGGCGCTGCTGGTGGCCGGGGTGGTCGGCGCGGCCGCTGCCGGAGGCCACCCCGACCATGCCGCGACGACGGTCCGGCCCCGGGCGGGAGCGACGGAGGCGGCCGAGATCATCCCGGCGGGATCGATCAACGTCGGCAATTCGTTCGCCAACGGAACCGGGAACGGGTTGGGGTTCGGGTACGGCCTCTACGCCACCGGGATCACGGACTACTGGGCCACCAGCAGCGGGCGGCCGACGACCCAGAACCTGGTGATCTTCGTCTTCCCGGGGACCGCCTCGGTGGCCCAGAGCATCTCGGTCACGGTCACCTCGCCCACCGGCGCCACGGTCTACCACTACGGCTTCGCGCGCCGGAGGATTGACACCGAGGGCGCCTGGTTCACCGTCGCCGCCACCGGCTCGTACGCCCGCGTGGGCCCGTACGCGGTCACGGTCCGGGCGGACGGGACCGTGATCGGGCGGATCCCGCTGGTCTTCTCCGCGCCAGCGCGGTGAGGGGCGCATCGGCGGGCCGGCCGGCCCGCCGATGATCTGCCCCCACCCGTCCCCGGGGCGGTCCCTACCCGCCTCCCCGGCACTCCCCGAGGGGGTGAGGGTTTGACGCCTCGGTCAGGCCCACAGTACCCTCGCCTTCTCCCGCCCGGCGAGCGCCGGCCGGCTCACCGTGTCCGGGGTCATCCATGCTCGTCCTGCGGGCCATGAGCCTTGTCGGCGGCATCCTGTTCACCGCGGGCACGCTGGGCAGCGTGATCCGAACGGTGATCATCCCGCGGGCGGTCCCATCGCGGATCTCCTCGGTGCTGGAGGCGGTGACCCAGTGGGTGGCGGTCCGGATCGCCGACACGCGGCGGGCCTATGTCGACCGCGACCGCCGGCTCGCCTACGCCGCCCCCGCCTTCTTGGTGGTGCGCCTGGCGGCCTGGATCGGACTGCTGGTGGTCGGATTCGCGTTCCTGCTCTGGCCTCTCATGTCGGGCAGCTTCGGGGATGCCCTCACCCTCAGCGCCTCCTCGATCTTCCCCCTCGGTCTGGCGACCGCCCGCACCGCGATCCAGACCGCGGTGGTCTTCTTGGAGACGGCATCGGGGGTGGGGGTGATCGCCCTGCAGATCTCCTACCTGCCCACGCTCTACACGGCTTTCAACAAGCGCGAGACGCTGGTGACCCTGCTGGCTAGCCGCGCCAGCTCGCCCCCCTGGGGCCCGGAGATCCTCTCCCGGCACGCGCTCATCGACAACCTCGACAGCCTGGGGCCGCTCTACAGCGCCTGGGAGGAGTGGGCGGCCGACCTCGCCGAGAGCCACACCAGCTACCCGCCGCTGCTCTTCTTCCGATCCCCCGATCCGCTCCGGTCCTGGGTGCTCGCCCTGCTCGCGGTGATGGATGCCGCCGCCCTGCAGCTGGCGCTGGCGCCGCTGTCGGCGCCGCCCGCCGCCCGCCCCTTCCTGCGCATGGGCACCGTCTGCCTGCGGGCGCTCTGCCGCGCCGCCCGGGTGCCCGCCACCGAGGACCCCAGCCCCGAGGATCCGATCCAGCTGACCCAGTCGGAGTTCGGCGACGCGGTGGAGCGGATAGCCAAGGCGGGCTGGGAGATGGACCGGACTCCGGCAGAGGCCTGGCCCCACTTCCACGGCTGGCGCGTCAACTACGAGGCGATGGCATATGCCTTGGCGCGGCGGGTGGATGCGCCCCCGGGGCCCTGGTCGGGTCCCCGCCGCGGCCGGCTGCAGAGCTCGATCGTGCCCGTGCGTCCGCCCCATCGGGTGCCGTCGGCGGAGACGCAGGAGGTCCTCGCCCTGACCCGCGCCCGCCGTTCCCGGCGCCAGTCGCCTGCGCATGCGCATCCTGACCCGGTAGAGGTCGCGCCGGACCCGCCGTCCGACTAGCGGCGGCAGCTGTGCCTGGTCAGGGGTCGCTGGGCGTCAGGGTCAGCGCCTGGACCCGGGGGGGAGTCGTCGGCGCGAGCGACACGCTGACCCCGATCGAGCCACGCTCGCACCGCATCCGCCAGCTGGCGCTGAGAGCACCGTGCGCGACCAGCACCTCCACCGCGACCAGGGCGCCGTGCGCCCCGCGCAGCGCCGCCAGCTCACGGCGCCGATGCTCCCCTGATCGGTCGGCGAACAAGTTGGGGGCGGCGAGGCGCTCGGCCTCGGCCGCATCCCAGCCGCAGTAGAGCCGCTCGACCCACTCCCGCGCCGCGCTCACGCCGGCCGAGGGGGGGGTGATCCGAGGCTGGAGCGCTCCGGTGGCGGCCAGGGCCTGGATGGCGGCCCCGACCGGCTCGTGCGCGGGCGCATAGGTGACGTTGGCGAACCCGATCACCCCGACCCCGTGGTGGGGGAGCAAGCAGACCCGGGAGCCGAAGCCCGGCAGTCCCCCGCTGTGCGCCACCGAGAGGCCGAGACGCTGGTCGATCGACGTCACCAGCCCGTAGCCGTAGGCGGAGGGCACCGCTGGCATCCACTCCGGGCGGGGCCAGCAGAGCCGCTGCCCCTGCTGCATCTCCCGTCTCGAGCTGCGGGTCAGCGGCCCACCCTCGGGGTCGTCGCGCGGCGGCCACGCATCCAGGTGGAAGGCGACATAGCGGGCGAAGTCCTCGATCGTGGTCCACAGGCCGCCCATCGGCCCGAAGGCCCCGTCCCCCAGCGCCACCTCGCGGCTCCAGACCCCGTCCTCCCAGCGGTAGCCGCGTGCCCGCCGGGCGGCCGGCGCCTGGCCGAGGTCGAAGTGGCTGTCCCCCATCCCGAGCGGCCCCAGCACCTGAGCCGCGGCGAAGTCGGCGAAGGGCATCCCGGTCACGCGCGCCACGATCCGACCCAGGATCGCGTAGCCCAAGTTGGAGTACTCGTAGGCGACTCCCGCGGGTCGGTTGAGGGGTACCCCGCCGCCCAGGAAACGGTCGAGCTCCTCGGGCGCCATCGCCAGCTGGCGGTCACCCCAGGGATCGTCGGTGACCAGACCGGCCGACATGGTGAGCAGGTGGCGGATCGTGATCGCGGGACTGTCCTTAGTGAGGGGGCGGAGTCCGGCGGCCTCGGGGAGATGCCGGACCACGGGGTCGTCGAGCCCCAGACGGCCCTGGTCGCGCAGGGCGAGGCAGCACACCGCGGTCACGCTCTTGGTCATGGAGGCGATCCGGAAGATGGTGGTGGGCGCGGCCGCCTGCGCCGCCTCGACGTCGGCAAGGCCGTGGGCCCCGGCGTGCGCCAGCTCGCCATCGACCACCACCCCGTAGGCGACCCCGGGTGCGTGGACGCGCTCGCGAAACTCGGCGAAGATGCGGTCGATCTCGCCGTACGCGGCGGCGAGGCGGATCGCTCGGCCGGGGTCCTCGAATTCGGGACGGAGCGCCCTCGCGCTCGCCTCACCGTCCTCCGCCACGCCGGCAGCCTAGCAGACGGGCACGCGCCACCGGCCCGTGGTGGCAGCCGCAGATCGGCCGGACACCGATGCGGCTCGGGCCGCTCGCCCGGATGGCGAGGCCGGAGCCCGCCAGCCCCGCGGCAGGCCGAGCTCGCGACCCTCGCGCGACACCCGGCGGCCGGGCAGACCGCGGCCCTCTCCGGCAGGGCGCGCGCGGAGAACTTCGGTCGACGCTCGCTGCCAGGGTCGCGCCCAGCCCCAGCGGGGGATCCGGGTGGGGGGGCGCTGGGGGGGCCCCCCACGGCTCCGGCTCAGTG
>DATKRN010000068.1:0-38675 GCA_035532155.1 Verrucomicrobiia bacterium | reverse complement strand
CCGGGTGGCGGTGACCGCCCGCTTCCTGGCGGCGCAGCGGGGGGAGTGCGCCGCCAGCTTCGCGCGCGCGGTCACCGCCACCGCCCGAGGCTTCTACCACCTTCCTCAGCCCTGAGCGCGCCCACCGTCGCACGCGGGCACCAGCCGCCGATCGTTCCCGGCCCGGGTGGGGTCTTAGCCGGTCCTTAACCTTTGGGGCCTAGGCTGGCCCCGGCGATGCGAGTCGGTCGGGGAGCGGGGCGCCGCGGGGAGGGGGCCGGGTGAGCGTGCCCCCTGAGGGCGGCCACCCCTCCCGCAATCAGCTCTACAGCGCGCTCGACGAGGCCCGGCTGGGACGCTCCCACCGGCTGATGGTCCTCACCGCGGGGATGGGCTTCTTCGCCGACGCCTACGACCTCTTCATCATCGGCACCGTCACCGCGATCCTCAGTCCCCTGTGGCACCTCACGACCGGGCAGCTCTCCCTGCTCAACTCGATCTCGCTGCTGGCGTCGGTGGTGGGGGCGATCACCTTCGGCCGACTGATGGACCTGGTCGGGCGCAAGGCGATGTATGGGACCGAGGTGGCCCTGCTGGTGCTGGGCGCTCTGGCCTCCGCCTTCGCGGGGTCCTTTTCCGAACTGCTGATCTTTCGGGTGGTGGTGGGACTCGGGGTGGGCGGCGACTACGCCACCTCGGCCGTGATCACCGCCGAGTACGCCAACCGGCGCGACCGCGGCCGGATGGTGGGAA
The DNA here is from genome assembly GCA_035532155.1 of Verrucomicrobiia bacterium. Lineage (GTDB taxonomy): Bacteria > Chloroflexota > Dormibacteria > Aeolococcales > Bog-877 > DAHUZL01. The sequence continues at coordinate 37,943 of DATKRN010000068.1, read as the reverse complement.
CCGTCTTCGCGATGCAGGGGTTCGGGCTGCTCGCCGGACCGCTGGTGGCATCGGTCCTGCTCGCCGCCGGGGTTCCCCACGGGCTCGCCTGGCGGGTGATGCTCGGGTTGGGCGCTCTCCCCGCCGCGTCTGTCGTCTACCTCCGCCGCCGGATCCGGGAGACCCCGCGCTTCACCTTGGGGGTGCGGGGGGATGTGAGCACGACCGCCAAGACGGTCCTGTGGACGACCGGGCGCGAGGTGGCCGGCACCGAGGCGCCCCGGCCGGCTCCACCGCAGCGGGGGCCGGCCCAGCTGGTGCGGCGCCCGCTGCGGCGCCGCCTGATCGGGACCGCGGGGTGCTGGCTGCTCCTGGACATCGCGTTCTACGGCAACGGGGTCTCGTCGCAGGTGATCCTGAAGGCGCTGTTCGGGCATGCCAGCCTGCTCCACAACACGGTGGTGGCGGCGCTGATCTTCCTCATCTTCGCCGTCCCCGGGTACTGGGTCGCGGTCTGGCTGCTCGACCGGATCGGTCGCCGGCGGGTGCAGTGGCAGGGATTCTTGGTGATGGCGCTCGGGTACGCCAGCATCTTCCTCGCCCCCGGCCTGATCGCCCTGCCGCTGCTCTTCCTGCTGGTCTATGGTCTCACTTACTTCTTCATCGAGTTCGGTCCCAACATGACGACCTTCGTGCTCCCGGCTGAGCTCTTCCCGGTGCGGGTGCGCGGGCTCGCCGATGGCATCTCCGCCGGGGCGGGCAAGCTCGGCGCCTTCGTCGCCGCGCTGTCGTTGCCGACGGCGGTCGCCGCGCTGGGACTGCCTGCCACCATGGGGATCTTGGCGGTGGTGTCGGTCGCCGGGGTGCTGTTGACCCTGGGGGCGGTGCCCGAGACCGCCGGCCAGAGCCTGGAGCACGCCGCCGGCGAGGAGGGCGATGACCAGCCGGAGGCGCCCGCGGCGGCGTCGGCGCTTGCGAGCTAGGCACCCCCCCGCGCCCGGTGGGCGCCGGTCGTGGCTCGGTGGCTGAGCTCGACCTCACCCGGGCCGCCACCGTGCGGGCGGTGGCGCGGCGCTTCGGCGTGGGGGCCCAGGCCAGCTTGGGCCAGCACTTCCTGGTGGACCGGTCGGCCCGCGATCACATCGTCGCGGCGGTGGGGGCCTCGGCCGGCGACACCGTCCTCGAGATCGGTCCGGGGCTGGGCACCCTCACCCAGGGCCTGTGCGATGCCGGGGCCACGGTGGTCGCGGTCGAGATCGACCCCGCCTGCGTCGCCGCCCTCCGGCTCACCCTGCACCGCCGCCCCACCGCCCGGGTGGTGCGGGGCGACATCCTCCAGACCACCCCAGAGCGGCTCGGCCTGGCGCCCGGGTACCTGGTCGCCGGCAACCTTCCCTACTCTCTGACCGGCGCCCTGCTGCCGCGCCTGCTCGCCGCCGATCCGGGGCCGCGCCGGATCGTGGTGCTGGTCCAGCGGGAGGTGGCGCTGCGGGTGGCCGCGGAGCAGGGGGGGTGGTCGCTGGCGACCCTGTCGGTGCGCCTGCTGGGGACCGCACGCCACCAGCTCGACCTCGGCCCCGAAGCCTTCTGGCCCCGGCCCCGGGTGCGCAGCAGCCTGCTGATCCTGGAACCGCGTCCGGCGGCCGCGGCCCCCGAGCGCCAGGCGGTGCTCGACCTTGCCCGCCAGGCCTTCCGGGGCCGCCGCAAGCAGCTCGCCGTCAGCTTGGGGGCGGCCCTGGGGAGGCCGGCCGGCGAGATCCGCAGCTGGCTCACTGACCTCGGGGTGGAGCCCACCCGGCGGCCCGAAACCCTGAGCGTCGCGGAGTGGCTCCGGCTCGCCCGAGCCCGGCCGGCGGCCCTGGGGCGCCCCGCCGACCCTTTGCTATAGTCGGCCGATGGCGTCTGCGGCGCCCGAGACCGGCCCGGCGCCCGGCACCGGCCTCGGCGACGTCGCCGGGCTCCGCCAGGTACTCCGCAACCGCAACTTCCGTCTCCTCTGGCTGGCCCAGGTGGCGGCGCAGCTGGGCGACAAGTTCTTCGCCTTCTCGCTGCTGCTCTCGATCTACGCCCTCACCGGCCAGTACATCAGTGACGCGGTGCTGCTGCTTGCCTACACCATCCCCTCGGTGCTGCTCTCGGTGCCGGCCGGGCTCTACGCTGACCGCTACGACAAGCGCCAGCTGATGGTGTGGGCCAACGCCATTCGGGCGGTGCTGGTGCTGCTGGTGGCGGTGCTGGAGGCCACCGGGGTGGCGCAGCACCAGGCGGCGCCGCTCTACCTCATCACCTTGGTGTTCGCCGGGGTGGGGCAGTTCTTCGCGCCCGCCGAGGCGGCCAGCATCCCCTCGCTGGTGCGCCGTCGGGAGCTGCTGGCGGCGACCTCGCTGTTCACGATGACGGTGATCGTCACAATCGTGGTCGCGGTCCCGGCGGCATCCTTGGCGCAGCGGCTGCTGGGGCTGGAGGGTCCCTACTACCTCGGCTGCGCCCTCTTCGTGGGGTCGGTGGTGGCGATCTGGGGGATCCGGACCCAGCTGGGGACGGGTCCGCAGCTGGCCAGTCAGGTCGACCGTCGCGACCGCTCGGCGCTGCGCGACGTGCGCCAGGCCTTCACCACCGTCCGCCACGATCCCCTGCTGCGCTTCGCCTTCCTGGTGCTGACGGCGGCGCTGGTGGTGGTGTTCACGATCTTCGCGCTCTCCGCCGGCTACATGGTGCACGTGCTCGACCAGCCCGCCGCCAACAGCTACATCCTGCTGGTGCCGGCGACCGCCGGGATGGTGGGGATGGGCACCGTGGTGGGTCGCTCGGGGGTGGCGGTCCATCGGACCGCCACCGTGGTTCGCGGGCTGGCCGCCACCGGCTGCGCCATGCTGGTGCTGGGGGTGCTGCCCCAGACCCTGGCGCACTTCAAGCTGGTGGGGGCTCTGATCCCGATCGCGATCGGGCTGGCGGTGGTCTTCGGCCTCGGTCTGGGGGCGGTCCTGATCCCGGCGGTGACCCTGATCCAGGAGCAGACCGAGGAGGCCACCCGCGGCACCGTGTTCGGCGGCGCCTTCGTCGCCATCAATCTCGCGATCGCCGCGCCGCTGCTGGTGGCGGGGGCGATCGCCGACGCGATCGGGGCCAGTGCCGTCATCGCCGCCTCCGGGGTGGGGCTCTTGGGCGCGGCCTGGGGGGCCCACCGCCATCCCGGTGGCTCCGCCATGCCGCGGCCGCGCCGGGACACCGGTAACGGGGGTGTACCGGACCCTTGAAGAATCGACCGGGGTGGCACGCGGGCGGCGTGGGCGCGCTTGAATGAGGCTGCCCGCCGACCACCCCGCCAGCCTGAGAGGAGCCTCGACCATGCGAGCGATCGTCACCTGTGAGGGATGCGGGTACCGCCAGATGGTGGCGCGCCAGCTTGATCGGCCGGAGGCGTTTCACGTCATCTGCCATGGCTGCGAGCGGACCCTGCTGGTCACCGTGACCGCCATCGACATGCGCACCGCCCGGACCCGGGGGCTGGTCCCGGCGCCCCGGCTCCCGGCCGCCCCGGGGCGGGCGGCCTGACCCCGGCGACGGCCCCGGGCCTGGCCTCAGACGGCTAGGCGGGCGAGCCCGGCGGGGAGGTCCTCGCGCAGACCGGCGAACTGGGCCAGCGGGGCCTCGGCGCCGTCGAAATTGAGCGTGAGCTGGCGTGCCAACGGCACCACCCGCCCCCGCTGGGCGCCCGCTCGCAGACGCGCCCGCCGGCCCGGATCGAGGCTGCTGCAGCGCACGCTGCAGTAGCGCGCGGTGCGCTTGTGGACGGGGTTGGCGCAGCCCGGCCGGCCGCACGCGCGGGTCGTTCCCGGGGGGGGCGAGGGGGTGCCCGCAGCTCTCACAGGGGGCGATGATACGCCTGCCCGCGGCTCGGCTGTCAAGCGCGATATCCCCATCTTTTTGCGGAGCTTTTGCCGTGACGGCGGGAGGGCGGTTTTCCCCAGCATCCCCACCAATGGTGTGGAAACTGTGCACAGCCGGCGTGGGCGCACCAGGAGTCGAACCTGGGACCTCTACCGTGTCAAGGTAGCGCTCTAACCACCTGAGCTATGCGCCCGCGACCCAACCGGGGCGTCCCCATCGCCACCCCGGTGGGCCGGATTATAGGGCGGCCGATGGGGGCACCTTCGTACAATTGGCGCGCCATGGACACCCCCCAGCCGGCGCCGCCGGATGGCGGCGCCGAGGCGGCCCTCGACACCCTCCGCCACAGCGCCGCGCATCTCATGGCCGCCGCCGTGGTGGAGCTCCACCCGGGCACCGCCTACGCCATCGGGCCCACCATCGCGGACGGCTTCTACTACGACTTCCTGCTCCCCGGGGCGGCCCGCCTCACCCCCGAGGACCTCGTGCAGGTGGAGCAGCGGATGCGGGAGATCGCCGCGCGCCGGCCCGCCTTCGAGCGGATCGAGTGCAGCCGCCAGGAGGCGGTGGCGGAGTTCACGCGCCTGGGCCAGCCCTTCAAGGTCGAGATCCTGGAGGCTCTCAGCCCCAGCGAGCGGATCAGCTGCTACCGGACCGGCGGCTTCTTCGACCTCTGCCGCGGGCCCCACGTCGCCGACGCCGGACAGATCCCAGCGTTCCGTCTGCTGCACCCGGCGGGGGCCTACTGGCGCGGCGACGAGCGCCGCCCCATGCTCCAGCGGATCTACGGGACCGCCTGGCTCTCCGAGGCCGACCTGGAGGCGTACCTGGAGCGGCTGCGGGAGGCGGAGCGCCGGGACCACCGGCGCCTGGGGCGAGAGTTGGAGCTCTTCTCGCTCAACGAGGAGCTGGGCGGGGGCCTGATCCTCTGGCACCCCAAGGGCGCCACCGTGCGCCAGGCGATCGAGGACCACTGGCGCCGGGCCCATCGCGCCGGCGGCTACCAGCTCGTCTACTCCCCGCACATCGCCAACGAGCAGCTCTGGACCACCAGCCACCACCTGGAGTTCTACGCCGCCGACATGTATGGGCCCTTGGAGAGCGAGGGGCAGCGCTTTCGCCTGAAGCCGATGAACTGTCCCTTCCACATCCTCATCTATGGCACGCGCACCCGCAGCTACCGGGAGCTGCCGCTGCGCCTCGCCGAGCTGGGGACCGTCTACCGCAACGAGCGCAGCGGCGTCCTCCACGGTCTGCTGCGCGTGCGCGGGTTCACCCAGGACGACGCCCACATCTTCTGTACCCCCGATCAGGTCGAGGCGGAGGTGGCGGGGGTGGTCGCCTTCTCGCACGCCATGCTCGCCACCTTCGGGTTCCAGGAGCTGGCCGTCACCCTCGGCACCCGGCCCGAGAAGGCGGCCGGCGACCCCGTCGCCTGGGAGCGGGCGGAGGGGCTGCTGGTCGGCGCCCTGGAGGCTCGCGGGCTGGCCTACTCGCGGGAGGTCGGGGGGGGCGCCTTCTACGGTCCCAAGATCGACATCTCGGTGCGCGACGCGCTCGGTCGGGCCTGGCAGTGCGCCACCATCCAGTTCGACTTCACCCAGCCCGAGCACTTCCAGCTGGAGTACGTGGGTCCCGATGGCGCGGCTCACCGGCCGGTGATGGTCCACCGCACCCTGCTGGGGTCGATGGAGCGCTTTCTCGGGGTCCTGATCGAGCACTACGCCGGGGCCTTCCCGCTCTGGCTGGCCCCGGTCCAGATCCAGCTGGTCACAGTTGGCGACGATCAGCTCGCGTTCGCGCGCGAGGTTGCGGCCGAGCTGGCCGCCCAGGACATCCGGGTGGAGGTCCCGGACCGCCCGGGGGAGCGGATGCAGGCCAAGATCCGCGACGGGGAGCGGCAGAAGGTGCCCTACCTTGGGATCATCGGCCCGCGCGAGGTGGAGGCCGGCAGCGTCAACCTGCGCGACACCCGGTCCGAGCAGCGGGTCCTGCTCGCGGTCGCCGAGCTGCGCGACCGGCTGGTGGCCGAGGCCCGGCCTCCCCGACCGGTCGTCTGAGGGACCGGGACGGCGTGGTAGGATCGCACCTCGCGCTCCGCGATCGCGTCCCCGCCCCGGTGCCCGGCCTTGAGCCGGTCGCCTCGCCGGCGGTCGGCGGCCGGCGGGGTCAATCGGACGCCGGGAGGACTCGTCGATAGCGTTTCGGGAGCTGCGGATCAATGACCAGGTGCGCGCCGCGCAGGTGCGCCTCTTCGACGACACCACCGGGGAGCCCTTGGGGGTGGTCCCCATCGCCGAGGCGCAGCGGCTGGCGCGGGAGCGGGAGCTCGATCTGGTCGAGGTGGCCCCTCAGGCGCAACCACCGGTGTGCCGGCTGCTCGACTACGGGCGATTCAAGTTCGAGGCGCTGAAGCGCGAGAAGGATTCCCGGCGCGAGCACAGCACCATCCGACTCAAGGAGATGAAGCTCCGACCCAAGATCAGCGAACACGACTTTCAGACCAAGTACGGCTACGTCCGCCAGTTCCTGGCGGAGGGGGACAAGGTCAAGCTCACTATCATGTTCCGCGGCCGCGAGCTGGTCCACCAGGAGATCGGGCGCAACCTGCTGCTGCGGATCGCCGACGAGGCCAAGGACATCGGCCAGGTCGAGCGGCACCCGCTCCTCGAGGGGCGCAACATGATCATGATCCTCAATCCCGTCAACCGGCGTCAGCTGAAGGGAGGCGTGCAGGTCGATGCCCAAGATCCGGTCCCATAAGGGGACGCAGAAGCGCTTCCGCGTGACCGGCACCGGCAAGGTGATGCGGCGCAGCGCCTTCCAGTCGCACATGCTCGAGCACAAGTCGGCCAAGCGCAAGCGGGGCTACGCGCATCAGCACGCGGTCGCGCCCAGCGACCGCCGCCAGATCCGTCGCGACGCTCCCTATCTCGGGGCCTGAGCCATGGCCCGGGTGAAGCGGGGGGTTCCCGCGCGGCAGCGGCACAAGAAGCTGTTGGAGCAGGCGGAGGGGTTCAGCGGGACCCATCGGCGCCTGTTCCGCCCCGCCAACGAGGCGGTGCTGCATGCGCTCGCCTATCAGTACCGCGATCGACGTCGCCGCAAGGGCGACTTCCGGCGGCTCTGGATCGCGCGCATCAACGCCGCCTGCCGCGCCCACGGTCTGCGCTATTCCGAGTTCATTCATCTCGCCCAGGCCGCCGGGGTCGGGGTCGACCGCAAGCAGATGGCGGAGCTGGCGGTGCGGGACCCGGACGCGTTCGGCCGCCTGGTCCAGGTGGCACGGGGGCCGGCCGCCGGCTCGTGACCCCCGAGGCCCTCCTGGCCCTGGCGGACCGCGCCCGCGCCGAGATCGAGGCGGCCCGTGACCCGGGTGAGCTGGAGGGGGTGCGGCGCCGCGTGCTCGGCCGCCGAGACGGGCTGCTGACGATCGCCGGGGCCGGGGTGGCGGAGCGTCCCGCCCACGAGCGCGCGGCTTTGGGCCGGGCCTTCAACCAGGCCAAGTCCGCCGTCGAGGGCGCACTCGAGGCGCGCGGAGCCGCCCTCGCCGCGGCCACCGCGGCCGCCCGGGCGGCCGGGGAGTGGGTCGACTGCTCGGCGCTCGACGAGGAGTGCGAGCCGGGCCGGATCCACCCGGTGACGCGGGTGCTGCGGGAGATCGCCCACATCTTCGGGGGCTTGGGCTACGCGATCGCCGAGGGCCCCGAGGTGGAGGTGGAGCGCTTCAACTTCGAGCTCCTCAACATCCCTGCCGGCCACCCCGCCCGCGACAGCCAGGACACCCTCTATCTCAGTGACACGATCCTGCTGCGCACCCACACCTCGCCGGTGCAGATGCGCACGATGTTGAGCCAGCCGCCCCCGATCCGCATCATCGCGCCCGGGCGCACCTACCGGCGTGACAATCCCGACCCGACCCACCTGCCCATGTTCCACCAGGTGGAGGGCCTGGTGGTCGACGAGGGGATCACGGTGGGAGACCTCAAGGGCACTCTGCTGACCTTCGCGCGCTCGATGTTCGGCGCCACCCGGGAGATCCGGCTGCGCCCGAATTTCTTTCCCTACACCGAGCCCAGCATGGAGGTGGACGTCTCCTGCTTCGTATGTGACGGCAGCGGCTGTCGCACCTGCCACCAGCGCGGGTGGATCGAGATCTTGGGATCGGGGATGGTCCATCCCACGGTGCTGCGCAACGGTGGCATCGACCCCGCCCGCCACCAGGGCTTCGCCTTCGGGATGGGGCCGGAGCGGATCGCGATGCTGAAGTACGGGATCGAGGATGGTCGCGAGCTGACCGTGAATGACATCCGCTTCCTGCACCAGTTCTAGACCGGGGTCCGTCGATGCGCTTTAGCTGCAACTGGCTCCAGGACTTCGTCGACTGCCGTGACGTGCCCAGCCCGCAGCTGATCGACCGACTGGTGGCGACCGGGACCGAGGTGGAGCGGGTGCTCGAGCTGCCCGGCGGGCCCGCCGGGGTGGTGGTCGCCCGCGTGGTCGAGCTGGGCCGGATGCCGGCAAGCGATCACCTCTGGCTCACCCGGGTGGACGTGGGCGGGTCCGACCCGGTCCCGGTGGTCTGCGGCGCCCAGAACCTGGCGCCCGATGCCCTGGTGGCCTGGGCCGGTCCGGGTACCGTCCTGCCCGATGGGACCCGGATCGGCGCGCGCCGGCTGCGCGGCCACCCCAGCCAGGGGATGCTGTGCTCGCCCCACGAGCTGGGTCTCGGCCCCGACCGCGACGGGATCATGCGGCTCGATCCGGCCGCCGCCGAGCCGGGCGTGCCGCTCGCGGTGCTGATCCCTCCAGACCGGGTTCTGGAGCTCGAGATCACCGCCAACCGGCCCGACTGCCTCTGCCACCTCGGGATCGCGCGCGAGCTGGCCGCGGCTTTGGGGCGCCCGCTGCGCCGGCCCGACGACCGAGCGCCGGTGCGGGCGGGCCAGCCGGCTGCCGAGCTGGTGCAGGTGAGGATCGATGACCCCGCCCGCTGCCTTCGCTACGTGGCCGAGGTGGTGGAGGGGCTCTCCGACGCTCCCGCCCCCCTGTGGATGCAGCAGCGCCTGCGGGCGGTGGGGATGCGGCCGCTGGGACTCGCGGTGGACCTTAGCAACTACGTGGTCGCCGAACTGGGCCAGCCGCTGCACGCCTTCGACCTGGATCGGGTGGCGCCCCCCAACGGCTCCACCCTGGTGACCGTGCGGGAGGCCTGTGAGGGGGAGCGGTTCGACGGGCTGGACGGCAGCCGCCGGATCCTGGATCGCCGGTCGCTGGTCATCGACATCGGCGGCAGGATCGCCGCCCTGGCGGGGGTTCTCGGGGGTCAGGACAGCGCGGTGGGGCCGGGCACCCGGACCGTGCTGCTCGAGGCGGCCTGCTTTGCGGGCTCGTCCGTGCGCGCCACCTCGCGTCGTCTGGGGCTGCGGACGGAGGCGTCGCTGCGGTTCGAGAAGGGGCTGAGTCCCGCCCTCGCCTCCCGGGGAGCGGCCCGCTTCGTCCACCTTGCCCAGCAGGTGGGAGGGGCACGGGTCCACCCGGGGCCGATCGACGTGGAGGTGGGTCCCCGGGCGCCGGCCGCCCCGATCACGGTGACCGCCTCCGGGCTGGGACAGCTGTTGGGGATGCCGGTCGACGCCGGGGAGGCGGCGACGGCGCTGCGCCGGCTGGAGTTCGAGGTGGTGGCGGCGGGCGCGACCCTGGCGGTCCGGCCGCCGGTCGACCGCCAGGACGTCACTATCCCCGCCGATGTCCTGGAGGAGGTGGGCCGCAGCCTCGGCTACGACCGGGTGCCGGCGACCCTTCCCGGTCGGCGGACCCCCGCCGCCACGGTGGCGCCCGCGGATCCCCGCGAGGCGGTGCGCGACCTCGTCTGCGGGGCCGGGTGGGACGAGGCGATCACGATCAGCTTCACCTCCGCGGCCGTGGCCCGCGCGCTCGCCCCGCTGGCCCCCCCAGTCGCCCCGCTGGAGCTGCGCAACCCGCTCGGCCCGCAGTGGGCGGCGCTCCGTCAGAGCTGCCTGCCCGGGCTGCTCCAGGCGGCGGCCCTCAACCAGGCCCGGGGAGCCGAGCGGGTGCGCCTCTACGAGCTGGGTCGGGGCTTCTGGGGCGCCTCCCCGACGGTCCAGCCCGAGGAGCCCGAGCTGCTGGCGGCGGTGGACCACGATCCCGCCGGCGACCCCACCCAGGCGGTCCAGCGGCTGCGCCGACTGGTGACGCTGGCGGCGACCGTGGGCGAGCGGCTCGTGGGGGACGCTCCGCAGGTCCGCCAGACCCAGGTGGCGGGTCTCCACCCGGCCCGCGCGGCTGAGCTGTGGGCGGCCGGACGGCGGGTGGGGGTGGTCGGTGAGCTCGGAGACGACCCCCGGGCCGCGTTCGAGCTGCGCGGCCGGACCCTGGTGCTGGAGCTGCGCCTCGACGGCTGGTTGGTCCCCGGCGGCCTGGTGCCACGGGCTCGCCCGGTGGCGCCCACGCCGGCGTTGGTGGAGGATATCGCGGTGGTCGTGCCCCGGCTCGCTGCGGTCGGCCGGGCGCTGGCGGCGCTCCGCGATGGCCGGGTGGCGGAGCTGGAATCGGTCCGCCTGCTCGACGAGTACACTGACGCCCGTCTCGGTCCAGCACACAAGGGGTGGACCTTTCGGCTGGTGTTCCGGGACCCCGGTCGGACGCTGGCCGGGGCGGATGGGGCCGCGCTGCGGGCGGCCGTGCTCGAGATTCTGGCCGAGGTGGTCGGGGCCCGACGGAGGGAGAACGCGTGAGCCTAGCCTTCAGCCTGGTGGTGCTGTGTGTGTTCGCCGCCAACTGCATTCTGGGGTGGCGCTACGGGGTCCTGCGCCGGGTGGTCCCGTTCGTCCTCTTCTATGTGCTGGCCGTGCTCGCCTATCTCGGAGGCAGCTACATCGCCGGGGATTTCGGCAACGCACTCGGGCTCGACCCGCTCTACTGGAACGGCCTCGTGTTCGCCGGCCTGGCCGCCATCGGGGCCGGCCTCGGCGAGCTGCTCGGCTTCCTCTACCGGGATCAGCTGGATCGGGTCGCGACCTTCACCGCGGACAGTGCGCTCGGCGCCATCCTGGGGGCGATGGCGGCCCTGCTGGAGTGCGGCACGCTGATCATGGTCGCGCTCGCGATCGGGAGCCCCACCGCCGACGCCGCCCTGCTGCCCCCAACTCGGACCGACGTCGCGCAGGCGGTTCACAACTCCATCCTGGCTCAGCCGGTCAGCGGCGCCGACGGGTTCGTGCGCTATGTGATGCGGTTCGCGCTCCCCTCACATCTGGCGAGCCACCTCGCCCAGATCGACGTCTGAACGCTCCGCCCGACCCCTGGGCCGCGCTTCCCCGCACGCTGCTGAGCCGCCCCTGCCTGGTGGTCGCCCGGGCCCTGCTGGGGCAGTGGCTCTGTCACGGGGCCCCTGACGGACTGCGGCTGGGACGCATCGTCGAGGTGGAGGCGTATGGGGGCGAGGACGACCCGGCGTCCCACGCCGCCCGCGGGCCGACCCGCCGCACCCGGCCGATGTATGGCGCCCCCGGGCATGCCTATGTCTATCTGGCCTACGGCCTCCACCGGTGTGCCAATGTGGTGACTGAGCCGGCCGGCCGCGCCGCCGCCGTGCTGATCCGCGCGGTGGAAGTCGCCGCCAGCGCCGACGGCGCGAGGCCCCGTGGCGACGGACCCGGCCGGGTCTGCCGGGCGCTGGGGGTGGAGCTGTGCCATGACAGCGCCGATCTCTGCCGTGCGGGTCCGGGTCGCCTCTGGCTTGCCCCCGGGGAGCCCGTCCCCGACCGCCACGTTCTTGGGGGCCCCCGGGTCGGGGTGCGGGATCCCCGTCCCTGGCGGCTGGCCGACGCGGGCAGCCCAGCCGTGTCGCGCCCGCGCCCCCCCGACCGGCCGCAGCCACGCCACCGGCTGGGAGCGGGCCCCAGCGCGGAGACGAAGGCGGGCCGACACAGAGGTCGGCCCGCGTCGTGACGCCGATCCGATGGATCGGCCCCAGCCAAACGGCCGGGATTCAAGGGGTCGCGCGGTCGAGGAGCCCCCTTCCGAGCCCTGCCCGATCCCGATCCGCCCTGCAGCGGCGGGGCGCACCTCCAAGGACCCGGGGGGGCGAGCTACTCCGCTCGCGTGTGCCGCAGCAACCGCCACACGGTTCGCACTGGAATTGGACCCTCCAACTCGAACCGATCCTTGCTTCCATGCTAGCACCCCCTAGGCTGCGATGGGCCGGCGGGGGGCGGCGGGTAGAATGACGGGGCCCCGCTGGGCCGCGGGGCCGTCTGTCCCCCGCCCGGCTGACCCTGCCATGCCAGAGCCGAACCCCGCGGCCCGCCCGTCGCCGGACCCGGATGCAGATGGGCTGTTGGCCGGCACGGTGCACTGCATCCCCCGGGAGGCCCTGACCGATCGGCTGGATCGCGGTGAGCGGCTCCGGATCAAGTGGGGGATCGACCCCTCCGCTCCCGACATCCATCTCGGCCACACCGTGCCCATGCGCCTGCTGCGGCGCTGGCAGGAGCGGGGCCATCGGCCGGTGGTCATCATCGGCGACGTCACCGCGCGCATTGGAGATCCCAGCGGTCGCAGCGCCACCCGTACCCAGCTGAGTGGGTCGGAGGTGGAGGGCAATGCCCGCACCTATCTCGAGCAGCTGTACTGCATCCTGGATCCCGCCGAGGTGGAGGTGCGGCGCCAGAGCGAGTGGTTCGGGGACTTTCGACTGGAGGCGATGCTGCGCTTGGCGTCGTCGGTGACGGTGGCGCAGCTGCTGCAGCGCGAGGACTTCGCGAACCGGATGCGGCTGGAGCACCCGATTGGGATCCACGAACTGTTCTATCCCTTGCTGCAGGGCCATGACTCGGTCGCGGTGGCCGCTGACGTCGAGCTGGGGGGGACCGATCAGCTCTTCAACCTTTTGCTGGGGCGCGAGCTGCAGGCGGCGGCGGGGCAGCCGCCCCAGGCGGTGGTGACCGTTCCCCTGCTGGTGGGCCTCGACGGCGAGCGCAAGATGAGCAAGTCCTTGGGCAATGCAGTCGCCGTCCGGGCTCCGGCGTTCGAGCAGTACGGACAGCTGATGTCGCTCCCCGACCGGGCGGTCGGCGCCTATCTGGAGCTCGTCACCGACGTCCCGCCGGCGCGCCGGGCCGTCCTGCTCGCGGGAATGGACGATGGGTCGGTCAATCCCCGCGATGTCAAGGCGGAGATGGCGGACGCGGTGGTGACGACCTTCCACGGGGCCGAGCTCGCCGCCCGCGCCGGGGCCGAATTCGAGCGCGTCCATCGTGCCGGTCACGTCCCCGAGGTGGTGGCCGACGCGCCCGTTCTGACCGGGGCGCCCCAGGACCTGCGCCGGGTGCTGGTGGCCGCCGGCCTGGCCACCTCCCTGGGGGAGGCGGCTCGCCTGATCACTCAGGGCGGCGTGAGCCTGGACGGGGAGCGGGTCGGGGACTGGCGGGTGCCGGTGGCGCCGGCGGTGGGCGCGGTCCTGCGGGTCGGTCCCCGCCGCTTCGCCCGGCTGGTGGCGGGGACCTGAGGCCGGGGCGCCCGCGGCGGGCGGGCGGGCAGCTGGTAGCCTAGGCGGGAGCGGCGAGACGGTGGTAGAGTGTTCGAATATCTGTTCGCCGGGGCTGGTCCACGCGCGGTGCTCGCGCACCGGCGAGGCAGGGAGGTGAGCGATGTCAGGGCACTCCAAGTGGGCCGGCATCAAGCACAAGAAGGCCGTCGTCGACGCCAAGAAGGGCCAGACCTTCACCAAGGTGGCGCGTGAGCTGACGGTTTCCGCGCACGAGGGGGGGAGCGATCCCCAGGGCAACTTCCGCCTGCGGCTCGCGATCCAGAAGGCGCGCGAGGTCAACATGCCCCAGGACAACATCGAGCGCGCGATCAAGCGCGGCACCGGCGAGCTGGCCGGGGAGGCCATCGAGGAGATCCGGTACGAGGGATACGGGCCGGCCGGGGTGGCGATCCTGGTGGACTGCGTCACCGACAATCGCAACCGCACGGTGGCCGCGATCCGCAACCTGTTCAACCGTGCCGGGGGCAGCCTGGGTGAGACCAACTCGGTCGCGTGGCTCTTTACCCGCACCGGGGTGGTGACGGGGGAGGTCGACGGCAAGGATCCCGAGGCGCTCGGGCTGGTCGCGATCGAGGCCGGTGCGGACGACGTCCAGATCGACGGCGCCGTCCTCGAGGTGCTGGTCGAGGCGGAGCGGCTCGAGGCGGTCCGCCAGGCGCTCCAGGACGCGGGCGCCCGCGTGGCGCGTGCCGAGGTCACGATGCACCCCAGCACCCTGGTCGAGGTCGAGGTCAAGACCGCCCCCGCGGTGATCCGCCTGCTGGAGGCGCTGGAGGAGCACGACGACGTCCAGGCGGTGCACTGCAACGCCGTCCTGCCGGACGACGTCCTCCTCGGCGTCTAGGCTCGGGGGAGGTGATGGCGGACCCGACCCGGCGCGGCGGCGGACGACCGGTCCGGTTCCCCACCCTGGCATGCTGGTCCTCGGTCTCGACCCCGGCCTCGCCCTGACCGGCTTCGCCCTCGTGGACGGGCGTGCCGGGTCACTGCGTCTGGTGCGTGCCGGGGTGGTGGTGACCGCGGCCGGGGACGAAGAGGCCCGCCGCCTCTGCCAGGTGGTGGAGGCCGTGCGCCAGGTGGTGCGGACGCCGGCGATCGACGCGGTCGCGGTGGAGCGCCTGTACTTCTCCCGCAACGTGCGCACCGCGATCCAGGTGGCCCAGGCTCGGGGGGTGATCCTCTTCGCCGTCGCCGAGGCCGGACTCCCGATCGCTGAGTACACCCCCAGCGAGGTGAAGCGGTCGGTGAGCGGCAACGGGTCCGCCCCCAAGCGGCAGGTGGCGCGGATGGTGATCAGCCTGCTCGGCGGGGCGCCCGTCGCGGGACCGGATGACGTCACGGATGCGTGCGCGGTGGCGATCTGCCATCACCACGCCCAGGGGATGCGGCAGGCGGTCCGCCGGGCCCGCGCCGGGCCACCGGGGGTGCCGGCATGATCGCCCGCCTGCGAGGACGGGTCGAGGCGGTCGAGGCCGAGTGGGCGGTGGTCGATGTCGGGGGGGTCGGCTACCGGGTCCACGCCCACCCCCGCACCCTGGCGTGGCTGCGCACTGTTGAGACGTGTGTCACCGTCCACATCCACACGCAGGTGCGGGACGATGCGATCTCCCTCTTCGGGTTCCCCAGCCGCGAGGAGCTCGAGTGCTTTCGACTCCTGATCGGGGTGGAGCGGGTGGGACCCCGGGCCGCTCTGGCGATCCTGAGCCGCGCCGAGTGGGAGACGCTCGTGCGCACGATCGCGCAGGGTGACCCGGCCGTGCTCGCCTCCGTCCCCGGGATCGGTCCCAAGACGGCGGCGCGGTTGATCCTCGAGCTGCGCGGCAAGCTCGACCAGCTGACCGGTGCGGCGGCGGCCAGCGGCGAGGTGGCGGCGCCGGATCCCGCCGCCGCACCGGCCGCGGCCGCGCTGGTGGGGCTCGGGTATCCGTCGGCGATCGCCCGGCGCGCGGTGCGGCGCGCCCGGGAGGCGGCTGGCCCCCAAGCTGGGCTGGAGGCGATCGTGACCGAGGCGCTGCGAGGGCTCGATCCCGGAATTGCGGAGGCCCCCGATGAGTGAGCGGGCAGCGGACCCGGGAGCGGACCTGCTCGACCCCCTCCCCGAGGAGGACGAGCCGGAGCTCGACCGCACCCTGCGTCCGCAGCGGCTCGCGGACTTCGTGGGTCAGGGCGCCGCCAAAGAGCAGCTCCAGATCCTCGTCACCGCCGCCCGACGCCGGGGCGAGCCGCTGGAGCACTGCGTGTTCTCGGGACCACCCGGGCTCGGGAAGACCACGCTGGCCGCGATCCTCGCGGCCGAGATGGGCACCCAGCTGCGGATCACCAGCGGCCCGGCGATCGAGCATCAGGGCGCCCTGGCGAGCGTCCTCACCAACCTTGGGACCCACCACATCTTGTTCATCGACGAGATCCACCGCCTCCAGCGCACCGTGGAGGAGAGCCTGTACCCGGCGATGGAGGACTTCACCTTCGACTTCGTCACCGGCAAGGGAGCCGGAGCCCAGGCGCTCCGACTCCAGCTGAAGCCCTTCACCGTGGTGGGCGCGACCACTCGGCTGGGGCTGCTCTCGGGACCGCTGCGCGAGCGCTTCGGCGCTGCCTTCCGGCTTGACTTCTATGCCCCCGACGAGCTGGGGTCGATCCTCGAGCGCTCCGCCCGCCTGCTCGGGGTGACGGCGGATCCGGATGCGGTCGCGCTGCTCGCGCAGCGGTCCCGGGGAACGCCCCGGATCGCCAACCGACTGCTCCGCCGGGTGCGGGACTTCGCGGAGGTGCGCGCAGCCGGCCGGGTCACCGGGGCGGTGACCGCCGAGGCGCTGGCGATGTTGCGCATCGACGCGCTCGGGCTCGACGCCGTCGACCGTCGCATCCTGCGGACCGTCTGCGCCGACTTCGGCGGGGGGCCGGTGGGGCTCGAGACCGTGGCGGTGTCGCTGGCGGAGGAGGCCCAGACGATCGAGGACGTCCACGAGCCCTACCTGATCCAGGCGGGTCTGCTGGCTCGCACCCCGCGCGGTCGGGTCGCCACCCCCCGGGCCTTCCGGCACCTGGGGCTCATCCCCCCGCCCGCGGACGGCGCCGGTGCGCCGACGCTCTTCGAGCCCTGAGCGGTGGCCGGCCCGACCCCGCGGGAGACCCTCGCCTACGACTACCCGCTGCCCGCCGGCGCGATCGCGCAGTCGCCCCGACCCGATCGCGACGGCTCGCGCCTGCTGGTGTGCTCGGGCGACGCCCTCCGGGACTGGACCGTCCGCGAGCTGCCCCAGGTCCTGCGGGCGGGCGACCTGCTGGTGCTCAACGCGACCCGGGTGCGCGCGGCTCGGCTGCGGGGCTGGGCCGGGGAGGAGCCGGCCGAACTCCTCCTGATCGGGGCTCCCTCGTCCAACGGGGTGGTCGAGGCGCTGGTCCGGCCGGGGCGGCGGCTGCATGCGGGCGCCGCCGTGACCGGAGCGGGATGGCGTGCCGAGGTGCTGGGTCCGGCTGACGGCCACCCTGGGCTGCGGCGGCTGGCGATCGTCACCGACCCCGGGGTGGACCTGGAGGCAGCGGGGGAGATGCCGCTGCCTCCCTACATCCGGACTCCGCTGGCCGACCGTCACCGCTACCAGACCGTGTTCGCCCAGGGTCCGGCGGTCTCGGCGGCGGCTCCCACCGCCGGTCTCCACTTCACCGGGCCGCTGCTCCAGCGGCTCTCGGGCCGGGGGATCGAGGTGACGCAGGTGACGCTGACCATCGGCCTCGCCACCTTTGCGCCGATTCGGCACGGGCTCATCGACGAGCACCCGATGCACGAGGAGATGTTCGATTGCCCGCCCGCGGCCGCGGCCGCGATCGCCGCGTGCCGCGACCGCGGCGGTCGGGTGGTGGCGGTCGGGACCACGGTCGTGCGGGTGCTGGAATCGGTCGCCGACGAGGGCGGCGGGGTGCGCCCCGGGGCGGCCTCCACCCGTCTCTACCTGCGCCCAGGGGACCGGTTCCGCGTGGTCGACGGCCTGCTCACAAACTTCCACCAACCCCGCTCGTCGCTCCTGGTCCTGGTCAGCGCATTCCTCGGCTGGGAGCGGGCCCGGCGCGCCTACCGGGTCGCCCTGGAGCGGGGCTACCGCTTCCTCAGCTTCGGCGATTGCATGCTGGCCTGGAGGGCCGGGTGAGCGAGGGGCCCTTCCGCGTCACCGCGCACCAGCCGGGCTCAGCGGCGAGGGCCGGGGTGCTTCGCACCCGCCACGGGGAGGTGGCGACCCCGGCGTTCATGCCGGTCGGCACCCACGCCGCCGTGCGCGCCTGCCACCCGGACGAGGTCGCCGCCACCGGTGCCCAGATGGTGCTGGCCAACGCGATCCACCTGGAGCTCCGGCCGGGGGCGGCGCGGATCGCGCGGCTGGGCGGCCTGCACGCCTTCATGGGGTGGCCGGGGCCGATCCTCACCGACAGCGGCGGGTATCAGCTGGTGAGCTTGGACCGCCTCGCGGTGGTTGACGACGGGGGGGTGCACCTGCGCTCCCCCTACGACGGCGCCGGCGTGGATGTGACCCCCGAGCGGGCTCTCGAGATCCAGCGGGACCTCGACAGCGACATCTGCATGGTGCTCGACCACCCGGTGGCCTTCGGCGCCTCGCCCGCGGCCGTCCGCGAGGCGACCCGGCGCACCCTCGGCTGGGCCGCCCGCAGCCGCCAGGCCCATCCCCGGGACCGGCTCGTGTTCGGGATCGTCCAGGGCGGCTTCGAACCCGAGGCGCGCTGGGAGGCCGCCACCGCGATCGCCGCCCTGGATTTCGACGGCAACGCGCTCGGAGGACTGGTCCTCGGGGAGCCCCCGGCGGTCCGGCGCGCGGCCACCGCCGCCGCGGTCGCGGCGCTACCTGAGGACCGGGTTCGCTACCTCATGGGGCTGGCCACCGATCGCGATCTGCTGGAGGCGGTGGGACTGGGCGTGGACCTGTTCGACTGCGTCCTGCCGACCCGGCTGGCACGCAACGGCGTGGCCCTCACCCCCACCGGCCGGCTCTCGCTGCGGCAGGCCCGGTTCAGCAGCGACCCGCGCCCGCTCCAGCCGGGCTGCGGCTGCCTCGCCTGCCGACGCTTCAGCCGAGCCTACCTGCGCCACGGCGTCCAGGT
Source organism: Verrucomicrobiia bacterium (assembly GCA_035532155.1). GTDB lineage: Bacteria > Chloroflexota > Dormibacteria > Aeolococcales > Bog-877 > DAHUZL01. Next base: position 19,387 of record DATKRN010000068.1, on the reverse strand, counting down.
CGACGAGATCCTGGCCCACCGGCTGCTCAGCCTGCACAATCTCACCCACCTCGGCACGCTCATGGCCGAGGCGCGCGCCGCGATCGCGCGGGGCAGCTTCCCCGCCCTGTGCCGACGTCGGCTGGCCGCCCTGGCGGGCGGGGGCGTACCGGACGCGGGCGGTGGGGCGGCGCCTCCCTACAATGAAGCGCCGTCGGTGAGCGCCGACCCCCGACCCATCATCGAGGAGTGAGCCAAGCAGGTGGTCCGGATCACCAAGTGGTGGTTGGCGCTGGTCGTCGCGGTGGTGGCCCTGGCGGTCTTCGTCGACGGCTACTCGTACGTGTATCGCTATGCGGTGGTGCACGTGCCGATCGGCCGCCCGCTGCCCCACAACCGTCCCCCGACTCTATTCGGGGACCAGCTCTACTTCCACAAGGGGCTCGACCTGCAGGGGGGCACCCAGCTCACCATCGCCATCTGCCAGGGTGCCAACACGCCCGCCGGGATCGGCTGCCGGGTCGGGCTGCCCAAGGGCAAGACCCTGGCGCAGGCGCAGGCCGCGACCCTCACCATTCTCGAGCGCCGGGTCAACGCCCTGGGCGTGTCGGGGGCGCAGGTCCAGGCCCAGGGGACCGACCAGGTGTTGGTGACGCTGCCCGGGGTGGACGTGAACCAGGCTCTGGGCACGCTCGGCACCACCGCCCAGCTCCACTTCGCCACCGCGGTGCCGGGCGCCCCGTCCGTGAACGGCAACCCCACCCAGGGGATCCCGTGCACCACCCAGACCTGCATCGACCAGAACCAGCTGGTCGACCCCACCTGCTTTCCGCCCCAGCACCCCAGCAGCGCCTGCCAGTTCAACAATCCCGCCGACTACCCGGTCAGCGCCACCGGGCTGCGGTACCACTGGAAGATCGACCCCCGGATCACCGCCAGTGACCTCAGCACCGCCTCGGTGGGTCAGACCACCACCGGCAGCGACGCGGTCAACCTCACCTTCGACTCCGCCGGCGCCAACGAGTGGCTGCGGCTGACCACCGCCGCGTGCACCCACAACCCCGACTGCACCCTCAGCGGGGTCGGCGGCGCCTGTCCGGCGGCGGTGCCGCCGCTGGCCCAGGTGGCGATCTTCCTGGACGGCCAGGTGCTCACCGCCCCCTGCGTCGAATCCCCCAGCAGCAACCAGACCCAGATCACCGGCAACTTCACCTTCAACTCCGCCCAGCAGCTGGTGAACGAGCTGAACGCGGGCGCGCTGCCGGCCCAGATCGCGCCGGCGCAGGTGACCACGGTGTCGGCCACGCTGGGCAAGCAGTCGGTGCAGCGCAGCCTGGTAGCGGGCGCCTTCGGGATGCTGCTGGTGATCCTGTTCATGCTGCTCTACTACCGGTTCCCCGGGGTGCTGGCCAGCCTCGCCCTGCTCGGCTACGGGTCGATCGTGCTGGCGGTCTTCAAGCTGGTGCCGGTGACCCTGGATCTGCCCGGGCTGGCCGCCTTCGTGCTCAGCGTGGGGATGGCGGTCGACGCCAATGTGCTGATCTTCGAGCGGATGAAGGAGGAGCTGCGCCAGGGCCGCAGCATCGGACTCGCCACCGAGCAGGGGTTCAAGCGGGCCTGGCCCGCGATCCGGGACTCCAACATCTCGACCAGCATCACCTGCGCGGTCCTCTACTTCTTCGGAGCGCCCCAGGTGAAGGGCTTCGCGCTGACCCTGTTCATCGGGGTGGCGGCGAGCATGTTCTCGTCGATCATCATCACCCACACCATCCTCCACTACGCCCAGCGCTGGTTTGCCTTCGCCCGCAACCCCCGCCTCTACACCCGGCTGCTCCCCAGCGACCGGCTGGCGCAGGCGATGGCCCCGGGGCGACGCTTCGACATCGTGAGCCACCGCAACCTCTTCTTCGGCGCCTCGCTGGCGGTGATCGTGCCGGGGCTGCTCACCATCCTGATCGCCGGATTCAACCTCGGGATCGACTTCACCGGGGGTGACCAGGTCACCGCCCGCCTGCTCCACGGCGCCAGCATTCCGCGGGTCTTGTCGGTGGTGCGCGAGGTGGTACCCACGGCCCAGCCCCAGGTTCTGGCCGCCTCCGGACACAGCTACGTGGTCCAGACCCTGCCGGTGCCGGCCGCCGAGGTGGCCCTGATCGTGCACGCCCTCGATCGCCATTTCGGGATCCCCCATGACTCCGCCGGCAACCCGGTGGTGAACGAGACCACCGTCGGTCCCACGATTGCGGCGGGCCTGGTGGTGAGTTCAGTCGTGCTGGTGATCGTGGCCAGCCTGCTGATCGCCGGGTATCTGGCCTTCCGTTTCTCCCAGAGCACGATCCAGGCGCGCCGGTTCGCGATCTGCGCCCTCACCGCGCTCCTCCACGACGTCTTCGTGCTCGCCGGCGTGTGGGCGATCCTGGGCCACTTCTCCCAGCTGGGGACGGTCAACACGCTCTTCGTCACCGCCCTGCTCACGGTCGTGGGCTTCTCGGTGCACGACACCATCGTGGTGTTCGACCGGATCCGCGAGAACCTGCGCGTGGTCGGCACCCGGATGAGCTTCGAGCAGATCGTCAACTTGTCGGTGGTGCAGACCCTGGCCCGCTCGCTCAACACCTCGCTGACGGTCCTTTTCGTGCTGCTGGCGCTCTTCTTGTTCGGTGGCACCACCACCCAGGGATTCGTGCTCGCGCTCCTGATCGGGATCGCCTCGGGCACCTACAGCTCCATCTTCAATGCCAGCACCCTGCTGACCGCGTGGCGCCAGCTCGATCGGCGGCAGCCGGCTCGGGGCGGGGCCCCGGGGCGGGCGCTGCCGGCGGCCGCGCGCGACGCCTAGCTGGACGCGGGCACGGGTGGGGTCGCAGGTCTCGACCGAGGAGCTGGCGGAGGCGGTGCGGCAGGTGCTCCAGCCCACCGGCCTGGAGCTGATGGAGGTGGACGTCGCCTTCGGGCGCGGCGGGGGCCGGCTGCGGCTGGTGGTCGACCGCCCCGGGGGGGTCACCCTCGACGAGTGCGGCCGAGCCAGCCGGCTGGTCTCCGCCTGGCTCGACGTCGCCGACCCGTTCCCGGGGCCGTACACCCTCGAGGTGACCTCCCCCGGGGCGGAACGGCTGCTGCGCGACGACCGGGAGCTGGAGGCGGCGATCGGTCATCGCATCCGGCTCGAGATGGAGGGCGCGGAGGCCTCAGGGAGACTGATCCTGGAGGCACGGCTGGTCGCGATCAGCCCGACCACGCTCGACTTGGAGGTGCCCCCGGGTCGTCGCCGCGCCGGCGAGCACCACCGGGTCGACCGCGCCGTCGTGATCGCGGCCCGCCGCCTGGTCGACCTGTGACCACCGGCGCCCCGCCCCGCCCGGCGCGGGACGAGCTGGGCGCGGCGCTGCTGGACCTCCGCCGGCTGCACGGGGTCGACGACTCGACCCTGATCGGCGCCGTCGAGGAGGCGGTTCGCGCCGCCTGGCGGGCGGGCGCGGCGCCCTGGCCGGGGGCGGAGCCGGCCCTGGACGCCACCACCGGCCGCCTCCGCGTGCGCCGGCGCTGGCGGGTGGTCTCGGGCGCGCCGGGGGGTCCCGATGAGATCAGCCTGGAGGCGGCCCACGAGTTCGAGGCCGGCGCCGAGGTGGGCGCGGTCGTCGTCGCCGAGGTCGAGGCGCCCCCACGCGTGCTCGCCAGCGCCGTTCCGGTGGCCAAGGCTGCCCTGCTGGCGCTGGTCCGGGTGGCCGACTCGGGACGCCTCCGCACCGAGGCGCTGGCACGCCGGGGGCAGCTGGTCGACGGGATTGTCCAGCGGGCCCAGCGGGGTGCGGTGCTGCTGCGGGTTGGTCCGCTGGAGGTCAGCTTGCCGCCCGCGGACCAGATCCCCGGTGAGCGACTGCGCCGCGGCCAGCACTGCAAGGTCGTGCTGCTGGACGTGCCGGAGGGACCGGGTGGCTATCCGGCGCTGCCCCGCGTGTCCCGCAGCGATCCGCTGCTGCTCCGGCGCCTGCTGGAGATGGAGGTCCCCGAGCTCGGCGACGGCACGGTGGAGATCCACGCGATCGCACGCGAGGCGGGCCGGCGCTCGAAGGTCGCGGTGGGGTCGATCCGAGCCGGGGTGGACCCGGTGGGGGCGTGCATCGGACCCCGCGGCGTACGCGTGGGGGCAGTGACCCGCGAGATCCAGCCCGAGCGGGTGGACCTGATCGCCTGGGCACCCGAGCCGGCCGGCTTTGTGGCCGCGGCGCTGGCGCCGGCGCGGGTGCTGGCGGTGTCGCTCGACCCGCTGGGGCGGCGGGCGACGGTCACGGTCGCGGGGACCCAGCTCTCCCTCGCGATCGGCCGGGAGGGGCAGAATGCCCGGCTGGCGGCGCGCCTCACCGGCTGGCGGATCGACATCCACGGCGCGGAGACGGCGTGAGCGGCGAGGCGCGCCGTCCCCACCGCCGCTGCTGCGGATGTCGTCGGCGGCGTCCGCAGGCCCGGCTGCTGCGCCTGCGCTCGCGGCCGGAGGGGGTGTCGGTGGACCGCGCCGGGGAGCCCCGGCTCGGCCGTGGGGCCTATGTCTGTGCGAGGATGGAGTGCTGGCGGGCAACGCAGCGACCGGGCGTGGTGGCCCGCGCGCTCCGGATCCCGCCGGCGATGGTGGACCTGACGGGCCTGCTCGAGGCGCTCGCCGCGAGGACCCCGGCGCCACCGCCCGATCCAGCAGACGTGGAGGACCGATCATCGCCATCGTGAAGCAGGTCGCCCTGCCGCCCCGGCTCACCGTGAAGGAGCTGGGTCAGGCCTTCGGAGTGGCTCCCGCGGAGGTCTCCAAGGCCCTGCTGCAGCACCGCATCCTCGCCAGCATCAACCAGAACCTGGAGTTCGCCACCGCGCGGCTGCTGGCCGAGCAGTTCGGCGTCGAGGTGGTGCCGGCGGAGCCGGCCGCGGTCACCGGGGTGGGCGGGCCCAGCCCCGGGGCCGGGCGGGCACTGGATCCCGATGCGCAGCTGCGGCCCCGGCCCCCAGTGGTCACCGTTCTCGGTCACGTGGACCACGGCAAGACCAGCCTGCTCGACGCCATCCGGCACTCGCACGTGGCCGCCGGCGAGGCCGGCGGGATCACGCAGCGAATCGGGGCCACCACCGTCGAGTGGGAGGGGCGCCCGATCACCTTCATCGACACCCCCGGCCACGAGGCCTTCACCGCAATGCGCGCCCGAGGCGCCAACGTCACCGACGTGGCGGTCCTGGTGGTGGCCGCCAACGACGGGATCATGCCCCAGACGGACGAGGCGATCCAGCATGCCCGGGCGGCGGGGGTTCCGCTGATCGTGGCGATCAACAAGATCGACCTCGAGGATGCCAATCCCGACCGGGTCAAGCAGCAGCTCACCGAGCGGCAGCTGGTGGTGGAGGAGTACGGCGGGGACGTGGTGGCGGTGCCGGTGTCGGCGCGGACCGGGGAGGGGATCCCTCACCTGCTCGAGATGATCCTGCTGGTCGCCGACCTGCAGGATCCGCGAGCGGACTACGACCGGCCCGCCGAGGGCACGGTCATCGACGCCCACCTCGACCGCGGCCGGGGTCCCCTCGCCACCGTGCTGGTGCAGGCCGGGACCCTCAGCCTCCAGGACCACCTCGTGGTCGGAGCGATCGCCGGACGGGTGCGCGCGATGGTGGACGACCGCGGTCGGTCGGTGCGTTCTGCCACCCCCAGCCAACCGGTGGTGGTCGCGGGGCTGCCCGCCGTGCCCCGGGCCGGGGACCGCTTCGAGGTGGTGACGGGGGAGCGGGTGGCACGAGCACTGGCCGAGTCCCGTGAGGCGGGCGTGGCCAGTCAGGCCCCGGTCCGGCGGGTCAGCCTCGCCGACCTCTCGCGCCAGGGCCAGGGGACGGTGCGTGACCTCGACCTCGTCGTCAAGGCCGACAGCCAGGGCGCTCTGGAGGCGCTGCGGTCGGTGCTGCAGCGGTTCACCGATCCCGCGGTCCGGCTGGGGGTGGTCCTCGACGGGGTGGGCCCGATCACCGAGGACGATGTCAACCTGGCGGCCGCCGCCAGCGCGATCGTGGTGGGCTTCAACGTGGCCCCCGACGCCAACGCCCGTGCCGTCGCCGACCGGGAGCGGGTCGACGTCCGCACCTACGACGTCGTCTACCATCTCACCGAAGACATCCAGCGTGCGATTCGCGGTCTTCACGAGCCCACCTTCGAAGAGGTGTTCAGTGGGCGGGCCGAGGTGCGCGCCCGGATCCGTGTCCCCAAGACCGGCTTCGTGGCCGGCTCCCATGTCGTCGAGGGCAAGATCGTCCGCGATGGCGTGGTCAGCGTGCGCCGCGACGGACGCGAGATCCACCGCGGCCGGGTCGCGTCCCTGCGCCGGTTCAAGGACGATGTCCGCGAGGTCGCCGAGGGCTACGACTGCGGCATCGACCTCGGCGACTACCAGGACTTCGAGGTCGGCGACGTGCTCGAGGTGTCGGTGGTCCAGCAGCGGAACGCGTGACCGGCTCGTCCGCGGCGGCCGCCCACCGCCCCGCCTCCCACCGGGTCGCACGCGTCAACGCCCAGCTCCGGGTCGAGCTTGCCCAGTGCCTCCTGGAGGACGTCAAGGACCCCCGGGTGGGGATGACCACGGTGGTGCAGGTGTCGTGCAGCGCCGACCTCAGTCGGGCGACCGTCAAGCTCAGCGTCCTCGGCGACGACGACCGCCGGCGCGAGACGGTGGCCCGGCTCGCGCGGCTCCAGGGGTACCTGCGGCACCAGCTGGGAGCGCGGCTCACCAACCTGCGGCGGATCCCGTACCTCACCTTTGTGCTGGACGAGTCGATCGCCTACGCCGTCCACATCAGCCAGGTGCTCGACCAGCTGCCCCGACCGGGCCCGGAGCCGCCGGCCGCGCGCCCGCCGGAAGGTTCGGCCCCATGAACGCCCTCGACCCGACGGTGGTGGCCGCCATCGGACAGGTGCTCGAGCAGGCCAGCGACTTCCTCTGCGTCGGCCACCAGGATGCCGATGCCGACTCACTCGGCAGCCTGCTGGCGATGTGTGATGCGCTGGAGCGGACGGGCAAGCGCACCTACCCGTGGGTGCCGGCGCCCGTGCCCCGCCAGCTGGGCTTCCTGCCCGGCTACGAGCGGGTCAATCAGAGCGAGGCGCCGGCTCACGCCGTCGTGCTCGCGTTCGACGCCGGCAGCCCGGGCCGCTTCGCCAGCCTGCGTGAGCGGATCGACGCGGCGGCCACGGTGGTGGTGATCGACCACCACCGCAGCAATCAGGGGTTCGGCACGATTGCCCTGGTGGACCCGGACGCGGCGGCGACCGGCGAGCTCCTGCTGCGCCTGCTGCAGGCGCTGGGGCTGCCGGTGAGCCCGGCCGCCGCCACCAACCTGTATGCGGCGCTGCTCACCGACACCGGCGGGTTTCGCCACGACAACACCAGCGCATCGGTGCTGGCCACCGCTGCCGAGCTCGCCCAGCTCGGCGCCGAACCCGGCTGGGTCGCCCGGATGGCCTACAAGTCACAGCCGATCACGACCCTGCGGCTGCATGCGCTGGTCACCGCGTCCGCGTGGATCGAGAGCGCCGGGCGGCTGCTGTGGAGTGAGGTGACCGCTGACCTTCTCGCCGAGACCGGGGCGCAGATGGAGGAGGCCGAGGGCCTGATCGACATCCTCCAGAGCCTCGACACCCTGCTGGTCGCGGTCCTGCTCAAGCAGGTGGGCCCCGCACGCACCAAGGTGAGCGTGCGGACCCGGCCGGGGGTCGAGGCGCACCTGCTGCTGGCCGAGTTCGGCGGGGGCGGGCACGCGCGGGCGGCGGGAGCGGATCTCCCCCTGCCGCTCGAGCCCGCGCGCGAGCTGGTGCTGAGGGCCGCCCGGGCCGCGGTTGCCGGCGCCGCATGACCGTCGAGCCCTCGCGGGGCCGGGTGCGGACGGGGCGCGGCGAGCAGGCTCCCCAGGTGACCGGCGTCCTCAATGTCGCCAAGCCCGCCGGGCTCACCTCCTTCCAGGTGGTGCGGGTGGCCCGCCGGGTTCTGGGAGAGCGGCATGTCGGGCACGCGGGCACCCTCGATCCGGTGGCGACCGGGGTGCTGCCGCTCTGCCTGGGACGGGCCACCCGGCTGGTGGAGTACCTGCTGGAGGAGCCCAAGACCTACCATGCCGTGATCCGGCTGGGCGAGCGCAGCGACACCGGCGACCTCGAGGGGACCGTGACCGCCGGCCGGTCGGCGGCGGAGATCGCCCGGGAGCAGGTGGCCGAGGCGCTGGCGACCTTCGTGGGGCGGATCGAGCAGATCCCGCCGATGCACTCGGCCGTGCGCCACGGCGGCCGCCATCTCTACGAGCTCGCCCGCGCTGGGGTCGAGGTCGAGCGCCAGGCTCGGGTGGTGGAGGTGCACCGGGTGGTCCTGCTGGACTGGCGCCCGGGGACGGTGGCCGAGGCCGAGGTCGAGGTGGAGTGCGGCCGCGGGACCTACCTGCGCGTGCTCGCATCTGACCTCGGCGAGCGGCTCGGCACCGGGGGCGTGCTGGGCTGGTTGGAGCGGACCCGCTACGGGCCGTTCCGCCTCTCCGACGCCATCCCGCTGGCGGAGCTGGAGACGGCGGCGGACCCCCGGGCGCACCTGTTGCCGCCGGAGGCGGCGGTGGCCTCGCTCCCGCGGGTGGACCTCCTCCCGGCGGCGGCGATGGCGGTGCGCCGAGGCGGAGGCGCCTGGCTCAGTGGCCCCGCGCCGCTGGCGGCGGGGACGGTCGTGCGCGCGCACGCGTTGGACGGGCGGCTGCTCGCGATCGGGGAGGTCCACGGCGGCCACTTCCGGCCGCTCAAGGTCCTCGCGCCGCTCGGGGGCTGATCGGTGGCGGGGTCCCCGGGAGACTGACGGTGGAGGTCCGGTTCGGGCTGCCCGCCGCCGGCCAGGTCGCGACCGGGCCGGGTGTGGTCGCCACCATCGGCACCTTCGACGGCGTTCATGTGGGCCACCGGGCGGTGCTGGCCCGGCTCGCGGAGCGGGCGGCAGGCGCACGGGCCGAGACCTTGGTGTGCACGTTCGACCCGCACCCGCGGGCGGTCCTGCTGCCGGGGCGGGCGCCCCTGCAGCTGACCAGCCTGGACGCGCGGCGGATGCTGCTGGCCGGACTCGGCGTCGACCGGCTCCACGTGGTGGAGTTCAGTCTCGGGCTGAGCCGACTCAGCGCCGAGACCTTCCTCGATCGACTCGGCAGCCGCCACCGCCTGGTCGGCCTGGTCCTCGGCCCCGGGTTCGCCATGGGGCACCGCCGCCACGGCACGACCGCGGTCCTGGCCGCCCATGGGTTGCGCCGCGGCTTTTGGGTGGAGACCCTCGCTCCGGTGGAGTCGGAGGACCGGCGGGTCAGCAGCAGCCTGGTGCGCGAGCGGGTGGCATCCGGCGAGCTGGCCGCCGCCGGCCAGCTGCTGGCCCGACCCTTCAGCTTCAGCGGCCTGGTGGTCCCCGGCGATCGGGTCGCGACCCGGCTGGGATTTCCCACCGCCAACCTGCGCTGCCGGCCCGAGCAGCTGCTGCCCGCCCTGGGAATCTACGTGGCATGGGCGCGCCGGGAGGGCGGCCGCTGGGGGCCCGCGGTCGCGAGCGTCGGGATCCGCCCACACTTCGGCGGGGGACCGGTCGTCGTCGAAGTGCACTGTCTGTGGCCGCCCGGGACCCTCTACGGGGAGGTGCTGGAGGTCGCCTGGGTCGAGCGACTGCGCTCGGAGGCGCGATTCAGCAGCGAGCGGGCGCTGCGGGACCAGATCGCCCGGGACGTGGACGCCGCCCGGGCGCGCCTGACCGGGGCGGCCGGGCCGCCTGGGCTCGGAGGCTGACCTCCCGCCTAGCGGCGGACGGCCTGGGCTCCACCCGTCATCTGGGCGGCGATCGCGGCGGCGATCAGGGCCAGCACCACCGCGACCACCAGCGAGCCGTACTTGCTGAGCGTGTGATGGCTGGAGAGGATCGAGACAGTGGCGAAACCGCCCACCAAGGAGCCAGCCAGGCCGGCCACCACCCGGGCCGCGGCGGGCACCCCGGCCGTGCCGCGGATGAAGAACGCGCCGACGACGACGCCGATCACGAGGAAGGCGATCAGGTGGAGCATGGGTCAGGTGTCCTCCGAGGGTGGGTGGGGCGATGGGGCGGACCCGACCGGGCCCGTGATCGGCGGGAGAGCATCACCGGGTCCGACGCGGGCGCTCCGCACCGGGGCCGGCGAGGCGGGGAGGGAGGCGGTCGAGGAAACCGGGCTCCGCGCTCGTGGAGTCCGCCTGCCGCCGCCGGCGCGTGCCCCGAGCGCGTCCGTCCCGTGCTCGGGGGCGGCCGCAGCCTCTGGCAGCGTCCGGGATCGGGCGCGCCCTCTGATCGGGAGCGGGGTCTCGGATCCCTTTGCGAGTCCTGTGAGGCTCTCGCAGAGGTGCCCCTGGGCGCGCGCCGCCCACTCCTGCGCCCGCAGCCGGTCGCGGTGGGTGCGCATCGCCTGGACCCGAGCCTCCAGGCCCTCGGCGGTGGCCCGCAACTGCTGCGCCTGGGTGTCGAGCGCCTGGCGGTCGCGATTCAGCTGCTCCAGCTGCTGGTGCGTGACCTCGGCCCGGGTGAGGGTGGCTCGTGCTTGGTCCTCCTGGCCTGCGACCAGAGCCAAGCGGGCCTCGGACCGAAGGGTGTCGCGGCTGGCGGCGAGCCGGGCGGCCTGCAGCTCCAGGCGTCTTTGCGTCGTCACCACGCCCGCCACCCCGCGCCGCACCTCGTGGAGCGCCGCCTGCTGGAGCAGGTAGGCGTGATCCACCGGCGCCAGCGGGTTGCCGGTCCCCGCGCGGCTCCGCTCCCGCCGTCGCACCGGCAGCATGCGGCGGGCCAGCGCGGCGGCGGTCACGACCATGGCGATGACCAGGCCTGCCTCGAGCGGGATCGGCATGGCGCAGCGGTGCTCCAATCCGGCGGGGGAGGGTCGGCGTGCCGGTGTGCCACCGGCAAGATCTTAGCGGGGTCCATCGTCGCCCCGGACCCGTCCGCCTCCTCCCGCCGTCACCCCCGTGCGGCGGCGAGGGCTCCCGAGGTAGGCGGTGAGGATCCCGGATCGGGTGAGCCGCGCCGCCGCCATGCGGGTGCGCACGATCTGGGGCAGCTGGCGGCTGATCAGGCGCCTCCCCATCACGCCGACCCCGTCGACCACCTGGAGCAGGGCCGGATGCTCCACCCTGCGCGCGGGAAGCCAGGCGGCGAGCGCCGCCCGGGCGCCTGAGGAGAGCAGCACGCGGCGGCCGCGTGGGCCCGGGACGGCGGGCTCCCAGACCAGCTCCCAGCGCGTCGTGTCGAGCTGGCTCTGGTCCAGCCCGACCACCTCGCCCGCGCGCAGGCCGGTGCGGAACAGCAGCCACACCAGGGCCGCGTCGCGGCGCCCGGCCGGCCCCGGATCTGCCGCGCAGGCCGAGAGCAGCGCCCGCAGCTCGCCCGGGGCGAGCGCGCGCTGGGGAGCGCCGGACCGGCTCGGCAGATGGGCCGCCCGGTAGTAGGCCTCGGCATCCATCAGCCTAAGGCACCAGGCCTCGCGGAGCACGCCGCGCAGCGCGCCCAGGTGCCGCTCGACCGTGGCGGGTCGGTACTTGCGGCCCAGCCATCCCACCACCATCTCGGTGTGACGGGCGCGCCAGTGCTCCCAGGGGAGGGTCCCCGCGCTGCAGGCGCCCTGCGTCACCACCTGCGCGATCACCTCCAGAGCCTCGAGCTGGGAGCGCTGGCTGCTGGGTCGCAGCATTCCGAGATAGGCCGCGAGGGGGTCGCGGTCGGGAGTGCGGTGGCGCATCGGCAGCAGGCCGTCCCGCTGGAGGCTGAGACTAGACCGCGGCATCCACAGAGCCCTCCGTCCCGCCCCCCGGGGCCCGGTCGCCAGCCCGATCCGGTGGGGTTGGGGGTATCTATCCCACGCGGCGGGGAGGCCGTCAAGCTCGGGCCCGTGGGGGCGCCCCCAGGCCCCCGCCCTGGGCCGGATCCGAGCGGGACGGTGGGCGGGCCGGGAAAACGGGTATAAGGGGGGGATGAAGCGATCGATCGGGTCCGACCACGGGCTGACGCTGCGGATGTTCTTCACGATGCTCCTGCTCGCGGTCGTCTACTTGGTCTTCGTCGGCGTGCTCTTGCGGGTGGGGGTGCCGCTGGCCGGGATCATCGTGATCGCGGTGGTGCTGCTCGGGGTTCAGTACGCCTTCTCGGACCGACTCATCCTCGCCTCCCTGCGGGCCCGGGAGGTGACCGAGGCCGAGGCGCCGCAGCTCCATGCCGCGGTGGCGCGGCTGGCGCAGATCACCGACATGCCGATGCCGCGGGTCGCCATCATCCAGAGCCGGGTGCCCAATGCGCTGGCGACGGGTCGCAATCCCAAGCACGCGCTGGTGGCGGTGACCACCGGTATCCTTGATCAGCTCGATCCCCGCGAGCTGGAGGCGGTCTTGGCCCACGAACTGAGCCATGTCATCCACCGCGACATGCGGGTGATGGCGATGGCCAGCTTCTTCGCCACGGTGGCGTCGTTCATCGTGCAGTCCAGCTTGTGGTTCGGGGCCGGGCTGGGCGGCTATGGCGGCGGGTACGGAGGCCGGGGCCGGGGCGGGAACAGCGAGGAGGGCAACTTCTTCGTCATCGTGCTGGTGGCTGCGGCGGTGTGGGCGGTGAGCTTCGTGCTGATCCGCACCCTGTCGCGCTACCGCGAGTACGCCGCCGATCGCGGCTCTGCCGTGATCACGCAGGAGCCGGCGCTGCTGGCGTCAGCGCTGCAGAAGATCAGTGGACGGATGGAACGCATCCCGAGCCAGGACCTGCGCCAGATGCAGGCCGCCAACGCGCTCATGTTCATGCCCGCCAGCGTCAAGGGCTCGATCGCCGAGCTCTTCTCCACCCATCCCTCGGTCGAGCACCGGATCGCCCGCCTCGAGGAGCTGGAGCGCCGTCTCGCCCGCTGAGGGCGGGGCGCTGGCAGGATGGGCTTTCTCGACAGTCTGCTCGGGCGCACCCGGCTCCCTCCGGTCAACGAGGACCGGCTGTTCGCCATGAGCACCGCGGCCGTGACCCTGGAGGCCTCCGGGGACCTGCGCTGGGCGCAGCGATCCGGGATCATCTTCAAGCAGCTGCCGCCGGGACGATTCCGGCAGGTCCGCGACGACGCGGTGGCGATGGTGCGCCACGAGGCCAGCTCGGATGACGACGTGGTGGGCGGCGCGGACGGGGCCCCGACACTCGCGCTCCAGGTGGAGGAGCACACCGACGAGCTCGGGTTCGAGTGGCTGGTCGTGGTGGGAGGGGACCTCCAGTCGACCCTGGCGGCGCTGCACGGGATCGCCCAGGGGCTGATCGACGAGGGACTGGCCGACTCGCTGCTGGCCGCTGTCTTCCGGTTCCAGCAGGGGGATCGGCGCACCTACTGGGTCTATGGGTTCAAGCAGGCCACGTTCTACCCCTTCGTGCCGACCGGGCCCCACCAGCGGGACAACGGGGCCGAGCTCCGCTTGAAGGCGCTGGCGGAGGGGGAGCTCCCGCTCGAGCCGCAGCTGGAGCGCTGGTTCGCCTTGTGGGGGGCTCCGATCTAGCTCGCCCGGAGAGGGCGGCGGGAGGATGGACGCCCCCCTCCCGCTTGAGAGGGATGATTCCCGCGGGGGACGGCCGCCTCCGGGATCCTCCGGGCGAGATCAGGTGGCGACCCGCCCCAGCCCCCGGGGCAGGGCCGCCGGTCGGCGTGTCGGCCCTGCCGGCGATCGCTCGATCACGGGGTCGGCCCTCGGCAACCAGACCCGCTTCCGGCGAGGCCGGGGCATCGCCCTAGGCGGGCAGGGGGCCGGCGTCCACCACTCGTCCGGCGTCGCCCAGCAGGCCCCGGGCCTCCTCGAGGGTCATGTCGTCGGAGGGCAGGACCAGGTCGGAGGCGGTGAGCGCATCGTCGGCCACCCGCTCGCCGTGGGCACGCACGAAGTTGAGCATCGCGCCGAGGGCCGCCTGGAACCGATCGGAATCCCCGCCCTCGACCGCGGTCGCCACCGCGGCGTCGAGGCGGTCGAGCTCGGGGCGCTCGCCGGGAGCGAGCTGGAACTGATCCTCACCGTGGATGCGGACGACGATCGGCTCGGACGAGGTGCTGAGCGGAGCCGGGGCCGATGCCGCCGGGGCCGCCGGGCTCGGGGCGGCCAGGCGGGCGGGCGCCGGTGCGGGTAGCAGCTCGTGCTTCATGGCTGCCAGCTGAGCGTCCACCGAGGCGTCGGTCACCCGTGCCTGTAGCTGGCGGTCGATGTCGTCTCCGGAGGAGATTCCGATCTGGTCGAGTGTGCCGCTGTCGACCAGCTGGTCGATCGCGGAGGCGCGAGCCTGCATCTGGGTGATCCGGTCCTGGGCGCGCTCGGTCATCATAGTGACGTCGGCCATCTGGTCCGATAGGCCGGTCACGGCCTCGCCGATCTTGGTCGACGCCTGCGCCGCCGAATACTGGGCCTTTAGGGTTTCCCGCTGGGTGCGGAAGCTCTCCACCTTCGCCTGCAGCTTCTGGGCGGTGATCTCCAGCTTCTGCTCCTGGTCCTTCATCTGCTGAATCTGCTGCTGCAGTCCGTCCAGCTGGGACTGGGCCGCCTGCGCCCGGGTGAGCGCGAGCTTGGCGAGATCCTCGCGCCCCTGCTGGAGGGCGAGTCGTGCCTGGCCCTGGAGCTTGTCCTCGCTCTGCTGGAGCTGACCCGCCTGCATCTCCAGTCGCTTCTGGGAGGTCAGCACCTCGGCGACGCTGCGCCGGACCTGCTGAAGTGCCTCCAGCTGCTTCTGATAGGAGAGGTCGATGGCCTGGACGGGATCCTCGGCGCGATCGAGTACCTTGGTCACCTTCTGCTGGAAGACATCGGACATGCGCCGCATGATGCTCATCGATCCGCTCCTCTTGGGGGGGCTCCGCTCCGCCTCCGGCGACGATCTTAGCCGTCCCGCCCCGGGCCGGCGCCGATCGAGCGTGGCGTCACGCTGCGGGCGAGCCACCTGATGCGGGCGGTGGTGTTCCAGAACGGGGCGGTCACGGTCGCCGGACGTCCCGACCCGCGTCCCCTTGGGAGCGAGCTCGTGGTCCGGACGTGGGCCGCGGGCCTGAACGGGGCCGACAGCCTCCAGCGACGGGGCCGGTATCCGCCGCCGGCGGGCATCGACCCGGATATCCCCGGCCTGGAGATGGCCGGAATCGTCGAGGCGGTCGGCCCCGAGGTCAGGCGTTTCGCTCCCGGCGACCGCGTGATGGGCCTGCTCGGGGGAGGCGGTCAGGCCGAGCGCACACGGATCCATGAGCGGGTGGCGATGCCGATCCCGGACGGGGTCGGGTGGGCAACGGCGGGGGGATTCCCGGAGACCTTCACCACCGCCCACGACGCGCTCGTCACCCAGGCGGAGCTCCGATCCGGCGAGCGGATCCTGGTCCACGGAGCCGCCGGCGGGGTCGGGACCGCGGCGGTGCAGATCGCCTCGCTGCTGGGGGCGCGGGTCACCGCCACCGTCCGCCGCGAGAGCAGCCGGACGGCGGTGGCGGAGCTCGGGGCGGAGGTCCTCGACCCGAAAGCTGACTGGGGGTCGCGCGGCCCCTTCGACGTGGTGCTGGAGCTGGTGGGGGCTCCCAACCTGGACCAGGACCTGCAGGCGCTGGGGTCGGGCGGGCGGATCGTCGTGATCGGGATCGGAGCCGGCGCGCACGCCGACCTCAACCTCGGCCTGCTGATGGCGCGCCGGGGCGTGATCCGGGGATCGACGCTGCGTGCCCGTAGCCTCGAGGACAAGGCCCTGGCCGCCCGGCGGGTGGAGCGAGAGCTGCTTCCCTGGCTGGCCACCGGGCGGCTGCGGGTGCTGGTCGAGGCGGAGTGGCCCCTGGTCGCGGCCGCGGAAGCCTACCGTCAGTTCGAGGCGGGCGGCACGGTCGGCAAGATCGTGCTGCGGGCGGGGCCCCCCGATGGCGGGGATGCGGACGACTGACCCTCGCTATACTCGCGGACGGGCGGGTACCGAAGTGGTCAAACGGGGCTGACTGTAGATCAGCAGGCGTACGCCTACAGGGGTTCGAATCCTCTCCCGCCCACCACGCCCAGATAGCTCAGTGGTAGAGCACTTCCTTGGTAAGGAAGAGGTCTCGGGTTCAAGCCCCGATCTGGGCTCCGCTGATCTCGCATAGACCAGATACGTGGACAAATCGGCGACATCGGCGACGAGCACACCGCTTGACGACCTCATAAGTGGATGCCAGAATGGGGCTGTGGCACGCCCCGCCGTGATCCGGCGCCCCGAGGTCGGCGCCGACCTTCCCACCTGCCGCGCGGGCTTCCTGCTGGCGATGGAGGCGGAGGGCAAGTCCGCGGCGACGATCGCCAGCTACGGGTACTCGGTCGCGGCCTTCTGCCGCTTCGCGGCGGCGCAGGGGTGGACCGACCGGGCGGCCGGGATCACCCGCCCGCAGGTGACCCTGTGGCTGGCCCATCTTCAGCAGACTACCCGGGGCTCCACCCCCGCGACTAAGTACCGCGGCGTGTTGCGCTTCTGGGGATGGCTGGAGGCCGAGGGGGAGATCGAGCGGTCGCCGATGGCGGGCATGAAGCCGCCCGCGATCCCCGAGGTCCGGACCCCGGTGCCGGCCGCCGCCGACCTCCGGCGGCTGCTGAAAGCCACGGAGGGGAAGACGTTCGAGGACCGCCGCGACGCCGCGCTCGTGGCCTTGTTCATCGACACCGGCGCCCGGCTCGCCGAGGTCGCCGGGCTCCAGCTCGGCGACGTGGACTGGCAGGGGCGGACGGTCACCGTGCTTGGCAAGGGGCGCCGGAGCCGCACCCTGCCCCTCGGGGCCACCGCGGCGCTGACGCTCCACCGGTACCTGCGGGTGCGGAGCGGCCACCGGCTCGCGAGCACCCCGGCACTCTGGCTCGGACACGCCGGGCCGCTGCGGCCGGATGGGGTCGCCACCGCCATGGAGCGCCGCGCCCGGGCGGCCGGACTGGTGGGATTCCACCTGCACCTGCTCCGGCACGCGTTCGCCGATGCGTGGCTGTCGGCGGGGGGATTGGAGGGCGACCTCATGAGCCTGGCCGGGTGGCGGAGTCGGACCATGCTCCAGCGGTACGCCGCGAGTCGCGCCAGCGAGCGCGCCAGGGAGGCGCACCGGAGCCTCAGCCCGCTCGATCGCCTCCGGTGACCACCCCGCCGCCGGAGCCGCCCGGCCGGTTCGATCTGGCGCAGGCCGAGGCCGCCCGGAGCCAGCGGCGACCGGCTGCGGTGGAGGCGCGGCTCGACCGGGTGGACGACACCGTGGTCCGGTGCGGCTTCCGGGACGAGTCCGGCTCGTCCACCTGTCCCGGCATCCTGGGCGAGGCCCAGCGGAAGATCGAGGCGGATGGGCGGGTGCGGGTCGGCCGCGTCGTACTCCCGGCGGGGTTCCGGCAGAGGCCCGACGGGAGTTATGGGCTCAGCCACTCGGGCCGCGCCCAGCGGGCCCGCGATCGCGCCGCCGTGGGCCGGGGGGCGCTCACCAGGGCGGCGGTGGCCGAGCGGGCAGCCGTGCGGGCATGGGTGGATGCAATCGCGGAGGAGGTGGCCGGCCGGAGCACGCCCACCGCTCGGGTCGCTCCACCGGGGGCGCTGGTTGAGTGCCCGCACTGCGAGCGCCCGAACCACGTGGACGCCGAGGGGTTGCGGCTGTTCGACCCGTTCCCTCACGGTAGTGGGTCAGTTTAGTGGGGGTGACTCACTCCAGCCCCACCCGAGCCGGGGTACGATGGGGGTATGCCTGACCGAACACGCAAATGCCCGCGCGACCTGAACGCCCTGGCCCAGGCCATCGTGACCGAGGCCACCGAGGGGGCGCCCCCCGAGCCCGAGTCTGAAAAGAACCCCGCCGCGGTCGCGCTCGGGCGGCTGGGGGGTCAGAAGGGTGGCAAGGCTCGCGCCGCCAAGCTCACGCCGGAGCAGCGGTCGGAGTCGGCAAGGCGCGCGTCTAGGGCTCGGTGGGGGCGAACGCCCGCCGCGAGCGCGCCGTGAGAGGCCGCCGACCGGTCATCTGCTGATGGTGACTGCACCCGCCACGGTGCCGATCCACTCGAGCTGTACCTGGGGCTTGGTCAGGTTGTAGGTGTAGACAACGATGAGCTTCGGGTGCTCCTGGCGACCGCGAAGAACAGCGCCGAAGGCGTCCGACTCCCCAATCCGGGGGAACGCCATCGGGTCAGCCGCAATGGACCCCGTCAGGCCCATGAGCATGTCATCCAACAGCGCGCGGGTGATTCCAAGAGAACCGCACAGCACAATGCACTGATTCGAGAAGGCGTCGGTCTCAACGATCAACGCCCAGGGCTGACCCGAGCTAGGCGACATTAGCGGGGACGCGCAAGTTCAGCGTTCGCACCACCGCCTCGGCCGCCACCAGTTCCTCCTCGGTCATCTTCGGGGCGACATAGTACCGCTGATACGGAATGGCATCATCCATGGCCACAGTCAGCCATCCCACCTCATCATGCGACTTCTGCGAGATCCGCGTGGCCGACCACCCGCGATACTCCTCAGTGACGGCATCGATGATCTCACGCTCCTGCGCGGTGAACACGGACAAGTCGGTATCGCGGCGAGCCTCCAGCTTCTTCCCGACGTATCCGTTGGGATAGGCGATCTCAACCTCAGCTGCCTCACCGAGCGCCAGCATGCGGTCCCGAAGCGGCACAAACTCTCGAGCAGCCGGCCCCTCGCGGCGCTTCATGTAGGTCGCGCCGGTGATCGGTGCCCCGAGGCGGATATATGCCTCCATGTCGGCGTAGTAGAGCAGCTTCGCCAACTTGACGCGCCCGAACGTGTCATCGTCCTGCTGGGCGCGCGCGAAGTACAGAATCAGCTCGCGCATCCTGGCTTCGTTGTACGCCACAGTCCCCGCCCCTGTTGTTGGCCCCAGCTTCATTAGCCTCCAGAGTACACCCGTTCGCGCGCGACGGCAACCGGGATCTGCCCGGCCAAGAGGGAAGCTTGACTTGCCTTGACCGCTCAGGCATAATGGTCAGTATGAACCGGCTGCCCGAGGCCAAGCGGATCGCGGTGGTGAAGGCCCTGGTCGAAGGCAACTCCATCCGCTCCACCGTCCGCATGACTGGGGTCGCCAAGAACACGATCGTCAAGCTTCTCGTCGATCTCGGCGACGCCTGCGCCGCTTACCAGGACCAGGCGCTCCGTGGGCTCCACTGCCAGCGCATCGAGTGCGACGAGATCTGGAGCTTCTGCTACGCCAAGGCCAAGAACGTCCCCAAGGACCTAGCGGGGCAGTTCGGCTTCGGCGATGTCTGGACCTGGGTGGCGATCGACGCCGACTCCAAGCTAGTCCCGACCTGGCTCGTCAGCGACCGGAGCACCGTGGACGCCAAGGCGTTTATGACCGACCTGGCCGAGCGCCTGAGCACCCGGGT
>DATKRN010000067.1:0-2848 GCA_035532155.1 Verrucomicrobiia bacterium | reverse complement strand
CTAGTGGACCCCGGCGTTAGTTCGTGACCCTCCCTCAAGCGGCCAGGGGGTCGCCGGTGTAGGTCCACCGGTAGGGGTGGGCGGGGAGCCGGTTGTAGGTGGCGCGGAAGGCAGCGAGCTGGGCGTCGAGGTCAGGGGCGGAGGCGAAGTCCCCGTGCCGGAGGAGCCGGCGAACCAAGGTCCGGCACCACATCTCGATCTGGGTGAGCCAACTGGCGTCGAACGGCAGGTAGTGGAAGTGGAGCCGGTCGGGGTGAGCCTGCTGCCAGGCCGCCACGGTGGGGCCGCGGTGGGTGTTGAGATTGTCGACGACGGCAGGGATCACCTGCCCCGGGGGGACGTGCGCATCGAGCCGGTCGAGGAAGGCGGTGAAGACGGTAGCGGGCCGCCGGGGTGTGACCAGGCCGAGGACCTGGCCCGTGTGGACCTCGAGGCCGGCGGTGAGGCCGCGGGTGCCGTGCCGGACGTCCTCCGCCTCGCGCGTGATGAGCTCGCCGGGCCGCCGCATCGGCAACGCCGGGAACCGACGGGACAGAGCTTGGATGCGGATCTTTTCATCGATCGACCACACCGGCCCGTCGCTCGGCGGATGGCGATACAGGTCGATGATCGGCCGCATCTTGACGTCGAAGTCGGGGTCGGTGCGGCGCTTCCAGTAGTCGCCGCGATGCGGTTTGAGATCCGCCCCGTGGAGGATGCGCTGGACGGTTCGGCCACGGATGGCGCCCACCCGGCCGTCGGCGACGAGCCGCTCGGCCAGCAGGGCGCCGCTCCAGCTGGTGTAGCCGAGCAAGCCGGCGGTCGCCGGAGCGGTGCCGGCGGCGGCGACCACGGTGCAGCGCTCGGGGGCGGTGATGCGGCGGGGCCGGCCCGAGCGGCGGGCATCCTGCAGTCCGGCCTGGCGCTGGACGGCCATCCGACGGCCCCACTTTCGGGGTCTTCCGGGTTTTCAGTGGGTTTGAGGGGTTGAGGGAACCGGGCCGGGACCCAAGATGGGGCCCATGCGAGACCTTGAGCTGTATCGACACCTGCTGGGCCTGGAGTCACCGTGGACGGTGACGCGGGTCGAACTCGCCGTGGAAGCGGGCCGGGTCGACGTGTGGGCGGGCCACCCGCGCGGAGTGCGGTGGCCCTGCCCGGAGTGTGGGCGGGAGCTGCCCGCCCATGACCACACCCCCGAGCGTGCCTGGCGCCACCTCGACAGCTGCCAGTTCTTGACCTACCTCCACGCCGAGCCGCCTCGGGTGGCCTGCCCCGAGCACGGCGTGCGCCAGGTCCGGCTGCCGTGGGCAGAGCCGATGGCCCGCTTCACGACCCTGTTCGAGCGGCTGGCGGTAGACGTGCTGCGCGAGTGCGATGTCCAAGGCGCTGCTCGGCTGCTGCGGCTGAGTTGGGACGAGGCCTGGCACCTGATGGAGCGGGCGGTGGCGCGGGGCCAGCGGGCCAAGCCGGCTCGGATCACGCCGCAGATCGGGGTCGACGAGAAGGCGGTCGCCCGGGGTCAGGCGTACATCACGGTGGTCACGGACCTCCCGCGCGGCACCGTCGAGTACCTCGCCGACGAGCGGAAGCAGAGCAGCCTGGACGGCTACTTCGCCACCCTCAGCCCCGAGCAGCGCGACGCCATCCAGGCGGTGGCGATGGACATGTGGGACCCGTTCGCCGCCTCGGTTCGCGCCCATCTGGCCGACGCGGACCAGAAGATCGTCTTCGACCGCTTCCACATCATGGGCCACATGGGCACCGCCGTCGACACGGTCCGCAAGCAGGAGAACCGGACCCTGCGCACGGAGGGCGACGACAGCCTGGTGGGGTCCAAGTATCTCTGGCTCTACTCCCGCGAGAACCTTCCGCGCCGCCACCGCCACCGCTTTGCGGCTCTGCGCGATGCCGAGCTGAAGACCGCCCGAGCGTGGGCGATCAAGGAGGACCTCCGTCGACTCTGGAGCTACCATCGCCCCGCCGCCGGCCTGCGCCACTGGAAGGCCTGGTACTTCTGGGCCACGCACTCCCGCCTCGCCCCCGTCATCGCGGTGGCCCGCATGCTCCAGCGCCGCCTGCCCGGGATCCTTTCCTACTTTCGCCACCGACTCACCAACGCCGGCAGCGAGAGCCTGAATTCGCGCATCCAAGCCGTCCGCACCGCCGCCCGCGGCTACCGCAACCGCGAGCATCTCAAGACCGCCATCTTCTTCCACTGCGGCGGTCTCAACCTCTACCCCACTACCCACTCAATTCCCGGATGAGCCCACTTTCGCACCGTCCGCGGGTAGCAGCGGCAGGCCCGCGCGGTGGCTCGAATCGGGGTGCCCGCCGCGAGAGCCAGGACGATGCGCGCCCGCAGCGCGGCGCGCTGAGAACTGGTGGGGCGCCGGGCGGCCAGGGCCCCCTGTTCCACCGGGGTGAGCACGAGGGCCGGAGGATGCATGCAAGACGGCCTCGGGAGAGGGGATACTCATCCGGTCCAACGGGCAGACATCTCGGAGGGTTTCCCCCTGCGGATCCCGGACAGTACCAAGGGGTCGTTGGAGCAGCGGCTCGGCGACCGCCAGCGGGTGCGCTGGCCGCAACTGGCCCGGATCCACGTCCGCTACCGCGGGCCGCTGGCCTACGTCGATGCGGTGCTCCCGAGCGAGGAGGTGTGGCCACTCTGCCGACTCCGCTATGGGGGCTATGCCAGCGTCTTCGGCTTCGCCGTTTACCCTTGCCTCCAGCGAGCGCTATGAGGCGTCGCGGCTGCCCTCCGGTGCCTTCGACGCGACCCCGGAGGAGGCCCTCGACTGCGCCTGCGGCCTCTACCTCGGCGACCCCTCCGCCTGGGTCACGAACTAACGCCGGGGTCCACTAG
>DATKRN010000066.1:0-10736 GCA_035532155.1 Verrucomicrobiia bacterium | reverse complement strand
ATCTTAATTGGGTTGGTCCCTTCAACCGTGGTCACAGTCAGCACGCGGTTCCCCGGCAGGTTCGCCCGGTAGCACCTGTTTCCGGGCTGGCCGCTCGGGTAGTCGGAGTCGGGGTTGGCCAGTACCGCCTGATCCCCGGTGGCCTATCTTGAACTCAGGCGACCGTCTGCGTTACTGGAGCGTTACCGGAAATGGGACCGGGCCATCTAGCTACCACCCCCGGGGAAGCCGACACACCTGCGCGGAAAGGACCACCTTTTGGCGCACCCCGTCCGGGGCCAGTCCCGATCTCGACCGGGGTCGTCCGACGAGGCCTCCCCTTCTGGCGCAGCCCGGAGCAGGCGGGCCACCGTGGCCTGGCCGACCCGGAGCCGCCGGGCCGCCTGCCGCTGAGAGAGCCGGCCGGCTGCCAGCTCCGCCGCCACCAGCTCCCAGCTCGCCGCGAAGCCCGGCCGGCCCATCACCCGGGGACGGCCGATCGCCTTGCCCTTCCGGCAGGGGAGCTGCATTCCCTCCAGCACCCGGTCGCGGATCAGGGACCGTTCCATCTCGGCCACCGCGCTCAGGACTGCGAAGGTGAGTCTCCCGGTCGAGATGGTCGTGTCGATCGCCTGGGTCAGGACCTCGAAGCCGACCCCCAAGCCGTCCATGTCCTCCATCGTCCGCAGGGCGTGCAGGCTGCTCCTGAAGGCCCGGTCCAACTTCCAAACCACAACCGGTCGATCCTTCGCTGGCGGGCGTCGGCCATGAAGCGAGCCCACGCCGTCCGCCGCGCGAGGACGGCGGCGCTGACCTCGTCCACGTACTCGCGCGGCTCCCAGCCGCGAGTGGCGACGTACGCCCGGAGGGGGGCGAGCTGGAGTTCGGGGTCCTGGGCACGGTCCCGCGTCGAGGTACGGGCGTACAAGCCGACCCGGAACGGCCGGCCGCCCGTCCCCTCACCCGGCATGGTCGGCCCCCTCCCCCATCGGCCGCCGGCCCCGGGGTCGCTGCCGGGGCAGGGCCTCGGGGACGCCCCGAGCCCGCCGGAGCCATCCCGCCGACCGGCACGCGGATCTGCACCACCGCCGAGGACGGCCGCCAACCCGCACCGGGTGTGGGGCGCCACGCCGGATGGGCACGGTCTTGCGGGAGATGGCAATGCCCAACCCTAGGCACAGCTCCGCCCGGATGCACCTGTATCCGTAGGTGCCACGGGAGGCACGGGGGGCCTGTCTGATCGCTTGCCGCAGCCACTGACGACGGAGCTCGGCCTGGGAAATCGGGCCCCATCTTCCTACGGAACTATCCACCCGATGCAACTCCCATGATCCGGCAGCACGGCTTGAGCCGAACGCCCTGCCCGACCAAGACCGCGATCACCAAGAACCTCCTTGTGGGCGCGCCTTGCCCTCCGCGAAGAGAGCGGAGGCCCTCTTATTGATCTCCAGCTCGATCTCGAGCTCCCGGATCGGTTTCCTGGCCCGCGCCAGTTCTCCACGCTCGACAGTTGGCAGGCCGGGGGGTGGTTGCGCCCCGCCCGCCGCCGCCGTGACCGCGGTCGGGGGTCGCCGGGGGACGGGCGGCGCCCGCCGGTCGAGCGCGGGCGCTGAGCCCGGCTCCTGAACGCGCTGGCTGGCGTCGCCGCCCGGCTTGCCTCCTCTCGATCGCGGTCAGGCGCGCGCTCCGCTGACGAGTGGGTCCCAGCACAGATGAAGTCGGCCGGCACCTCCTAACGGGCGGCCCTCCCCCGATCGCGCCGGAGCGCCCGGACGAGGGGGTGGCCTGGTCCGCCAGACGGCTGACCGCACCGTGAGTCGGGTGGCGGGATCGCACGCGACACCGGGTGGTGGCCCCCGCGCCCCGCGGGACCGCCCGGCGGGGAACGCCGGGACGCTCTCGCTCCCGGAGAGGACGGGGCGTCGGCTCGGTGGTGGCCGGCTCCGAGAGCCACGCCGGGGCCTCGGCGCTGTGGCGTAGGGTCGCTACCGTTGGACTTCCAGTCCAGTACGAGTGGATGGCGCTCGAACCGCAGAGCTCGTCCCGGCACCGAGAAGATCTAGGCCCTTTCGTCCTAGGATCGGCCCCTACATTCCTACCGGCGGGCGGAGCACCCAGGAGAAGGCCACGCCCAGAATGAAGGGGTGGGCACCGTCGACGGCAGCCCGGTGGTGGTGACTGGGCTTGGGTTCGTCACTCCGATCGGCCATGACACCGAAACCGTCTGGGCCAACCTCATCGAGGGCCGCTCGGGGGTGGGTCCGATCACCCTCTTCGACGCCAGCGAGCTGCCCACAAGGATCGCCGCGGAGGTTCGGGACTTCCACCCGGAGCGCTTCATGGACCGCAAATCGGCGCGGCACCTCGGGCGCTACTGCCAGTTCGGCCTGGCCGCCGCGCGGATGGCCCTGGACGATGCCGGCGTCGACCCCCACCAGCTCGACCCGGACGCAGTGGGAGTGGTGCTGAGCTCGGGCGCGGGCGGGATCGAGGAGATCGAGCGCAACCAGACCACGCTTTTGGCCCGGGGACCCCGGCGCATCAGCCCCTTCGCGGTGCCGATGATGATTGCCGATATGGCCGCCGGCGTGATCGCGATGCACGTCGGGGCCGGGGGGCCCAACTTCGCGGTGGTCAGCGCCTGCGCCTCCAGCGCGCACGGCATCGGGGAGGCCGCCGAGGTGATCCGGCGGGGCGACGCCGAGGTGATGGTGGCGGGGGGCGCCGAGGCCTGCATCACTCCCCTGATGCTCGGGGCATTCAGCCAGATCCAGGCGGTCAGCACCCGCAACGATGCCCCCGAGCGCGCCTGCCGCCCCTTCGACGCCGGCCGCGACGGCTTCGTGATGGGCGAGGGGGCGGTCGTGCTGGTGCTCGAGGACGGACTCCGGGCGCGCCGACGCGGGGCGCGCATCCTCGCCGAGGTCGCGGGGTACGCCGCCAGCGCGGATATGTACCACTACACCGCCCCCGACCCCGAGGGTCGGGGGGCAACCCGGGCGATGCGGCGAGCGGTCGCTCGGGCGGGGCTGGCTCCCGAGCAGGTCGACTACATCAACGCCCACGGGACCTCAACCCGGCTCGGGGACATAGCCGAGACCACGGCGATCAAGGCCGTCTTCGGCGACCATGCCCGTCGGCTGGCGGTCAGCTCGACCAAGTCGATGGTGGGCCACCTGCTGGGAGCGGCGGGAGCCTTCGAGGCGGCGGTCTGCGTGCTGGCAGTGGACCGCGGGGTGCTGCCCCCCACCATCAACTTGGAGCAGCCCGACCCCGACTGCGACCTCGACTACGTCCCCAACCAGGCGCGCGTGACCCCGATCGCGGCCGCGCTGTCGAACTCGTTCGGGTTCGGGGGCCACAACGCCTGCCTGGTCGTCCGGCGGCCGGCGGGCAACGGGACCGCACCCCCTCTTGGGGACACGAGGACCACCGCATGACCGACACACTTGATTTTCGCGAGCTGCAGACGCTCGCTGCCGAGATCCTCGGGATCGAACCCGAGCGGGTGCAGCTGCCGCTCAGCTTCGCCCGTGACCTCGCCGCCGACTCGCTCGACATCGTCGAGCTGATGATGGCGGTGGAGGATCGCTACCAGGTCGCGCTCCCGGAGGAGGACCTGCAGACGATGACCAGCGTCGGCGATCTCTGGCAGTTCCTGCTCGCCCACCACGGCGAGCGTCCCCCCGCGAGCGGGGCCGAGAGCGCCTGATGGAGCTGGTGGCGCCGGTCGCTCTGGTGTTCCCCGGACAGGGGGTGCAGCGTGCCGGGATGGGGGAGCAGCTGCACCGGCGCTACCCGATCGCCCGGGGCGTCTTCGAGCGCGCCGAGGCCGTCTGCGGGCTGCCCTTGCGGCGGCTGTGCTTCGAGGGCTCGGTGGCCGAGCTCAATCGCACCGAGACCCTCCAGCCAGCGGTCTTCACGGTCTCCTGGGCTGCCTTCGAGGTGTTCCAGCAGCGCCACGACCTGGGCGGCGTCCGCCTGATGGCGGGCCACAGCCTGGGCGAGATCGCCGCCATCTGCGCCGCCGGAGCGACCAGCTGGGAGCAGGGTCTGGCGCTGGTGCAGCAACGCGGCCAGCTGATGGCCGAGGCGGCCCGCCAGCGCCCCGGCGGAATGCTCGCGATCGTCGGGCTGCCGGCGTCCACGGTGCGCCGGATCTGCGCCCAGGCGGGGGCGCACGGAGGGCTGTGGGTCGCGAATCACAACGCCGACGTCCAGTTCGTCCTGAGCGGGGAGCACCCGGCACTGGCGGCGGCCCAGGCGCTCGCGCTCGCCGCCGGCGCGCGCCGGGCGCTGCTGCTGACCATCCCGCTGCCGGCTCACTCCCCGCTGATGGCGACTGCGGCGCGAGCGTTTCGCCGTCTGGTCGAGCGGCTGCCCCTGACGGCCCCGCGCGTCCCCATCCTCACCAACGCCGCGGGTCGGGCGGTGGTGACCGGGGAGGGGCTGCGCCAGGAGCTGGGGCGCCACCTGCTGCGCCCGGTGCAGTGGGCGCGGACGATGGCGGGGTTGCAGCGCGGCGCTGTCCGGACCGTGGTCGAACTCGGCCCCGGCCGGGTGCTAGCCGGCCTCGCCGCCAAGCACATGCCCGGGGTCGACACCTGGAATGCGGACGAGCTGCTGCTGCAGGTGGATGACGCAGCCTGAGCCGGCCTCGACCGGGGCGGCCACGCTCGCCGGACGCACCGCCTTGGTGACCGGCGGGGGTCGCGGAATCGGCGCCGCCATCAGCCGCGCCCTGGCTGCGCGCGGGGCCCGGGTCATCGTCAACTACCGCTCCGACCAGACCAGCGCCGAGGCGACCGCCCGAGACCTGCCGGACGCGCTCGCGGTGCAGGCCGACGTGGGCGACCCCGAGCAGGTCGCACGCTTGGTGGCGGCGGTGGGCCCGATCACGGTGTGCGTCAACAACGCCGGCGTCCTGCGTGACCGGCTGGTGCTGCGCATGACCGTCGACGACTGGGACCAGGTCCTGCGCACCGACCTCAGCGCCGCGTTTCACGTCAGCCGGGCGGTGCTCCCGGGAATGCTGCGGGCGCGCTGGGGCCGGATCGTGTGCATGAGTTCGATCGTCGGCCTGGGGGGCAACCCCGGACAGGCCAACTACGCGGCCGCCAAGGCGGGCCTGATCGGGCTGACCCGCGCCCTCGCCAAGGAGGTGGGCTCGCGTCAGATCACCTGCAACGTGGTCGCGCCCGGCTACGTCCCCACCGAGCTGACCCGCTCCTCGCTGACCGAGGCGATGACCGGCGAGCTGGTGCGCCGCACCCCCCTCGGGCGACAGGGGACGGCCGAGGAGGTGGCGGCGGCGGTGGCGTTCCTGTGCTCGCCCGAGGCGTCATTCGTGACCGGGGCGGTGCTGACCGTGGACGGGGGCCTCTCTTTGGGGTAGAGAGGCCCCCGGTCGCGCCCGGCGGCATCGGCGGCATCCAGCGTCGGGCCGGCCCGATCCGACGCCGGAGCTATACTCCGGCCGATCTCCCCCCCCCCGCAAGGAGCGCTGATGTCGACCCTCGCCCCGCTCTTCGACGGGCTGGCGACGGTGCTCAACATCTACGCGCTGCTGATCCTGGTCCGGATCCTGCTCACCTACCTGCGCCTGGGGAGCGCCCACCCCATCGAGCAGGGCCTGCGCCGCCTGGTGGATCCCGTCCTCGACCAGGTTCGGCGGGTGATTCCCAGCTTCGGGGGCCTCGACTTCTCCCCGGTGGTGGCGATCATCCTCTGCTACGAGCTGGCCCAGCTGCTCCAGAACCTGGGCGCCAACGTCTTCCCCAACCCGGTGGCGGCGATCACCTCCATCGTCTTGCAGGTGGCGCAGGCGATCTTGGTCCTGGTGGTCCTGTTGGTATTCGTCCGGCTGGTGATCTCCTTCCTTCACGCTGACCCGTGGCACCCGCTGGTGTTCACCACGCGCGCCCTCACCGACGTCTTCGTGGCCCCCTTCCGCCGCCGGGTGCCGCGCTGGCGCACCGGCGACAGCGCCGCGGTGGCAGCGTTCACCGTCCTGCTGCTGGCCCTGATCGCGGTGGAGTGGCTCTTCCCCATCATCCAGCAGGGCGCCAACCGGCTCTGAGCCGCGCCCGTCGCGGAGGGACGGCGCACCCCGGTCCCGCGGGACCGAGACGGAGCGAGCCGGATCGGGGGCGCAGCGGCCCCCGATCCGGTCGACGCAGCTGCGTCGGGCCGCGAGAGGCTGAGGGCGGCCCGGAGCGCCGCTCGGCAGACCCGCGTCCCGCCGGCGGAGCGGATCGCGGTCCCAGGCCTCGGGCCATGGCGGGGGGGGAGCGGCTCGCTCCCCGATCTACCGCCGCACCCGCTCCCCGGGCATCGCAGCAGTCGGTCCTGGGGGCGGCGGCGGGGCTGGAGCGGGGTTGACCCCGCCCCGCCTCAGCTGTGATCCCTGCGGGGCGGCTGGCGCGGGGGTGCCTGGGGACGCACCCGCTCCACCCGATACCCGGCGGAGCCGCAGCAGCCCAGCACCTCGCGCTCGAGTCCAGCGGAGACGGCGACCCGATGACCCTCGCCGAGCTCGACCTCGTGCTCCCCCTCGTGGTCGTGGAGATGGAGCACCACCGGCGTCGGTCCCCGGTGGGTCGCCAGCACGCCGGCGAGACGCTGGAGCTGCTCGCGGCCCGCGTCGGCCGGCGTCACGTGGACGGTGGCGTCGGCGCGCCAGTGCTCCAGCCCGGGGTCGTCGAGGGCCCAGATGGTTTCCGCGATCACCCGGGGGATCTCGATCGCGGCCTCGGGGGATTCCATCTCCACCCCCAGCTCGCCGTCGCTCCCGGGCTCGCGCGGAGCCGGCCCCGCCGCGGCCGCGGGCGCCCCCGGGGCTCGGGACCCGACCTCGGCCCGGCCGCTGACGACGACCTCGGCGTCGGCCCGGAGCAGGCGGTGGGCCGCCTCGTAGACCTTGGGAAACACCACCACCTCGCAGATGCCGGTGAGGTCTTCCAGCTG
Organism: Verrucomicrobiia bacterium; assembly: GCA_035532155.1. Taxonomy (GTDB): domain Bacteria; phylum Chloroflexota; class Dormibacteria; order Aeolococcales; family Bog-877; genus DAHUZL01. Next base: position 3,791 of record DATKRN010000066.1, on the reverse strand, counting down.
ACAGAAGGCCATCGAGGCCCCCCGCCGGCTCTGCACCGGGCGGCACTCGCGCAGCGCCCCGGCCACCTGGACCAGGTGGCCGCCGAGACCGGCGAGCTCAACCACCTCGGTGTCAGAGCGCTGCCGGAGCCGCTCCTGGAGCGGCCGCAGCGGGTGGTCGCTGAGATAGAGGCCGAGCAGATCCCGCTCCCACTGGAGGCGCTCCCGCGGCGGCATCGGGGGCACGTCGGCGATCGGGGCCAGCTCCTCCAGCGCCACCACCGCCACCGTGCCCTCGCCCTCAGGCGCCGGCTGATCGCCGTCCTGGAGGGTCGCGAAGAGCGAGGTCTGGCCCGAGCGACGCTCAGCCTGGATGCGCTCGGCGCGCTGGAGCGCGAGGTCCATCTGGACCAGTAGCTGGGCCCGCTCCCCGAGCGTGTCCAGGGCCCCGCACTTGATCAGCGCCTCCAGCACGCGCCGATTGAGCTCGCGGCCTCCGACCCGCAGGCACAGATCCAAGAGCGAGCGGTAGGGCCCCCTCGCCCCGCGCTCGGCCACGATCTGGTGGGCCACCTGCTCGCCCACGTTCTTGATGTGCTGAAGCCCGAAGAGGACGGTGCCGCCGGGCGCGTCGGCGGCGGCCGGATCGGCCACGCTGAACCCGGCCGAGGACCAGCTGACGTCCGGCAGCCGCACCTCGATGCCGTGACTGCGGGCGTCCCGGATGGCGCGCTTCAGCCGCTCCGACTGGCCCGCCTTGCTGTTGAGCAGGGCGGCGGTGTACGCGAGCGGATGATTGGCCTTCATGTAGGCGGTCTGGTAGGTGATCAGCCCGTAGGCGACTGAGTGCGCCTTGTTGAAGCCGTAGCCGGCGAAGTAGCCGATGGTGTCGAAGAGGCTGGAGGCGGTGGCCGCATCGATCCCGTTGGCAGCCGCACCGCTGAGGAAGCGGTCGCGCTGGGCGGCCATCTTGGCCTTGTCCTTCTTGCCCATGGCGGCCCGGAGCAGATCGGCGGCTCCCAGCGAGAATCCCGCCACCCGAGAGGCGATCTGCATCACCTGATCCTGGTAGAGGATGACCCCGTGGGTCTCCTCGAGGATCGGCCCCAGCAGAGGATGGGGGTAGCTGATCGGCTCCTCGCCGCGCCGCCGGCGCATGTAGAGGTCGACCACCTTGCCCTCGCTCGGCCCCGGGCGGATCAACGCGTGGGCGGCGGCGAGGTCGAGGAGCGAGCGGGGTCGCATCTCGACCAGAATCCGCGTGGCACCTTCCGCCTCCATCGAGAAGACCCCGAAGGTGTCGCCGCGGCCGAGCATGTCGAAGGTGGCCGCGTCGTCGAGCGGGAGTCCCTCCAGGTCGGGACGCTGCCCGCCGGCCCGGGCCACGTTGTCGCACGCCTCCTCCAGCACGGTGAGGTTCTCCAGCCCGAGGAAGTCCATCTTGAGCAGGCCCACCCGCTGCACCCCGACCATGTCGAACTGGGTCACCACGGTGTCGCGGGTGCCGGTCGCGCGCTGCAGGGGAACGTACTCCTGCAGCGGTCCGGGACCGATCACAACTCCGGCCGCATGGGTCCCCGCATTGCGCGAGATCCCCTCCAAGCGACGGGCGTTGTCGACCAGCTTGCGGGCCCAGTCCTCGGTCTCATACGCCTGGCGCAGCTCGCGCGATTCCGCCAGCGCCGACTCCAGGGTCACCCCCGGCCGAGGGGGCACCAGCTTGGCCAGCCGGTCGACCTGCTGGAGGGGGACATCCAGCACCCGCCCGACATCCCGCAGCGCCGCCCGGGCCGCCATGGTCCCGAAGGTCACGATCTGGGCGACCCGGTCATGCCCGTAGCGGCGAACCACGTACTCGATCACACGGGACCGCCCCGCCACGTCGAAGTCGATGTCGATGTCCGGCATCGACACCCGCTCCGCGTTGAGGAACCGCTCGAACACCAGTCCGTACCGCAGGGGATCGAGCCCGGTGATCCCGAGCGCGTAGGCGGTCACGCTGCCAGCCGCGGAGCCGCGTCCGGGCCCCACCACCACCCCTTGCTCGCGGGCCGCCCGGATCAGATCCCAGACGATGAGGAAGTAGGCGGCGAAGCCGGTGTCGCGGATCACCGCCAGCTCGGTCGCCAGCCGCTCCTCATGGGCTGGGCTCAGCCCCTTGGGCCCGCACCGCTCTCGCAGCCCGCGGGCGGCGAGATCGGCGAGGAGCTGGTCGGGAGTCTGATCGGTCTCGGTGGCGTAGCCGGGGAGCAGCCGGCGGTCCAGCTCGGGCGCGAACCGGCAGCGATCGGCGATCGCCACGGTGTTGCTGACGGCCTCGGGGCAGTAGGCGAAGCGCTCCGCCATCTCCTCCGCCGTGGCCAGGTAGAAGGAGGGCCCCGCGAAGCGGAAGCGGCGCGGGTCGCTGAGCCGGCTGCCGGTCTGCAGGCAGAGCAGGATCTCGTGCGGCTCGGCGTCGGCGGGGTCGAGGTAGTGGAGGTCGTTGGTCGCGACCAGCGGCAGCCCGGTGCGGCGGGCGAGCGCGAGCAGGCCCCGGCGGGCCGTCGCCTCGTCCTCGATGCCGTGGTCCTGCAGCTCGAGGAAGAAGCCGTCGGGCCCGAGAATCTCCTGGTAGGCGCGCGCGATCGCCTCCGCGCCCGCGTCGTCGCCGGCCAGCAGCCGCTGCGGGATCTCGCCCCCGAGGCAGCCCGATAGGGCGATCAGGCCGGTGGCATGCTCGGCGAGGAGCTCGTGGTCGATCCGCGGCTTGTAGTAGTAGCCCTCGAGGTGAGCGCGGCTGACCAGGCGGACCAGATTGCGGTAGCCCTCGTCATCGCGGGCGAGCAGCACCAGGTGGGAGGGGTCACGGTCGGCGCGTCCCTCCTTCTGATGCCGGGAGCGCGCGGCGACATAGACCTCGCAGCCGATGATCGGGCGCACCCCCGCCGCCTCGGCGGCATCGTAGAACTCGATCGCGCCGGAGAGCGTCCCGTGATCGGTGATGGCGATCGCGGGCATCCCCAGCAGCTTGGTCCGGGCGACCAGCTCGTGGATGCGGGTCGCCCCGTCGAGCAGCGAGTACTCGGTGTGGGTGTGCAGGTGGACGAACGAAGCAGCCGCCATGGGGAGCACGGTCCAGTATCGGGGATCGGCCCGGCCCCCGGCCTCACCCGCGCTCCAGCAGCACCACCGTCTCGATGTGCGCGGTCTGCGGGAACATGTCGACCACCCTAACCCGGCGGAGCCGGTAGGGGCCGAGCCCCGCCAGCACGTGGCAGTCGCGCGCCAAAGTGGCGGGCTCGCAGCTGATGTAGACCACAGTCGGCGGCCCCTCGAGCGCCAGCCAGCCGCTGACCGCGGGGGCGAGCCCGGCGCGGGGGGGGTCCACGATCACCGCATCGGCCGGCGGCAGCCCGGGCAGCAGCTGCTCCACCGGGCCCAGCCGGACCTCGACCCGATCGGCCACGCAGTTGAGCTCGGCGTGGAGCCGGCACAGTCGCGCCGCCGTCGGGTTGATCTCGAGGGCGGTCACCCGCCTTCCCCCCTGCGCCAGCCGGCAGGCCAGCACCCCCAACCCGCTGTACGCGTCGACCACGTGAGCGCCCGCGGGGATGAGGGGCTCCAGCCACTCCACCACCGTCTCGTAGAGCTGGGCGACCGTCCCCTGATTGACCTGGATGAAGCTGTCGGCATAGACCCGGACCATCAGCTCTCGGTACCGCTGGCCGGTGCTCTCCACCGTGATCCGCGGCCCGTCGCCGAGCCGGCGGGCCGCGGCCGCGGCGATCCGCGCGGCCGCCGAGCCGTCGGGGCGGGGGGCGAGCAGCAACTCC
>DATKRN010000065.1:0-9405 GCA_035532155.1 Verrucomicrobiia bacterium | reverse complement strand
CGATGAGGACCGACCACGACGCCCATGACCTCACCCTGACCCCGTCCGGGCCGGGGATGGCACACTGCACCCCACCAACCCACCCGTCGCGAAGAAGGAGGTGAACACAGGGGAAGGTTCCTGACCCCGCTGCCGCTCCGGCGTCCCCACAACGAAGTGGTCGGAATCACCGAAACAGGTGGTCCGATTCGACCGAAACGCCTGGTCGGACTCCACCGATACAGGTGGTCGGAATCGTCCGAAACGGCTGGTCGGTTACCCCCGAAATACGCAGGGGTGGTGCGCTGGGCACAACGAGGCGCCGTGCGGACAGTTCGGCGCGCTCGGCAGCTGGCTGTCTGGCCATCTCCGACCCCGGGAGGACGGCCCCGACCGAGTGGCTTCTGGCGGCACTGTCAATGCCCCTACCCGCATGCGGCTGGAGCTGCCGACCGTGGCTCTACCCTCGCCCTGCCAGAACACCTTGAGTCCCGTGGCGAGCTCTCCGCGTTCCACCCTGGACCGGCGGGACTCTATGGCGATGGCGGGTTGGGCGCTAGGTTTCTGCCCGGCGCCGGAGCCACGGGACTCATCATACGAAACCAGTGGGCCACTTCGCGCCCAGCCGAGGTGAGTTGCAGGGTTATGGCATTGACGATGCTCTCTTGGCCACCGGTGTCGCGCCAGTAATTGAAGCCGATCACATAGGGGAGGCGAGCAACGGCTGACATGACCGCGCGGATTTCAGACACCATCGGCCGCTGGTCGCCGTGGCTCCAGATATCTCCCCACTCACCAACCACTAGCGGCACGTGGTAGATGCCCTCGATCCGGGTGAGGTTCGCCACCAACGCCGCGGGTGACTGAAGGTAGTCGTCAACATCCAGTACACCCATGTCGAAAATGGTGGCCTTGGACAGGACGCTATTGGCGGCCAGCCAGCCACTGGTGCCCCAGTATCCCACGCGGACGTCCAAGTGCAATTGCGAGAAGGCTGCCCGGTCGACGGTCATACTGTCCTGGAGCCACTGATTGAAGACCGCCACGCTGGCGAACATGCAGGGCGGAGTCCCGCAGTCGACATGGGCTATCCCAGCGTTCTCTGGCTCGGCGGCAGGAGTGAAGATATCCCCGCTGCGGAAGTAGGATCGATGGTCAAGGATCCAATGATAGGTGAGGGCGAGATAGGACGTGGTGTCACGACCATCGAGTACGGATGCCGCGCGTCCGAGCTGTCGCCCCGGATCTGTCGCGGGAGTCGCCTTGGCAAAGTTGTAGTCGCCTTCCCAGCTGTTCCAATGCGACCGGAACCAGACGTGCAGTCGGAGCTGGCGAGCAGCCCGAATCCAGGCCTCCTCGTATCCCGGTGTCACCGGCGGCACGTATGAGCTGGCCGGATCGTATGGGACATCGATAGCGACCGTGTTGGCACCTGCACCCCGGTCGGCTGAAATGTCCGCGTGGATCTCTGACGCTGAGATCTGATCGCCTTGGAGATGGTCCTTCGACCAGTTCATGGTGTCGATCGATCGGAGTGCCCAGACCCTTGGACTCACCACCAGGGCTCGCGACGCGATCGGGTTGAGCCAACCGAGTCCCAGGCTCAAAGTCAGAGCGACGAGCCACAGTCCGGTCGCACGCGGCCGTCGGATCATCAGAGGGAATGGTCGGACATCGGGATGGAAGACCGCGGTGGCGCGATGGAGCCGCGGCAGCACCATGACGGAAACGTCAACGACTGTCGCGCGTCCGTCAGATGGCTGCAGTCCAACCTCGGACAGTCGCCTCACACCGACGTCACCAGGGTCACCGCGATCCGCTGCGGTCTGACTCGACCCGAGCGGACCGCCGGCCCGACCAGCGGCCATCGCAGCGCTGACACCCCACGGGCGGATGGCCCGCCCCTCGAGTACCGGATTGCCGGGCCGTGGCCAGCGCCTTGATGGGGCTCGCCGGGACCGGAGCTGCGCTGCAGCCGGCCACCGGCTCCTCAACCGGCTGTTGGCACTTCCCGTGCGCGGCTGGCCGCGCTGGTGTAGGCGCACCGCTGGGAGCACAATCCGCTGCTGCGAACACGCCCGCCCGAGGATCAGGTCCCGCAGATGCCGAGCGTCGGGCAGGCTTCGCCAGGCGCCGGCGATCCGGCCATGGGCAGCGACGTCGTCGTCGGCGAGCGTCGCCGGGCCGACTGACCCGCCGAGGGTGTCGACTCCTCGCTCACCCCCGGACGATCACCTCGGGTAGCGTACTGGGAGTCCATGACCCGCGACCGGGAGGGGCATCTTGGGGCCGGGCGGCGAGGCTTTGCGCTGATATGAGCATCCCGACCGAGGCGTCCCCTCCGACCACAGGGTGGGATGCGCCGCGACGATGCGGCTCAGGTTCTCGCCGAAATCACCACGGGTCGGCGGCCTAGCGGCCCCACCACCGCTAGGCCAACGTCCCTGGGCCATGAGCACCTCATCGCGTCTCAGCACGCGGGCCGGCCATGGCGATGCCACAGCGGCCTAGCGCCTTCGGCAAGCGGCCTTTGGGAGTCTGCAGCGACGCGGAAGTGGACATCGGCTCCGTGGGCGAGCGGACCATCGTCGGCCAACGTCGTCACCGCGCCTTGGAGGTCTCGGCCCGTCGTGCTCCTACAGACCGGGGCGTCGACCACCTGCCCTCCGCCGGCAGCGAGCCCCTAAGGCCGGGAGAACATGGCGCGTGCGATCATCCGTCCTCCGCCTGGCAATGGGCGGCTAGACTCACAGCCGCTACGCTTGGGCGGCCGTCCGCCTGAAGACGAGGATCGGACCCCGCCGCATGACCAACCGATAGCGGAGGAATCGCCTCGGGTGATCGTGAATGTCCTGAGCAATTGCATCCCGGGCCGCAGCTATCACCCACTCCACGTGCGCTGCGGGGTCCACGACGGCCTCTCCGTAATACGGTTGAAATCCCACGACCACAAAGTCTCGGAGAGGCAGTCCCGAGGAGAACTCCAGCGGGTCCACTCGCGAGTCGTCCGCCAGCACCCTGCCGCCCCGATAGTGTGATCCAAGGTAGCCGGCGACCTGACTTGACGCCTGGCTGTTGGCCTCGGACACCCCACTGATTCCGTCGGCGAGCGTGATCGGCGTCTGCCACACTGCGAGCGCCGCGCCGGCCAGCGCCACGGCGATGACCATCGGGGCAAGCCATTGACGCCATGCTACCAGCGCCGCTGCGCACATCACCAAGAGTGGCAAGGCCATAATCCCGTAGCGGTCGTTGAAGAGATTGAACGGTGCCACCTGCGGCACTTCGACGACGGACTGGCCCAGATACAAGGAGGCTACGTTGAAAAAAACGGGGGCGCACAAAAGTGCGACCAAGAACAAGCTCCGGTCGCGCCCTCGTCCTCGTCCTCGTCCTCGCGCGAGCATTGTCACGATCCCGACTGCGGCCAGAAGCGCCACCCCAACGCTGCAGACATCTAGAATGTCCCAGCCGTAGTTGAGGACACTGAGACCGAGGTTGTGGGCTGTGGGGAGCTGCCCCAGGTGCTCGGAGACCGCCTGCTGCGCCTGCGCGCTGTACTGACCGTTGTACCAGGCCCACGGATTGTGGAAAATGATGAGGTTGTAGAGGAGCCACAACCCGATGCCATACCCACCCACAATCGCAAAGACGAGGACATTCGCTTCCGTGGATCCCGATCGTCGGTCGTGCCTCAGACCCCAGACGAGAAGTAGGGCCAATGCTCCGGCAAAGAGCGCCCAGCCATCGTACCTGGTAAGAGTCGCGCAAAAAGTAAGAACTGCAGAGGCAATCAGATCTGGGAACGCGAATGTGCGCGTCCAGCGCGAGAGATGGTACGCGGTTCCCAACAAGAAGGCGAGAAGCAATGGCTCCTGCAGAGCGGTGCTCTGCATGTAGAGCACATTGGGGTTGGTGACGAATATGGTGAAAGCCGTCCAAGCCACGAGCCGACTGCCGAACCACTCGGTGGCCAGTCCATAGACGCGCACAGCAGCATACACGAAGGCGATGCCGCTCACGATTGCGCCAGCAGCGCCGCTGTGCCAAAGTGGCTCGATCGCCACAAATGGCACCAGCAGAAGCTGCTGGAGCGGAAGCCAGACGGTCCCCAGCTGCGCCAGGCCCGGTGTTAGAGCGTCGGTAACGCGGCGGGCGATGTCAAGGTGGCTCTTGGCATCGTTGTACAGCGTCATCGAACCGGAGTGGGCCGACCACAGGGATGCTCCGGCCGCAAAGACGGCTGCCAAGCCTATCACCTGCCAGGGTGTCCGTGCGAGCGATTCTTGGGCGACACCTGCGCGGCTCCGCCATGCGGTGGAGATTGGTGTGCTGGTCACTGTCGCCATCAGCTCTCCGGGTATCGCAGCGAGGCGACGGACGATCTCGTCGTCCGGTCGTCCGAGCCACCGGGCGATGCAGCATGCGTCCAGAAGCCGTGGGTGGTCTTCTCCCAGTAGTACGGGCGGGATGCCAGCTGTAGCAAGGCTTTCCAGGCGGCGATCGAGATCAGCGCCCAGTAGAGCGGTGATGCCAGCATCCACTTGACATCACGATAGTTGCGACGCGCAAAGCAGCCACTCATGGTGGTGAGGAGAAACGCGAGATTGCCAATGAGGAGATTGATGGTGCCGGCGTAGAGGATCGCCCTGGGGAACACACTCTCGATACCCACCACGTGCCATGTGAACCAAGCGACGGCCAGACCCCAGTAGAGGGGATTGCAGAGCAAGCCAAGCGTGGCGACTCCGAAGAAGAGTTGAAACACCAGGAAGGCTCGGGGACCCATCCGACGGCCCTGCCGCAGCGGGTGACGCATGTGGGCGAGGTAGGTCTGCATGTAGCCCTTGGTCCAGCGGCTGCGCTGGCGCAGCCAGTTGCCCAGGCGGCAGTTAGCTTCCTCATAGGTCGTCGACTCGAACATCGCCGTCTTGAAGCCAACTGCATAGAGTCGAACACCGAGGTCGGCATCCTCAGTGACGTTGTAAGCCTCCCAGCCGCCGAGCTCCCGCAGGCGCTCGGTGACGAAGTGATTGGATGTGCCGCCGAGCGGCATGGCGACATCCAGCGACTGCATCCCCGGGAGCAACAGGTCGAACCATGCCGAGTATTCCGCCGTGCCGAGTCGGGTCAGCAGGTTCTGCGTGCGGTTGTAGTAGCTGAGCTTGGCTTGAAGACAGACCGTCCACGGTCCGACCTTCTGAAAAGCTGCGACGGCCTTGAGAAGCTGCTGCGGCTCGGGGCGGTCTTCGGCATCGTAGATGACGAGGTACTGACCCCGTGCTCGGGAAAGCCCGACATTGCAGGCGCGGGGCTTGCCCTTCGGGCCCCAGTCGGGCACGGTCAGAACCTCCGCACCCTCGGGAAGCTGTGCCGACCCGATCGCGGCGCGAGTCTCTGCGTCGTCAGCCTCCAGTAGAATCTTGATGTCGAGTTTATCCCTCGGATACTCAAGGGTGCGGATCCCGGCGATCAGCTGTGAGGCGATCTGGGCCTCATGGTAGAGCGGGATCAGCAGGGTGTAGACAGGCAGATCGCTTGCCGCCAGCGCGCGGATCTCATCATCCGCGACGCGCAGCACGACTGGGTCGCGCAGCGCCTGCCTCACCGTCACCAGCTTGAGGAGATTGCTCGCAGTGAACAACACGAGCAGAATCCCACTCAGGGTGACCGCAAGGGCGAGCGGGGCGAGGACCGCGGCGATGGCCAAGCCCAGTGCAATCCCGGCGATCACGACGATCTGGCCCCGGCTCACGACCGGATACGGTGAGCGCGGGTGCCGGGCGCCGGAGCGGCTATGCCTGCCCATCTCGCTGGTTCTGGTGTGGGCTTACAGGCCGCGCGCGAAGCGTGTGAGGGTACTCACGGATGTGCCATCCGGGTGCGGTGTCAGCCGACGATGACAAGGTCGGACGGATATCCGAGCTGAGGGCTGGAGCGGTCCCTCCCGGCAGTCAGGTCGGGCGGCCCGCCCTGGCGGGCGAGGACGACGGCGGGCCACGGTCTCGCTCCGCACAGCGTGACCGATCACGTGAGCCGTACCCAAAGCAGGGACCGCCGGCTGACCGGCTGGGACGCTCAGTCGAAACAACCCGCCCCCACCGTCGGCCCCGAGGGGTTCCGAAGCCGCCAAGAGCTCCGCGTGCCGAATGGGATGGTTCGCAGTGAGACGAGGGGACCTCGACTCTGGGCCGGTCGCCAAACTAGCGAACATTGGATCTCCAGAATTCCGTCAGCCGGGCGCACCGTGAGGAGGCTAGGCCGCCCAGACATGTCAGGATGGTAGAGCGCGGGCTGGCGCGGAAGACCCGGCGCCCCTTCCGAAATGGTATCAGGGTCTGGCACACAATGTTGAGGCCAGTGGGATCGGCGAGCGCTCTGGTTCAGGGCCGCTGCCGGTCGCCCATCTGAGCGCCGACGAGGCCGCCCGGGGCGGCCGCCAGTTATCGAGAACATGGGTACGCGGCCGCGCATGCAAGCGGTCCGGACCGGGGAAATGTGCGCGAGGAGGACACGACCGTCTCCATCCTCCCTTTCGGAGGCCGGAACCTTTCGCAGCCCTTCTCTTCCGCACGGCCGCTGCGCGCTAGGGTGGGGGGTGGACGATGGCTCCGTGCGACTCGGCGCCGAAGTCGTGGCAGTTGGCAGGAGCCGCGCAGGAGACGGTGGCAGTCCAGTCGATATGCGCGGTCGTGGGAATCGGTGCCGACCCCACTCACGCCCACCGCCAGGGTGGACTGGAAGGGCACGTCTACGTTGGCGTCGTGCACCACGTTGGTGGCGTTGTCGAGCGTCCGGAGGCACTGGGTGCGTTGGCGTCTTCGCCAGTCAGCCACCGCCGGCACCGCGATCCACACCGTCAGCCGCTCGGTCGGACTGGCGATGCGACTCGGTGGCGTCCTCACGGTGCCGTGTCTGAGGATCGGGATGGAGTTGGCGAGGGGACATCGTCCGAGATCGCGATCGCGGGCATCGCCGACTCGACTCCGTCCGGCAAACGAACTCGACCAGGTCAGGTCGGCCGGAGTGTCTGCCGGCGACCCACTCGCCCTCCCGTGTTCGCTCCGGGCTGAAGTCGCGCGTCCACCCGTCAGCGGGACCGTCACCGAGAGTTGGCGCTTGACCCGTCGGCTTCGGTCTGTCCAAGGCACCCCAGCTGGGATTTCTTCGAGACCGTTGACAGTGGAGTTTTCGCTTTCGGCTGCCTGAGCGTGGCGTGACCCGCTGGCGCACGGGGGTTCGCGGGAGCTGAGGTCGGGATCGGGACGCTGACCGGGCTGGTCGCCAGTCGGAGCGAGGTCGACGAATGGCTGTTCACAAGAAAGCCCGCGTGTGGCAAGGTGTCGGTAGTTACACCAAGCCACCACACGAGGGCCAGCGGATGGTAGCGCACGGTCGCGGCAGGGTCAAGCCACCGCCGCGCGGCCGCCCCTGACCGCCGAGTGGTGCGTCGGGAGGTCTCCTCACCGTGCCTGCTCCCCCGACCTGGCTTCGCATCCCGTCCGCTTTCGCCAGTTGTTTCACCGCGCCGAGCGCCCAGCTGTTCGATCAGCTGCTGACCGGGTGGGTGCTCTGTCCGGGACGCCACACGCTCACGCGGCTGTAGAGTGTCATCCCCGCGCCGGTTCGGCATCGCTACGGCGCGTATGCGCGTTGGCTGCGGGTGGGCCACTGGTCCATGGACGCGCTCTGGCGCCAGCTCCTGGATCTCCTCGTCACCCACTGGGTCCCCCAAGCCCGCGTCACGCTGGTCTGTGACGACACCTTGATGAAGAAGAGCGGACGGCAGATCGAAGGCACTGGGATGTACCGGGACGCGGTCCACTCCAGCCACGCCCACGTGGTCACGGCCCGGGGCCTCAACATCGTGGTGCTGGCCCTGCGTGTGGTGGCATCCTGGGGTTGGGAGCCGTTGGCCTTGCCGATCGTGGTTGGCCTCCACCGCAAGGGGGGCCCCACGCTGGTCGAGTTGGCCGCGGCGATGCTGACGCAGGTGGCCACCTGGCTGCCGGAGCGGGAGTTCTGCCTGGTGGCGGATGGCGCCTATGCCCCCCTGGTCGGCCGGCCAGTCCCGCGCACCATCGTGGTCTCGCGGATGCAGCGCAACGTGGCGCTCTTCGAGCCGCCGTCGCCGCGGACCGGTCGTCGTGGCCGCCCCCGCAAGAAGGGCCCCCGCCTGCCCGCCCCGCACGGGCACGCAGCCACCGTCCCCGCTTGGACGCGCGCCCCAGTCGCCTGCCGCGGCCGCGCCATCGTGCGCGACCTGTGGGCGCGCCCCGTGCTCTGGTGCGGCGCCTATCCCGACCGGCTCGTGCTGTGCGTCATTGTCCGCGACCCGGATGGCGCCGAGCCCGATGACTTCTTCGTCGCCACGGACGTCACGGCGGATGCTGCCCGTGTGGCCTCCGCCTATGCGGACCGCTGGGCGATCGAGGACTCCTTCCGCAACTGCAAGCAGTTCCTGGACGCCGAAGACCCGCAGACCTGGGTCGGGGACGGACCGGCGCGCGGTCGCGCTGGCCTGCTGGCTCTCGGCAGCCGTCTGGCATTGGTTCCTCGTCACCGAGCACGCGCACGCCCCGTGGCCGACTCGGCCCTGGTACGCGCGCAAGCGGACCCCGTCATTCGCCGACGCGGTCGCGTCGCTCCGCATTGCGACCTGGACGCTGACGATTTTCGATGCCTCCCCGGCCGCCGAACTCCGTCGCGAAAATGTCGCCACCCTCCTCGGCGTGCTCGCAGAGGCCGCCTGATGGCACGCTGACAGTCGCAAACTCCACTGTCACGCGTTCCCGGATTCAGCGACGTCGAGCGGCGTAGCCGCTGCCATCGCGCTTCCGTCATCGCGGCCGCCCAGACGCTGGCGGAGGGGTAACCACCACCGGACGATCCGGAGCCTTCGTGCCGGCATACGCCGGCCTGGCGGCCTTGGTGGCCCGGCTCCAGGCCCTGGGGGTGAACGTCCCCACCTGCTGGCACTCCCACGGCTCACTGGTGGCCCGGCTCGCCGCCCTCGCCGCCCGAGGCGCCGCGGCATACGCTCCCGGCGCCACCCCCGCTGCGCCGCGGAGTGATGGGCCGTCGGGGTGGTGGGGCTCCAGCGCGACTGTGATCCCCTCGCCGCCCACCAGGGCCGCCACCCCCCGCCGGACGCCCCTGGACGACCCCGGCCCCATCCCCGCGCTCGCCGCGTTCGTTCCAGGCCGCCGTCCGCGCCCGCGCCGCGCACGCCCCCCGTGATCCGCGCTGTCCGCACCCTGGCGTGGGGCGTGGCGCTGGGGGCGCCGCGTCTTGGCGGTCGCCTGGCTGGGGCTCGGCACCACCTCCATCGTCACGAGCGGCGACCCCGGGGTCGCCGCCTTCTGGGGCGTTGTCGGGGCCGGCGGTTGGTGGCTGACCCGCCGCTGCCCGCGCCGCCCCGCGTTC
>DATKRN010000064.1:0-44526 GCA_035532155.1 Verrucomicrobiia bacterium | reverse complement strand
GAGCGAGTCTAGCGGGCGGGGCGGGGCGGGGCGGCGTCCGGCTCAGGGGGTGGGAGTGGGCGTGGGCGTCGGTGTCGGCGTCGCGAGCGGGGTGGGCGTCGGCGTCGCCACCGGGGTGGGTGTCGGCGCCGCGAGCGGGGTGGGTGACGCGCGCGGCGACGGGGTCGGGGAGGGCGAGGGGGTCGCAGGCGGGGTCGCGCTCGGCCGGGGGGTGGGGCGGGCGGTTGCCGTCGGGGTCGGCCGCGGGGTGGCCGCGGGCCTGGGGGTCGGGCGCGGGGTCGCGGTTGCTTGGGGGGTCGGCCGCGGGGTCAGGGTCGGCCGCGGGCGCGGGGTGGGCGCCGGCGTGGGAGCGGGCCTGCGGGTTGCCGCGGGCGAGGGGGGCGGGGGCGGGGTGGGCGTCGGCGCCACCGCTGCGGTCGGGCGCGCCGGCGGCGCCGGAGCGGGGGCCGGGGGCGGCACGACCGCCGGCACCACCGCCAGGCCGGCGGCGCCGGTGGCGGACGGGGGCGGCGGCAGCTCTCCGACCTGAGACTGCATCCGAGTTCCCAGCGCGACCGCTACCTTCGCCCCGAGATCGAAGCGCAGCCCCGGCGGCGGGGCCGAGATCGGCACCCCAAAGTAGTGCGCCAGCCAGCGGGCGGTGCGCAGACCGCCGTCGGCCGGGGCGAGGTCGTACACCCGAGTCGTCCCAGCCGGCACGGTGGTCCCCGCCGGGAGCAGGCGCAGTCCCAGCATCGAGAACAGGTTGGTCCAGAGCGGTCCGGCCCCACCATTCAGCCCGCCGCTGGCGTCGACCACCTCCACCGGGGCCTGGGCCGCCAGCGCCGCGGGAGGCACGAACAGGTGGGCGAGGTAGTGCCGGAGCGCTTGGTGATGCGGTCCCCCGACCAGGATGAGGTCGTCCAGGGTGCACTGGGGCACGTTGCACTCGTACACGAAGTTGCTGGCGTCGATGCTGACGTGGGTGATCGCGTGCAGCCGCAGTCCCCGGCCCCAGTCGTAGAGAGCGTGCACATCTCCCAAGGTGAGGTTCCAGCTGAGGTTGGCCGCCATCACCTGGAGCAGGGTCGCCACCTTGGGGATGTCGAAACCCAGCTGGCGCGCCTTGGCCAGGATCGCCGACACGATGATCTGCTGCCGCTGGCTGCGGGCGAAGTCGGTCGCCTGGGAGGGGACGTTGAACGAGTGGCGCGAGCGCGCATACTCCAGTGCGCGCAATCCGTCCATCGTCTGCCAGCCCGGGCGGAAGGTGACCATGATGTTGCCGCGGCAGGTGAAGCACGCCGGGAACTCGTCGTCGCTGAAGCCGACCGGGACGTCGACCTGGATTCCCCCGAGCGCGTTGACCAGGTCGAGGAAGGCGTTGAAGTCGACCGCGGCGTACCCCTGGAAGTGCAGTCCGGTGATCGCAGTCAAGGTGGTCTCGGCCAGCCGCCCCGCCCCGTTGACGCCGCGGAACCGGGCCGCCCGGGCCGGGTAGATGTCGTCGGCCGCGTCGGCGTACGCCTCGTTCACCTTGCCCCAGTGCGCGGTGCCGTTGCCGGATGGGATCGGCACCCAGGTATCCCGCGGGAAGCTGATCTCGGCGATCTGGTGGGTGGCCGGATCCAGGCTGACGATCAAGATGGTGTCGGTGAGATGTCCCCCGGCGTGGCCGCTGCCGCCGTATCCCATCACCAGCAGGTTGATGCGCCGGCCGGCGGCGATCCGGCGGCCGATGGGGCTGCCGCCGCGCCCCGCGGTAGTGTCGTGGAGGATCTGGAGCACGTTCTCGTGGAAGAGGTTGGTGACCGCGGCCACGGTGCGGCCGGCCTGGTAGCCGACCAGCCCGAGCACCAGTCCGAGAGCCACTCCGGCCATCCGCCGCCCGCTGAGCTGGATCCGGCCGATACGCAACCGGCGGACGGGCGCGGGAGCGGGCTCAGGTGGGTGAAGGTCCATGAGAGGAAGGGATCGGGGACAGGACCACCAGGGGCGGGGGCGTCGCCCACGGTGACCCGTCGGCGGCCGGCGCCCGTACCTGGCGCACCCGCCAGGATAAGGGTCCGGCGGGTCAGCCTCCGACGATGACGGTGGGGCCCCCGCGCCAGGCGAGGTAGTGCCAGGCCCAGTTCAGCAGCACCGAGAGCCGGTTGCGCACGCCCGCCAGGACCAGGATGTGCAGCCCGAGCCAGGCCAGCCAGGCGACCGTCCCGGTGAGCTGGACCCCTCCGGGAAGCTGGGCGACCGCAGCGCGGCGGCCGATCGCGGCCATGATGCCGCGGTCCCGGTAGCGAAAGGCCTCGGTGTCGAGACCGGCCATGATCCGGTCGATCTGGCGCGCCACGTGGCGGCCCGCCTGGAGCGCGGGCTGCGCCAGCTGGGGCAGGGGAGCACCCCCGGGGCCGGCCGCCGCCGCCAGGTCCCCGGCGACGAACACGGCGGCCTGGCCGGCGGCCCGGAGGTCGGGGTCCGTGGCGAGCCGCCCGCCGGGACCCTGGGCGAGCCCGAGGCGACCGGCCACCGGGTCGACGCCGACCCCAGCCGCCCAGACCACCATCCGAGTCGGGATCACCCGCCCCGATCCCAGCACCACGTGGTCCGCGGCCACCTCGGCGACCGACTCCCGCAGGCGCACGTCCACCCCGCGATGCACCAAGGCGCTCAGCGCGTGGCGGCGCAGCCGCGGCGGGAAGGGCGTGAGCAGGTGGTCGCGCTGCTCCACCAGGATCACCCGCGCCGCCGCCGGGTCCAGCTGCGGGTAGTCGCGGCCGAGGGTCATCGCCCGCAGCTCGGCCAGGGTCCCCGCCATCTCGATCCCGGTGGGACCACCCCCCACGATCACGGCGGTGAGGGCGCCGTCGGCGGCGCCGAACGCGGCGGCACGCTCGAGCTCCCCGAACATGCGGGTGCGCACCGCCAGCGCATCGTCGAGGGTGTAGATCGACAGGCTGTGGCGACTCGCCCCGGGCACCTGGAAATGGTTGGTGGTGGCCCCGAAGGCCAGCACCAGGTAGTCGAAGCCGATCGCTCCCCCATCCTCGAGGCGCACCACCTTCTCGCTCGGGTCGACCCCGGCGAGCGTGCCCAGACGAAAGACGACCCGCCGCTGGCGGCGGATCAGGGTTCGGGTGGGAAAGGCGACGTCGCCGGCGTTGAGGCCGGCGGTGGCGACCTGGTACAGGAGCGGCTGGAACGTGTGGTACGGGTGGCGGTCGATCAGCGTCACCCGCACCGGGCGGCGGCGGAGCCCCTCCACCACCGCCCGCCCGGCGAAGCCCGCTCCGACCACTACGACGTGCGGTCGCTCCCGCCGGCGGGGCGCGACCGACTCGGCGCCTGCGGTCGGGGCCGCCGTGGGCTCCTCGGAGGTGCGGGTCACCTCCCCATCATCCCGGCTCGACGGCACGCTCACCGGGCGGTCTGCGACTCCGGCCTGGCCCACCTCCGCCGGGCGGGTGACGACGACCATGCTGGCGGCGCGCGCGCCCGGCGGTCCCCTCGGGTCGTCTCGGCCACCGTTGCAGCATCTCCAGCCGGGAGGCGGAGGCGACGATCACGGTCAACGGCTCGCCGACCGTGACCGACGGGACGCGACGCCGAGGCCGACCGTGCTCCACCCGGACACGCGCCGCGACCATCCCCCGCCGGCGCCGGCACCGTCACCGCCCGCCCCGCCCCTGACCAGGCCGACCTCCGGGCCGCATCGGCCCGACCTCGGGCCCCGTCCCGTGGTCGCCATCACCAGTACCAGCAGCGGCCGCCCCGCGGCCGAAACACAAAGCCCAGCAGCCAGAGCCCCAAGGCGATCACCGCCACGATCCACAGGAGGTGGACGGCAGTGCTGACGCCGAACAGGATGGCGATCAGGAGTAGGCAGAGGACGAGGGCGAGCATGAGACCTCCTCATGTCTCGGATGGAGTCAGACGGTGTGGTTGGGTGACAGCCGGGGAGCCGACGCGATCGCGATCCCGCGCACCAGGAACCAGGCGGCCAGCGTCCACACGATGATCGCGACGATCTCCGCCCACCTGAGGGCGTGCCCATTGGCGGTGCCGCTGACGATGCCCGCGAAGGGAGCCGACAGGGATCCGCCGGTGGTGCCGACGAAGGACACGAATCCAGCGTGCCCCGCGCCCAGCGCCCGAAACAGGAAGTCGAGAGCCAGCACGGAGTCGACCAGTCCGAGCAGGAGCCAGACCAGCTGCTGCCCCCGGAACCCCGCCGGGCGGCTGGCCCCGCGGCGATAGACCGACTGGGTTGCCACCTCACCCTGGGGGGTGGGGGTGCGCGACCGCGTCACCACCTCCTGCTGCTCGTCGATCTGCGGATCCATGCTCAGCCTCCTGATCCGGCCGGTGAGTGACCGGCCCTCGGGTGGGATCGACGGCAAAGGGACCGCCGCCGGTCCGTCATCCGGACTAACCGCCCCACCGCCCGGGAGTTTCACCGCCCCACCGAGTGCGATCCGCGATCAGATCCGCTCCCGCGACGGACGCGGGGGCGGATCCCGTGGGACTGCCTGCCGCCCGCGAATTCGGTGGGGAACTCGACCCGCTGCGTCCCCGCACCCACCGGAGGCGTTCGGCAGGGGCGCCGGCCTGGGCCACGGTGCAGCGGGGGTTAGTGCCGCGTGATCGCTGCGAACGCGAGCCATCGCGAGTCCGGCATCAGAGCGCCGCCGGCATCCGTCCCCCCGCTGACGACCGCGGTCTCAGCGCCGTGGTGATGACCGCGCCCCAACCCGAGGTGGTGGCGGGAAACAGCAGGCGATCTCCGGGCGGGCAGCCTCCTGACCGGCGCGACCCCGCGTCGGCTCCGCGGACCAGCACCCGCGGGAGGGGCGCCCGCCGATCGAGGCGCTGCTTCTGGCCACGCCCGCGAGGCTCGCCGACGCCGGGCACTCCGGAATGCGGCGGTTCCGGCAGCCGCTGACCGATGTCCGCGCTGGAGCGGGAGCCGACGAACGCGAGCGGGTCGCCCCCCCAGGAGATCGGGGTGGATAGCGGGGACGGGTGAGGCGCCTGAGCCGCGGCATCACGGTCGAGTGCCCCACCTCCGGCTGGGCGGGCTCCCACCACGTCCGGGTCGCCGTCCGGACCGCCAACCGGGCCAGGGCACGCGAACTGCGAGCTGCCGCATCGGCGCTCCCGACCCGCCCCACCCGCGGGAGGGGTCCTGCGGAGACGCGGGCCGGAGCCCGCCGCGACTCGGGTCGCGGCCGCGGGGGGGGCCGGCGATGTCCGCCATCTCCGCCGCCAATCCCAGCCGCTCGTCCCGCCGTCGATC
The DNA here is from genome assembly GCA_035532155.1 of Verrucomicrobiia bacterium. GTDB lineage: Bacteria > Chloroflexota > Dormibacteria > Aeolococcales > Bog-877 > DAHUZL01. The sequence goes on along the minus strand of DATKRN010000064.1, from coordinate 39,257 downwards.
GACGCGAGCCGCTCGCCTCGCACCGGCGCCACGAGCCGGCCGATCCCCGCGGGGACTTGGGGTGCTCGCCGGCGGCCCCAGGGCACGCCCGGGTCCGCCGCGGCATCACGGGGGAGGGGCCACGAATCGGCCTCCCGCCCGTCTGAGAGTGGCGCCACAGCCGGATGCCCCGGGGTGATCTCGGTCCGATGGGGTGGTGCCTGACGGGTGGGCATCGGCCCTGGAGCGCGCTCCTCACCGTGATCGGGGCCACCCCGCCGCGACTCGGCCGCCGGACCTCTCGCCGCCGGGGTCCGCAGTCGGTCGCGGTGAGCGGGACGTCAGTCGAGGCGTGCACGTCTCGGGGCCGTCGGCTCCCGCCGGGGCCGTCCAGGGAGCCCCACCTCGTCGACCTCCGGATCCAGGTCCGGGTACAGCCGCTGGCGTGCGGGGATGAGCGCCTCCATGACGCGCTCCTGCCAGAGCAGCAGCGCCGAGTGGAGATGGTAGGAGCTGGAGGCACGACGGACCCGGGCCGGGGCATCCATCCCGGTGGCGGCGATGATGTCGTCCACCATCTGTTGGCAGTACGCGTGACCAGGCGCGACATCGGCGCTGTGGAGCTCTTCGAGGTGATCGAGCGCGCGGTCGATCGCCTGGATTCCGCGGCGACGCCACCGGCGCGCCTCCGCCCGGTGGGCATGCGCCGCCATCGCGAGCCGGATCTGTCGAGTGGCTCGGGTCATCGAGCCCTCGTCCCGGACACGCGCTGCCACGGGGGCGAGCTCGGTGACCGTGCCGACGAAGCGGGTGGTGGCCTGGGACATGGTTCTGTGCTCCTGCGAGTGGCTGCAGCGGATGGGGGGGAAAGGCAGGTCGATCGCTTGGGTCCCCAACCCCAACTAACGTGGCGCGTGGCCGACGGTTTCAGGCTTCGCAGCGTGCCCATGCACGGCCACAGTCGCACCGAACTCTGATGCTTGCCGCCGCGACTGATCACGGCGCGAGCGATCCCACAGGAGTTCTGTTCGACACCAAAAGCAATCGTGCTTATGCGTGTCGGCCGGTCACGGAGTCCCCAGCCATCGCTGCCGGAGAGCGCTTAGGGCAGCGAACCAACCGTATGGCTCATGTTTTACTCCCTGTTCATTTTTCAAAGCAAAATAGCGGGATCGCTTGCATGACGGTGGGTCGGATGGTAGCCTGCGTGGGAGCAGCCAAGGCCGGCATCGCCACCAGGAGGGATGCACCATGATGCGCATTGACAGGGCCATCGCCGACGCCGCACCTGCGCCCGCCGCCAAGCTGGCTGACACGATGTTCCGCGAGCACCAGCCTGCGATCCTGCGTTTCTTCCGCCGTCGCGTGCGCGACGAGTTCACCGCCGAGTCGCTCACCAGTGATGTGTTCTGCCGCGCGGTCGCGGCGCTGCCCCGCTATCGACCTCTGCGCGGATCGGCGCTCCCGTGGCTGTACACGATCGCCGCTCATCGGCTCTGCGATCACTACCGCACCCGGCGCCCGTCGGTCAGCCTGGATGCCCTGGGATCGGTCGCCGACCCGGGCTCCAGCCCTGACGCTGTGGTCGAGCTTCGTGAGCTGGTGCGGATGGTGTGGTCCGCCGCCGAGCAGCTGCCGGCCTCGCAGCGCGAGGCCCTGTGGCTGCGCTTCGGTGAGGACCGCGAGTACCCGGAGATCGCCCGTCGGCTCGGCCGCAGCGTCGAGGCCGTCAAGCTGCTGGTTCACCGGGGAGCCAAGACCGTCCGCCGTCGCCTCCAGGCGGGCGGGGATGGGCGGGCCGCCGCCGGATTCCCCAAAGGAGTGGGGTGGCTGGCGACCGGGGCCTGACCCCGCCAGGCTCCCCGCCGCCCGAGCCCCCGGGGCCGGCCGGCCACCCTGCGAGCGGGGCCCGGTCGCTGGGGCGGGCTAGCGTCAGCTGGCCGATCGTGGGCGTGGGGGCCCGTGTGAGCGCGACCGGCCGGGCTCGCCGCCGGCGCCGGGACTGCCGCAGGGGCAGACGGCGGGACCGGGGAGGCAGCGGCGGCCTCAGCCCACGGCACCCACGCGCCTTGCCGGCCGAGTTCGGCCGAGCGCCCGAGACGTCCCGGTGGAGCCCTCGGGCGGCTGGGCTCGCCACCCCCGGCCCGGGTGGAGGGATCTGCCGGGCCCGGCACGTTGTCCTGACCGCGCCAGCCCGATCGTGGGCCTCGGGGACGGGGCGGGCTCCGCCTAGGCTGACCCCCCCGACGGAGCTCTGGTCTCATCGCGCAGCGCCCGGCTCGCCCGCAGGATGCTGGCGCTGACATCCAGGATCTGATCCCGCTTCTGCGCCGGCAGCCGAGCAAAGAGATCGTGCAGCAGCTCGGCCTGGGCCTGCCGGATGGCCGTGAGGATCTCGTCACCGCGGGGGCCGGTGACCACCCGCCGCTCCCGACCCTCGCGCCGGAGCATGCGGCGTCGAACCAGACGGGTCACCAGCTTGCGGCTCTCGGCCTCCGCCAGTCCAAGGCTCGCGCCCAGCTGCTCGGGAGTCAGGCCATCCGCGGGAAGCTGGGTGATGGCATCCAGCTCCAGCAGGGTGACCGAGGCGAGGTGACGGCGGAGGCGTCCTCCCAGCGCGTCGCTGAAGCGGCGTTCGAGCCGGGCCTGGGTGACCAGCCAGCGGTCGACAACCGGCGCCAGTCCGGCGTCGTCGTCGGCCTCGCCCCGGGGGTCAGGAGCCGTCGTCGGCATCGCGACGGGAACTCTGAGCGGATGGCGGGGTGATCCGCAAGCTGGCGCTGGCGGCGGGAGGACTCTCCTCCTCCGAGCCGGTGAGGGTGTCCAGGAGCTCGACGAGGGCGGCGATCTGGCCCACGTCCAAGCGGCGCAGCACCGACGCCATCATGGCCCGGCGCCAGGCCTGATAGCTCATCAGCATCCCGCGGGCCCGCTCCGAGGGCGCGACCCACACCGTGCGACGGTCTTGGGGATCGGGGAGCCGCTCCACCAGCCCCTGCGCCACCATCCGGTCGACCAGGGCGGTCGCCGCCGCCCCGCTGATCCCCACGGCTGCGGCGAACCGGCGCATCGTCTGGCCCGTCGCCGGGAGCTGGCCCAGCGCCTCCAGCTGGTGGGCGGTGACCGATCCCAGCTCGCGGCGCAGCTCGGTGGGGAGCCCAAGGTCGAGGGCGCGCTCGATCCTCGGCTGAAGCGCGAGGAACCGCTCCACCAGCTCCGCGGGCGCCGCCGCCGCGGTGCCGGGCGAGGGGACGACGTCAGTTCCCGCGTGCGGTGTACGGTTCACGTCAGGAAGTATTGGTTCGGATGCTCCCCCGGTCAAGCGCGGCCAGGCGGCCGAGGCCCCGTCGCCGCCGCCTGAGTCAGCAGCCGCCGGGCGATCACCAGGCGCTGGATCTGGTTGGTCCCCTCGTAGATCTGGGTGATCTTGGCGTCGCGCATCATCCGCTCCACCGGGAAGTCGCGAACGTAGCCGGCCCCGCCGAGGACCTGGACGGCGTCGGTGGTGACCCGCATCGCGGTGTCGCTGGCGAACAGCTTCGCCATCGCGGCGATCCCGGAGATGTCGGGATCGCCGGCGTCAATCCGCGAGGCCGCCAGGTACACCAGCCCGCGCGCCGCCTCGACGCCGGTCGCCATGTCGGCGAGCAGGAACTGGATCGCCTGGAATTCGGCGATCGCCTGGCCGAACTGACGACGCTGGCGGGCGTAGCGGACCGCCTCGTCCAGCGCACCCTGGGCGATCCCGAGCGCCTGGGCCGCCACCGAGGGACGGGAGCGGTCCAAGACCGCCATCGCCAAGCGCAGGCCGTCGCCCTCGGCCCCCAGCCGGTTGGCGGCGGGGACCCGCACCCCCGCGAAGACGAGCTCGGCGGTGCTGCTGCCGCGAATTCCGAGCTTGCCGCCGATCGGGTTGCGCACCAGCCCGGGGGGGTGGCCCTCCACCACGAAGGCCGAGATGCCGCTGGCGCCCGGGGCGGGATCGGTCACCGCGAACACCACGATCAGCTCGGCGACCTCGCCGTTGGTGATCCACATCTTGGCCCCGTCGAGGATGTAGTCGCGGCCGTCGCGAACCGCCCGGGTGCGCATCGCCTTGGGGTCGCTGCCGGCGTCCGCCTCGCTCAGCGCGTACGCGGCCAGGCGCCGGCCGGAGGCGAGGTCGGGGAGCAGGCGCTGGCGCTGCGCCGCGGTCCCCGCCAGCAGGATCGGCGCTCCCCCCAGCGCCTGCACCGCGAGCAGCAGCGAGGAGGTGGCGCAGGCGCGTGCCACCTCCTCGATCGCGACGATCAGCGAGAGGGCCGACCCGGAGAGGCCGCCGACGGCGGCGGGGAAGCCGATCGCGAAGGCGTCATGCTCGCGGAGCAGTTGGACCACATCCCAGGGGAACGCCTCCGCCTGGTCGATCGCCGCCGCCCGCGGGGCGATCCGTCGCTGCGCCAGCTCGCGCAGCGAGCGCTGGATCGTGAGCTGCTCATCACCGAGGCGCCGATCCGGGTGGGGGCCGCTGGCCGGGGTCGGAGGCCGGTCCGATCCCGCCACCTGGGTCACCCGACCTCGACCAGGGTCGCCTCCCCCTGAGCGGTTCCCGAGCAGATGGTGGCCGCCCCGAGCCCGCCCCCACGGCGGCGCAGCTCGTGGATGCAGGTGGCCAGGATCCGGGCGCCGGAGGCGCCGATCGGGTGTCCGATCGCGATCGCCCCGCCATTGGGGTTGACGCGCTCCGGGTCCACCCCCAGCATCCTGGTGCTGGTGATCGCCACCGACGCAAAGGCCTCGTTGATCTCGACCACCTGAAGGTCCGCGGCGGTGATCGCTCCCCCGGTCCGCGCCAGCGCGCGCGCCAGGGCGAGAGCGGGGACGGTGGCGAGGTAGGGATGGTCGGCCGCCGCCTCGCCACAGCCGAGCCAGGTGGCCAGCACCGGGAGCCCGAGCGCCACCGCCCGATCCCGGCGCAGCAGCAGGATCGCGGCGGCACCGTCGTTGATGCCGGGCGCATTGCCGGCGGTGACGGTCCCGTCCGCGCCGCCGAAGACCGGGCGCAAAGCCCGCAGCCGCTCCAGGGTCGTGTCCGGCCGGGGCTGCTCGTCGCGGTCCACCATCACCAAGCCGTCCCGCCCCTGCGGTACCGCCACCGGAGCCAGCTCGTCCGTGAGCCGTCCCGCCAGGCGAGCGGCCTCGTAGCGCTGCTGAGAACGCAGCGCCCAGCCGTCCTGCTCCTCACGCGAGACCCCGAGTTCGCGGGCGACGGTGGTGCCGTGCTCCCCCATCGCGACCCCGTCGATGGGGCAGGTGAGACCGTCGTGGAGCAGGGCATCGGTGAGCACGAGATCGCCGGTCGCCTGACCCGACCTGGTCCCGCCGAGCAGGCGGGGCGCCTGTGACATCGACTCCATCCCGCCGGCGACGACCGCCTCAGCCTCCCCCGCCCGGATCAGCACCGCGGCGAGATTCACCGCCTTCAGCGAGGAGGCGCACACCTTGTTCACGGTCAGCGCCGACACCTCCGCCGGCAGCCCGGCCCGAAGCGCGGCCTGGCGGGCGGGGACCTGGCCCAGTCCGGCGGTGATCACCGTGCCCATGATCACCTGGTCCACGGCCTCCGCGGCGAGGCCGCCCCGATCGAGGGCGGCCCGGATCGCCAGCGCGCCCAGCTCGACGGCCCCGAGCCGCGCCAGGCTCCCCCCCAACCGGCCGAACGGGGTGCGGACGGCGGCGACGATGACGGGGTCGCTGGCGGCCACCCGCCCATGGTAGTCGCGCCGGCGAGCGGCTCCGGGAGGCGGCTCTCATCCCGATGCCGACACGCGGGCGCGCGCGTCGAGAATTGAGGCCGGATGCCAGGCGATGTCGGGGTGCAGGGATCCCCCCCGGCGTGGGCCTGGCATCGGCTGGCGCGCAGGCGCCAGATCCCGGGGTCGCGCGGGGGCCGTCCCGGCCCGATCGGCTGGGAGCGCGCCCGCAGCGGCCCGCCTTCCGGCCCCGACCGCACTCGACGCCACCAGCACGGCCGCCCAGCTGGCCGCCCCGGACTGGGCGCCCCGACCCGGGAGCTCGGCCGGGGCCCGGGGATCCCGACCGCCGGCTCAGCCCCTGGACCGGTCCCTCGGCACCGTCGGCCCGGGGCGCCCCGGGCGCCGACCCCGTCGCGCCGGGGTCCGACCCGGGCCCGACCCGCACGGCGGGTTCGGGAACGCGCGCGCGGCCCTCCGCCTACTGCGACGTTGGCCCCACCTCGCCGAGCAGCGGCCCCACCGATCCGCCGTGGCCGAGCAGGTGGGAGGCGATCACGAGCCGCTGGATCTCGGAGGTTCCCTCGCCGATCTCGTTGATCTTGACATCGCGGTAGAGCCGAGCGACCGGCAGGTCCTCGAGGAAACCCGATCCCCCGTGGATCTGCACCGCCTGGTTGGCACAGGCGGTCGCGACCTCGCTGGCGTGCAGCTTGGCCATCGCGGCCTGACGCCCCGCCGGCCGCCCCGCCTCAATCAGGGCCCCCGCCCGCCAGACCAAAAGCCGGGCGCACTCGATCTGGGTGGCCATGTCGGCGAGCTTGGCCTGGATCAGCTGGAAGCGGGAGATCGCACGGCCGAACTGACGCCGGGCACGGGCGTGCGCCACCGAGGCGTCGAGGCAGGCCTGGGCCACCCCCACCGCCAGCGCGGCGATCGCGACCCGCCCACCCTCCAGCACCGAGAGGAATTGACGGAAGCCGCCGCCCTCGGCGCCGAGCAGGTTGGCCTGCGGGACCCGGCAGTCGCTGAAGCTGAGCGGCCGGGTGTCGCTGGCATGCCAGCCGAGCTTGCGGTAGGGCGGCCCGATGAGGTACCCCGGGGTGCCCCGCTCCACCAGCAGGGCCGAGATCTGGGGCCGACCGCCGGCCACTCCCGCCGGGTCGGTGCGGGCGGTCAGGGTGACCCCCCGGCTGAGCGGGGTGCCGGCGTTGGTGATGAAGCACTTCTCGCCGGTGATGACGAAGGCGCCGCCGTCGCGGACGGCGCGGGTGCGGGTGCCACCGGCGTCGGAGCCCGCCTCCGGCTCGGTCAGGCCGAAGGCCCACAGGCCACGCCCGGCCAGAAGGTCGGGCAGGAGACGCTCCCGCTGGGCGGGAGTGCCGAAGACCGCGATCGGAGCAATCCCCAGCGACACCGCCGCCTCCAAGGTGATGCCCACTGCGGCGTCGGCGCGACTCACCTCCTCCAGCGCCAGCAGGTAGGCGACAAAGCCTGCGCCCACGCCGCCCAGCGCCTCGGCGAACGGCAGGCCGAAGAACCCCAGCTCGCCCATCGCGCGGACCACCTCCAGGGGGAACTCCGAGAGCCGGTCCGCCTCGGCCGCCCGGGGAGCCACGACCTCGTCCGCGAAGGCCCGGGCGGCCGCCTGGATGGCCGCCTGCTCGTCGCTCAGATCGAAGTCCACCCGCGCTCCCTGGGCGCCGCCGCGTCCGCGCCGGTCAAACCGGGCGGGGTACCGACGGCAGGCGCTCCGCCACCGCGGTGACGATCCCCTCGATGGTGTCGGCGACCAGCGCGCCCGCGGCGGTGAGCGCTGCGACCTTGGAGGCGGGCGTGCCGGTGGTCCCCGAGATGATGGCTCCGGCATGGCCCATCCGCTTGCCGGCGGGGGCGCTCCGGCCACTGACGAACGCGACTACCGGCATGGGGTACCCGGCCGCGATCCGCTCGGCCGCCCGCTCCTCGTCGGAGCCCCCGATCTCCCCGGCCAGCACGACCAGCTCGGTGGCGGGATCGCCCGCGAACAGCTCCAGCACGTCGCGGAAGCTGAGTCCGGGGATGGGATCTCCGCCAATCCCGACCGAGGTCGACTGCCCGATCCCGGCGCGGCCGAGCGCCTGCACGATCTCATAGGTGAGCGTGCCCGAGCGGGACACGATCCCCACCGGCCCGGGTCGGCTGATGTGGTTGGGGATGATGCCCACCTTGACCCGCTCCCCCGGCGAGACCAGCCCGGGACAGTTCGGGCCCACCATCCGCACCCCGCGCCGCTCCAGGAAGGCCCGCGCCCGGATCGTGTCGGGCACCGGGATCCCCTCGGTGATCGCCACCACCAGCGGGATCCGGGCGTCGGCCGCCTCCATGATGGCGTCGGCGGCGGCGGGCGGGGGGACGAACACCGCCGCGGCGTTCGCGCCGGTGGCCGCGACCGCGGCCTCGACGGTGTCGAAGACCGGCACCCCCAGGTGGGTGGTCCCGCCCTTGCCGGGCGAGACGCCCGCGACCACGGTGGTGCCGTACGCCTGCATCTGCTCGGTGTGGAACGTCCCCTCCGATCCGGTCATCCCCTGGACCACGAGCCGGGTGGCGCGGGTGACGAGGATGCTCATCCGGACGCCGCCCCGGCGCGCGCGAGCGCCACGATCGCGGCCGCCGCCTCGGGCGCACCGGTGGCCGGGGTGATGCCCGCCTCCAGCAGCAGCCGGCGGCCCTCCTCCTCCCGGGTCCCCGTCATCCGCACCACCAAGGGAACCCGGATCCCGGCGGCGTCGCGGGCGGCGATCACCCCGCGGGCCACCTCGTCCCCACGGGTGATCCCCCCGAAGATGTTGACGAAGATGCCGCGCACGGCAGGGTCGAGCGCCACCATCTCCAGCGCCCGGGTAACCACCTCGGCGCGGGCGCCGCCGCCGATGTCGAGGAAGTTGGCGGGCTCGCCACCGCTCTGCTTGACCAGATCGAGCGTGTTCATCACCAGACCGGCCCCGTTGCCGATCACGCCGATGCTCCCGCCCAGGTGGACGTAGGTGAGGCCGCGGACCCGCGCCTCGACGTCGAGCGGGTCCTCGCCGCTGGTGGCCGCGCCCGCGTCCGTGGACGGGTCGACGGCGAGCTCGGGATGGCGGAACTCGCTGCTGGGGTCGACCTCGATCTTGGCGTCCCCGGCGACCAGCTGCCCCTGGTCCGTGACCACCAAGGGGTTGACCTCGCACAGGGTCGCGTCGAGTCGGATGGCGAGGTCGTAGAGCGCGCCCACGAACGGGACCAGCAGGGCCGCCAGCCGCACCGGGAGCAGGCCCCCTGGCACGGCCTCGCCGACGCACGCGCTCAGCGCCAGTCGGCGGACCTCGAAGGGGAGCGGGCCGGCGAAGGGGTCCGGCCAGAGCCGGGCGATCCGGCCGGGTGTGGCCGCCGCCACCTCCTCGATCTCGACGCCTCCGGCCAGCGAGAGCATCACCACCAGGCCGCGCTGGTCCCGATCCACCGCGATCCCGCAGTAGAGCTCGCCCGCAATCGCGAGCAGCTGCTCGCACAGGACGCTGGGCACCCGGTATCCGTGCACCTCCATCTGGAGAATGGCGGTGGCGGCGGCGGCGGCCTCGTCCGCCGTCCGCGCCAGCCGGATCCCGCCGGCCTTGCCGCGCCCGCCGATCGGGACCTGCGCTTTGACCGCAACCGGGCCGAGCAGCTCGAAGGCGGCCCGGGCCTCGTCGGCGGAGCGGGCGAGACGGCCGGAGGGGACCGCGACCCCAGCCCGGGCCAGCTGCGCCTTGGCCTGGTGCTCCAGGAGCTTCACCCGGTCAACCTCGGGGTCCCGGATCGCATCCCGGTCAGTGTAGGGGAGCCCCGGCGAGGTCGCCGCCGAGATGGCGGGTTCACGGGCACCAGCGCCAGGCCCCAAAGTGGCAGCCAGGCAGATGGCGAGACCGACCCGAGCCGAGCGGCGCGCGCCCGACCCCCTGCTGCTGGCGGGGCTGGGCCTGTATGCGGTGCTGCACCTCCCCTCGCTGTTCGAGCCGCCCTGGCAGGTCGACGAGGCCGGGTACACCGTCACCGCCTGGCTCGCGGCCCACGGGGCGGTGCTCTACCAGGGGGTGTGGAACAACAAGCCGCCCCTGCTCTTTTGGACCTACGAGCTGGCGCTGCGCGGGTTCGGGATCAGCGAAGTCGGCATCCACCTCCTCTCCGGGGTGGCCGGCCTGCTCGCCGTGGCCGCCTGCTGGACCCTGGTCCGCCCCGGATGGGGACGGAAGCGGGCCGCGGCCGCGGCGCTGGCGGCGGCGATCCTGCTGGGGACCCCGTTGCTCAACGGCGACCTCGCCCTGCCCGAGGACTTCCTCATCGCCTGCACCAGCTGGGGCATGGTGCTGGTGCTAGCGGCGGCCCTTGGTCCGCGCGCGCGCCGGCGGGCGCTCCTTGGTGTCTGCGCCGGGGTGGCGTTCGGGCTCGCGGTTCTCTACCAGCAGACCGCCCTGGGGGACGCGACGGCGGCGGCGATCTTCCTCGCCCTGGTGCCGGGCCGGCGAGCCTGGGGGGCGCTGGCGACGATGGCGGGGACCCTGTTGCTGGTGGTGGGCGCGGCGATCGCACCGTTCGTGGTGCTGGCCGGCGCCCGCGACGTCACCTTCCTGCTGGTCACCTCGTTCCTCGGCTACACCCGCTCCAGCCTCCCGGGCACCCTGTCCGCGCTCGTCCCCCGCCTGGTGGCGGCGGTGCTGTGGGCCACCGGGGCGTGGCTGGGGCGTCGCACCGACCCGCGACGCCAGCTCCTGTGGCTCTGGCTGGGAGCCGTCCTGCTGGTGGCGATCGCCCCCAACCGCCCCTACATCCATTTCGCCCTGCCGGCGGTGGTGCCCGGCGTCGCCCTGCTCGCCGGCACCCGGCTGCCGGGCCGCCTCGGGCTGAAGGCCGCCCGGCAGCGGTGGGCGGCGATGCGCGGCCGGCTCGGCCACGCGCCGCTCGCGACATCGGCGGCAATCTCGATGATGGTCGGCGGCCTGCTCCTGGGCCACACCAGCTGGGGCTTCTACACCCTCGGGCTCACGGCCGGCTACTACCCCGGCTTCCTCGCCCACGCGGTCGGGGTGGAGTCAACGTCCACCTACCGATCCAGCTTCGGAGCCTCCACCCTGGCGGTCCAGGTCGCGGCCCAGTGGATCGACGACAATCACCTCGCGGGCAGCCGCACGGTGGTCTGGTCATCGGACGCCTGGCTGTATCCGCTGGCCCATGTCCGGCTGGTGCTCCCGACCTCCAACCTCAACGTCGACGAGGCCTGGCTGGGGTCCAGCGCGGTCCTGCGACGGGTGACCCGAGCGCATCCGTCGGTGGTCGTCACGACCGCCCGGGCGCTGGCGTCCTGGCCGCAGGTGGAGCACTTCTTGGGCTCCGGGTACCGGCGCAGCTTCAGCGACGGCACCGTGTCGGTGTGGGTTCGCCGGAAAGCCGCCCCGCCGGCGAGCACCGGCTAGACTTGAATCAGCGGGCAGCGCCGACATTCCCCGAGGGAGGACCAGCCTCATGGCGCGATCCGAGCGCGGCGGCCAGCCGCGCACGAGGGCGATGCCATCGGCGAGCGCGTGAGAGGGGCCCTCGCCGCGATCACGGCCGCGGTGGCGCTCGGGCTGGCGGGCTGCGCCGGCACGGCTGCGCCCCCGCCCCACCGCCACCACCTAGCGACGGCCTCGGTGGCCCCCACCCCCACGGCCCGCCACCGGCACGCCCGGCCGACCTCGGCGGCCCCCAGCCCCACCCACCCCCGCTCGACGCCGCTGGCGACCCCCCGGCCGGGAGCGACCCCCACCTCCTCCGCGCCCCGCCCCACCGGGCGCGCCACGCGCCGGCCTCGCCCGACCCGATCGGCGCCGCGCCCCACCGCCAGTCGGCCGACCGCGGATCGAGCGACGCCCCACGCCCCGGTGCGGATCCCGACCCCGCCGCCGACCAGCGGGCCCTCCCCGATCCGGGTCACCCCCGCCCCCACCCCGGTCCCGCTCGGACTGCACGTGAGCGGTGATCTGACCGGGCTGCTGCCGGGGCGGGCCACCTGCACCGACGGCGGGCACGCGATCGAGGTCACGGGCACCCTGGGCGGCCACCCCGCCACCCTGACGCTCACCGGTGCCGATCCTGGCGCCACCGTCCGCCTCCCGAACCGGTCCGGCACCCAACTGGCGGCGAGCCTGCTCGGCACCCCGCTCTCCGGTCATCGGAGCACCTGGGAGGCCGGCACCGCGACCGACCCAGGCTCGGGCCTCCTGACCGTCGGCCGCACCGGGCGCTCGGGCTCGCTCGCGCTCTACCTCGACGCCACCGCCGGCAACAGCGTGGCCGTCGACGTCTCGGGTGCCTGGAGCTGCGGCTGAGCTGACCGCCCCACGGGGCGGTGGGTCGCGATCGGTCGGTCGGGGACGGCGGCCGGCGTGAGGGTGGGACGAGCGGCAGGGCCGGCGCGGGATCCTCTCCCCCGCCGGGGCGGTCCCACAGGCGGTCGCCCGCCGGGCGCCCGGCGGAGCCGGGCGCGGCTCGCGGCGGCCGGCCGAGCGCGGGCGGGTGGCCGCTGGTCGCAGGGGCGGCGGGCCCCGGCCGCCCCCGGGGACCTGGCCGGGTCCGCGCCGCACCCGCCGACCACCCCGGGCGCTTGCCGTTTGCCGTCGGCAGCCCCACAATCGGGCCCACCGGCCGGGGCCGGCACCGTGAGGCCGTCGCCGTTGGGGGGATCGACCGTGGAGCCCTTTCGCGCCACCCTGCTGAACCCGCCGTTTGCCCAGGATCCGCCCCTCAAGCTCAGCGTCAACGCCCGCACGCTCGGCCTCGTGATCGCGGTGCTGGCGGGCCTGGGGGTGCTGGTCGAGGTCGTCGGCCTGTTGGGCGTGCTCTCCCTGGGCGTCGCCTACGCCGCCTCCGGGTTCGCCGGGATCGCCTTCGTGGCGATCGTGGGCCTGGTGCTCGACCTGGCCGCGGCGGTGCTGAGCCTCACCGGCGGCTGGCGGATGTCGCAGGGCCAGGCCAGCGGCAAGCCGCTGGTCATCTACGGCCTCGCAATCGGCTTCGCGGGCGAGATCGTGGTGGGGGTCGGCTACGAGTCCTTGGGCAACGCCCTGGTGGGGATGGTGGTGCTGTTCGCGATCTACTACCTGGTCATCGTCAGCCGATTCCCCGCGCCGGGGGGCGCTCCGCCTCCGGGCGCGTGATCCCGCCGGGGCCGGGCGGCCCCGACCTCCCCGCTAGAGCGGGATGTTGCCGTGACGGCGGTCGGGGAGAGGTCGCTGCTTGCCCGAGGCCATGCGCAGGGCGTTGATCAGGGCCGGGCGGGTCTGGCGGGGCTCGATGATGTCGTCGAGGTAGCCGCGCTCGGCGGCGACATAGGGGGTCGCGAACTGGCGCCGGTAGGCCGTCACCAGCTCGCGCTGGCGCCCCTCGCGGTCGGCCGCGGACTGGAGCTCGCGGCGGCTGATGATGCCCACCGCCCCCTCCGCGCCCATCACGGCGATCTCGGCAGTCGGCCAGGCGACGTTGTAGTCGGCGCCGACGTGCTTGCTGCACATGACGTCGTAGGCCCCGCCGTAGGCCTTGCGCGTGATCACGGTGAGCTTGGGAACGGTCGCCTCGCAGTAGGCGTAGAGCAGCTTCGCCCCGTGGCGGATGATGCCGCCGTGCTCCTGGGTGGTGCCCGGCAGGAACCCCGGCACGTCGACGAAGGTGACCAGGGGAAGGTTGAACGCATCACAGAAGCGCACGAAGCGGGCTCCTTTGATCGAGGCATCGATGTCGAGTGCCCCCGCCAGCACCCGTGGCTGGTTGGCGACCACCCCCACCGGCTGGCCGTCGAGGCGCGCGAAGCCCACCAAGAGGTTGGCGGCATGGAGCGGCTGCACCTCCAAGAAGTCCCCGTCGTCGACCACCCGTCCGATCACCTGGCGCATCTCGTAGGGCCGGCTGGGATCGTCGGGGATGATGGTCTGGAGAGCATCGTCGGCGCGCCGCCAGTCGTCGGCGGGGGGCCGCCGAGGCGGTGCCTCGCGGTGGTTGGAGGGCAGAAAGGCGAGCAGCCGGCGCAGCTGCTGGAACACCTGGTCCTCGCTCTCGGCCTCGAAGTGGGCCACCCCGCTGCGCAGGCTGTGGACGTCGGCCCCTCCCAGCTCCTCGAAGGAGACCCGCTCCCCGGTGGTGACCCGGATCACCTCGGGCCCGGTGATGAACATGTAGCCGACCTGGCGGACCATGAAGATGAAGTCGGTGATCGCCGGGGAGTAGACCGCGCCCCCGGTGCAGGGCCCCACGATCACCGACAGCTGCGGGACCACTCCGCTGCAGCGCACGTTGCGATAGAAGATGTCGGCGTATCCCGCCAGTGCCGCCACGCCCTCCTGGATCCGGGCCCCGGCGCTGTCGTTGAAGCCGATGCAGGGGCTGCCGGTGCGCTGGGCCAGGTCCATCACCTTGCAGACCTTCTCCGCGAAGACCTCGCCCAGCGAGCCGCCCATGAAGGAGGCGTCGTGGGCGAAGAGGAACACCTGGCGTCCCTCCACCAGCCCGTGGCCGGTGACGACCCCATCCCCGAGGACGCGCCGCTCGGCCATCTCGGGGTGGGGGGAGCGGTGCACCGCGAAGGCGTCCAGCTCGACGAAGCTGCCGGGGTCGCACAGGCGCGCGATCCGCTCGCGCGCGGTCAGCCGTCCCTTGCGGTGCTGTAGCCGCTCGGCCTCGCCGCCCCGGTGGACGGCGTCGTAGCGGCGCTTGCGCAGCTGGTTGACCAGCCGATCGGTTGGGCTGGGGACCGCCGGCAGCCCCGCCCGTGGGGGGGGGTCGCCGCTCCCCGGCTGGTGGCGGCCATCGCCCGGGCGGTCGGCCGCACCGCTCGCCTCGCTCGCGGTCGTGGGGATCCGGTCCCCCGTCCCCACCGGGGGCACCCCCCGGGTGCCCGGCTCAGCCACCCCTCACCCGCCGCCCGTGGCTGGGCGCGGCCGCCAGGGCTGGGGATCGTGGCAGAAGAGCACCGCCTGGGGAGCCAGCCGCTTCACCTGGCGGACCGCCTGGCGCCAGTCGTCGTCGTTCTCCGGCTCCACCCCGAGGCGCGGGTCCTCCGCCTCGAAGCTGGCCACGGAGTCGGCGGCGTCGCCGGCCAGCACCACCTGCCCCTGGTCGGTGTCGACCACCACCGCCTGGTGCCCCACGGTGTGCCCGACGGTGGGCAGCACGCTCAGCCCGGGCCAGATCTGCTGGGCCCCGTCGACCAGCTCGAAGCGGGCACCGGCCACCTGGAACCACTCCCAAATGACACCGTCGCGGTCCCGCGCGGTCTCGTACTCGCGGCGCTGGACGTAGAAGGGGGCATGGGTGAAGACCGCGTTCTGACCGCAGTGGTCCCAGTGCAGATGGGTGTTGATCACCATCGTGACGTCGGCGGCGGCCAGCCCGATCTCCCCGAGGGCCAGGTCGATCCGGCGCGCCACCGGGCGCCAGTCCCGCACGAAGTCGCGGGCCGTGGGATCGCCCACCCCGGTGTCGACCAGGACCACCCCCTGCGGGTGCCGGACCACAAACCCGTGCACCACAACCTCACTCCCCGCCCCCGGCTCCCCCCGGGGGGTGGTGAGGGTGCCGAGGTCGACCCGGCACACGTCCGCGGGCGAGAGGGGCGAGCTGGTCACACCGGCGATGGTAGCCGCCCCGCCACCGGCCGCACCGGAGCCCGGGCGCCGCGGCGGCGGCATCCCCGCCATGCTGGTCGCGATGACCTCCTCGCCCGGGCGGCCGATCCCCGGCCCGGCGCCACCCCCTGGGGGGGCGGCGCCCCAGGGAGGGCTCCACCTGGTGGAGTGGGCCTGCGAGTTCCTCGGCACCCTGGTGCTGGTGCTGGGGGGGCTGAGCGCGGTCTGCCTCGACTTCGGCCAGGGGATGCCGATCGCGCGCCTGATCCCCTCCGCCTCGGCGCGCCTGCTCCTCACCGGGCTGCTGTTCGCAGCCACCGGCAGCCTGTTCGCGCTCACCCCGCCCGGCCGCCGCAGCGGCGCCCACCTCAACCCCTGCATCACCCTCGCGTTCTTCGCGACCGGGCACGTCCACCGCGACGACCTGCTCGGCTACGTGGGGGCCCAGTGCCTCGGCGCGATCACCGGGGCGGCCGTGCTCCGCTGGATCTGGGCGGGGGTGGCGGTGAGCGTGCGCGACGGCCGGACCCTGCCCGGGCCGGGGACGGGCGGCCCCCAGGCGGTCGCCATCGAAGCGCTGATGACCGCGATCCTCGTCCTCACCATCCTCATCTGCGTGGCCCATCGGCGCAGCCTGCGCTGGACGCCGACGGCAGTGTGGATCGTGGTGGCCCTGCTGGTGTGGCGGGGCGCCCCCTACACCGGCACCAGCCTCAACCCCGCACGCTCATTGGGGCCGGCGGTGGTCGCGGCCCGGTTCGGCAGCCTGTGGGTGTACCTGGTCGGGCCTCCGCTCGGGGCGCTCGCGGCGGTGGCGCTGCAGCGGGGGTGGGGCCGTCACCTTCCGCTGACGGCCAAGCTCTTCCACGACGAAGGCTACCCCAGCGTGTTGCGGAGCTGGCTCCCGACCGACCGCCGGCCGGCTCAGATCCCCGCCGAGGGACGGTAGCGGCCGAACACCTCCACCAGCACCCCGCACACCTCTCCAAGGCTCGCCTCGGCCTGGAGGGCGTGCCGCATCGGCCACAGCAGGTTGGCGGAGCCGCGCGCGGCGGCGCGCACGTGCTCCAGCGACGCCGCCACCCGCTGGGGGTCGCGGCGGGCCCTGACCGCCCGCAGCGAGGCCGCCTGCTCGCGCTCCAGCTCGGGGTCGATGCGCAGGATCGGCACCGGCGGCGCGTCGCCATCGTCGCGGAAACGGTTCACCCCCACCACCACCCGCTCGCCTCGCTCCTGCGCCCGCTGGGCTTGGTAGGCGGAGTCCTGGATCACCTGCTGGTAGAAGCCCGCCTCGATCGCCGCCACCGCGCCGCCGCGACGGTCCACCTCGGCGATCAGCGCCGCCGCGTCGGCGGCCAGGCGCTGGGTCAGGGTCTCGATTAGGTGGCTGCCCCCCAGCGGGTCAGCGACCCGGGCCACCCCCGACTCGTGGGCCAGGATCTGCTGGGTGCGGAGCGCGATCGTGGCCGCCTGCTCCGAGGGCAGCGCCAGCGCCTCGTCGTAGCCGTTGGTGTGGAGCGACTGGACCCCGCCCAAGACGGCCGCGAGGGCCTGGATCGCCACCCGCACGGTGTTGTTGAGCGGCTGCTGCGCGGTCAGGGTGGCGCCCCCCGTCTGCGCATGCACCCGCAGCTGCTGGCTGCGTGCCGAGGTGGCCCCGAACCGGTCCCGCATCAGCTCCGCCCAGAGCTGGCGGGCGGCGCGGAACTTGGCCACCTCCTCGAAGAAGTCGTTGCCGACGTTGAAGAAGAAGGAGAGCCGGGGGCCGAGGTCGTCGACCGTGAGGCCGGCGGCGCGGGCCGCCTCCACGTAGGCGATGCCGTCGGCGAGCGCCAGCCCGACCTCCTGGGTGGCGGTGGCGCCAGCCTCGCGGATGTGGTAGCCAGAGATGGAGATCGGGTTCCAACGCGGCAGCCGCTCCCGGCAGTAGGCGAAGGTGTCGGTGATCAGGCGCAGGCTGGGACGGGGGGGAAGGATGTAGGTGCCCCGGGCCGCGTACTCCTTCAGCACGTCGTTCTGGATGGTGCCGCCGAGGCGGTCGGCGGGGATCCCGCGGCGCTCCGCCACCAGCTCGTAGAGCAGCAGCAGCAGGCTCGCCGGGGCATTGATCGTCATCGAGGTCGTGACCCGGTCGAGCGGGATTCGGTCCAGCAGCAGCTCCATGTCGTCGAGGGTGTCGATCGGAACCCCGACCCGCCCCACCTCGCCTTTGGCCTCGGGGGCGTCGGAGTCGTAGCCCATCTGGGTGGGCAGGTCGAACGCGGTGGAGAGGCCGGTCTCGCCCTGGTCGAGCAGGTAGTGGAAGCGCCGGTTGGTGGCGCGGGCGGAGCCGAAACCGGTGTACTGGCGCATGGTCCAGACGCGCTGGCGATAGCCCTCCGGGCGCAGCCCGCGGGTGAAGGGGTAGCTCCCGGGGAGCGGCGGGGTCGACGGCCCCGCCGGATACACCGGCTCCAGCACGATCCCGGAGTCGCTGACGCTCGGGGCCTCGCCCTCGGGAGCAGTCACCCGGGTGTCCCCACGACCTGGCAGAGCTCGATAAGGACGCCCCCCGCCCCCTTGGGGTGGACGAACCCCACCAGCCGACCGCCCGCCCCCTGGCGGGGCCGGCGGTCGACCAGGGTCGCGCCCACAGCCTCGAAGGCACAGAGCGCCCGGGCCACGTCGTCGACCCGGTAGGCGAGGTGATGCAGCCCCTCCCCGCGCCGTTCCAGGAAGCGGGCCACGGTGGAGCCGGGACGCCGGCTCGCGAGCAGCTCCAGCCGCGAGGGGCCGAGGTCGAAGAGGACGGCGACGATGCCGTCCGGCTCCACCTCCTCCTGCAGCAACGGGCCGCGGCCGAGCCAGCTCGTGTGGCGCGCGATGGCGGCGTCCAGGTCGGCCACCGCCATCCCCACATGGTCGATCGCGGTGACCAAGCCCGGGGGCGGGGTCACGGGGCGGCCGCCCCGGCGGGCGCCACCGCGGGGCTTCCGCCGGTGGGCTTCCCGGGGGGCGTCCTGCCGGTCAGGCGATGCACCCCCACCGTGGTTGCCACCGCCAGCGGGAAGAGCTGGGCGAGGTAGTTGGCGTCGCTGCGCCAGGCGACCCAGAGCACCGCCACCGACACCGCCGGCGCCACGAACCGCCAGCGGGGCCGCAGGCCGCAGCCGGCCACCAGCAGCAGGAGTGCGGCCCCCTCGACCCCCAGCAGCACGCTGCGCAGCGCCGGCGAGGGGGCCGCGCCCAGCTCGCTGATGAGCCCGATCCCGAAGGCGTACGCGGGCTGGCGCACCAAGGCGAAGATGGCGCCGGCGGCGTTGCGATCCACCAGCAGCCAGGGCCCCACCGCCAGCAGCAGGGTGGCGGCGAACCACCCCAGCCGGCCCCGCCACCGGGACAGCCGCAGTCCCAGCACGAGGTAGCCCGGCACCACCAGCCAGATCAAGGGGTTGGTCGCGGCCGCCAGCGCCAGCAGCGCCCCCGAGAGGCGGGGACGGTCGAGCAGGAGCAGGGCCAGGGTCGCCAGCGCGTAGGCGAAGAACTCGCCGTCGCCCTGGGTCGCCGCCCCCAGCACCGATCCCCCCCCGAACTGGAGCAGCAGGCACATTACGGTGGCCGGCCAGAGGGTCCCGCTGGCCCGGCCGGCCACCAGCAGCCAGGCCAACGCCGCGGCCATGGTCCACGCGATCCAGGCGGCGCGGGGGGCGCGCGCCACCGGCAGCATGAAGACAAAGCTCATCGGCGGGTAGCCGAATTGGGGGAACGCGGACGAGCGGCCGTGGTCACGCACCGCCAGGGCCTCGGCCCGCCGGAGCGCGGCCGCCGAGGGGTAGTGGAGCACCCCTTGGAACGGCCCCCGCTGCAGCGGCGTCGCGATCGTGACGGGGGCGTGCAGGCGGTGGAGGCAGGCGGCCTCACCGGTGGCGTAGGGGTCGCGGCCGGCCAGAACGTCGCGGGCGGCGCAGACGGTGGTGGCGGTGACGTCGGCGCCGATTCCCGCTCGCGAGCGGAGCAGCGAGGGGACCTGCAGGCCCACCACCAGCACCGCCAGCAGCGCCACCACCGGGGCGCCCACCAGCACCCGCTCCGGACCCCAGCTCCGCAGCCACGGCGGGATCGGCTGGCGCAGGGCCAAGGCGCAGACCACCCCGAGGACGGGATAGATCACGACCGTGGCCAGCACCGCTGCCCCCGACCACCCCGGGGGCAGCCGCCCGTCGAGCACCAGCACAAGGTCCCAGACCAGGGTCGCGCAGAGCAAAAGCCCGAGCCGCTGGGCGGCGGGACCGCGCACCCGCCAGGGGCCGAGGCACCGCAGCCAGCCGGCGGCGGAATGGCCGCGGCTCACGGCGGGGGCGGGGACGGATCGAGCGCCCGGGCCACGTAGACGGCGACGTCCTCGCTGGCGAAGTGCGAAGAGAGGTCGGCGGCCCCGATCCCCTCGTGGAACATGGTGGCGCAGAACGGGCAGGCGGTCGCCGAGGCGACCGCGCCGGTGTCGTGAGCCTGCTGCACGCGCACGTGGTTGATCCGGCGACCGCTGGTTTCCTCCATCCACATCCGCCCCCCGCCGGCGCCGCAGCACATCGCCTCGCGGCGACAGCGCGCCATCTCCACCAGACTGACCCCCGGGAGAGCCGCCAGCACCGCGCGGGGCTCGTCGTAGACAGAGTTCCAGCGGCCCAGGTAGCAGGGATCGTGATAGGTGATCGGGCCGTCCGCCACCGCCCGGCGGGGCCGCAGCCGCCCCTCGTCGAGCAGCCGCTTGATCAGCTGGGTGTGGTGGACGACCTCGAACCGTCCCCCGAGGTCGGGGTACTCACGGGCGAAGACATTGAAGCAGTGCGGGCAGCTGGCCACCACCTTGCGCACGCCCCCCGACCGCA
Organism: Verrucomicrobiia bacterium; assembly: GCA_035532155.1. Lineage (GTDB taxonomy): Bacteria > Chloroflexota > Dormibacteria > Aeolococcales > Bog-877 > DAHUZL01. The sequence continues at coordinate 19,022 of DATKRN010000064.1, read as the reverse complement.
GCCGCTCGATCACCGAGCCCGCCTGGACCTGGAAGAGGTACTCGTTGCCGATCCGCCGGGCGGGGTCGCCTGTGCAGGTCTCGTCGCTCCCCAGCACCGCGAAGTCGAGCCCCGCCGCGCGCAGGATCGCCACCATCGCCCGCGCGATCGGCCAGTTGGCCTGGTCGTAGGCGGTGGCGCACCCGACCCAGTAGAGCCACTCGGCCGAGGGGTTGTGGGCGAGCGTGGGGACGTCCAGGCCGTCCGCCCACCGGAACCGATCCTGGGCCGGCATCCCGTAGGGATTGCCCCGCTGCTCGATCGAGTCCAGCGCCGCCCGCGCCGACGCCGGCAGCGACCCCTGCTCCAGCACCAGCGAGCGGCGCAGGTCGACGATCGCCGGGACATGCTCGATCAGCACCGGGCACTGGTCGACGCAGGCTCCACAGGTGGTGCACGCCCAGAGCGTCTCCTCCAGCACGGTGCCGCCCAGCAGGGGCGCTGCGGGAGCGCCCGCCGCCGCGGGAGCGCCGTCGCCGGGGCCGCCCGGGCTCGCCCACGCGCCTCGGGGCGGCGCCTGGCCGCGGGCCTGGGCGTACCAGGCGTCGCGCAGGTCGGTGATCAGCAGCTTGGGCGAGAGCGGCTTGCCGGTGTTGTAGGCGGGACAGTGGGACTGGCAGCGGCCGCACTCGGTGCAGCTCGCGAGGTCGAGGGTCTGCTTCCAGCTGAGCTGGTCCACAGCGGACACCCCGAAGTGCTCGGCGTGGTCCAGGTCGAGCAGCCCGAGGTGGCGCCCGGCCGGCTCCAGGCTGCGGAAGTAGACGTTGGGGATGGCGGTGAGGATGTGCAGGTGCTTGCTGTGGGCGAGGTACACGAGGAAGGCCGCGATCACCCCGAGGTGGGCCCACAGGAACGCCTCGTGCCAGGCGTCGATCCCGCTCCCGTGAATGCCCAAGAAGAGGTGGGACACCGCCGCCGAGACCGGCCGCAGGTTGACGACGCCGTCCTGCCCGGCCGCGATCGCGGTGGCGTAGAGCCCCAGCTGGGTGAGGATCACCAGCGCGATCCCGCCCAGGATGATCGCGGCATCGCGACCGTGGCTGCCCCGGAAGCGGCTCGGCCGCAGCCCGTAGCGGGTGAGCGCCGCCAGCACCAGCCCGGTGATGACCGCGACTGCGAACAGATCCTGGGCGAACGCCACCGGGCCCCACCAGGTCTGACGCTCCAGGTTGAGCGGCGGGATCAGCGCCTCCAGACCCGCCTCCACGATCTCGAGGTTGAGGACGACAAATCCCCAGAAGATGAGCAGATGTGCGATCCCACTGAACGGCCAGCGAAGCAGCCGCCCCTGTCCCAACACCAGCACGACCACTCCCCGCAGGCGCGCCCACGGGCGGTCGCGGCGAGAGGCGGGGGCGGCCCGTCGGAGCGACCGCCAGAGCGGCCGCAGCCGGGCCACGAACAGCCCGGCGGCGACAGCCGCCAGGAGCACGGCGCCGAGGGAGTTCAGCCAGATCACGGCGGATCGCCCAGGATCGCCAGCGTCAGCGCCAGCGCCCCCAGCAGCAGGACCGCCAGGGCGGCGGCCCAGAACCACCAGGGCTCCTCGACCCAGAAGGGGCCGACCCGGCGGCGGGCGCCGGCCTGGGTCCGGTTGGGGTCGTCAGGCCGATGGTCCGCGGGTGGCGCCGGCTGCATCGCCGCCGATGGTATCCGGTGGACGGTGGCGGCTTCGGCCGCGGTCAGGTCCCGCTCCACGCGGGGGGGCGCTTGGCGAGGAACGCGGCCACTCCCTCGGCGGCGTCGGAGCTTGCGAACGCCGCCATGAAGCCGTCCAGCTCCACCGCCAGGCCCGCCTCCAGGGGCCGGTCCAGCCCGTCCGCGACCGCCCGCTTGATCTCAGCCACCGCCACCGGGGCCTGCGCCGCCAGCCGCTGAGCGAATTCGTGGGCCCGGGCCCGCAGCTGGTCGGCCGGAGCCACCTGGTGCACCAGGCCGATCCGCTCGGCGGTGTTGGCGTCGACCGGGTCGCCCCCGAGGAGCAGCGCCAGCGCCGCGCCGCGGCCGACCAGGCGGGGCAGGCGCTGGGTTCCGCCCCAGCCCGGGATGAGGCCCAAGTTGACCTCGGGCTGTCCCAACCGGGCGGTCGCCGAGGCCACCCGGATGTCACACGCCATGGCCAGCTCCAGGCCCCCGCCGAGGGCGTAGCCGTTCACCGCCGCGACGATCGGCAGGCGCGAGCGGGTCATCCGCAGGGTGAGCGCCTGGCCCGCGGCGATCCAGCCCCGGGTCTCCTCGGCGGAGGTCCCGAACTCGCGAATGTCGGCCCCGGCGACGAAGAAGCGCTCGCCGGCGCCGGTCAGGACCAGCGCACGCACGCGGGGGTCGGCCGCGAGCTCGTCCAGGGCCCGGTCGAGGGCCGCCACCACCGCGCGGCTGAGGGCGTTCGCGGGGGGGTGATTGATGGTGACGGTCGCGACGCTGCCGTCGCGGTCCCGCTCGACCCCCTCGGCCATCGGCGTCTCCCCATGGGTACCCGGGGCGAGCCGGGCGTGGCCCGCCACCGCCGCCGCTGAGAGTGTAGGGCGCGGCAGCGGCACCGGGACGTAGGCTTGGCGGGGTGGACGCTGAGCTCCCGCCGCCGCTGCCAACCACCCTGGAGGCCGTCGACGAGCCCGAGCTGGGCGCGCTCGCTCTGGCCTGGGGCGCGGCCGAGCGCGCGGTGCGGAGCGAGATGGCGCCTCTGGAGGCGCGGCTGGCGGCGGTGCGCGCCGGTCTCGGCCGGCTCGCGACCGAGCGCCGGCGCCGCGACCGGCAACAGCACATCGCCTCGCGCCAGGCGGTTCGCACCGAGGTGCGCACGGGCACCGCCCCCTCCCTGGAGCAGGTGCTGGCGTCCCCCATCCCCCTGCTGGACGACCAGCAACCGCTGGCCGAGCTCCAGTTCCTGCTCGACACCGGCGGCGAGGTGGCGCTGGGTTACCCCGGGGCTCGCGTGCCCGCCTTGCAGATGACCGATGGCACCAGCACCCGCAGCGTCACCACCCTGGAAGAGGCGCGCCGGCTCCACCGCGAGGGCTGGGAGGTGGGGGTGCCGGCACGGCCCGGGGTCCGGGTGCACACCCCGGGAACCCGGCTGGAACGTCTCCTCGAGGTCGGTCGCTGCTTCGTGCGGACCCGCCCGCCGGCCGCATGACCGCCCCGCCGACAAAGGCGGGCGCCCGTCCCCTTGTGATCGGGCTGACCGGGGGGGTTGCCACCGGAAAGTCGAGCGTCGCGGCGCTCCTGGCCGAGCGCGGGGCGGTCGTGGTCGACGCCGATTGGCTGGCACGGCAGGTGGTCGAGCCCGGTCAGCCCGCGCTGGCGCAGATCGTGGCCGCCTTCGGGCCCGCCATGCTCGGCGGCGACGGTCGCCTGGACCGGGCCCGGATGGCCGAGCTGGTGTTCCGAGACCCGGCGGCGCGCCGGCGGCTGGAGGCGATCACGCACCCGGCGATTCGCGCCCTGGGCGAGCGCCAGGTGGCCGCCGCGAGGCTGGCGCGGCCTCAGCTGGTGGTCCAGGACATCCCCCTGCTGTTCGAGACCCACCGCGAGGACACGGTGGACGGCGTCCTGCTCGTGTACGCTCCGCCGTCCCTCCAACTGAGGCGATCGCGCCGACGCGACCACCTCGGCGCCGAGGCCGCCGCCCTGCGGGTGGCGGCCCAGTGGCCGATCGACGACAAGCGCCAGCGAGCCACCTGGGTGATCGACAACAGCGGCAGCCGCACCCGCACCCGCCAGCAGGTGGCCGCCTGGTGGCGCGGTGTGGTCGGCGACCCGTGAGCACGGCGGCGCGTGCAGGCGCCCCCGCGAGCGCCGGACCGGTCAGCCCCGCCGGCCGACATGGCTGAGGGCAGCCCGGATCGACTCCCTGGGGCGGGGCGGGCGGCCCGGCTGCAGCGGGCCGCGGTGGCGCGGCTGGATCGGCTGGTCCCGGCGCGCAGGGCGGCCGTCGGGGTGGCGCCCGGGCGTGCCGTCTGTGTCGGCGAGCACACCGACTACACCGGCGGCCTGGCTCTCACCTTCGCGATCGACCGTTTCATCGCGGTCGCCCTGGCCCCCGCCGCCTCCGGCTACACCCTGGCCGGGGCCGACGACCTCGCCGTGGTGCGGGCGGCCGCCCTCGTCCCCCGCCGCCGCCCCGGCGAGCTCTGGGCCAACCTCCCTCTCGGGGTGTTCGCCGAGCTCGCCCGCGCCGGGCACGAGGTTCCCCCCTGCGCGCTCCAGGTGACCGCCGACCTCCCCCGCAACGCGGGGCTCTCGTCGTCGGCGGCGCTGACCGCCGCCACCTTGGTGGCGGCGCTGCGCTGGATCGGCGGGTCGCTCGACACCGCCCAGGCGGCGGAGCTCTGCTGGCGCGCTGAGCACGATTTCGCGCAGGTGCCCTGCGGCGTGATGGACCAGCTGACGGTGATCGGCGGCCTCCCCGGCGGGGCGCTGCTGCTCGACTGCGCAGGCGCCACCCTCACCCCGGTCGCGCTCCGCACTCCCCACGCCCGCTGGTTCGCTGTCGACAGCGGTGTCCGCCACGACATCGGCGGGATCGGCTACCGCACCCGGCGCGCGGAGTGGGAGCAGGTGCGGGGCCGGCTCAGCCAGCTCCGCCTCGACCCCCGCCAGCTGCGACCGCGCGATCTGGTCGCCGTGTCCCAGGGGTGGCCGCCCCCGCTGCCGGACCGGATCAGCCACGTCGTGTCGGAGAATCGGCGTGTCGCCGCGGCGGTGCGGGCCGCCCGATCGGGACGGGTCCGGGCGATGGGGCGGCTGCTCAACCGCACCCAGGCGAGCCTGCGCGACCGCTACCAGGTCGGCGACCCCACCACCGACCGCCTGGCGGCGGCGCTGGCGGAGCTGGAGGGCGTGCTCGGAGCGCGCGTGATCGGAGGCGGCTTCGGGGGGACGGTGCTGGTGCTCGCAGAGGACCGCGCCAGCCGTCGCGATGGCGCCCGCCTGCGCGCGGCGGCCGCCCGCGTGCTGGGCCGGGCGGCCCCGGTGGTGCGATTGCGCCCGGGGGCCGGAGCCGCCTGGATGGCCCCTGACGTCGTGTCCACCTGAGTCGACCACGGGGAGAAGCACCGCGCGCCTCGCCCCCGATGCCGCGCCACCTCCTTCAGCTCGCCAGCGCGACCCTCCCGCGGCCGGCCACCGACAGCCGCACTCGCCGGGCGATGTCCGCCGCGGTGACGCCGGCTGGGTGTCGACGCATCCACGCGGGAGGGTCGCGCTGCCGACCGGGAGGGGCCACCGCCGGCGGCAGGCGGTTCCTTCGACCAGGCCCGGCCCGCTGCCGCCGACGGGGCGCCGGTCGCCCCTCGCTCTGGTCGATGGCTAGCCGCGAGGGTGGGCCGACCCGCAGTGACCACGACGGCGCTCGAATCGAGATCCGGACGCACGCGGCTGGTGTCGGACGGTCGGCGGCCGCCGGCTGCTCACGGTGGCGGGGGCGCGCACCGCGCCGTGACCTGCCAGGACTTGGGACCTGTGAGGGAAATTCATGCAATGGGGGGCGGCTGGGCTCCAGAGTAGCGGAGCATCAGGTCGGTGCCGGGGTAGCGGAACTTGGTCCGGTTGAGCTGGTCGCAGAGGGCGGGCCGGGCGCGGGGGCGGCGGGGCGCCGACAGGAGGTTGAGACGGCCCTGCAGGTGAGCCCCACCACCTCCAGGCTGCCGCTGGTCCGGACGGTCTCGCGGAGCAGCACCCGGCCCTCCTCCTCCGCTCGGCGGTAGTGGGGAACCAGGAGTCTCGCCGGAGCCGACTCGCCGTTGTAGGCACTCATGCGGACCCCGTGGGTGACCAGCTTGGACTCGGCATCGAGCAGCTGGGTGCCCGGGGCCACCTCGTTCAGGGGCGGCCGTGACGGCGTCGCTTCCAACTCAGCCTCCAGATCCTGCACCGCCTGACGAGCGGCCAGCAGCCGCTCGCCGAGGTCAGCATTGGCGATCTTGAAGCCCCGCATGGTCGGGCGCTGGGACTCCGAGTTGCCCTAGGCCGCCTGGCCATAGGCGGCCTCCGCCTCGGTGAGCTGTTGGCGCGCCCGGAGCAACGTCCGGCGCTGGCGCGCCCGGGCGGGGTTGGGCACCGAACGCTCGGGGTCGTAATCGTGGACCTGGTAGGAATCGAGGGCATCCAGAGCGAAGTGGCGACCGCCGTAGCGGAAGTACTTCTCCTGGCGGCAGCGGGAGAGCATCCGGTAGGCGACCTCCACCGCCTCCAGCTCCTGGCGGCTGGTCAGGATCCGGATCTGATGGTCGTCGTTCTGGAGGGTGACCTGACGCACCAGGAAAGTCTGGGGCCGGCCCGGGCCCGGGGCAGCTTGAGCCGCACCTGGCGATCGCTCAACAGGTACACCTTGCGCGCCTTTCAATGGCACACTGGGACGAAGGCACCGGCCGGCTCCTTGCGGGTCCGGCCCTTGCGGTAGGTGAGGAAGTCGTAGCCCGCCTGCCGCAGCTCCCAGAGCAGGCCGGGGGACCAGCCTCCCCGGTCAAAGCCGATGGTGACCCGGCGCTCTCCCCCCAGCTCGCGCTGCTCCGGAGGCAGCGCCTTCAACTCACTCACCAGCGATCGCCCCGGCTTTTGCATCACCACCAGCAGCGGCTCGCCATCGGCGTCGCAGACCCAGTTCAACTCGGTACCCGGCCCGGCCGTCCGCAGCCGGGTGATGTGGACCTTGGGCAGCCGGCGCCGGCCGAAGTACACCCGGACGTGGCCGTCGACGTAGAGGATGCCCAGCGCCACGCTGCGCGCTTGGGCATGATGCTGAGCCAGCGCTTGGATGAACGCACTGCCCAGCCCCGGTCGGCCTGTTCCCGCAGCCGGCGGCGGAGGGTCTTCACCTCCGGGGCCCAGTCCAGGGCCAGCACCCGGCCCAGGTCCTGGGGCACGATCCGGGTGGCGCCTTCCGCCCGCAGCTCGCGCAACAGGGCCACGCAGACCAGCATCAGCAGCACCGAGCGCAGCCCGTAGAAGCCATTGCAGAGCTTGCCGTACACCGTCTCGGCCGCCGCGAAGAGGCCGGTCTCGGCCAGCGCCGGCAGCGCCAGGAGCGGGCCGAGCAGCGGCAGCTCCCGGCCCTGGGTGAACACCGGCAGCGCCTCCTCACAAGGCTCCGGTCCGCGCCAGCTCCCGCTCCGCCGGCCTCGGCTCGGGCGGCGGGATCACCGGGAGCGCGGTCTGCGCCCGTTCGGGCAGCACCGTGACCCCTCCAGCTGGCTGCTCCAGCGCTCGGCGGACCGCGTCGGTGCTGAGCCCGGTGGGGGCCGCGATCCGCCGTAGGCTGAGCCCCTGCCCGCGCAGACCACGGATCTCCAGCGCCCGTCCGGGAGTCAGCTTGGAGGGGCCCTTCGGACCCGGGCGCTCGCGCAGCAGCCCGGACAGACTCGCCAGCTTGTAGTCCCGGTCCCACCGCCACAGGGTGACGGGGGTGATGCCGAAGCCGGCCGCCACCTCGCGGCGGGCGGCGGCCTTCACCCGGACCAGCTGGAGCGCCGCCAGCCGCCGCGCCGCCACCTCCCCGGCCCCCAGCACCCGTTGGCCCAGCCGTACAGGAAACACACGCCGCCCTGCTCGTCCTCCCGGATGCCGGCCGCGGCGCCGATCGGGCGCGCCTCCGCCGGGAGGAAGCAGGCCTGAGGGAAACTCGGGCGGGGCACCGACGCCAGCATCGACTTGCCTCCGACTGAACTGGACGGCAAGCCCTTTCGACTTCGATTCGTGCCGGGTCTACTCCCCAATCTCCAGAGCCCTGGACTCCACCGCCAGACGACCCCATCCAAGCGTCGAACCCAGGAAGCCACTTCGCGCGCGCCCGCGCTTATGTGCCTCGAACGCGGGATTGACACCCGCGGATTCGAGGACTTACCCTCGCCACGACAAGACGTGTGGCGCAAGCCGGCAGACGGTGGAGGTGGGGACGTGAGGAGTCAGAGGGCGCGCGCGGGGGTGATGTTCGCCCTGCCACTGGCCATGGCTGCGTATGGAGCAGCGATGACCCTGCCGAGAACGCCAGCTGCCTATCACGGCACGGTGACCTTTGCGCTCCCCCCCGGACAGGCGCTGACGTACATCTTTCCCCTGCAGACCGCAGCCGTCATATCCAACGTCAACTACTTCCAAGTCGATGCGCTGCTGTACCGCCCCCTGTACTGGTTCGGCACGGACGGGAAACCAACCATCAACTACGCCCAGAGTGTGGGTAGAGCACCATCCTTCTCCAATGGCGGCCGCACCGTGACGGTCAACCTCAACCGCTACATGTGGTCAGACGGCAGACCGGTTACGAACCGGGACGTCCAATTCTGGATGGACCTGCTCATCGCGAACAAGACGCAATGGGCCAGCTACGTGCCGGGCGGATTCCCCGACAACGTGGTCGCGATGCACTTCCCTGCCTCACACCCATATCGGTTCAGCCTCACCTTCAACCGCAAGTACAACCCCACCTGGGTGCTCTCCAACCAACTCAGCCAGATTATCCCCGTACCGCAGCAGGCCTGGGACCGGGAGTCGACGAGTGGGGCGGTTGGCAACTACGATACAACCCACGCTGGAGCGGGCCGCGTCTATCGCTTCCTCAACGCCCAGTCGGAACTGACCACCAAGTACCCGACCAACCCCTTGTGGGCGGTCGTGGACGGCCCGTGGCGCCTGACTGGATTCGACCCCGCGACTGGGTTCACCACGTTTGAGCCGAATCCTTCCTACTCCGGCCCCGACAAGCCCAGGCTTGCCAAGTTCGAGGAAGTCCCGTTCACGACAGACACCGCCGAGTTCAACGCCCTACGAGCCGGTTCCCTGGACTACGGCTACATCCCTGCTCAGGATTCCTCTCAGCGGAGCTACTTCGAGAACAAAGGCTATCGCGTGTCGCCGTGGCCCGCCTGGGGCTTCAATTCCATCTATCTCAACTACACGAACAAGCAGGTCGGCCCACTGTTCAATCAGCTGTACATTCGCCAAGCCCTCCAGCGCCTCATCGATCAACCCGCCCTCATCAGCCACATCTACCACGGCACGGCCTATCCCCAGTACGGATGGATCCCCATCGTTCCGGCGAGCCCCTACATCAGCCCCCAGGAACGCCGAAACCCCTACCCGTTCAGTGTCCGTGCCAGCCGAACCCTCCTGGCGTCGCACGGATGGTCTGTCAAGCCCAATCGGGTCGACGTCTGCACCCGGCCAGGGACCGGTCGCTCTGACTGCGGGGCTGGCATCCCCTCGGGAACCCATCTCCAATTCACCATGCAGTACACAAATGGGTCCACCCCGTTCACCGCTCAGGCGGAGACGCTGAAATCGGACTGGTCGCTCGCGGGAGTCGCGCTGGCCCTGAAGCCGGTTCCGGTCTCCACCCTGTTCTCGATCGTCGTGCCATGCGATCCCCAAACCAACACCGGCTGCCAGTGGCAGATTGGCGACATCGGCGCGCCGGGTTCCACCGCCACGTTCTCCCCCGGGTACCTGCCCACCGGGGACATCTGGCTTGAGACGGGGGCGAGCTTCAACTTCTCCGGTTACAGCAACCCCACCATGGACGCTCTCATTCGCGCCACGACCCTCGAAGGCGGACTCGGAGCCTTCTACAAGTTCGAGAACTACGCCCAGCTCCAACTGCCAGAACTCTGGCAGCCGAACTTCTACTACCAGATCTCCGTGGTTGCCAAGGCGCTTCACGGCGATGTGTTTCCGCAGGACCCGAACCTGAACATCTACCCCCAAACCTGGTACCTGGGTCGATGACGCTTGGCCGTAACCCACGGGCCGCACCCTTCCAACGGCTCCCAGCGGGCAGCCTGCACTTTCCCGCGTAGATCCCTCCCCCGGGGGAGCGGAGGTTGCCCGTGAGCGGGTCGCGCAGGCTGGCATCGCCGGAAGATCTCCACTCATACCGCCTGCTCGGAGATCTCGACCTCACACCTGATGGCAAACGCCTCGCGTGTGCGGTGCGCGACTACGCGGCCGGCACAGGGTTGCAGCCCACGACCCGGCTCTGGGTCGGATCCTCCTGCGGGCGGGGCGCGCTGCGGGAGTTGGGCGCGGCCGTGGACCGTCATCCCAAGTGGCATCCCGGAGGTGACCGGCTCGCGTTCGCATCCAACCGCGACGACCCAACCCGCCTCCAGCTATGCCTCGCAGATGCTGAACTGCGAGACATCACCAAGCTGGGGGACCTTCCCGGCTCCGTCGACCAGTTCCAGTGGAACGCAGTTGGCGATGCGGTCAACGTCCTGGTTGCCTCCCCCGCGCCCCAAACGCCGCGCGGTGCCTCGGAACGACCCGCTGATCCGCGGGTTGCCCGCCCGGCACCCCGTGCGCGCGAGCTGTACTCCGTCGCCATAGACACGGGCGCCGCGGTCCGCCTCGGGCCGGCTGGGCTGAGCGTGTGGGAGTTTTCGACCTGGGGAGACCTCGGCGCCGTCGCCGTCGTCTCCAGTGCCGCGGGCGAGAATCAGTGGTACTCAGCCCGAATCGTCGGGCTTCAACGTGGTGCTGCCGACGCTCACACCCTGTACAAGCCACGGACGCAGGTCTCTCAGCCACAGGTTTCCCCCGATGGCCACCACCTAGCGTTCATCGAAGGCGCGAGTAGCGATCGCGGGATGGTTGCGGGCGACGTCACCGTAGTCGACCTTGACACCAACGCCGTGCACAGGTTGCCCGTTCCGCACTGCGACGTCTCCTACCTTCGATGGGTCGGCCCCGAGATCGCCTGGGCTGGCTGGTCGGACGTCGGAACCGCGTGCGGCTGGCTGACAACAGACGGCCGGGTCACGGTCGCGTGGGCGGGACAGGCGACGCTTGGATACTTCCACCAGCTCGAGATCGCCGCGGCCGAAGGCCACATGATCGCGGCTGCCGTGCAGTCCCCGAGTCAGCCGCTCGAGGTGGCGATGCTCTGCCTCGATGAGGTACCCAGCGGATGGCGCCCGATCACCGACCTCAACAGCGCCTATCGCGACCTCGAGCTCCCGGCGCAGGAGCGGATTGCCTGGACGAGCGATGACGGAACCGAGGTGTCTGGGATCGTGGTCCGCCCGCCAATCGCCGGGCAGCAGGCGCCAGCGCTCATCGTCATGGTCCACGGCGGACCGTCTGGAGCCTGGACGTTTGAGTTCCTCGCCGGGTACTTCGGCCACGCGACCCTGCTCGCTTCGGCTGGATATGCCGTCCTGCTACCGAACCCACGAGGCAGCGTGGGAAGGGGCTCGGACTTCGCCCAGGCGAACCATGGCGACGCGGGGGGATGCGACTTTCGCGATATTGTGGCTGGTGTCGGGGCGTGCACCCGCGCAGGGATTGCGGACGGAGCGCGGGCCGGAATCTGTGGGCTCAGCTACGGCGGGTACATGGCTGCGTGGGCGGCGACGCAACCCTCACCCTTCGGGGCTGCGGTCTCGATCTCCTGTGTTGCTGACTGGATCGACTTGTTCTACAGTGCCGAGGGTGGCGAGGTGGCCAAGATGCTGCTTGGGACCGAACCGGCCGAGTCCGCCGATCGATATGTGGCCCGTTCGCCGATCGCTCAGGCCAGCGCGACCACCATCCCCTTGCTCCTGATTCAGGGGCAAGAGGATACGCTGACGCCGCTTCGCCAAGCGGAGGCCCTGTATGCGGCCCTGGCTCAGCGCGGGGCCGTGGTCGAGCTGGTCGTCTACGAGCGAGAGGGCCACGTGTTCCGCGAAGCCGAGCATCTTGCGGGTTGCTGGAGGCGGATGTCCATGTGGTTCGGCAGCCACGTCCGATAGGAGCACCTTCCCCCTTGGCCATGAGTCTTTCGCTCAATGAGTGTCGGAGTCAGTTCGCCTCCCTCGGCAGCGGCTTTGCGTACTTCGACTCCCCCGGAGGCACACAGACACCTGACCGGGTGCGCACGGCGATCGCGGACGCACTCCAGAGCGCATCCGGCAACACGGGCGCGCCTTACGCCACGAGCACTCGAATCGGCGATCTCGTCAGCGCGGCGCGGTTGACCGCGGCGGGGTTCCTGGGAGGCACCCCGAACGAGATCATCTTCGGCGGCAGCATGACCTCGCTCAACTTCATGCTCTCGAGGGTCGTCGGTCGGACCCTGGAGGCCGGTGACGAGATTCTCGTAACTCGGCTCGACCATGACGCCAACGTAGCCCCGTGGTTGGAGCTTGCTTGTGAGAGGAACCTGGTCGTCAGGACGGTTGACATCAACGACGATACGACCCTGAACTACGACGACCTTCGCCGCCAGCTCACTTCACGAACTCGCATAGTGGCGTTTCCGCTCGCATCCAATGCAATCGGAACAACGGTGAACGGTTCTGAGGTCAGCCGCATCGCTCACGACGCCGGGGCTCTGTCCTGGGCCGATGCGGTGCAGTTTGCTCCGCACGCTCCGATCGACGTGCGTTCCCTCGGTGTGGACGTCCTGCTGTGCTCAGCGTATAAGTTCTGCGGTCCTCACCTGGGCATCGCCTACGTCCGCGCTAGCCTTCTTGACTCCTGGACGCCCATTAACGCACGACCGGCCGCGGCATACGAGCACGGGAGGAGGTTCGAGCGGGGTACCCTGCCGTTTGAGTCGTTGGCGGGGTTGATCGCCGCCGTGGAGTACCTGCGATCGCTGGGAGGCTTGGAGGCCATCGCCGCCTGGGAGGAGCAGCTGGGGCGTCGCCTGCTATTGGCCCTGCCCGAAGCCGCCAGAGTTGTCGGCATGCCAACCACCAGCGGACGTGTCCCCACGTTCCTGGTCACCTTCCCCGGTATCAGCGCCCACCGGATGTCTGAGCAGCTCGGCGGGCGCGGTTTTGGGGTGTGGAGCGGCGAGGCATTCTACGCGCTAGGCCTCCATGACCGGCTGCGGTGGGGCGAGGCCTTGCGCATTGGCCTGATTCACTACAACACGGAAGATGAAGTGGATCGGCTGGCCACATGCCTTGAGGAGTTGGTTCGCCAGTGAGGATGCGCGCGAGAGACCTAGGGATCGCCAGCTCACGGTCGCTGGCAACGCTCTTGACGGTGAGACCAGGACTTGGGACCTGTGAGGGAAATTCATGCAACGGGGGGCGGCAAGGCCCCAGAGTAGCGGAGCATCAGGTCGGTGCCGGGGTAGCGGATCTTGGTCTGATTGAGCTGGTCGCAGAGGACGGGCCGGGCGCGGGGGCGGCGGGGCGCCGACAGGAGGTTGAGACGGCCCTGCAGGTGAGCCCCCACCACCTCCAGGCTGCCGCTGGTCCGGACGGTCTCGCGGAGCAGCGCCCGGCCCTCCTCCTCCGCTCGGCGGTAGTGGGGAACCAGGAGTCTGGCCGGAGTCGACTCGCCGTTGTAGGCACTCATGCGGACCCCGTGGGTGACCAGCTTGGACTCGGCATCAAGCCGCCGGGTGCCCGGGGCCACCTCGTTCAGGGGCGGCCGTGACGCGGAACTGAGCTGCGGCTGCGGAGGGGTGTCCCCACTGGATGAGGCCGACGTGGTCCTGGGCCAGCACGTGGCCCGCCCCACCCGCCGGTTCGCGATTGCCACCCAGGACCCCCAGCCGGCTGGGTCGAGGTGGCCGCGGGATCGGGTCGAGCTCTTCTGCTTCCAGCTCCGCCGGGGGGTGGCCCGGGCCCCGCGGTGCGGTTGGCGGCGCACGTGATGGACAGCCCCCGGCTCGGAACGAGGAGCCTGGCGCGACCGCGGGTGGCGGGTCAGCAGCGCCTGGGGCATCCTGCGCGCATTCCACGCAGGCCACGGTCTCGCTGCCGCGCCGTCCACCGCAGCGGCCGGCGCGCTCCGCCTGACCACCAACACCAGGCCCCTTCCCCGCCCCGCCAGGATCCGCGCCGTCATGCCACCCCGACAGCGTCAGGCGGGCCCCTGGTAGCCCGCGCCCACCCACCCTGGGCGAACCACACCGAGGCGGCCCGGGAGCTGCCGGTCCGGGCCGCTCCTCCACGCGGCACAGCTCGTGGCGCCACCCCTGCTCAACCAGCCACACCGGGCAAGGTCGCCCGTCGGAGCGCCCGACCGACCCCCCTTGGAGCGCGAAGTAGACCCCGCCTCGGGCCGACCGCCCCCCCGCGTCGGGATCCGCTCGCCTCCCGCCTACCCGCCTACGTTCACTTGGCTCTTGACACCGCCTGGATGTGGGCGCGACTCACTGGCGACCCGGCGAGGTCGACGCAGGCGAGCGCCGCACCGGGGCTCGCCCGCAGGGGGAGGCGATCTCGGTCTCCTGTCTGGCCCTGGGGGAATGGGACGGGGCTGCTTCGAGTCTCACCGACCCCTGACGGGGGCGGCCTGCGCGCCTCGGCCAGGGGTGCCGACTGCCCCGGCTGGCCGATCCGGGCGGGCAGGGCCTGCAGCTCGTCGGTGAAGGGGCCTGGTCACCCCGCATCCCTCCTCGCGGGGCCCCCCGCAGGGTCGCAACCCGGGCATCGACGCTGACCGCTACCGCCCGGGTCTTCGTCGCGATTTCGGACGCTCGGCTCGGTGGGACCGTGAGGCCGGTGACCGTCCGCACCGAGGTCCCCTCGTGCGCGAGCCACGCTCATTCGGTGGCGACCGGGCTGCGGGCGCGCTGCGGGGCGGCGTGGCCGCGCCCATGACGGTGATGCCACCGTCCCCGCCCCACGGAGTGCGGCGCGCCGGACGCCGCGGTCGGCATCCCCCAGCCCGTACGCTTGCGGGACATGTTCGCCCTTCACGCCTGCTGGCTTCCGCTGGAGGGGATCTGTCTGTGGGGCGAGGATCCCACGGCCTTCTCACGGGCGCCCGCCGCTCGCGGCCCCACCCGGGCCGGGATAGGCCCTGCGGCGAAGCCGGGTGCCCCGCAGCTCTCCGCGAGTGCCAGGCCGAGGGTCCACCCCTTCGCCGCGCCCCTGGACCGCCTGGCCGAGGCGATCGGCGCAGGGCTGGCGGAGGTCGGAGAAGGGTGCGAGCCGGACGGTCTCGTCGGGTTCGACCTGCGGGTGCATCTGCCCACGGACCGGGGGCGCCCGCAGCCCTCGGCCTCGCTCGGCGAGCTGGTGACCACCCCGCTACCCAACGGGGTCGCGAGCGAGCTGCGACCGTGGTGGGTCCCCGCCCTGGTGGTCGCGCCCAGCTTCGCGGCCGCCGCCCTCGAGGTCCTGGCCCGGCCCGGCAGCCCACTCGTGGGACCGGCCCCATCGGTGGCCTTCGCCGCACACCTCCGCGAGGCCGCGCTCGACCTGGTGCGACGGGGCCGGCTGCTGCCGTCCCTGCGGCCCACCCCGACCGGCGGCGCCGATGGACGCTGGATCCCGCTGCCGACCGGGGCCGACCGGGGGTGGCTGCATCGGCTCGCCGCCGCCATGCCGCCCGCCTTCGCCGCCACCGCGGCGGACCCGGACCAGGCGGATCGGCTGGAGCTGGTGGAAGGGGCGGTGGCCCAGCTCGTGGACGCCGCCGCTCGACAGCTCCTTGGGGGCCTGCAGCTGGTCCCGATCCGGCACGGCGCCTCGCGGGGGCCCGAGCCGGCCCTCGCCACCCTGCTCGCCGCGCTGGTCGGCGCGGATCCGAGCGTCGAGGGTGGGGGTGCTGAGCGGGACCGGCTCGCCGCGGCGCTGGACGGGTGGGCCAGCTCCGCGCCCGTCAGCGGCCCCCTGCGCACCTGCTTTCGCCTGACGGCTCCCGACGAGCCGGGAGATGAGCTCGCCCCGATGGCCAACGGCAGGCCCGACTGGAGGCTCGAGCTGCTCCTGCAGTCGCACGAGGACCCGAGCCTGCTCGTCCCCGCCGCCGACGTTTGGGCGGGCCAGCTCGGCCTCGCCCTGGGCGCGGGCGGCGCCCACCCGGAGGACCAGCTGCTTGCCGACCTCGCCAGGGCGGCCCGACTCTGGCCCCCTCTGGGAGCGGCCCTGGAGGAGGCGGTTCCGGAGCGCCTCCCTCTGGATGCCACGGGCGCCCACGAATTCCTTCTCGAGGCCGTCCCAGCGCTG
The DNA here is from genome assembly GCA_035532155.1 of Verrucomicrobiia bacterium. Classification (GTDB taxonomy): domain Bacteria; phylum Chloroflexota; class Dormibacteria; order Aeolococcales; family Bog-877; genus DAHUZL01. The sequence goes on along the minus strand of DATKRN010000064.1, from coordinate 3,090 downwards.
GAGGACGCCGGCTTCGGCGTCATGGTCCCCTCGTGGTGGCGCAGTGACCGCAGCCGGCTGGGGCTGCGGATTAGGGCCCGCGCCGGGAAGCAGGACCCCGCAGCGGCGGCAGGCCTGCTCGGCCTTGACAGCCTCTGCGCGTTCCGTGTCGAGGTGGCGCTCGGCGACGAGACCCTCGACCTGAAGGAGCTGCACCAGCTGGCGGCGTGGAAGGGCCCGCTGGTGCAGGTCCGCGGCCGCTGGGTCGAGCTCGCGCTCGCAGACGTGGCGCGAGCGCTCGCGGCGCTGGAGCGGCTGGGGGCGGGAGCGGGGAAGGCCACCGCCCGCGAGCTGCTCCAGGTCGGGGTCGGCCTGGGGGGACCGGACCTCGGGCTGCCGGTGGTCGGCATCGAGGCGGACGGCTGGCTGGGACAGCTGCTCACGGGCGGCGACGCCACCCGGGTGGTTGCCCACCCGGCACCCGCCGGCTTCGCCGGGGTGCTGCGCCCGTACCAGGAGCGGGGGCTCGGCTGGCTGGAGTTCCTCGACCGGCTCGGGCTCGGTGGGTGCCTGGCCGATGACATGGGCCTCGGCAAGACCATCCAGCTGCTCGCGCTGCTGGCGGCGGAGCGTGTCGGCGCCGCTCCCCGCCTGCCGCCCACCCTGCTGGTCGCGCCGATGTCGGTGGTCGGCAACTGGGAGCGAGAGGCCCGGCGCTTCACGCCCACCCTGCGGGTCGTGGTCCACCACGGCACCGAGCGCGCGGCGGGGGCGGCCTTCCGGCGCGCGATCAAGACCGCCGACCTCGTGCTCACCACCTACGGCCTGGTGCTGCGGGACCAGACGACGCTCGCGGGCGCCCAGTGGCACCGGCTGGTCCTCGACGAGGCCCAGGCCGTCAAGAACCCCGACACCAAGCAGGCGCGCGCGGTTCGTGCCATCCCCGCTGCCCGTCGGTTCGCGCTCACCGGCACCCCGGTGGAGAATCGGCTGGCCGACCTCCACTCCCTCATGGACGTGCTCAACCCGGGCCTGCTCGGCTCCCGCGACGCCTTCCGCCGCCGCTTCGCGGTCCCCATCGAGCGGGACGGCGACGAGGCGGCGGCGGAGCGCCTGCGTCGCCTCACGGCTCCGTTCGTGCTCCGGCGCCGCAAGCTCGACCCCGAGGTGGCTCCCGACCTCCCCGCCAAGCTGGAGATGCGGGAGTGGTGCAATCTGACTCGTGAGCAGGCGAGCCTCTACCAGGCGGTGGTGGACGACATGCTGGAGCGGATCGAAGCCGCCGAGGGGGTCGCGCGCAAGGGCCGAGTGCTGGCGGGGCTCACGCGCCTCAAGCAGGTCTGCAACCACCCCGCCCACCTTCTCGGCGACGGTTCCCGACTCGAGGGCCGGTCGGGCAAGCTCTCCCGCCTGGAGGGAATCCTGGGCGAGGTGCTGGCGGAGGGGGAGCGGGCCCTCTGCTTCACTCAGTTCGTGGAGATGGGCAGGCTCCTGGTCGCCCGCCTGGAGCTGGTTCTCGGGCGACCGGTCGCATTCCTGCATGGGGGGCTCGCCAAGCGGGCGCGTGACGAGCTCGTCACGCGCTTCCAGGCGCCGGGCGGCCCGCCCGTGCTGGTGGCCTCGCTGAAGGCGGGCGGGGTGGGCCTCAACCTGACCGCGGCCAACCACGTCGTCCACTTCGACCGGTGGTGGAACGCCGCGGTCGAGGACCAGGCCACCGACCGTGCCTTCCGGATCGGCCAGACGCGCCAGGTCCAGGTCCGCAAGCTGGTCTGTGTCGGCACCCTGGAAGAGCGCATCGATCAGATGATCGAGCGCAAGCGCGGGCTGGCAGAACGCATCGTCGGTGCCGGCGACGGCTGGCTGACCGAGCTCTCCAGCGCCGAGCTGCGCCGCCTGGTGGCGCTCGACCGGGCCGCGGTCCAGGAGGCCTGAGTGTCCCCGCGCTGGAGCCGCACCGTGCGGGACAGCTGGTACCCGCAGCCGTCGGTCCCGCTGGCGGCGGATGGCATCCGGGCCCGGAGCCAGCGGGGACCGATCGGCGAGTCATGGTGGTCGAGGCGGTTCCTCGCCGTGCTGGAGGCGCTCGACCCTGGAGCTCGTCTCGAGCGGGGCCGCCGCTACGCCCGGCAGGGCCAGGTGCTGGACCTCGCGGTAGAGCCCGGCGAGGTCAGGGCGCGCGTCCAGGGCTCCCGGCCCAGCCCCTACCGGGTCGTCCTGCGACTCCTCACCCTGGCGGACAAGGACTGGGAGCGGGTCGAGGAGGCGATGGTCGGCCGGGCCGCCTTCCTCGCCAAGCTGCTCGCCGGCCAGATGCCAGAGGAGATCGAGCAGGCCTTCGACGCCTGCCAGGTGAGCCTCTTCCCGGCCAGTCGGGGCGACCTCGTCACCGACTGCAGCTGCCCCGACTGGGCCAACCCCTGCAAGCACGTCGCCGCCGCCACCTACCTGCTTGCCGAGGCCTTCGACCGCGACCCCTTCCTGGTGCTGACGTGGCGAGGGCGGTCGAAGGCGGAGCTGCTGGAGCGGCTGCGGGCGCGGCGCCGGGCCGCGGCGAGCTCGGTCGGCTCGGCGGAGGGCCCGAAGGGTGCCCCGACCGTCCGGGCGCCCGCCCCCGTGGTCGCGACCGGCGGACCACCTTGGTCCTGGCGGGACGGGGGGGGATTCTGGGCAGCCGGGGGGGATCTGGCCGCCCTCCGGCGGCCGCCGCGACGGGCGCCGGCCGCCGGCCTGGTGCTGCGGGAGCTGGAGCCCCCCGACCTCCAGCTGGCCGGAACTCCGTTGCCCGACCTCCTGGCGCCGGCGTACGCTGTGTTCGACACCGCCGCCGACGAGCGAGGGGGCGCCAACGGGGCGGCTTCGCGTCAGCGCAGCGCCGGACGTACCCCGATCGCCGGCGACGGGGGCGGCTTGCCAGCAGCCAGCCGCCCCCGACCCCCTAGGAGCGTGGGTCAGTACCTCCCTATGAAAGGGGGGGGGGGCGAAGGTGAGAACATCTGTGCATGAGCTCAACACCCCCCAGCGACCCCGGCGTGCTCTTCGACATGGGCGAGTCGGTGAAGGTCCCGGCGGCCGCATTGGTGCCGGCAGGGAAGAACAAGACCTTCCGGC
>DATKRN010000063.1:0-2964 GCA_035532155.1 Verrucomicrobiia bacterium | reverse complement strand
GGGGCCGGTCGTCGCGTCCCTTGAACATCGCGGCCCGGTCCAGCCCGAGATCCTCGGTTCGAGCGTCGCGGGGCCCGACCCTCACGCTCCCGATGCCCGGCATCCAGCCCGTCAGCTTGTTAGCCTTCGCCATGGCACCCCGTGCTCACCGCCTCGTGCAGCAGGTGCCGAAGGGCGTTGGCGCTCGTGCGTCCTTCGCGCCGGGCCAGGCCATCGAGCTCCGCGCGCTCACGTGGAGTGAGGCGCAGTTCGAATCGTTCAGTCCGCTTGGCTTCCTCTCCCACTGGTGTTGGTGCTCGACACCAGTATCCGGCGCGGCGCCGTATGAGTCAACACGTGGGCGCGACTCGTCACATGTGCGAGGAAGCTCAGTCCGGCTTGGGCCTGCCTTCGATCAGCGATCGCACGGATCGTAATGACTGCCCACGAGTATGGCCGACGCGCTCGTATCGGTCAGTGCCCTCCAGCTCTCGTGCGGATGGCGAAGCCGATAGGCTTGGACGATGTGGTAGCCGAGCGTGAAGCCCGTCCATCTCGGCACGCCGAAGTAGCCGAACATCCATTGCTCGTAGAGACTCCGGTCGGGGAGGTCGAGCACGGCCTTGCGCCACCACGTGCACTGCTGGGCGGGAATGAGGGCATTCTCCCAGGGGTCCGGCGGCCCCGGGAAGGCAGCGATGTCAAAGGCCGAAGCGATGCCCTCGCTGATCAACGAGTCCAAGAGTGTCGACCCAAAGCCAGGGCCCCTCAGAATCCGCACGGTGTGGTCGACCTCGTGCGCCATGGTACGCGGAAGCCCGGTTCGGATCGACGTGGCCAGACGGACATGGGCCGTGGGTCCGAAGCCAACTCTCACCTCGCCCGTCGTCACGTTGGTGACGCCAGCGGTGCCATTGTCGGGGATCACGCCGGACTGGAGACGGCCTTCGCTGATCACCTGCCCAGGGCCCATGTAGACCACGGAGATGGTGGTGGGCGGGCCGGGCAGCAGGGCATTGATTCGGACCAGGGATCGATGTACGACGGTGGGCAGGTTCACTCCGACGGCAGAGGCCTTCTGCACGGCGCGCGCTGTGAGATGCACGGTGAAGCGGTCTGCTGCCACGCGCTCGATCACGGGGACCGCAGTCAAAGGGGAAGGCTGCCGGAAGGGGCCAGCCCACCCCACCACGGCTACGGCCAGGACCATGCCGCCTACGCCCCAGGAGCGATGCGGCCACGTCGTCGGCCGAGCCACCACCCAACTCTAGCTCAGAGTGAGCCAGCGAAGGCGCTGATCGCTCGACCTCGATCGCCTCGCCCTGGTGAGGCTCTGGGACGATCGCTGCTCGGCCTTGACCTTGCCGACTTCATCGGGACGCCTCCACTCCGAGCGCAAACGCGTGGTCAAACCGTGTCGCGTGGCGTGGACGCCGTGAGCTGACGGCGAGGCACTTGGTGGCGGCGGGCGTCCCAAACGTGCCTGCGCCCGACCCACAGAGGACACGGTGAGGTCCCGTCGGGCAGTGGTCGGGTCACAGGCCTACTTGTTGGTAGCCGAACCGCCCAGCCAACGCCTCAACCGCCCGACGGAAGCCTCGAAGGGTCCCGGGTCTAAGAGAGCCATCAAGGTACGCCCGACCGTCCGATAGCAGCGCCGAAGCCGTGATGTCGCGCTGCCCGACCGTGGCCCGCACGCTGATGCGCGCGCCGAATGTACCGGAGCCGATCCCGTGGAACCGGCTCCCGTCGATGCGACCGGTGAACGGGCCGTCGACAACCCCGAGATTCACGTGCGGCCCCCCGGCGACGATCTTGACTGTGCCCCTGATCGCCGTCCCGCGTTGTGACCACCGGACCACCCACACTGCGCGGCTCTGGCTACCCACCCATACGTTGGGCAGTCTGCTGGCGCCGCACCCGGCCACCAGGCTGGCCAGGACGATGAGCGCCAGTCCACGCCCGTATACCGCCGCCCGCCCACGCCCCGCATCAACGTGAGGCTCGCGCGCGAGGGCGTGAGTCGGGTTCGCGCCGTGTTCCACTCTCAGGACCTCAGAGTGACCTGCGGGCTGGGGCCGCGAGCGCAGGCGCACGGCGCCACGGGACCGCGCTTGCAACGACGGGCGGTAGCCCGAGACCAGGACGAGGGCGCGCGTCTACCTGCTGGCGTTGCCGCCGAGCGAAGCCCTGGCGCTGGCGAAGATGTCGCCGGATCTCGCTTGCCCAGGAAGCCTCGCCCGACCACCAGCTGCATAGAACGCCCACGAGGTCCAGGTCGCTGTCGGGGCGGGCACGCCCCCTCGGCTCGTGAGCCGAAGGGGAGGACCATCAAGACTGGCACCTCGGACGTCTCCCTCAGCAGCCCGTCGGCCTCGGCGGTGATGATTTGGTCCGCCTGGGTCGGGCTGCCCATCGTATCGCAAATCTCCCGGGACAGAACGCCTATGCTCCGGACTCTCCGACCAGCGAGCTAACCCAGAACTAGTAGAAATTGATCTGGGCCGTCGGCTGACCCCAGGGAAAGCGACGGCGTAGCCTTCCAGGCAAAGAACTCGGAGAGACCCGCTGAAACGGGTCAGCACTGGAGGCTACGCCGTGTCTGCAAAGTACCAGATTCTGCCGCCCACCGCACCGGTCGCGGCGCCCGGGGACGTGCTTGAGGCGATCGTCCGAAGTGGAGCGCAGCAGCTGCTCCAAGCCGCCCTGGAGGCGGAGGTGGAGGAGCTCCTGGGCCGGTCCCGCTACCAGCGGGCTCCGGAGTTCCGGGGCTACCGCAATGGCCACCTGCCCGAGCGCACCATCGGGGTGGGCATGGGAGCGATCGAGGTCCGGATCCCCAGAGTGCGGGACGTTCCCCTGGAGGTGGCCCCGGACGGCTTCGAGTCGGCGATCGTGCACCGCTACGAGCGCCGCTCCCAGACCCAGGCCCGGCTGCTCTGCCGCCTCTACCTGGAGGGGCTGTCCAGCGGCGACTTCGAGCCG
>DATKRN010000062.1:0-5446 GCA_035532155.1 Verrucomicrobiia bacterium | reverse complement strand
GATCCGGGTGCGCTGCCCTGCCTGCGGGACGATGTTCGACCAGGACATCAACGCCGCCGAGAACCTGCTGGCCGCGGAGGGGTGAAGGTAGCCAGGGCTGGGGCCTGAGCCGGGCCAGCGGGACGGCCCGCAACGGTCGCGACGAGTGAAAGGCGGAGCTCCGGCCTGGTCGGCCGTCCCGAAGGAAACGGCGCCGCCGGCAGGGTCGTGTGTCGGTGCCCTTCTCCGTGCGATCATCGGAGCCGCGACAACGCCTGCGCGAGGGCTTCGTACTCGCGACTGCCGCACGGGATTGGATCCTACCCACCCGTGCACCACCGACTTCGTGAGGCCTGTGTCCGGGCGTCAGCGTCACAATCCACAGGCGCCGTCTGGGACGAGGTAGACGAGGTCCACGCTCTCGCTCCCGATGTAGCGCCGGAGGATGTCGAGGTTGTCGCCGGAGTAGAGGACGTTGGTGGTCATGGCGGGGCAGGGGGACCATCCGCCGCGGTGGCGTGAGTTCCGGCAGTGGCGCCGGCGGCGGCTGGGGACCCCGCTGGCTCCGGCCGGGCCTGCGGCGCGGACAGCTCGCTGGTCTGGGCTGCCCGTCCTCCGGTGGGCGGGCCACCTCCTCTGGGTGCTCGGGGCGGGGCGCCGCGGCTCGATCCTGGCTGGGTGGGTCGGTCGGGCGTGGCTTCGGTTCCTGGCACGTGAGAGCGGGCCGGCCATCACTAATCCGCTGGACCCCTTCCTGCAAGCCTTCGCCGCCAGGAGACGCGCTACGATAGTCGTCCGATGGAACCTCAGGATCGCACACACGTTTGGCCAGGTGCCGGCAGTCGGACTGCCGCTGGCACGCGTCTGGCACTCAAGAAAGGAAACGCGCACGGGATTCCCTGGTGCACGGTTTCTCGTCGGAGGCAGGTTAAAACCGGCTAGAACACTGGGGTTTTGCACGCGGGAGTGGCTCAGTGGTAGAGCGTCTCCTTGCCAAGGAGAAGGTCGCGGGTTCGACCCCCGTCTCCCGCTCCCCAGGACCGGCCGGCGGCCACGGGCTGGGTCCTGTCTGGCGCCGAGCGCATGTCGCGCTCAGCTCTCGGCAGCCGCACGTCTGTCGGCCGAGCCCGTCCCCCAGAGCCCTCTGACTGCGACCGCGCCGCTTCTCGGACGGTCCCCTGGCGGGGGTGACCCAGGGGGCCACAGGGCGGAGCCGGTCGTCTCCCCCAGGGCCGACTCACCGATGGCGACGCGTCGCACCGGGCCTGGGGACGCGATCGATCCGAGCCTCGACGGCGTGGTTCTGAGCCCGGTGGGGGTCGGACGCGTCGGGCCGGCGTCGGCATGGCCGGCCGTGGCTGCCTCCCCGGGGACGGTCTACCGGGTGCTGGTGACGAGTCGGAACTGGGCGCCGGCGGGGTCGGCCACCGCCGCGAGGCGACCGTGGGGGGTGTCCTCAGCCTCCCGGACCACTGAGCCCCCGAGCGCCTGCACCCGGGCGACCGCGGCGTCCGTGTCGTCGACCTCCCAGTAGACCGACCAGCCAGCGGGCGCTCCGTCGGCGAGCTCCGCCGTGGCGTCCATGATCCCGGCCAGCTCACCATCCCCTCCCGGGTCGCGCATGGTGGTGTACCGAAACTGGTCGGTGTCGGCGATGATGTTGGTGTCCCATCCGAACACCGTGCGGTAGAAGCTCACCGCGCGCGCATGGTCTCGGGTGTGCAGCTCAAACCAACTCGGGGCGCCATGCTCGCCGAGGATGGTGAACCCACAGAACGTGCCCGGCTGCCAGACGCCGACCTCGGCGCCAGTGGGATCGATGATGACTGCCTGGGTGCCCAGGTCGGCGACCGCGACGGCGGGTGCGATGACCCGGGCACCCGCGGCGGCGGCCGCCGGCACGGTCGCGGCGAGGTCGGAGGTGGCGAGGTAGACCTTCCAGGTGTTGTTGGCTGGCATGTCACCCATGTCGCCCATGCCGCCGGCCACCGGAACCCCCTGTCGGGTGAACATGAAGTAGCCGCCAAATTCGGGGCTCGGCGCCTGAGCCTCCCAGCCGAACAGCGCCGAGTAGAAGGCGCGACTGCCGTCCACATCCGACGTCCAGAGATCGGTCCAGCAGGGCGAGCCACCAGGGGCATGGTCGCGCGAGGTCATGGGGGCTCCCTCCGGTTGCGGGTATCGGGCGCCTGCGAGGACGGCTGAGGTCCACGCCCGGCATCGGTGCCCCAGCATAGGCCAGTGCTCCGCAGGCTGCGGTCGAGAACGCGACCTGGTCCGTGCCGGCGAGAGTGGGGGCCGGCTCCCGCTCTCGCCGGGCAGCTGGCCATGCCGCTGCGCCTTCGCGCCGGACCTGCGGGCAGCCACCTCGGAAAAGAGGAGTCACAACCGCAGAAGCACCCGCTCGGCCGCCAGCCTGCTGCAGGGATCTCCCGCCCCCGGTCGCGAACCCCGACCGGGGCCCGGGCCGCGATCGTGATCGGATCCATCCGGCCCGAGCTCGATGAGCCGGCCCGCGTCGTCCCTGGATGCCGGTGCCACCCGCCTCCCGGGGCGACTGGACGCCGGGACGGGCCGCCACCTCGCGGAAGGGGGCCGAATCCCGACCGCGAGATCTCCTCGGCAGCCATACCCCGGGTGGGCTGGTCGCGGGCGATCGGCGAGCCGCGATCTGCGGGGTGAGCGCGCGGGTTTGGGACCCCCTATGACCGGGACCCCTCGGGGTCGCACCTCAGCTGGGGACGACCACCTCCTGCCCCTGGTGCAGGCTGGACACGATCGCGGTGATTCCGTTCCCCACCAGGCCGGCCGTGACCGCAACCCCGCGTCGGCGGCCTCCCCGGTCCTCAACTGTGACCGTCAGGTGGCCGCCGGTGCCGATCACCGCCGCGGTGGGGACGAAGAGCACCCGCAACGATTGCGCGAGGACGACGCGGAGCCAGGCCGTGAGGCCCGGGCGAGCGCCCGGGGAGGTTGAACTGAGGCTGAAGCCGACCGCGAAATCGCCGGCGCTGTCGGGGGTGGGTGCGATCGTCGAGACCTGCGCGCTCACCTCGGCAGGGGTGTCGGCGTTGACCAGCGCCGTGGCCGGGGCGCCGAGGCGGAGTCGGACCACCTCGGTCTCGGCGAGGTCGGCGGTGGCGGCCAGCTGGTCGCTCACCAGGGTGACGACTCCGCCGCCCGCCGCGGTCCCCCCCGCCGTCTGCCCCACGGTCCCGTTGACCGCCTCGACGGTGCCGGGATAGGGGGCGGTCAGGACGCTCTGGCTGAGCGCGCGGAGCGCCAGAGCGAGCTGGGTCTGGTCCTGCAGCACCTGGGCCTGATCCTGGGCTACGGTCCCCGGCTCGGTGCTGGGGGCCGAGGCTGCACTGGCGCGGGCGGTGGCGAGAGCCGCGTCGAGGGCAGCTTTGGCGGTGCATTCCGCCGCGGCGATGGTGGCGGCCGCCGCGTGTCGGGCGGACTGCTCCGTCACCCGGGCAGCGGCCTCGGCGTTGGCGAGGGTGGCCCGGGCGGACCGGGTCGCGGCGTCGAGGAGGGCGGTATCGGCCTCCACCTGCAGCCGTGCGCTCGCCACCGACTGCTGGTCCTTTTGCGCCGCCGCCGCCTGGGTGTTGCGCGCCGCCGCCAGCTGCGCCGCCGCCGCCCGCACCTGGAGCCGGGCCGCGGTGATCCCCTGCGGGTCCTTCGCCGCCGCCGCCGCCGCCTGCTGCTGGGCGGCGGTCACCGCCTCCTGCGCCTTCTGCACCTGGAGCTGATCGGCGGCGATCGCCTGCGCGTCCCTCTGCTGGGTCGCGGTCGTGCCATTGGCCTGGTCCGCGATCGCGTTCTGGTCCTGGGCGACGGTGGTCTCGGCCTGCTGGTCGCTCTTCAGGGTCTGCTGGTCCGCCTTCAGGGTTGCCTGCGCCTGGCTCAGCTCCGACTGGAGGGTGCTGCACAGCGCCGCAGGGGTGGCGACGTCGCAACCACTGGCGGCGATCTGACCCTGCCAGCTAGGCACCGCGGCCGAATCGAGGGCCACCTGGTTCTCATCGCCGGCGACCTGGCTCTGGGTCTGGTTCAGGGCGGCATGGTCCCGGGTCCCCCGCCCTAGGAATTCTTTGGACATCTGTCTGGGAACATGAGGCGTTCCACAAGGAGGTGTTCGGATGACCAACCGGAGAGCAGGAGCTAAGGGCACAGAGGGCGGCGCAGCCGACCGCGGGCGGTGGTCTTCGCGCCGCAAGACTGACGTCGTGTTGCGACTGGTGCGCGGTGAAGACCTGGACTCGGTGAGTCGAGAACTGGGGGTAGGCGCAGCTATGCTGGCGCAATGGCGGGATGAGTTTCTCGCCGCCGGCCAGGCCAGTCTGCGCACTCGCCAAGCGGACCAGCGGGAGGACGAGATCGCCCGCATGAAGAGCAAGATCGGCGAGATCACCATGGAGAACGAACTGCTTCGGGAACGGGCCCGGAGAGCGGAGGCCGCCCACCCTTTCGTCATCGCGGAGGTTGAGGCAGTAGGTCAGACCATCTCTCCCTCCGCTAACCGTCCCTACGGCCTAACCTTCACCTGCCGGGTGCTGGAGCTGGCTCGCTCCACCGTGTATGCCGCCCGCTCGAAGGTGGTGCCGCTACCCCAGGGCAAGCGTGGTCCCAAGACGGCATGGAACGACACGGAGCTGACCCAGCACATTCGGGACGTGCTGGCCACTTCCCCATGGCTCGGAGAGGGCTACCGCAAGGTCTGGGCACGCCTGCGCCAGGCCGGGATCCGCACCAGCCAGGCCCGGGTGCTGCGCCTTATGCGAGAGGCTAACTTGCTGGCCCCCACCCGTTGCGGTCACGCTCACGGCCCCAAGGCCCACGACGGCACCATCACCACCGACCGGCCTGACGAGATGTGGGGTACCGATGCCACCAGCGTCCTCATCGACGAAGGCCAGGGAGCTCTTGTCAAGAGTTGTGTAAAAGCCATCCAGGCGCGAGGGTCAAATCAGGCGGCAGCTTCCTCCGGTGAAGGCTGGGAGAGTTGCAGCTGGCCGTCCACGAAGCGGTATCCGGCCAGCAGCAGGTGGAGCTGGTTGGGGGCGTTGATCCCGCGCCAGTTGGTGCTCAGGCGAGTGGCCAGCTTGAACACCAGGTAGAGCACGTTGTCGCGGACCCGCATGCGTTTGGTGGCATCGGTGCGGAGCCGCACCCCGGCGAAGATGGACTCGATCGGGTTGCTGGTGCGGAGATGGGTCCAGTGCTCTTGGGGGAAATCGTAGAAGGCGGTGAAGTCGTCCCAGTCGCGCTCCAGGCAGTCGGCGGCGGCCGCTTGTCCCTGGGCCCGGAGTTGCCCGCAGTAGGCAACCCGCTGCTCAGTGCAGGACTGGCGGTCGGGGGCGTCGTACATGGCGTGAATCGCCTGGCGGGTCTCAGCGTGGAGCCGCCGGGGGAGCTTGTCCAGAACATTCAGGGTGCGGTGGTTCCAGCAGCGCTGGTGGCG
>DATKRN010000061.1:0-94223 GCA_035532155.1 Verrucomicrobiia bacterium | reverse complement strand
GCGGCGCTCGAGCGTCCGCCGGATCGCACGGGTGCTGGAGGCCACCCGGCGCTGCATGGTCGTGAGCGCGAATCCCGCCATCAGCTTGGCGCGATCGCCCCGGATCTCGCGCAGCCGGTTGGACACGAAGTCGGTGACCGCTTCGTAGAGCTCGAGCTCGTCGCCGCGAATCTCGTACTCCACGCGCTGGGGGTGGCGGTCCTTGAACAGCTTGCGGCCGGACATGTCGCGCATGATCTCCTTGGAGACCTTGCGGAACTGCTGCGCGGGAACCTCAACCTTCTTGGGGCAGCGATCACCCCAGGCGTCCGGGTCGAGCAGGCGGAGAAGGGCCCAGAGGCTCTCGTCCCGGCCTGAGTGCGGGGTCGCCGACATCAGAAGGAGGCGATGGCTTCGCCGGGCCACGGCCTCCGCGGCCCGGTACCGCTCGCTCTTGCTCTTGATGAGGCCCTTGCCGTCGACCGAGATGGTGAAGCCGTGCACCTCGTCGATGACGGCGAGGTCCCACTCGCGTTCTGCCTCCTCGAACGCCGCGCGGGCTCGGTCCGTGCGAAGGAAGTCCCGGCTGACGACGACGCGATCGAACTGGTCCCATGGATTGTCGGTGGCCGAGGCATCGAAGTCGGGGGCGCCAAGCTGGCGGAAATCGAGCTGGAACCGCTCGCCCAGCTCCCGGATCCACTGCGGACGGAGGTTGGCCGGCGTCACGATCAGAACCCGGTCGCCGGCCCGCCGCAGCATCAGCTCCTTCATGTACAGGCCGGCCATGATCGTCTTGCCGGCCCCGGGATCATCGGCGAGGAGGAAGCGGAGCCGGGGCTGTCCCAGGAAGCAGTCATAGACGGCCTCGAGCTGGTGGGGGAGCGGCTGGATGTTGGACACGGCCAGCGCCGCCATCTCGTAGGCGAAGGCGATCTCGATCCGCCGGGCCTCGATCCCGAGCCGGAACTGGACGGGGTCGCCGTCGAACTCCAGCGTGCTCCGGGTCTCGACGAGGTCGACGCCGCCGAGCTCGGCCTCGGCGAGCACGTGCTTGCCGGGGCCGCCGGGGCCGTCGAAGAAGAACTCCCAGAAGGGCCCCGGCGTGACCGCGACGAGGGTGACGGCCTGTCCGCGGCCGGGGAAGCGGACCTGCGCCCCGGGCACCAACCTCTCCACTGGACCGGCCGTCACGACCGCACCAGCGCCCGCATCATCGCATCGTAGGCATCGTCCTGGGTCAGGTGGGTGTAGTGCTGAGCGATGACCTGCTCGGACGCCCCGGCGATCAACCGGAGCTGGATCGGGTTCATCCCCCGCCGGAGCATCTCGGTCATCCAGGAATGGCGCAGCAGGTGGGGGTGGACGGACTGGCGCAGCCCTGCCCGGCGGCCGACGTCGCGGACCATCTGGGAGACGCCGGACGGCGTGAAGGGCTCGTAGGCGCCCGTGCGGCCCCGCCGATTGGCGCGGAAGATCGGCAGATCCAACTCGCTCGACGGACGGGCGTCGACGTACCGCTCGAGCCGCCGGACCAGGGGGGGGGGGGACCGGCACCCTGCGCTCGCGGTCGCCTTTGCCCCGGACCCGGAAGAAGGCCTGGTGCCCCACCCGCAGGAGGTCGCTCGGCCGGAGGCTGGTCAGCTCGGAGAGGCGCAACCCGCAGTCGGTGAGGGCCCGGATGATCAGCTGGTCCCGGACGCTAGTCGCCGCACTCTCCAGCCGATCGCAGTCCTCTCGGGTGAGGACGTCACGGTGGCGACGGGGGAGCTTGGGGAGCTGGGGCTGGCCCCGGACCGGTTCGCCCTCGCGCTGAGCCCACGCCAGCAGCTGCCGGATCGGCCGTACGTACGTGTGAACGCTGTTCTTGGAGAGGGGCCCGCCGCGCTGGCTGGGCCGGGTGAGGAGGGTGCCCGAGAACCGGTCGCAGACCCGCTGATCCAGGTCGGCCGCGGTCCGCAGGCCCTCCGCGGCGCACCACGGAAGGAAGATCCGCCGAAGCGGGTTGGCGTAGGCGATGTCCACCGTCCGGGGCGACAGGCCACGCGCGGCGCAGGCCGCCAGGTAGTCGTCGACCAGGCGCGGGAGGGGGGTCGCCGGGGCCGGCCCGTCCGCCGACTGGCGCCTCGCACCTGATCTCGCGGGACGCAGAGGGGCATCCATCGGAGAGCCACTATACGCCAGCATATGCGTCGTGTAAATTGTGCTGATATTTCGCCCTGGCTAAGGCGGTTTTCCACAGGGCGCAGATGCTGTGAGTGAACTCGAAATGGCTCTGGGGAGCGGGAGACCGGGTTCGAACCGGCGACCTTCTGCTTGGGAAGCAGACGCTCTACCAGCTGAGCTACTCCCGCCGAGACGGCCTCCGCGCTGGAGCGCCCGGTGCCGGTGGTCGGTGCCGACGGCTGCCCAGTATACCCGGGCGGGGGGTCCGCTTCCTCCGCTCGTGCCGGATTCGGAACTCAGGACGAGATCACCGTCGTCGTGTTCGTGACCGTTGACAGTTCGGGCGTCGGCTGGCCGGCCGACCCCGGCGGCTCGAGGTCTATACCACCTGCGGCGAGAGTGAGGTGATCGGGCTTGTGGTGCCCGCCGAACTGGAGGCGCTGGCGGTTCTGGATCGCAACCATCTCGCAGCGCATCAGTGCACACGTGGGGAGATGGCCTCCGCCGGCGGCCTGGGCTCGGCTCGACGCCACGGTTAGGGCCGCCCGTGAGCCGCTGGTACTGCCGGGGATGGGGCGGGCGGGCCCTGGACTGACTTGGCGGATGGTCGCATCCCTGGTTCCCCTGCACCCGGCAGGACCGCCCGGCCGCCGGGCCGTGATCTCACCTCATTACCGGTGCTTCGCTGGGGTGAGTGGACCGGGCAATCGGGGGGTCCGCAGGAAGCCGGACACGCGGATTGTGCGTTGGCCACCCACCCGGCACCTAGCGGCTCGTGGAGGTGGGCCACCGATCCCTCGAGCGCGGGAGCAGCTTTGGAGCCCCAGGGCCGGCCTCGGAGGGGATCGGCGCCACTGGCAACCCGGGGCTGTGGCCGCGGTGACAGGGATCGCGGGCGAGTACTGCCGGCGCCATCAGCTGGTGAGGGGTCCTTCGGCCGCATCGATCGCGGTTCGAACCTCCGCTGCGAACGCCCCAATCACCGCTTCGGCCGCCGCAAGGTCGTTCATCGACGCAATGATGTGGTATTCGGGTCGGTCGGGGTCGGGGAGGACCAGCACCCAGCCGCCGTCGGTGGGCAGCTTGAGACCATCGGTGAGGTCGACCCGCTCATCGCGGTGCTGGTCGAGGAGTCTCCGCATGACCCGCCCCTTCGCCTCCCAGGGACAGAACTCATCGTGGCGAAGGTGTGCTCCCCGTGGAAGCTCGTCCCGGATCGAGCTGAGGGTGCGCCGGGTGCGAGCGAGTAGGGCGATCAGTTCGAGCACCGTGAACATCGCGTCGAATGCCGCGAGGTGACGGGTCCAAACGTAGCCTCCGTTATCGTCGCCTCCGAGCACGGCGTCGGTGCGCACCGCGGCCCTGAGCACCGATGGCGGGTCCACCTTCGTGACCACCGCGCGTCCCCCCAGCCGGGTCGCGATCGTCCCAATCGAACCGGGCGCCGAGGCTGGCACTACCACGGTGCCACCGGGACTGGTGGAGAGCGCCAGCCAGGTCATCACCGCCAGCGCCTCGTCCGAGTCGAGGGGATCACCCCGGTCGTCTATCAGCTGAAGTCTCTGCGCCGCGGCGTCGACCACCACACCCACGGCCGCCTCTACGGTGCGGGTGATAAGCGCCGACTGCGCTAGCTGCTCGCGAAATTGGATGGGCTCTCTTGCGGTGCGAGGACCCTCGTCGAATCCGGCGTGCAGCGGGATCACCTCCGCGTCAACCGCCCGCAGCAGTCGCGGCAGGACCAGCGAGGCGCTGCTGAAGTCGTAGTCGACCAGCACCTTGGGACGCGCGGCGCGAACCCCCTCAATGTCGATACCGGCGAGCACCTGAACGGCGTATGCGTCAAGGGCCCAGTCGGCGTAGGCGATCGGCTCGATTTCGTCCGGCACGACCCGACGGAAGTCCTCGCGAAAGAAGATGTTCTCCAACCGCCGCTCGGCTCGGCGATCGATTGGGATCCCGCGCTCGTCGAAGATGCGGATGTCGGCCGAGCGTGCGTCGAGTGGGGAGGCCAGCACGTGGACGGCACCTGCCACGGCCGACTCCCGGGCGAGGTGACTGGTGACCGGAAGGGGTAGCTCGGAGAGGTCGAGCACCCGCGCGCCTGCGGACAGCATACCCGCCGTCATTGCCCGCTTGATCATGCGCGAGCTCGGACGCCTATCACGACAGATCGCGAGCTCGCTTCCCTTGGGGTGGCTGGCCGCCCACGCGGCTCCCAGGCGCGCGCACCACTCGGGAGTGAGTTCGACATTGTTGAGGCCGGTTATTCCGTAGGACGTGAAGAGGCTGGACCGCCAGGTGCCGGCCCAGATCACCGAGTCCCTGACGGTGGCCCCGGGCTCGATGTCCTTGTGCGGCCAGATTCGGACGTTGGGAGCGATCACGGCCCCAGATCCGATCACGCAGCCGTCGCCGATCACAGCTCCCTCCTCCAGCAGCACCAGCGGCTTGAGGGTCGCGCCGGAGCAGACCACTGCTTGGCGAAGCCGAGCTCGTTCGCCGACGTAGGCCTGCGGCCAGAGCACGCTGCTGCTGACCTTGGCGCCGGCGTCAACCACCGCGTGCCGGTCGACTACCACAGGTCCGTTGAGGAAGGCATTACCCCTCACCATCGCGTCACGCCCGACGAAAGCGGGGCCGATCACCTGGGCTGCGGGGTCAAGCTCAGCGCCGGTGGCGATCCACACGCCATCGGCGCGGCGGGTGCCATCGAGCTCGCACATGACCCGGCCTTCGAGAGCGTCCCAGTTCGCCTGTAGGTAGCTGGCAACATTGCCAATGTCGCACCAGTAGCCATCGCCGACCATCCCGTACAGGGGATCGCCGTGCTCCAGCATGGCGGGAAATACGTCCTGCGACCAGTCAACGCTCACGTCCGCTGCAACCGCGTCGAGCACCTCGCGCTCGATCACGTAGATACCCGTGTTGACCTGGTCGCTGAAGACTTCCCCCCAGGAGGGCTTTTCCAGAAAGCGCCGGATGCGCCCGTCGGCGTCAGTCACCACCACTCCGTACTCCAGCGGGGTCGGTACCCGTGCCAAGACAATCGTGGCGCGGGCGCCACGATCCCGGTGCAGGCCGATGGCGGAGGTGAGATCGATGTCGGTGAGAGCGTCGCCGCTGATCACGAGGAAGGTGTCCTGAAGCAGGTGAGCGGCATTGCGGACACTCCCGGCGGTGCCGAGAGGCCGATCCTCCACCGCGTACTCGATCTCCATTCCTAGTTCCTGCCCATCCCCGAAGTAATTGCGGATCTCAGCGCCCAGGTACTGGAGTGTGACCACCACCTCCGTGATTCCATGGCGCCGAAGCAGTCGGAGGACGTGCTCCATACAGGGTCGCCCGACCACCGGAACTAGCGGCTTGGGGCGGCGACTGGTCAGCGGCCGCAGCCGGCTGCCTTCCCCTCCCGCCATCACCACGGCCTTCACGGCAACCTCCCCTGCGGGTCGTGGTCGGCGGCCGCGCTCCGCCGCGCTCTCTCACGACCGATCATACGGGTCGGGTGAACCGGCTGCGCCGACGGCGGGGCCCGAGCAGCGCGAGGCCGGACAGGCCGACCAGGATCGCGGCGAACGTAGTCGCCGCCGTCCCCGCCAGTTCCAGCGTCGCCGTGCCGCCGATGTAGACCGGGGGTGCGGGCAGACTCTGGAGCCGGTGGATGTAGAGGCGGGCAGGACCGGCTGCGACTACATCTCCGTGAGGCTGCCTGCTCGCGAAGACCGGTCCCACGCTGGCCACCGCCTCAATCGTGGAGGGCAGCTCAGAGGGAGCCGCACGGTACCAGTCGTAACCGTCGTCGGGCGTGAGCAGAGTGGCGAATCCGCGGGTGGCGAGGTAGGCGGACGTCGAACCCACCGCAGTCAACCCGGTCGGCTCTGGCACTCCCGCGAGGCCGCCCGACGGGAGGATCTGGAGATCGGGCACCAAGCCCCGAGCGGACGATGCCAGGACAAGCCCCGAGGGCTCAGCCGCGAGCACCGTGCCGTCGCCGAGCTCGACCAGGATGTGACTCGTCGGGGGCAGTGGCGCCGTGTGCCGTGCGGCGCCCCAGACGGTGCCATCGCGCGAGCCGTAGAGGCGGCCATTCACGAGCGCCCACCAGGGAAGCCCGGGGAGGACCGGTGCGATCACCGCTGTCGCGACGCCCGCTACCAGCCGCAGCGGCTGCCGCCGGGGACGGAGCAGCCAAATTCCGCGTGAGGTGGCGGCGATCGCAAGTGGTGCGGCAGGGGTTCCGGCGGCGGCGAGAGCGCGCACCGGGGTCGCCAAGGTGGCCAGGACGGGTCCGGTGCCACCTGCGGCGACTATCTGCACGCTGCCGTCGCGCAGGGCGGCAACCCCGGTGCCGCCGGCCGTGACCGCGACGGCGGTGGCCGGGGAGCGAAGGCCCGTCGGAGCCATCTCACCGGTGGCAGGGTTGACCCAGTACGTGGCCCGGGCGGTGGCGACCAGGGTAGTAGGCGCCGACGTGCTCGCGATCGCGGCGGCCACGATCCGTGGTCCCGGCGCCCACCACGCCCCCTCCACGGCGGCGCTGGCGGAAGGCGCCATCACGACCGTGGCCACGACGGCGATCGTCAAACCCGCAATCCCGGCCCCACGGCTCCGCACCATCACAGCCCGTAGAGGCCGCCGAGGATGGCGACCGTGATGAAAAGGTCGGCCACGATATGGATCACGATCGCAGGCCACAGCGAATCCGTCCAGCGCGTCAGCCAGCCCCAGACGAGGCCCAGCGCAGTGACGATGGGAATGAAGGAGGCGCTTGGTCCCGCGTACTGGACGGCGATGTGGGCGACCCCGAAGATGACTGCCTGGAAAACGACCGCGACCGTTGCGGGATGCCCGCGCTCGAGTTCTGCCAGCAGGACCCCTCGGAACTGGACCTCCTGCGCGGTGGCGTTGGCGGCATTCGCGACGAGGTAGGCAAAGGCGTTGGGCGGGGCCAAGGCGAGCAGCGGCACCCCTTCGCGCCCCAGCAGCTGCGCGGGCAGGAGGAAGGCGATCGCCAGAAAGACCACCGCTCCCACTCCCGTCACCAGCAACACGCGCGGGCGGGGGAGCCGTAGCAGCCGAATCGACGGGGTCGGAAGCGGGCATCGCCACCGATACCCTGCCGCCATCACCAGCACGATCGCGAGTTCCGCCACTCCGGCGGTCGCGGTTCGCCCCAGGCTGTCGGCGGCGCCCAAGACTCCGGGAAGGTTGTCCGGCCATCCCAGCAGAAGAATCCACACCGAGTAGGGGAGGGCGAGCGTCGTGAACGCGAAGGCTAGCGGCGCGACGGCGCGCAGGCGCGGCACCGCTGCGGCGCAGATCCAGAGGGCGAAGAAGTAGGCGGTCAGCCGCCACGCGTCCGGGTCCGAGCTCTGCGGGTCCCCAAATAGGCGCGGCCCCAGCAGCGCGAGGCCTGCACCAGCCAGCACTGCAAGGAGCGGGCCGATGTCTCCAATTCCGTGCCGGGCCGCCTCTCCTCGGCCGTGTCTGGCAGCGCTCACGCGGCTGTCAGCGGGGTTGGGGCGTCAGTCGGGGGAGCCCGCGCCGAATTCGTCCGAGGTAAGAGGCTCGGGGCGTGCCACGGCGTCGGTGCTGGTGGCCCGTGACCCCGGCGACACCAACGGACCCGTGGTCCATTCGTCCTCGTCGTCCTCCCCGGATCGTCCCTGGAGACGATCGACGATGTCATAGACCTTGTCCTGGAGCGTCCCGGAGAAGAGGAAGGCCACCCCGGCTCCTGCCAGCACCGCGGCGGCCACCCAGCGCCGGCGGTGCCGGCGCCGCGGCGGGCGCGGCGGCTGGACCCCGGTCTTCCGAAGCGACTGCTCCACCACCCGGCGGGCGTCGGGCGGCAGTGACTTGCTCACCTCATAGGCGGCCTGGACCACTTGCTCGGCGATCGCGCCGGAGCGCTCCCGGGCCTGCTCGATCACCTCCCCGACGCGATCCCGGGCGCCATCAGCCATAGGCTGCACGTTCGCGGCGAGCCGTCCTCCGACTGCCTCGGCGACCTGGGGAAGCTGGTGGCGGGCCGAGTCCAGCGCCGGACCCAACGTCTCCGAGGCCGCACGCAGGTGCGGACCCAGGAGATCGGCGAGCTGAGCCGCCGTACTTCCGATCCGACTGGCCGATCTCTCACTGTGCCTGCCCATGGCTCGTACCTCACGCTCCCGCCAGGTGGCGGTGGCCGCACTGGTCCTGGCAGGCCCGGCGCGGCCCGGACCCGTCCTGCCCCAGTGTAGGGGCCGATCGGCGCCCGGCCCACCACCGAAGGCGCGTTCCGCGCCGCGGTCAGGACTCGGGGGCCCCTTCGTCGGCCTGAAAGACCACCCAGCTGCCGACCTGGAGACCGAATCTGCGGGCGGCAGCTCCCCGATTGACGGCCAGGCTGAGCTTGCCGCTGGAGTCGTGAAAGAGGAGTGGGTCGCCTTCCGGGGCCTTGCCAAACGTGAGGACGTACGGCACTCTCCAGGTACCACCGCCTGTCTCCACCACGATCGGTGAGCGGCCGGCAAGCCGGGCACGGCCCCAGTCGGAGTCAACGACGTCGAATTGGCACGTGCCGTAGCCATTGATGCTGGCCACCGCGGCCCGGATCGTCCCCGCCTTGACCTCCGGATCGGCGCGCACCAGCCGCACGAGAGCGGTCGGGTCCAGTCTCGGCCCGAGTTCGTCGATCGCAAGGCCGATGGCGAGGTGCCCGGCCGCCGGAGCGAAAATGTCGCGGCCGTGGAAGGTCTGTGAGGTGGGGTGGAGGCGGTGGGCTTCGCTCTGGAGCTCGACGGCAGCGATGATTCCGCCAAGCCGTTCCGCCGCCCAGATCAGGAGGCCGTTGTCCGGCCCGACGCAGCTGTCCCCTCGCGCCGTGACCATCGCGATCCCCCGCCGCGCGGTTCCGACGCCGGGGTCGACAACCCCCACGTGGACGCTTCCCGCTGGAAAGTAGGGGAGCGCCGCCTCGAGCATGCGCGCACCCCGGTCGATGTCGAAGCTTGGCACGAGGTGGCTGACGTCAGCCACTGGGATTCCAGGCGCCGTGGCGGCGAGTACACCCCGGCAGGCTCCGACCGATGCATCGCTGAGTCCAAAGTCCGTGAGCAGTGAGATAACCGGTGCCGTTCCCGTTCGATACCTCCGAATCTGCCGGCGTGGCCCGGCGATGCCGCGCCCATCCTGAGCGCTAGTCGGCCATCGTACGGGAGGCCGACGGGGCGGGGCCACCGGCGTCCCCCCCGGGGGCGTCACCGGTTGATGGGACGGGCCGCTCGGGCTGGAGTGGCGCGCGGTGCCTGGGGCAACGACGCGCGCTGGTCGCTCGAGCGGTGGCGCCCCCCGAGCGACTTGTCCATCTCGGTGGCGCGCACCAATTGGGCCGGTCGACGCCCGCGATGGATGGCAGCCGGGTGCGTCGAATCGTGCCCGTTTGCAGTCTTGCCGGGCGGTCGCGCCAGCTGGTCCCGAATTCGGTGCCGCCTCCCGGCGGACCACCGACCCCACCGCGTCCTCGCCCCAGGTGGCGGGGCGCTCACCACCGGCGCGTGGCCGATGGCGCTCTCCGGCTCGGTCGCTCCTTGGGCGACGACAGGTTACTTCGTCCTCCGGCTGGGCGGCCGGAGGCCGCCCATGGCGTCGGCCGAGCACCGGATGCGGGACGTGCCCCGGACGAGGGCAGGGGATCGATCAAAGGCTCGCGGGGGGAGGGCCGCCTGACCGGCGGAGGTCGCGCAGCGCGCCCCACCCCTCCGGGACGAGCAATCCCGGAGGGGTGGGGGCTCGGCCGGCTCGGTGTCGCGCCGACCAGGCTGCGAGCCACTGGGCTCCCAGAGACGCGCGGTCGGTCGGACACGATGCCGAGCCGGGAAGGCGGGCGTCTCCGCCCCAGAGGAAGGTCCGGACGCCGATCCGCGGTGCAGTAGCTCCGCCCCACGCCCCCGGGGTGGACCTCACCTCTCCCCGCCCCGGGCCCGGTGGCTCGCTGGCACGAGAAAGTAGTTCGGCAGGCTTCCATTGGGGTGCCTTCTCGTGTCCTTGGAAGTCGGGGGTGTGCGCGGCGCTCGGCCTGAGGGGCGCGTGAGTCGGGATTGAACTCAAGCGGGATCGCCGCCAGATCTGAGCGCCACCCGGAGCACAGGCGGGCTGGTGGTCGCGACCACTCCCAGCCAGCCCCGCGGCCCGCCCACCATCTGGTCCCCAGGGCTGCGCGTCGCTCCGCCTCCGATCGTCAACGCTCCTCAGTCGGCCGGGAGTCCGATGATGGCCCCTCCCTCGGCTCGCAGTCTTGCTTGGGCCTATGGCCACCGCGGCGCAGGCAGGACGGCACTGTCGCCCAATCCTCCCGACGCGGATGCTCCGAGCCGGGGGTCGGCGTCGCGCCCAGCCCACCCTGCCCGGACGCGGGCGGAGCCGGGCCCCGGAGGCTGCCTTCAACCCCTTGACAGGCCCGTGGACGGGGCCATAGTGTGCGCTAGAGCTTATAGATGTGCAGCAGGGTCTCGCGATGGGGCCGAGGGAGGGGTGGGCGATGGGTCGGTTGTCGGGTTGGCACGTGGCGCGCGTCAGTGCGCTCGGTGCTGTCGCGGCGGTGGCGCTGGCCGCCTGCGGTGTGGCGGCGACCAGCGCCCGTCCGGCGGGAAATCGAGTGAGCGGGGGGGTGGCCACGTTTGCGGTCGTGCCCGGCTACACGCCGAAGTGGATCTTCCCGCTGTACACCCCCACCAACTACTACTTCGACGTGGTCGCAGACTTCGATCTTCAGATGTACCGGCCGCTGTACGCCTACGGCAATGGGGCCGCCGACGCCTACAACCCGAGCCTCAGCTTGGCGGAGCCGCCGGTGTACTCGAATGGTGGCCGGACCGTCACCATCACCCTCAAGCACTATCTCTGGTCCAACGGGCAGCCGGTCACCACGCGTGACGTTGAGTTTGATGTGAACCTCATCCGCGCGGCCAAGACTCTGTGGGGGCCCTACCATCCCGGGAACTTCCCCGACAATCTGGTCTCGGCCGATTGGATCAGCGCCACCAAGTTCAGTCTCACGTTCAATCGCGCGTACAGCCACCTCTGGCTGCAGGCGAATCAGCTCACCGACCTGATTCCGCTGCCACAGCGCGTGTGGGATCGCACCTCCGCCTCCGGGGCCATCGGCAACTACGACCTCACCCCGAAGGGCGCCACACAGGTGTACGACTTCCTCGCCAAGCAAGCGGGTGCGGTCCAGACGTACCAGACGAACCCACTCTGGAGGGTGGAGGACGGCCCTTGGGCGCTGAAGCAGTTCGATCCCACGACGGCGGACACCACCTTCGTCCCCAACCGCCGCTACTCGGGACCGGTCAAGCCCAGGCTGGCGGAATTCAAGCTCGTGACGTTCACCAGCGAGGCTGCCGAGATGGACGCTCTGCGTGCAGGAGAGCTCACCTATGGCTACCTTCCCTACACCGACGTCAACCAGGTCAGCTATTTCAAGAGCCGCGGCTACACCATTGCTCCCTGGCAATGGGTCGCCATCAACTATGCCGAGACCGACCACACCAGCCCAGCCAGCAAGGCGATGTTGAATCAGCTCTACCTCCGTCAAGCGCTGCAGCACCTGGTGGATCAGCCCGCCTACATCAAGACCTTCCTCGCCGGATACGGCACTCCCGATTACGGGCCGGTGCCGGCCCTCCCCGGATCGAACCTGGCTGACAGCTTTGAGCGTCACAACCCCTATCCCTACAGCACCAAGTCCGCGATCAAGATCCTCAAGGCCCACGGTTGGTCGATCCACCGCAATGGGACCGACCTGTGCGCCCACCCCGGCACTGGCTCGGGCGACTGCGGGTCCGGTGTGCCCAAGGGCCAGAAGCTCAGCTTCCGCTTCCTCTATGGGGCCGGCACCGAGGTCACCCTGGAGGAGATGGAGACCCTGCGGTCCGCCGCCTCTCAGGCGGGGGTCCAGCTCAATCTCGCCTCGCATTCTGTGAACGGCCTCTACGCGCTCAACACCCTGTGCCCCACCTCGCCGCAGTGCAATTGGGACTTCGTGTACTTCAGTGGCGAGGGGGCCACTTGGAACTTCGGTCCGCCCTCGGACCTGCCGACCGGGGGACAGATCTTCGGCACCGGCAACTACTGGGGGGGTGGGTACACCAACCCCACCGCCAACCGGCTGATCTTGGCGACTCACACGCAGAGCTCCCTCGCGGCTCTGCACGCCTACGAGAATTACCTTGCCGTCCAGCTTCCAGTGATGTGGATGCCCGTCCCAGATCTTCAGATCTCGGTCATTAGTAACCACCTCCACGGGTGGAGTCCCCAGAGCTCATTGCAGGAGATCTATCCCGAGCAGTGGTACCTCACCAAATGAAGGGGCTACGTCGTCCCGGTCTGCGCGGGCCGGGACGGCTTGAGTGAGCACCGTGGCCGGTCCAGCAGATTGGCTGTTCGTGGGCGGTGATGTCGTCACGATGGACTCGAGTCGCAGCCACGCCGAGGCGGTCGCCGTCCGCGATGGACGCATCGTGGCGGTGGGTCCCGAGATCGACCTGCGGTCATTGGCGGGTTCGTCGACCCGTCGCGTCGACCTCGCTGGCCGCACCCTGGTCCCCGGATTCCAGGATTCCCACATCCACGCGGTGGGCGGCGGTTTGGCGCGGCTGCGGTGTGACCTCAGCGAAGTGACCGAACTGGACCGCTACGTCGGCATCATCCGAGACTACGCAGCAAGTCACCCTGAGCTTCCCTGGATCACCGGAGACGGCTGGGCACTCGCCACGTTCCCCGGAGGTGTCCCCCGCCGCCAGCTGCTGGACGAGCTGATCCCCGATCGGCCAGCATTCCTGGTCAATCGGGACCACCACGGTGCCTGGGTGAACTCCAAGGCTCTGGCCATCGCGGGCATCACCGCGGCAACCCCCGATCCGGTGGACGGACGCATCGAACGCGACTCCACCGGGGAGCCGGTCGGCACCCTCCAGGAGGGCGCCATGGCGCTCGTCGCCCGCCACATTCCGGAGCCCTCCGCGGCGGAGCTCCATGCCGGCCTGGTGGAGGCGCAGCGGTACCTGCACGGATTCGGGATCACCGGTTGGCAGGATGCCATCGTCGGATCGTATGACGGCCTTCAGGACAACTTCGACACCTACCGCGCCGCCGCTGAGTCGGGTGGATTGACGGCCCGAGTGGTGGGTGCTCTGTGGTGGGACCGTCGCCTCGGATCGGAACAGCTGGAGCTCTTTCGGGAGCGTCGCGGCCACGCCGGCAACGGGCACTTTCGGTGCACGGCGGTGAAGATCATGCAGGACGGAATCTGCGAGAACCTCACCGCGGCGGTGCTGGAGCCGTACTGCGGCCACCGGGACGACCAGGGTGGTGGGCGTGGGATCAGCTTCGTCGATCCCCGGCGCCTGCCCGAGTACGTGGGTGAGCTGGCGACGGCGGGGTTCCAGGTGCACTTCCACGCGATTGGCGAACGTGGCGTGCGCGAGGCGCTAGACGCGTTGGAGGCTGCCGGTCCCGCCGGAGCGGGCCGGGACCTTCGCCACCACATCGCCCACATCCAGGTGATCCATCCCGACGACTTGCCGCGCTTCCAGCGGCTGGGCGTGGCTGCCAACATGCAGCCGTTGTGGGCGGCCAACGACCCACAAATGACCGAGCTCACCATCCCTGTGCTCGGGCCCGAGCGTGCCCGCTGGCAGTATCCCTTCGCCACCTTGAGCCGCCTAGGGACGGCCATGTGCAGTGGTAGCGACTGGCCGGTATCCAGTCCTAATCCGCTCCTCGCCGCCCATGTTGCGGTGAACCGGCTGCCTCCCCCCGACGGGAGCCGAGGGGACGACCGTCCGGTGGCGCCATTCCTCCCGTCCGAAAGTCTCGACCTCGCCACCCAGCTGGCCGCGGCCACCATCGGGTCCGCCTACGTCAATCACTCGGACGATGTCACGGGGTCCATCGAGGTGGGCAAGCTGGCCGACCTCGCCCTCCTGGACCGGGATCTGTTCGGAGAGCCCGCCTCAGCGATCGGGTCAGCGCGGGTGGTCCTGACGCTAGTGGGTGGGGACGTGGTCCATGCCGACGGAGCGCAGGTCAGCTGGTGATCCGAGCCGCACCCAGAGGGTGTGGCCCCCCACGGCTTGGAAGCCGGCGCGCTGGTACACCGTCAGAGCAGGCAGGTTGTCCGAGTCGACCGTGAGGCGGAGGGGAAAGCGCGGGGGGTGTCCGGCCGCTGCGGCGGCCCGCCGCACCGCCTCGGCGGCCACCAGGCGTCCGAGGCCGCGGCTCCGCGCCGACGGCACCACCCCGAGGTAGAAAACGATGTAGCTCTCCCAGATGCCGGGCGAATTGAGAAGGCAGAGACCGACGTCGCGGCCGCCCCGCTCGCGGGCGAGGAACCAGAACCTCTCCATGCTCGGACCGGCGTCGCGTCGGGCGGCGCTCCAGCCGGCGCGAGGGTGGGCGGACGCCCACGCGTAGGCGCAGTCCAGGCTGGCTCGAAAGGAGGCCTGATAGAGCCCGAAGAAGCGGCCGTCAAGGGTGGGCCGGTGGGTGATCCAGGTGATCCCGGAGGGCGCGGGCTCGGTCGCGGCCAGCGTATGGAGCATCTCCACCCGGTGCAGCTGCCGCCGGAAGCCTGCCCGCTCCAGTGTGGCGTCGGTGACCGCCGGGCCCCGGGTCGGGCGGTCGTCCTGGCGAAACCTCAGACCGCCGGGCGACGGCCTGTCGCCGCAGGGGGCGACTCCGAGCAGCTGGGCTGCCGCCTCCACTCGGAAGGCGGGTGCGACGAGACGGTGATCAAGCAGCGGGGCATGCACCGGTCGGCTGCCATCGTCGGGGTCACGGGGACCGTGAGTGACCAGGCCCAGTAGCCGATTGCCGCTGAGCAGGAGGACTGCCGGCCCGCGCAGCGGCCAGGCGCGCCAGTCGCGGGCCAAGGCCTCGATCGCCCGTGCGTCGTTGGCTCCCGCTGGCCGCAGCGCTGTCCGGACTGAGGCAGCCCTCAAGCGGGCCGTTCCCGAACCCAAGACACGTTCCTGGCACGCTCCCTGGGCGGGAAGTGCTGCAGGGGACCGTGGCCCGCACCTAACCCTGGCGCGCTCGCGATCGCTCGGGCGACATAGCGCTTGGCCGCGGCGATGGCTGGGAGCGGCTCGCTGCCCTGTGCAAGCAGAGCGGTGATCGCCGCCGAAAACGTGCATCCTGTGCCGTGGGTGTGAGCCGAGTGGATCCGACGGCCGGGCAGCCGAGTCACGCCCTCGGCGTGGACGACGAGGTCGGTGGGCGCTCCGGGAGCATGGCCGCCCTTGACCACGACGAACCGGGGCCCGAGAGAGAGGATGCGGCGACCGGCCGCGATCGCCTGGGTCTCGTCGCCGACCGGTCGACCCGCGAGAACCGCCGCCTCTGGCCAGTTGGGGGTGACCACGAGCGCCAGAGGCAGGAGGTCCTGCCGCATCGTCCGGATCGCGCCGAATCGCAGCAGCCGATCTCCGCTCTTGGCCACCATCACTGGGTCCACGACGAGGGGGCCCCAGTGGTGGCGGCGCAGACCCTGACACACCTCCCGGATGTGACGGGCGGTGAACAGCATCCCGGTCTTGACTGCCTGGGGCGGGAGGTCGTCGGCGAGAGCATCGATCTGAGCGCGCACGAAGGCGACCGGAAGCGGCGTGATGCTACGCACTGCCACGGTGTTCTGGGCGGTACAAGCGACTAGGACTGACACTCCGTGAACCCCATAGGCTGCGAAGGTCTTGAGGTCGGCCTGCACTCCCGCGCCCCCGCCGCTGTCGGACGTGGCTATTGTGGCGGCGATCGGCACCACCCGGCTCACCGAGGGGACCTCGGGAGCGGCACCGGACGTAGACCCGAGCGACGTAACTCGAGGCGGCGAAGCGCGAAGTATGCGACCACCGTGATGCCGGTGCCCACGAACCCGCTGATGTCGGCAGGCTGGCCCCCGAACAGGCGCTGGGCCACCGGCGACACCCACCCGAACTGACCCGGGGGAGGAGGCTCGTTGAAGAACAGGACCGTGGCGGCGGTGCCGATCGCGAAGGCAAGCAGCATGGGCCATCGGACTCCGCGGCGGAACCAGTATCCTCGTTGAGCCGTGATCTGGTCGGCGTCGAGGCGTGCCGGTCGGACGAGGCTGTCCAGGATGACAACGACGCCCCAGGCCGGAAACCATACGTACGTCAGCGTGAGGAAGTTCACGTAGTTGGCCTGGAATCCATTGCCAGCGAAGAGCACCAGGGCGGCGATCAGGCCCCCGATCGCCCCCACCGTGAGCGCCGCCGCCCAGCGTCGCATACGCAGCCCGATGGCGAGCGCGCAGAGCGCGGCCGAGTACACGTTGAGGTAGTTCGAGCTCAGTTCTGCGACGATGATGAAGGCGGCGAAGACCGCGGCGAACCACACGGGCACCAAGTGCACGATCAATGTGGTCAGGAGCAGATGGGGATCTGCCGTCTGGATAGCGGCGCCGAGGATACCGCAGGCAACGAGGCTAGCCGAACTGCCGCCGCCGCTAGCGAGGGCTATCCTGAGCCCGCTGCTCGCCTCCGGAAGGTAGCGTGAGTAGTCCGCAGCATAGGTCACCCACGAGACGATAAGCGCGAAGGTTAGGGTGAATCCCAGCGCCAGAGTGGCGAGATGGGGACCGGGCGCGAGCGAGGTGGCGAGGCCCAGGTGCATGTGCCCGGCGGTAAATCCGACCAGAGCCAGGCAGATGGCGATGAAGAGGGGAACCTGCACCGTTTGGAACACCGCGATGGTGCGATGGCCAAATACCGCTACCACGAAGGAGATCACGGTGATCGCCCCGAGCAGGGCGCCGGCGACCCAGCCGGGGGTGGCAGACACGCCCGGCAGCGCGCGGGTAGTGGTCACCGCGATGGCGCAGTCGTAGGCAAACCATCCTACCGCGATCAGCAGGGTGAGGGCGCCTCCGATGCTGGCGCCGCGGAGTCCGAATACCCTTCGCGATTGCACGATCTGGGGCGCACCGCTGCGGGCCCCGGTGACACTCAGGAGGCCGAGGAAGGTCGCCCCCGCCGCGGCGCCAAGCCCAAGCACCAGGACGGCGTCCAGGAAGCCCAAGCCGCTCGAGATCAGGAGCGCCCCGGCGAACAGCGAGAAAAAGTCAGAGAGCGCGCCAGCCCAGATGAAGAACAGCTCGCGGGGCCGGCCGTGACGGGCTTCCCGCGGCACTGGCTCCAGGCCGCGCAGTTCGATCCGTAGGAAGGCGTCGTCGGCCGGAGCCTCCGTAGCGGAGGGGGTGACCGCGGTCATGGGCGCTCCTCGCCCGCTCATCGTCGGGCCGGGGGGCCAGCCGGTGCTTCCCGACGCTGGTGCGAACCAGATCCGGTGATCAGGGTTGGCGTCGTCGCCTCTCAGCGCCGCGGTGGCGCACCCCTAGCGCGGCGGCTCGGAAGGGCCGCCCCGCGGACGAGTATAGCCGGATCCGGCCGGGAGACGAGGCATGGGATCGGAGCGGTGGCGGAGAAGGCCGTACGATGCCGTGCATGACGACCCTGGCCGGGTACGATGCCATCAATCTCCTGGCGGACCCGATCTACGGCTACTGCCAGATCACCAAGCCGATCGGCGATGGGGCCGCCTCCGAAGCGGCTATCCTCGACCACCCCTGGCTACAGCGGCTGCGTCGCATCCACCAGCTCCAGAGTGCCTGGTGGGTCTTCCACACTGCGGAGCACACTCGCTTCCAGCACGTAGTCGGGGTGATGCACCTCAGTGGCCTCTTCGCGCGCCACCTCTACCCCAGCCTCGTGGGGTGCTACCCGGACACCCCCTCCCCAGCGCTGGTCGAGGAGACGCTCCGGGTGGCGGGCCTCTGCCATGACATCGGTCATGGGCCATTCGGGCACTTCTTCGACCAGGAGGTGCTGAACCGCCACCAGCTCGACCACGAGGTGGTGGGCCGCCGGGTGGTCACGACTCTGCTCGCCGACCGCATCGCTTCCCTCCGCCGCAGTCCCCTCGGCTCCTTCGCCGGCGGCGAGGCGGTAGACCCCCGAGCCGTCGCCTTTTTGATGGCTCCGCCCGAGCTGACCGGCTATGACCCCCCGAGATGGCTGAGGGCCCTCAAGCCGCTCCTGTGCGCGCTGGTGTCGACCGACAACATGGACTACGTCCGCCGCGATTCCTACATGTGCGGAGTATCGGTCGGCCCCGTCGACATCGATCGACTTCGCCACTATCTGTTCATCCACGAGGGCGCCCTCGTTCTCCATCAGCATGGCTCGGCGGCGCTCGGGATGTTCCTCAGCGCTCGCCTATTCCTCTACAACTCCGTCTACTTTCATCGGACCGTTCGACGGATCGACCTCCACCTACGGCCGGTCTTCGCGGCCACCGTAGACCGGCTCCTCCCCCCCGGGGACCCCCTGGACCACCTCGACGACTACGAGCAGCTCACCGATTGGTCGCTGCTCGCCGAGGTGGATCGCCTCCAGCGGCATCCGCTCGACTCCTCCGAGCGAAGCCTGGGGCGGCACTGGGCGCTGGTCACCTCGCGTGAGCTTCCCTGGCGCCTCGCCTATGAGGCTTACGAGGAGGTAACCGTGCTCGGGGCGGGCTTGGTGCGCCCCGACGCAGGTGCGCTGGTGGACCGGATCCGGGCCGCGCTACCCGCACGATGGCGGACGATCGGGCTAGAGGTTGACGTCGCCAGCACCGACCCGCGCCCGCTCGACCCGACCACCGACGACCGTGTGCTCGGCCTCTATGATCCCATCCGCCGGACCGTCCACCGTCCCGGTGCGGTCGACCTGCTCACCAGGCTGCTCCCGCTGAGGACCACGATCCTGCGGGTGTACACGGACGTGCCCCAGGCGCGCGAGGCGGTGCGGGCCGCGGCCGAGAGGGTGCGGGCGCCGGGCGATGCGGGATGAGGAGCCGAGCGTGGCTCGAGCACGCGACCGCTCGGAATCGTCCCACTGATTAGGAGGTGCAACGATGATCCTGGAGAACAAGCTCGCGGTTTCGCTCACCCCAGAGGCGCTCTTCCCGCTCCTGCAAGACCTGGAACGGGTGGCTCCCTGCCTGCCGGGGGCCACCATCACCGAGCGGGTCGATCCGACCACCTATCGTGGCCGCGTCACGGTCAAGGTCGGTCCGATCACAGTTGCCTACGAGGGCACGGCGACGGTGGTCAACGTCGACCCTGCAGCCTACCAGCTGACGATGCGCTGTGAGGGACGTGACCCGCGCGGGGCCGGCTCGGCCAGCGCCACCATCACCGCGACGGTCGAGGCAGCGGGGACAGGTGGGGCGGTGGGGCTGATCCGCTCCGATGTGTCCATCACCGGGCGGATCGCGCAGTTCGGCCGGGGTGTAATCGAGGACGTCGCCAGTCGGATTCTCACGCAGTTCGCTGAGTGCCTGGAACGCTCGGTGGCAGCTGAAGTGGAAACTGGACCGATCTCGGCGGACACCCCTGCCGGGGGGCTGTCCCCAGTGCTGCCACGCACGGCAGAGTCGGCCGAAGCACCGGACGGTCCGCGAGCCGTCCGGGCGGGATCGCCGGGAGCGCCGGCCACTCCGGGTGTGCTTGGCCTCCTCATGAGCGTCCTCTGGGGGCGCATCCAGCGGGTGCTGAGGGGTGGCGGCACCCGATAGTCCTAGCCGTGGCCGATCCTGGCGGCGGCTGCCTGTGGGGCCCACCATCCAGGGGCCTCCGGATAGTGGTTGAACCAATTCGAGTCCAGCGCGCCCTTCGACCCCCCGGCCGGATCGGATCTCGCTCCGAGTAGGGCCGGCTGTTCATCGTGGCGGATTTTGCACGGACGTGAACCAAGGTCTTGACCGGTCCGCCTCGTGTCGCGTATCGTCTCGGCCACGCCGTGAGTCAGCGCCCGGAGGGGGGAGCTAGGTGAGACTGGCAACGATCGTGACGCCCGTGGGGGACCGAGCCCATGTGCGCACGCGGGCTGGCTACGTGGACGTGGCTACAGCGCTCGGCGATGAGCGGTTTACTTCGCTGGCGAGCCTGCTGGCGGCGGGACCGGAGGCGATGCTGCCACTGCGGACGGCCGATGGCCCCGCGATCGACCCCGCCACCGCCCGGCTGGCGGCCACGATCCCAAATCCCGGAAAGGTGATCTGCATCGGTCGCAACTACCTGGAACACGCACTGGAGGGCGGCAGCCCTCCGCCTACTTGGCCCGAGACCTTCCTGAGGGTCACCGACTCCCTGATGGCTCCCCTCGACGACGTGGTGGTGCCCTCCAACACCGAGCAATTTGACTTCGAAGGCGAACTGGGGATCGTAATCGGGTCGGGCGGGAGGCATGTTCCGGCGTCCCGCGCTATGGAGGTGATCGCCGGCTACGTAGTCTGCAACGACTACTCGGCCCGGGACTGGCAGCGAGCGGCATCCCAGTGGACACCAGGCAAGAATTTCGATGGGAGCATGCCGGTGGGACCCGAGCTCGTCACGAGCGACGAAGTCGACCCTCGCGATGTGCTCTTGGAGACCCGGCTCAACGGCGAGGTGATGCAGTCCGCCAGGACCTCGCTCTTGATCTTCGACATCCCCACCATCATCGAGTATGTCTCCAGCTTCACCACGCTTCGGCCGGGTGACCTGATCGCCACTGGCACCCCCGGTGGAGTCGGCTTCGCCCGCACGCCCCCGGTCTACCTGCGAGCAGGAGACATGGTCGAGGTGAGCATCGAAGGAGTGGGGATCATCCGCAACCGGATGGTCCCCGACGGATCACCGCCATCGCTATCGCCTTGGAGGCCTCTGGCGAAGATGAGGCAGACGGTCGCGTCGCAGCCATCTGCGACGACAGGGAGGGACTGAGCATGCGCGAGGCTAAACCCACAACTCGGCCATCGATCTGGAGGCGGGGGAGGTCCGCCGCTGCAGACACAGGAGCGGCACGACCCCGGGCAACCCGGCCGCGGGCGGTGCGCGGTCTGCTGGGACTGGCAACGTTGCTTGCCCTGACGGCAGCCGCATGGGGCGCACCCAGCATCGCCGCCTCGCGCTCACACGCGGCCAGCGGCAGTCCGCTGGTGATCGCCGACTTGGCACCATTCACCGGTGTCGACGCGGTCCTCGGCCCCGGCTTCCTGGCGGGTTGCTACACCGCGACCCACGCTATCAACCAGGCGGGCGGGATCGCTGGCCACCCACTCCAATGCAAGATCTTCGACACTCGCGGGGATCCGGCGGACGCGGTTCCGGCTACCCGGCAGATGTTCGCGAGCACTCCCAACCTGGTGCTCGTGATCGGACCGACCTCAGACGAGGCGGCGGCGGTGGTGCCCATCATCAATGCCAATCACATGGTGGTGTTCAGCGGCACCGGTCAGTCGGAGTTTGACAAGAGCCGGTTCAAGTACTTCTTCCGTCTGACTCCCCCCGATGCCTACAGTTCCTACGCGATGGTGGCCACCGCCCACTTCCGATTCCATTGGAACCGGATTGCTTTCGCCTTTGGCAACGACATCGGCTCGCAGGCATTCGTGCAGCCGGCGAAGCAGGCCGTGAAGGCGTTCCATATGAAGCTGACGACCAACCAGGTGCTCAACCTGGGCGACAGCACCTTCCGCACTGAGGCCGATGCGGTCGCCGCTTCCAAGCCCCAGGTGGTGCTCACCGAAGCGCTGGGTCCAACCGACGCTACCTTCCTCGCCGAGCTGCAGCAGCTGAACCACGGAAAGATGATTCCCGTGATTGGGACGTCGGCCACCATCGACCCCAGCTGGTACAGCGCCGTGGCCAAGGCGGTCGGAGCCAAGGCGCTCCAGAACAACTACTACGCTGACGCGCTGGGGATCCTCACAACCGGACCGGCCTACGCGGTCTTCAAGCGCAACCTGCTGGCGATTCGCAAGCAGATCACTTGGGCTCCCTACACCGGCTACCTGGACCACCCCCAGACCATGCACTTCTACGACGCGGTCACAATGTCTGCGCTGGCCATGGTGGAGTCTGGCAGCACCAAGCCGTCGATCTACAAGAACGACATCAAGCCAATCGCCAATGGGGTGCCTGGCGCGGTCACGGTCACGTCATTCGCCCAGGGGATCCAGGCGCTCAAGGCGGGCAAGAAGATCCACTATATGGGTCCCGGCGGGGCAACCCACTTCAACCAGTACAACAACTCTCAGGTGAACTTCGAAATCGACAAGTACGGTCCCAAGGGGTCGGTTGTGGTCGTGGGATCGCTCCCGGCTAACGAAATCGCGGCCGCTCAGAAGTAGGCAAGGACGACTGACGCTCGATGGCTATCTATATCGCGTCCTTCGGATTCGGCCTCGTCACCGCGTCCGTGCTCGCGATCTCCGCGATCGGCTTCACCATGCAGTTTGGGATCACCGATGTGCTCAACCTGTCCTTCGGTGGGGTGATGATCACGAGTGCGTACATCGCCTACGTGGTCAACAGTGCGGGGATCAACATCTGGATCGGGCTGGTGGCCGCCGGCTTCGCGGGTGCGATCATCTCCTACCTGATCAATCGGTTCGTGCTGACTCCGTTCAAGCGGCGCAACACGTCCCTGGTCGGGATGGTGATCGTAACTCTGGCACTGGGGCTGATCTTGGAGAACCTGGTCTTGGCCGTGGCCGGACCTGACAACGTCTCTTACACGCTCAACAACGGCCCTACCCTGTCGATTGGAGCCTTCGAGCTGACCGCACTGCAGGTGGGCATGATCGTCCTCAGCCTCGTCTTGGCTGGGGCGATCCATGCTCTCCTCACGCTGACCCGCCTGGGCAAGGCGATGCGCGCGACCGCGTGCAATCCCGGACTGGCGCGCGCCTCCGGGATCCGCACCGAGCGGGTCATCTCCACCACCTGGTTGGTCACCGGGGCTCTCTGTGGGATCAGCGGAGCTACATTTGCTATCAATTCGGCCTCGTTCGGACCAACCAGCGCTGATCTCTTCTTAGTGGTGATCATCGCCGCCGTCTTCGTTGGCGGCGTGGGGCAGCCGTACGGGGCCATGCTGGGGGCTGTGCTGCTCGGCATCGTCACCGAGGTGAGTGCCGCCATCATCACTCCCGACTACAAAGAAGTCATCGCGTTCATCATCCTGCTAGTGGTGATGGCCGTCCGACCCCAGGGCCTGATCGCCCGGGCGAGGGCGTAGGAAAGCCTCGTGTCGAGCGGGACGATCTTCTACATCACGACTCTCATCGTCTACGGTGGCGTGGACGTGGTCGCGTGCCTGGGGCTCAGCCTCCAGTTCGGGACGGCAGGAATCACCAACTTCGGGTTCATCATCTATCAGGCGGCCGGGGCTTACACCGCGGCTGTGCTATCGATGCCGCGCGACACCGCGAACGGAGGATTCCAGTCCTACGTGCTCGGACTCCACCTGCCGTTCCCGATCCCTTGGATCGGGGCGGCGGTGGCAGGCGGGCTGCTGGCGGTGCCGGCCGGGCTGGTGGTGCGACGGAGCTTGCGGCCCGACTTCGCCGGAGTCTCGATGCTGGTGACCGCAGTGGTTCTCAACACCGTCGTGGACAACTTCGTTCCCCTCTTCAATGGCGCTGCCGGGATCGCGCTGGTGCCCTCCCCTCTCAGCAACGTGTTCAATCCCCAGTCGCTGAAATGGCAGTGGATGTACAGCGGGATTGCAATATTCGTGTGCGTGCTGGTCTTCTTGGGGCTGCGCTTGATCACCGAGTCCCCCTATGGCCGGTCGTTGCGGGCGATGCGCGAGGACGAGACAGCGGCGAAGGCGATCGGGAAGAACACCGATGGTCTGCGGATAACCATCTTGGTGGTGGGGGGGGCGATCGCCGGGTTGAGCGGCGGAATCCTGGTGGGGTTCATCAATCTGTGGGCGCCGTCGGCGTGGACGTACCCGGAGACGATCGTGCTGATCGCGGCCCTGATCGTGGGCGGCCGAGGCAACAACTTCGGGGCGATCCTAGGGGCCCTGCTCGTGCCGCTCGGATTCTTGGAGGCGACCCGGTTCATCCCCCCCTTCGGTCCGCCGGGGCTGGTTCCCGCGCTCGAGTGGATCGTCACGGGAACCCTGATTTTGGTCTTCCTCTGGTTCCGCCCTCAGGGGGTGGTCCCAGAGCGGCGCCGGCGACTGTCGAAGCGACTGCCCGCCGCGGCGGGGCCCTCCGCTCCCGGGTCAGGGGTCGTGGGAGTCAGCCGTGGCCAGTGAGGGCCGCGCTGCGGGTGGATCCGGCGCGGCCGACCGCGTGGGCACCGATGACCAGATCGTACTCGAAACTTCCGATCTTCGGCGGACCTACCAGGGCATCCATGCCGTCGATGGGGTGTCGGTGCGGCTGACGCGGGGCCGGCTGACGGGTCTTATCGGCCCCAATGGAGCGGGCAAGTCGACCCTTCTCGGCATGTTGGCGGGCACGATAGCTCCCAGCTCTGGATCGATCCGCTACGACGGGCACGAGATCACCTCAATCCCGACCTACCGTCGTGCCCGATCGGGACTGGTGCGTACGTTCCAACTCTCGAGCGAGTTCAAGCGGCTGACGGTGCTTGAGAACTTGCTCAGCGCCGTCCAGGGGGATCCCGGCGACAGTCTGGCTGGAGCGATTTTCCGGCGTCCACAGTGGCGGCGCTTTGAGAAAGAACAGCTGGCGCGCGCCTGGCGGCTTCTCGAACAGACACGGCTGACCGCCCACGCCGATAGCTACGCCGGTGATCTCAGCGGAGGTCAGCGGCGCCTGGTCGAGATCATGCGGGCCCTGATGGCTGGTCCGCGTCTGCTTCTTTTGGACGAGCCCATGGCGGGAGTGCACCCCCGGCTCGCGATCGAGATCGGTGAACACCTGCTCCGCCTGCGGGACGAAGGCGTGAGCATCCTCATGGTTGAGCATGAGCTCAGCATCGTCGACCAGCTCTGTGATCCGGTCGTGGTCATGGCCGAGGGGCGGGTGCTCTCCCAGGGAACCATGGCGGCGCTGCGGCAGGAGACGGCGGTGGTGGAGGCCTACCTCGTTGGCTAGCCAGGTGCCTCGGCCTGATCCGATCCTGCGCGCCACCAATATTTCCGCGGGCTATGGTGGGGCGCCGGTGATCACCGAGGTGGCACTCCAGGTCGGGGCCGAGGAAGTGGTGTCCGTGGTCGGTCCTAATGGATCCGGCAAGAGCACCCTGTTGAAGGGTCTAGTGGGCATCATCCGAGTTATGACTGGGAGCGTGGTGCTGGGGGACCAGGAGATCACCAACTGGGCCACTGAGGATATCGCCCGCGCCGGGGTGGGGTACGTCCCCCAGGTGGATGACGTGTTCGGTCCGCTCACGGTTCGGGAGAATCTCGAAATGGGAGGCTACCTCCTCCCGCCGCGGCAGATACCGGATCGGATCGAGACCGTGCTCGGAGTCTTCCCCGCCCTCGCACGGATGCTGGCCCGTCGCGCGGAAAAGCTCAGCGGTGGCGAGCGCAAAATGCTAGCGATGGGGCGCGTGTTGATGCTGCAGCCGAGGCTGTTTGTGCTCGACGAACCTACCGCCAACCTGGCCCCGGCCATCGCCCACACGCTCCTCCACGACCACATCCACCGGCTCGCCACGACCGGCGCAGCGGTGCTGCTCGTCGAGCAGCGGGCGCGGTCGGCCCTTCAGATCTCGAACTGGACCTACGTCATGGGCGGGGGCCAATGCCGCACCCAGGGCAGCTCTGAGGAGCTCGCCACCCGCCCTGATTTTGTTGAAGCCTTTCTCGGAGGGGCTCCGGCGCACGCCTAGCCAATCGAAGCGCGTTCTATCGCCGGCCCGCTGATGCGGTGCGTGGGCGCGAGACCCAGTACGAGGAGTCGACGATGCGCATTGTTCGGTTCGATGTCGGAGAGGGTGCGACCTGCGGAATACTGCAGGACGGGATCGTGCGACGCTTGGAGGGCTCGATGTTCGATCGGCCCGAGCCAGGTTCGGTGGTCGGCGAGCTGGATCGCGTCCGGCTGCTGGCTCCGTGCCAACCTTCAAAGGTTATCTGCGTCGGACGCAACTACCACAGCCTCCTCGCCGTCCAGGGGCGACCGCTGCCACCCCACCCCTTCACCTTCCTCAAGTCGCCCAATGCGGTCGTCGGACCGACTCATCCGATCCTGCGTCCGTTTGGAGTTGAGCGCTTGGTCTACGAGGGTGAGCTGGGAGTGGTGATCGGTCGGACGCTGGCGAGGGCTGGGGCGGCGGCGATGACCCCGCTCGAGGATTGGCGGACGTACGTGCTCGGATACACTTGTGGCAATGACGTAACCGCTCTTGACTGGCAGGATCCCACGGTGCAGTGGGCTCGCGCCAAGAGTTCGGACACGTTCTGCCCGTTGGGGCCCTGGATCGAGACCGATCCAGGGAGTCCGGAGAACCTTGGTCTGCGCACGACGGTGAACGGAGAGGTCCGCCAGACCGGCTCCACCTCGGACATGGTCTTCGGCATACCTCAGCTGCTCGGTTTCATCGCATCCACCCTCACTCTGATCCCGGGCGACGTCATCCTTACCGGGACGCCACCGGGAGCCGCGCCGCTCGCCGATGGCGACGTTGTCGAAGTCGAGATCGAGGGTATTGGTGGACTGAGCAACCCGGTGGCGCCGGGCCGCTGACGGGGACCGGATGCCCCTCCGGTACGTCGAGCCAAGCAGCGTGCTTGAGACGTGCGCACTTCTGCGCTCCAATCGCGACGCGCGCCTGATCGCCGGCGGCACCGCTGTCGTCCTAATGCTCCGCCAGCGCCTGATCGATCCGAGCCTGCTGATCGGGCTGCGCCGTGTCCCCGGACTCGACTCGATCACGGCGGCCAGCCAGTGGCTTAGCATCGGTGCCGCTGTCACCCTTCAGCAGGTCGCCGACTCCGATCGTGTCCGAGCGCTGGCGCCGAGTCTTGCGGCGGCTTGTCAGGAGGTGGGCAACGTCAGAGTCCGGAACCGCGCGACCCTAGGCGGGAACCTCGCCGAGGCCGACTACGCGTCCGACCCGCCGGCGGTGCTGGCCAGTCTGGGTGCGGTGGTTTGTACCGCCGCACCGGAGGGTGGCGGTCGGCGCATTCCCGTGTCGGATCTCATCACCGACTACTACACCACCCAGCTCACCTCCGATGAGGTGGTGTTGCGGGTGGAAGTTCCGCTGATCGACGGCCGGCGATCCGCCTACGTCAAGTACCGCAGCCGCTCCTCCGAGGATCGCCCTTGTGTGGGCGTGGCTGCCAGCCTTGTGCCCGACCCACAGGGGTGGGTGGCGTCGCTCGAGGTGGTGGTCGGAGCCGTGACTTCCACTCCCCAGCGCATGACGACGGCCACCGAGGGGGTCGTCGGCGCCCGCCTCGACGAGGCGAGGGCGGGCGCGGTGGCGGCAGCGGTGGCCGCCGCGATCCATCCCATCGCCGACGGGCGCGGGTCGGCCTGGTACCGCACCCAAGTCATCGAGGTGATGGTCCGTCGGGCGCTCGCGATGGTCGTCGCATGACCGTCGTAGACCTCGATGATCGCGACGCCCAGGACACGGTGGTGGGGAGGCCGCGGTACGTGCTGGACCAGCACATCGAGGGAGAGCTCCACGCCAAGATCGTGCGCAGCCCTCACCCACACGCTCGGCTGGATGGAGTCGACCCGACTCGCGCCCTAGCCACTCCCGGTGTGGTGGCGGTCCTGACCGGAGCGGATGTGTCCGGGGACGCCTCGATCAACGCTACATTCGGGCGCCAACGGTCGGATCAACCCATCCTCGCCGTGGGCACCCTCCGATATGCGGGCGAACCGGTGGCCCTGGTGGTGGCCGAGTCGATCGAGGCGGCCGAGGCGGGACGGGAGGGTGTGGGGATCGAGTGCCGGGCCCTTCCTCACGTCGTGGACGCCGAGGCCGCCGGCGCTCCCGACGCCCCCCAGCTCCACGCGGCCTGGGCTGGAAACGGCTGCGGGGAGTGGAAGCTGCGCTATGGGGATCCCGAGCAGGGCTGGCGCGAGGCGGATCGGGTCTTCGAGGGAACGTACTGGTCGCCGCCGGCGAGCCACGTGCCGATGGAGCCGCACGTCTGCCTGGCCGCGTGGGAGGACGGGCGCCTCTCGGTCTGGACCAGCACCCAGGCTCCGCACCGGGTCCGTGACGATCTTGCCGCCGTGTTCCGGCTGGCGCCGGAGGCGGTGCGGGTGCAGACCCGAGATCTTGGGGGGGCATTTGGCGCCAAGGGACAGACCACGATCGAGCCAATGGCGGCCGTAGCCGCCCGCAGGCTGGGGCGCCCGATCCGCTTGGAGTTGGACCGCGACGAGGTGTTTTTGACCATTGGGAAGCACGCTGCCTCGGTTCGGCTCGCTACCGGGGTGGCCACAGATGGCCGCCTGCTGGTTCGACGGGTCCAGGTGGTGTACAACGCTGGTGCCTACGCGCTGACAAGCCCCTTGGCGGCGGGGCAGGGGCTGCTACGGGCTCCCGGCCCCTACCGGATCCCCCATGTCGAGGCACACGTGCTGGCGCGCTACACCAATACGGTCCCCAGCGGTCCCTTCCGAGGGGCGATGACGTCTCAGCTGGCATTTGCCTACGAGTCGCAGATGGACGAGATTGCCAGTTCACTGGGCATCGATCCGGTGGCACTCCGTCGACGCAACCTCCTGAAGGACGGGGACCAGTACGCGACGGGCGAGCACCTCCACCAGCTCCACTTCGGGGAACTGCTGGAGGATGCCGCCCGGGCGGTCGAGTGGGGCACCCCGTGCGCACCCGCCCCGCCCGGGAGGGTGCGCGGCAAGGGGGTCGCGGTGATGATCAAGACCACGCTCACCCCATCTCGCTCGGTAGCGCGGGTTGAGCTGGCCGCCGATGGGTCGATCACGGTCCGATCCAGCAGCGTCGAGATGGGCCAGGGATCCCGCGCGGCGCTGACTCGGATCGTTGCCCAAGCGCTGGGGGTGCAGGAGGCTCGGGTGTCCGTGCCCCACCCCGACACGGACCGCACTCCCTTCGACAGCAGCACAAGCTCCAGTCGCACCACCTCGTCGATGGGGACGGCCTGCGTGCGGGCGGTCGATGACCTTCGGTGTCAGCTGACTGAGCGGGCGGCGGCGGAATTGGGCGTGCCAGCGGAGAGCTTGGCTCACCGCGACGGCGCAATTGGTCCGCAGGGCGGTGGCGCGAGGATCACGTACGAGCACCTGCTGGCGCTCGGAGACCCTCCCCTCGTGGGGGAGGGTCTCTTTGAATCACACGGGGGCCTGCCGGCGATGGACCCTCTGGACGTGCGCGGATTCTCCACCGTGCACTGGCACCAGGGGGCAGCGGCGGCCGAAGTCGAGGTCGACTGTGAAACTGGGCGGGTGACGGTGCTCCGCTGCCACGGGAGCGCCTACGCTGGACGCGTCGTCAATGCCCACCGAGTACGGCAGCAGAACCAGGGATCGGTCGTGTTCGCGCTCGGACAGACACTGATGGAAGAACTCGTATACGACGAGGGGCGAGTGGTGAATGCCAACCTGGCGGAGTACATGATCCCCTCGATCCAGGACGTACCCGAGCTCACCAGCACCGCCATCGAGAGCAGCGACCTCGAGGCCGAGCCGCACGGTGTGGGGGAGATGGCCCTGCCCGCGGTCGCCCCGGCTGTCGCCAACGCGGTCTTCCATGCGAGCGGGGCCCGGATTCGGTGCCTGCCTCTCACTCCGGAGCGGGTCCTGCGCTGCTTGCGGGAGAATGCTCGGGCCGACGGTGGTAGCGGTGGCTGAGATGGCCCCTGCTCCGCCCGGGCTGGACTGGCAGCAGACTCAGCTGCAGCTCAACCATCGCCGCTTGACCGTGACAGCACCAGTCACCGAGACGCTGTCGCGCACTCTCCGGTGCCGTGTCGGCCTCACCAGCGTCCGTGAGACCTGCGGTGTCGGGGTGTGCGGCACCTGCACCGTGCTGCTCGACGGCTCGGCGGCCAGCTCGTGCCTCGCTCTGACGGCGCAGCTGGCTGGGGTAGCAGTGACCACTGCTGAAGGCCTGCTCGGGCCTGATGGCGAGCCCGGGCCGGTCCAGCGTGCCTTCATTCGACGGGGCGCCTACCAGTGTGGGTTCTGCATCCCCGCCATGACGCTGGCGGTCCATGCTGCTCTCTACGTGCGTCGCCATCGGGACAGGGAGGCCGTCGTGGATGAGCTGAGCGGAAACCTCTGCCGCTGCGGGAGCTACCCGCAGATCCGGGAGGTGTTGATGGAGCTGCTGGCCGACAGGGGCGGTGAGGCCGCGGACGGAGCGACCACCGGTGGCCGGTAGAATGACGCGTGCAGATCCCCGCGCTGGAGCCTTGGCTGCGGTGCGGCGGAGTCGCGACGGAGCGAAGCGGCAGGTGCGGCACCGGACGACCCCCGGTGCGGGGAGGAGCCATGACTGACGCGACGCCAGCAGGAGACCCCATGCCAGAGGCGAGCATCAGCGGAGGCCATCTGGTGGCTGCCGCGCTGCGGGCTGAGGGGGTGGACACGATCTTCACCCTCTGCGGTGGCCACATCATCGACATCTATGACGGCTGTGTCGATGCCGGGATTCGGGTCATCGACGTTCGCCACGAGCAGGTGGCAGCCCACGCGGCCGACGGCTACGCCCGCGTCACGGGGCGACCGGGGTGTGCGGTGGTGACCGCCGGGCCGGGCACGACTGACGCCGTGACCGGCGTCGCCAACGCCCTGCGGGCAGAGAGCCCGATGCTGTTGATCGGCGGTCAGGGAGCCCTCAGTCAGCACCGCATGGGATCGCTGCAGGACCTTCCCCATGTCGACATCCTCCAGCCGATCACCAAGTTCGCCGCCACAGTCCCAGCCACTGAGCGGGTCGCCGACATGGTGTCGATGGCCTTTCGCGAGTGCTACCTCGGCGCCCCCGGACCGTCCTACCTTGAGATTCCGCGCGATGTGCTCGACCGCAAGATCCCGGTCGGCCGGGCCGTGATGCCTGCCCCTGGGCATTACCGGGCCTCGACCCGCAGTCCTGGCGATCCCGAGGACAT
This sequence comes from Verrucomicrobiia bacterium, assembly GCA_035532155.1. GTDB lineage: Bacteria > Chloroflexota > Dormibacteria > Aeolococcales > Bog-877 > DAHUZL01. Next base: position 63,150 of record DATKRN010000061.1, on the reverse strand, counting down.
CGATCGGTTGGCCGAGCTGCTAGCTGGTGCTGAGCGGCCCTGCGTGCTGCTGGGCACCCAGGTGTGGACCTGTCGTGCCAGCCTCGCGGCCCAGCAGTTCTGTGAGCGCTTCAACATCCCCGCCTTCATGAACGGGGCGGGGCGGGGAACCCTGGCACCAGGGGACCGGCACCACTTCCAGCTCACCCGGCGCTATGCCTTTGAGAACGCCGATGTGATCGTCATTGTCGGCACCCCCTTCGACTTTCGGATGGGGTATGGCAAGCGGCTACGGGCGGACGCAACGGTGGTGCAGATCGATCTCGACTACCGGACTGTGGGCAAGAATCGTGATGTCGCCCTAGGTATCGTGGGTGACGCCGGACTGGTCCTGAGTGCGGCTGTGCGGGCAGCGGGCGCGGGTGCCGATCCGGGTGCGGTGCAGCGCTCAGGATGGCTGGCTAGTCTGCGCCGTGAGGAGGCGCGGCTACAGGCAGAGCGGATGCCGCGCCAGCTCTCCGACTCCGTCCCGATCCACCCGCTGCGGCTCGCCCATGAGCTCAATCAGTTCCTCACCCCCGACACGATATTCATAGGTGACGGCGGCGACGTGGTGACCTTCGCAGGCGGGGTGGTCCAGCCCCACAGCCCCGGGCACTGGATGGATCCCGGACCGTTGGGCACGCTCGGGGTCGGTGTCCCCTTCGCGCTGGCGGCGAAGTCAGCACGGCCTGACCAGGAGGTGCTGGTGCTCTTCGGAGACGGGGCTTTCAGCCTCACCGGGTGGGACTTTGAGACCATGATCCGCTTCCAACTCCCCTTCATCGGGGTGATTGGCAACAACTCGTCGATGAATCAGATCCGGTTCGGGCAGATACAGAAGTACGGACCCGACCGTGGCGATGTCGGCAATACTCTGGGCGACGTGCGGTATGACCGCTTCGCCCAGATGCTTGGGGGCTATGGCGAGGAGGTCCGTGAGCCCGCCCAGATCCGACCGGCGTTGGAGCGGGCCCGAGCATCGGGGCTCCCGTCTTTGATCAATGTCTGGGTGGACCGTGACGCGTTCGCGCCGGGGACGATGAACCAGACCATGTACAAGTAGGGCGGCAGGGGCGGGGATTGATCCCGCTGCCATCCCGGGTGGAGTCAGCATGAGCACAGCGTTGGAAGGAGTTCGGGTCGTGGATATGACCCACGTGCAGGCTGGGCCCGTGTGCACTCAGCAACTGGCCTGGCTGGGCGCCGACGTGATCAAGGTGGAGCCGCCGGGGAGGGGGGACATCACCCGTACGCAGCTGCGGGACCTTCCCGGCGTCGACAGCCTCTACTTCACTATGCTCAACGGAAATAAGCGCAGTCTCACATTGAATATCAAGCATCCTGAGGGGCGCCGGCTGCTGGAGCGATTGCTGGAGCGGGCCGACGTACTGGTCGAGAACTTTGGACCGGGTGCCCTCGACCGCCAGGGGCTCACCTGGGAGCACATCCACGAGCTGAACCCGCGCCTGGTGTACGCCTCCATCAAGGGTTTCGGTCCGGGAGCATTCGAGCAGGCCAAGGCGTACGAGACGATCACCCAGGCGGCGGGGGGCGCTATGAGCACCACCGGCTTCGAGGATGGACCGCCGACCTCCACCGGTGCCCAGATCGGGGACTCCGGTACCGCGGTGCACCTCACCGCGGCGATCCTGGCGGCGCTGCTCCAGCGCACCCGCACCGGTCGCGGCCAGCGGGTCGAAGTGGCGATGCAGCATGCGGTCCTCAATCTCGTGCGCGTGAAGGTCCGAGACCATCAGCGGCTGGCCCACGGACCGCTGGCCGAGTATCCCAACCGCAGCTTCGGCGATGCCGTGCCTCGGTCCGGCAATGCATCGGGCGGAGGTCAGCCGGGCTGGGCTGTGCGCTGCCGTCCTGGGGGTCCCAATGACTATGTGTATGTCATCATCCAGCCCCAAGTCTGGGAGCCGCTGCTGCACCTGATCGGTCGGGATGATCTGATCGGAGATCCCAACTACGCAACCCCTGTCGACCGACTGCCACGCCTGACCGAGGTGTTTCAGATGGTGGAAGCCTGGACCTTGGGGCGCACCAAGTGGGAAGCCTACGACGCTCTCAACGCGATCGATGTCCCCTGCGGACCGATCTTCGACACCAAGGATCTGGTGGCAGACGCCTCACTGCGTGCTGGCGGGATGATCGTCGAGGTGGAGCACCCCGAGCGCGGCCGCTACCTCACCGTGGGATCGCCGCTGCGACTTTCCGATTCGGTGGTGCCGATCACCCGGGCGCCGCTCCTGGGTGAGCACGTCGACGACATCCTCCAGGAGGTGCTGGCGATCGGCCCCGCCGAGGCGGACAGGCTGCGCGCGGCGGGCGCGGTGTGAGCGTGGGCGGCGGCAGGGGGCGGCGTGGTCCGTGCCGGAGGACGTCTTGTGGATGAGCGGGGTGGCACCGGCCGGGCCCGGATCCGGGCGATCGTGGAGGGTGCGGCGACCGACGGCGGGCGCGCGCTGACGGTGTCGGAGACCCACCTGGTCTGCGACGCTTATGGGATCCCGACTCCGCCTGCTGCGATAGCCCGCACTGCCGATGAGGCGGCGGAGCAGGCCCGCATCATCGGATTTCCCGTGGCTCTCAAGATCGTTTCACCCGACATCCTCCACAAGACCGAGGCGGGCGGGGTGATGGTCGGTGTGGCGACGGAGGCGGCTGTGCGGGCAGCCCACGACCAGGTGCGGGCGGCCGCCACAGCCCACGACCCCACCGCCCGGATCGACGGGGTCCAGATTCAGGCGATGGTGGAGTCCGGGCTCGAGGTCATCGTGGGAGCCACCACCGACCCCACCTTTGGCAAGTTGGTGGCGTTCGGACTCGGGGGAATTCTGGTCGAGGTGATGCGGGACGTCACCTTTCGGCTGGCACCGGTCGACCGCGCCACCGCCCGCAGCATGCTGGACGGGATCGCCGCCTCTCGGGTACTCGACGGAGTCCGGGGCCAGCCGCCGGTGGATCGGGAGCGATTGGCCGGCCTGCTGGAGGCCGTCTCCCAGCTGGTGACCGACTTCCCGCAGATAGCCGAGATCGACTGCAATCCGGTAATTGCCACCAAGAGCCGGGCGGTCGCCGCTGATGTCCGGATAGTGATCGCACCGGGGGAGCCGGCCAGCTGGCCGCGGCACGAGCAGGCCGCCATCCGCGAGAGCATGCACAAGCTTTTCCATCCGCGTTCGATCGCGGTGATCGGCGCCTCCAACGAGACCGGGAAGATCGGCAACTCGGTGATGCGCAACCTCATTGACGGCGGATTCCAGGGTCAGATCCACCCGGTCAATCGGTCCGCCCCCGAGGTGCTCGGCCGGCCGGCCTATGCCCGCGTCGGCGACATTCCCGGTGACGTCGACGTCGCCGTCTTCGCAGTTCCTGCCCCGCTGGTACCTGGCGTGATGGCGGAGGTGGGTCGCAAGGGCGTCGCCGTCGCAGTGTTGATTCCATCCGGCTTTGCCGAGACCGGCAACGACGCGCTGCAGCGGGAGGTACAGCGCGTCGCTGCCGAACACGGCGTGCGCTTCTTGGGTCCCAACATCTATGGCCTGTACTACACCCCCGAACGTCTCTGCGCCACTTTCTGCACCCCGTACGACGTGCGCGGGTCGGTGGCTCTGTCATCCCAGTCGGGGGGGATCGGAATGGCGATCCTCGGGTTTGCTCGCTCCACCGGACTCGGCGTGTCGGCGATCGTCGGTCTCGGCAACAAGGCAGACGTCGACGAGGACGACCTGCTCACGTTCTTCGAGGAGGACGACGCCACCCAGTGCATCGCGATGCACATGGAGGACCTCAAGGACGGACGCGCCTTCCTGGCGACAGCTCAGCGGGTGGCGCGCACCAAGCCGGTTGTGGTCCTGAAGGCGGGACGGACCCAGGCCGGGGCGCGCGCCGCGGGCACCCACACGGGCGCGCTGGCTGGCGACGACCGAGTGTACGACGATCTGCTGCGTGCGGCTGGCGTGGTGCGGGCCCCCGGTCTCAAGGACCTGCTCGAGATCGCGCGCTGTCTGCCGATCCTCCCCACGCCCGCAGGGGAGAATGTGCTGATCATCACCGGGGCGGGCGGGTCCGGAGTGCTGCTCTCCGATGCCTGTGTCGACTACGGGCTGCGCCTCATGAGCATGCCCCCTGACCTCGACGCGGCGTTTCGCGCCTTCATCCCTCCCTTCGGCGCTGCCGGCAACCCGGTGGACATCACGGGGGGAGAGCCGCCCGCCACTTACCGTGCCACCATCGAACTCGGCCTGGCGGACCCTCGGATCCACGCGCTGGTCCTCGGCTACTGGCACACGATCGTGACTCCACCCATGGTCTTCGCGGAGCTGCTCGTCGAGGTGGTGGAAGCGGGGCGGCGGAAGGGGATCGCCAAGCCGGTGGTGGCGTCCCTGGCTGGCGACATCGAGGTGGAGCAGGCGGCATCCCACCTGTTCGCCCACGGGATCCCCGCGTACCCGTACACGACCGAGACGCCGGTGGCGATGCTGGGGGCGAAGTACCGGTGGGCGCGCGGGGCGGGTCTGGTCGAGGAGGGCGCCCGCGCCTGAGGTGATCTCGGGGGGGCATTGGAGGATGGGGGCCGTGCACCCTGGGCTCCTATCGCACCTGTCCGCGAGGGCGTCTGGAGATCACCCGATCCGCGCGGGCACGGCGGGGATGGAGCCGTCGCGGGGGGATGGATCATCGGCCCGCCCCAGTCAGGGTGCCTGGTGGTTCACCCCCCGGCCCGACGTGCCCTCAGTTGCGACGACAACTAAGTGAGGAGATTCACCCGAGCGCCGTCATCGGGGAGCACGACCAGCTGCTCGGCGCCGGTCAGCTGCATCTCCCTGTCGCTCATGGCGGTGCCCGGCGAGAGGGTGCTCTGGGGCAGGCGATCAGCACCGACCGGGGTTGGCACGACCCCGGGATCGCCGGCCAACGGTGGGGTCGGCACCCCGAGGCGCCAACCCCACCTCGCCCCAGTCTCCGCTGGAGCGCAGCGCCGCCAGCAGTCAGTCCGCTGGCGTCAGCCGGTGAGGGTCCAGTCCTCTGGATAGATGTGCCCGGTCGAGTCCTGCGCCACCACCCCGTGGAGCTTCTTGCTGATCGCCGAGATCTGGTAGGAGGCATTCGGCAGCCACAGGTACGGCAGCTCCTTGGCCATGTAGTTCTCGTAGCGGTAGACGTCCTGAAGCGACGACGATTGATCGCTGGCGTTGATCAGCTGAAGCACCCGGCTGATGAAGCTGGGATTGCCCTTGTAAATCAGGCTGGTATCCTGGATCAGCGGACTGTCCACTGGGAAGTACACGGGCACATAGGTCCAGTTGGGCGAGCCGAGGTAACCCAGCGAGTAGCCACAGCCAGTTCCTGTCACGGGATTGCAGGCGTAACCGAGGGTGAGGACCTCGTTGTAGGGTGCCGAGCGCAGTGTGAGCTGGATGCCGGCCTGCGCGAAGCTGGTCTGCATTCCCTGCATCTCTTGCGCGTACGCCACATTGCCGGCCGTGTAGATGATGTTGACGCGCAGACCCTCACCGCGGGTGACTCCGGCGCCGCATTCCCCGGCGCCGGTGCCCGGGTGAGCGCAGGTCGAGGTGCCATTCTCCACCACATGCCAGCCGTTGCTGCTGAGCAGTCGGCGGGCCGCGGTGGGGCTGTACGGGAATGGATCGCCCTTGACGTAGGGGCTGAGGTAGGGACTGGCCGGCTGTACCGGAATTGGGCCATAGATTGGCTCCGCATAGCCCTTGAAGATCTGCTTGATGTACTCCGGCTGGTTGATCAGGTGCTGCATCGCCTGGCGCACATACAGCTGCTGCAGCACCGGTCCCACCGTGCGGTTGGCGAACGTGATGCCGACCGATGTGAATCCCCAGTCCAGCCAGCTGGCGATGCGGAATCCCTCGTGATTGAGACGCGAGCGGAGGGTCAGGTCGGTAAAGGGCAGGTAGCCGTAGTCGACTCGCCCTGACAGCAGCGCGTCCAACTCGGCGGTGTCGCTGCTGAAGGGAACCTCTTCGAACTTTGCGATGTGCGGCTTGTCTGGTCCGGAGTAGCGCGAGTTGGGCACCATGATGACGTAGCCGTTGGTGGCGTCGAAGCCGTCGTTCCGCTGCAGCCGGAAGGGGCCATCGACGACCTGCCAGAGCGGGCTGGTGTCCCACTGGCTGAGGATTCCGGACTGCGCGTTGAGGTACTTGTAGACCGCCACCGCTCCCTTGGAAGTGAGGTCGTGGTTGCCGATCGTCCCGCCGCCGGACGTCTTATCCCAAGCGTGCTGGGGGATCGGTGTGATCACCGCGAGGATGTTCCCGAGCACGTAGGTGGAGCTGTAGGGGCGGGTGAACGTCATGCTGAACTTAGTCGGCGACGCGTAGTGAATGCCGGCCAGGTGATCCATCCAGTCTCCGGGCGCGTAGCTCACGAATTCCGGCTTGTCGGCGAGCAGCAGGTTCAGGAAGAACTCGACGTCGCGGGTGGTCACCGGTTGCCCGTCCGACCACAGGTAAGGCTTGAGCGTGACCGTCACGGTCTTGCCGGCGTTGCTGAACGCAGGCGGCCCCGCCAGGCTGAGTGGGTAGTTGATCGTTGGCGCAGCGCTGTTGGCGTGACCGAACCAGTAGAGCGGACGCCACATCAGCGGCTGCAAGTAGGTGATGTTATTGTTGCCAGAGTTGGCGCCGTCGTAGAGCGGGAAGATGTAGGTCGGGGGCGAGCCTGGCGACTGGGCGAAGGTAACCACCCCACTTGGGGCCGCGGCCTTGGGGGTGAGGGCGGCTCCGCAGCCGGCCACCACGACGCCCGCGAGGAGAGCGGTCGCCAGCAGCGGCAGGCGGCCCCCGCTCCCGGACCCTCTCAGCCTCATCCATCGGTCACGCCACAGGCTGTGCATGGTCACGCTACCCTCCCCACCCGTGAGCTGGTCGCACAGGGCGACCGCTCCGTCATTGTCCCGGATCCGGAACCATTGGATCAAGCCGAGCCCCGGCGCCGCGCTCGGTCCCCTCTGCCTTGCCGTGGCGGTCCGTGGCTTAGCCCGGGGCCGGGCGCACCTAGCAGCCGCGGCTGACCAGTGCCCTCGGGGCGATCACGAGCTAAGTCGCCCCGGCTCCACCGGCAACGAAGGCGAGTGCGGGTGCCACCTGGAAGGCCCGCCCCCAGGACTAGGCGACCGGCAGCCGCGGCCCGCTCGGCATTACCGGACCGGCAGCCGCGCGGAAGTTCGCCTGGCTCACCTGGGCGGCCAGCTGTGCCGCCACCTCGTGAAAGATGCGAGCCTCGGGGCTCTCGGGACAGGCGAGGAGGAGCGGCTCCCCGTCGCCACCCCCCAGGCGGATGCGAGGATCCAGCGGGATCTCCCCGAGAAAGGGCAGCTCCAGCCGCTCGGCCAGATCGTGCCCACCACCCCGGCCGAACACGTCCGTTCTGACACCGCAGTGGGAGCAGCAGAAGCCACTCATGTTTTCGATCACGCCGAGCACCGGTACCCGAAGCTGGCGGAACATCGCGATCCCCTTGGTCACGTCGGCGAGGGCGACGTCCTGGGGAGTGGTCACGATCACAGCCCCACTGAGCGGAATCGACTGGGCCAAGGTGAGCTGGACATCGCCGGTGCCGGGGGGAAGGTCGCAGACCAGGTAGTCGAGCCGGTCCCAGGCGACCTCGAAAAGGAACTGGCGCAGCGCATTGGCGAGCATCGGACCTCGCCAGATCACCGGGCGGGCGGGGTCCACGATCGTGCCGATCGACATCACCTGAAGCCCGGCCCGCTCCAGCGGCCGAATGCGATCGCCTTCCGAGCCCGGGCGTTCGGTGAGGCCGAGCATGATCGGGACGTTGGGTCCATAGATGTCCGCGTCGAGCAGTCCCACCTGCGCTCCCGTTCGCTGAAGCGCGAAGGCGAGGTTGACGGCCACGGTGGTCTTGCCCACGCCCCCCTTCCCGGCGCTGACCGCCACGACGTTTTTGACCCCGGGGACCTCCGCCCGTCCCGCCACCCCCCGAGTGCGGGTGACGTCGGCATCCCACTCGAGCTCCACCGCGTCGATCCCGGGGACTATGCCCACCACCGCGACCGTGATCTCTCGCTCGATGCGATCCTTCAGGGGACACGCGGGGGTGGTCAGCACCACTCGCATTCGCGCCGTGCTGCCCTCGATGCGCAGGTTCTTCAGCATCCCCAGCTGCAACAGCGGCCGGTGAAGCTCGGGGTCCTCGACTCGAGCGAGGGCGTCCTCCAGCTGGGCGAGGGTGGGCTGGCTCATCGAGGCTCCGGAGTGATGGGCGGTCACCAGGATCGGGACCGTCTCCCCCGCATCATACCCAGATCTCGATCTCCCCCATTGTTGCAACTGCAGGCAGGAGGTACAATCCAGCTGTGAACGCGGGGTTGGAAACACTGCGCACCCATGGTCGCCGGCTCACCCCACAGCGCCGGATGGTGTACGCCGCCCTGCTCGATCATCCCGGACACGCCACCGCCGATGACCTCTTCGGCAGCCTCGCGCGGCGTCTGCCGGGCATGCAGCGGACCACGGTCTATCGCACCCTTGATCTCCTGGTCGAGATGGGCCTCGCGCGCGCCGTCCGGTTGGGTCGTTCCACCTCCTACGAACCCGTCCGCGAAGGGGCGGATTCGCACCAGCACCTGGTGTGTGATGGCTGTGGAGCGACCGCCGACGTCGGGGTGCCGGCCCTGGTCGACCCCGTGCGGGTGGCTGCCGAGGCGGTCGGCTACGTCGTCAGCCGAGTCGACCTCGTCGCCCACGGAATCTGCGCCGCCTGCCGGTCGGCCACCCCCTCGCGGGCGGCGGGATAGTCCCCAGGGGGTAGCGCGCTGCCCGTGGTCAGTCGCCGAGATCGGGGGCCAGCAGGGCGGCGAAGTCGGTGGCCGCGATCACTCGGGCGAATTCGCGCCCCTCCAGCTCGAGTTCCAGGGAGCGGTCATACACGAAGGCGTACACATCGGCGAACCGCGTGCTCGTGAACCCGCGCAAGCGCAGCCCGTCGCCGAGCTCGGGGCTGGCGAGGACCGCCGCCAGGGTGACCTCGGCCGCCTGAGCGAGAGCCTCCAGTACCCTGAGCTCGGCCTCGTACTCTGCGATCAGGGTGGGCGCGGCCTGCTCGGCCTTGAGCCGACCCACCCGTCGACGCAGATCCTGGATCTCGAGGGCGACATCGTCATCCATCAGCTCAATGGTCGCGCGCCGGACCGGACGGTGCCGGCAGGCGCCCCGCCCCTAGTGGATGAGGAAGGTGGTGGCAATCGTCGGCGCGATCAAGATGGCGATGATGTTGACGACCTTGATCATGGGGTTGATCGCCGGCCCGGCCGTGTCCTTACAGGGGTCGCCGACGGTGTCGCCCGTGATCGCGGCGGCATGAGCCAGGGTGCCCTTGCCGCCAAAGTTCCCCTCCTCGATGTACTTCTTGGCATTGTCCCAGGCGCCGCCGCCGGAGGTCATCTGCAGAGCCTGGAAGAGACCCACCACGATCACGCCGATCAGCATGCCCCCGAGTGCGACCGGACCCAGCACGAATCCGACCAGGAGGGGCGCCGCCACCGGGATCAGGCCGGGCAGGATCATCTCCCGCTGGGCCGCGGCGGTGACGATCGCGACGCAGCGCCCGTAGAGGGGGCGGGCGGTCCCATCCATGATTCCCGGGATCTCCCGGAACTGGCGGCGCACCTCCTCGACCACGCCTCCGGCGGCCCGTCCCACCGCCTGCATCGACAAAGAGGCGAACAGCACCGGCAGGATCCCGCCGAAGAGCAGGCCCACGATCACCCGGGGATTGCTCAAGGAGAACGTGAAGGCGTGGCCCCCGTGATGGGCGAGGGTCGCGGTGTAACCGGAGAACAACACCAACGCGGCGAGGGCGGCCGACCCGATCGCGTAGCCCTTGGTGACGGCCTTGGTGGTGTTGCCGACAGCGTCGAGCGGGTCGGTGACCCGGCGCACGGCGTCGGGCATGTTGGCCATCTCCGCGATCCCGCCGGCGTTGTCGGTGATCGGCCCGTAGGCGTCGATCGCGACCACGATGCCGACCATGCTGAGGAGGGCCATGGCTGCCACCGCCACTCCGTAGAGGCCGGCGAGCGCGTAGGCGATCAGAATCCCCACTCCGATCACGAACACCGGGACCGACGCGGCCTCCAGGCCCACCGCCAATCCCGCGATGATGTTGGTGGCGTGGCCCGTCACCGAGGCCCGTGCGATCCCCTGAACCGGGTTGAACTGGCTGCCGGTGAAGTACTCCGTGATGGCCACGATGAGGACGGTGATGACCACCCCCACCAGCCCCGCCCAGAAGAGGTTGATCGGTGGATGGCCGAGGACCCGCTGGCTGAGGTTGCCATTGCTCTTGAGCACCAAGGTCAGGACAAGGAAGCCCGCGATCGCGATCAGCCCCGACGCGGCCAGGCCTCGGTAGAGCGCTCCCATGATCCAGGTGCCTCGCCCCATGCGCACGAACAAAGTGCCCAGGATCGAGGCCACGATGCTGATCGCGCCGATCAGGAGCGGGTAGACGATCAGGGCGAAGTTGTGGAACTCGAGGCCCCCCAACAGCATCGCCGCCACCGCGGTGACGGCGTAGGTCTCGAAGAGGTCGGCAGCCATCCCGGCGCAGTCCCCCACATTGTCGCCGACGTTGTCGGCGATCACAGCGGGATTGCGGGGGTCATCCTCTGGGATGCCGGCCTCGATCTTGCCGACCAGGTCGGCGCCAACGTCGGCGGCCTTGGTGTAGATTCCGCCGCCCAGCCGGGCGAAGACTGAGATCAATGAGGCGCCGAAGGCGAGCCCGACGATCGCCTCCGGGCGGTCCATGATCCAGAAGGCCACGGTGACACCGAGGAGACCGAAGCCGACCACGAAGAGGCCCGTGACTGCCCCGCCGTTGAAGGCGACCCGAAGGGCGGGTCCGATCCCGCCGCGAGCGGCCTCGGCGGTGCGCAGGTTGCTGCGTACCGAGACGTTCATGCCGACGTAGCCGGCGGCCGCTGAGAGGACCGCTCCCAGCAGAAAGAGCAGCGCCGTCTGCCAGCCCAGGGCCGGGCTGATGCGACCTCCGAGCGCGAGCAGGGCCGCCAGGGCCAGCCCGATCAGGGCGATGATCGTGTACTGGCGGTTGAGGTAGGCCGAGGCCCCCTCCTGGATCGCCCGGCTGATCTCCTGCATCCGGTCGTTCCCCGGCGACCGACGCAGCACCCAGACCGTCAGTCCCGCTCCGTACACCAGGGCGAGGAGGCCGGCGGCGAGAACCGGGATCAGCACGGTGCGGGTCATGGCAGCTCTCCGGGCCCGACCCGTACGGGCACGCCGCCACGGTGGTCAGGGGCAGGTGGTGATGGCGCGCGCAGGGGCGCCGAGAGGACCGCGAAAGTATACCGGGCAGTCCTCTTGGGGTGGGGGCGGCAGAGTGGCAGTATTGTTCCCCGTTCCGGTGGATGCACCCCAACCCGCCCCCGATCCGGCCCCTCCCGCTCAGAGCTGGGTGATTGCGGTCGGGGATGAGCTCCTGGACGGCCACACGACCGACACCAACTCCACCTGGCTTGCGGGTGCGCTCCGAGGAACGCCGTTCCCGTGCCGGCGGATCACGATCATCCCCGACGCCGAGCCGGTGATCGTGTCCGAGCTCGAGTCGGCGGTCGTGGGCCCAGCGGCCCGCGTGTTCTTGTGTGGGGGCCTCGGACCCACCCCCGACGACCGCACCCTTACCGCCGTGGCACAGGCGTTCGGGCGGCCGCTGCGCGAGCACCCCGCAGCGCTCGCGCACATCCAAGGGGTGGTTGCCCGCATGCATGCCGCGGGATGGGTCGCCACCCCCAGCCTCAACCCCGGCAATCGCAAGATGGCCCTGGTACCCGAGGGAGCCACCGTGCTCCCCAACCGGATGGGAATGGCGCCGCCCCTGGCTCTCCCGCTCCCCGGGCCGTCCGCCCGCTGGTTGCTGGTGATCCCCGGAGTGCCCCGCGAGCTGCGCACGGTGGTGGCCGAGGAGATCATCCCCATCTACTGCCCCGGAGCCGCCTCCACGACCTCGGAGGAGGTCACCTTCTATGGCATCGGCGAATCGACGTTCTTTCCCCTGCTGACCGAGCTGGGACTGCTGTTTCCGGAGGTGCGCTTCGGCTCCTATCCGCGGCCGAGCGGGGGCGAGCTCGTCATCCGTGCGACCGCATCCGACCCCGACCGAGTGCGTTTGGCCCTCGGCGAACTCCGCCGACTGAGCGCGGACCTCCCGCCGCGCCCGTTCCCTCGCGGCTGACCCACCAGATCCCTCCGGGCTTCAGCGGGCCACCGCCCCGGGGCCCACAAGCCCGGTCGCGCTTGCGAGCCTTACACCCGATTCCGCCCACGGGTGAGTTGTGGCCACGCCCCAGCCCGGCGCCAGCCGGGATGAGACGGAGGCTGGCGAAGCGGTGCCGCGCCGCGCCCGCCGAACCAACCGGGATCCGGCCGATCCGCCGGTGATCGGAGGATCAGCGCGGGTCGGCGGGCGCGGGCGTCGCCCCCGGCCGTGACCGTTGCACCGAGCGGGTCCGGTCGTCGGCTCGCCAAGCGCCGGCACAGGCGACCGCGACAGCCTCCTGCCCGGCGGTGGCCGCAGGCCGATCGGGTCGCTCGCCTCGCGCCCGACCAGCATGTGTCCCTCACCCGCACGGCTTCCCAGGAGGGATGGGAGCGCCACGGTCGTGGCGCGGGGAGCCGCCCCTCGCCCGCCCACAGCAATCCCGGATCGCCCCCAAGGCTGAGGCGATCACACCCCGCACGCGAGGACGGCCAGCGCCGCGGCTGTGGGCACCGGCGGGTGCGGGTGGCGCCTCGCCCCCGTCGCGCCGCAGAACCCCACCGCCGGACCCGGCCTGCACAGCCTTCCGGGTCGAGGTCCTCCGTCAGCCGTTGGTTGGCTGGATCAGCGAGCGACCCGATGCTTCTCGAAGCAGGCGCTGCAGTAGACCGGGCGGTCGTACTTGGGGATGAAGGGCACCTCGGTGGTGGCTCCGCAATCGGCACAGACCGTCTCGTGGAGCTGACGCGGGGGACGCGAGCCGCCGCCCCCGAAGCCTCCGTAGCTGCCGCCGTTGGAGGCGTTCCGAGCACTCTTCGCGAGTTGTCGGCATGGCTGGCAGCGGCTGGGCGTGTTGGTCAACCCCTTCGATTGGTAGAACTGCTGCTCCCCGGCCGTGAAAATGAACTCCGCGCCGCACTCCCGGCACGTGAGCGTCCTGTCCTCGTAGCTCAACCCGAGCAACCTCCGCTATCCGCTGCGCCAGGACTGCTCGGTTGCGCGACCGGTGCCGCCCGGGACTCGTCTGGCCGCGGCCACTATAGCAGGCACTTGGCGAACTGAAAAGTGCCTGTGTCGCCGGGCGTTGGAGGTCTCAGTGAGGGGCGCCCGCGGCCTCGTCCAGCCAAGCTGCGAAGGCCTCGAACCAGGGACCGGCGAGATCGAGAGCGGACTCCGAGGCAGCGTAGAACGCCTCCGGGCTGGGGAGTCCAGTGAGGGGTGGAGGGGGAGCGGGCGTGGTCGCCAGTTCCTCCCCCCGCATGGCTGCCGTCCCGGCGCCCTCGGCGCCGATGGCGGCCGCGGCCACCTGTGCCCACGGCTTGGGGGTGCCATCGCCGCACAGGAGCCCGGTCCACCGGCGCCGGGGGTCCGCCCGGTAGTAGGGGAGCTCCGCACAGCGCGGTCCGGCGTCCAGCAGCGGTCCCGCACCGCAAGAGACAGCGTCCGCCCGCGCCAGCGCCGCCAACGCCGCCCAGCTAGCGCGGGCCCAGGTCAGGGCCGCCTGCTCCGGCATCAGTCCCACCCGCTCGCCAGGATCGGCGTCTCCGGCATCCGCGTCGCGGCGACTTGGCTCGGAGGCTCCGACTGGCACGGTCACGCCGACCGGGAGCACCGGACGGCCGGAGAGGCCAGCCGCGAGCCGGGCGAGGAATGCCGGCCCGCCGGGCGGCGGACCGGGAGCCGGCCGAGCAGCGGCCCCGCCGGCACGAAGCAGCCTCGATGCGCCGGCCGCGTCGACGGCGAGCTCGTCGACGAGGGCGCCGATCTCAGCCGGACGCAGTCCTTGGTCGCGCAGGCATTCGCGGCTGCTGAGGGTCCAGCGCACGCGGTCGCCGGTGCGGCGGAGGGTCGCGACCAGCAGGCCCGCCAGCCGACTGGCCTCGCTGGGGTCGGATGGCTGCACCAGGTCCGAGATGCCGACGGTCACCTCCCAGACCGACAGGGACGGGTGGTTAGCGAAGGCGTGGCCGAGCTGCTCCAGATAGCTCACCATCGCCTCCTGCAGGAGCGGGTCGGCGAAGGGGTCACGGGGGGCGCCGCGCTCGACGCGCTGCTCGAACAGGCAGCGGGCGCCTCGACCGCGGCGGTCGATGGCAAACCTCGGCAGCACAGCGTCCCGTCCCAGCGCGATCGGGAGGGCCACCAGCGCCACCCGTAGCCCGGCGCGGCCCGCGGCCCGGAGCACGCGTTCGGCATCGCGGACGCGTCGGCCGCGCAGGGTACCGGTGCCCGTGACGAAGGAATCCCAGTAGAGCGGGAGCCGCAGCTCGGTCACGCCGATCCGGCGCGCCCGAACGCAGTCCCGGTCAAGGGTCGCGTCGTCGGGCGGCTCCAGCCAGAGCGCGGGGCCGGTGGTGGTCGGCCAGTACCACGCGCTCCAGGTCGCGGCGTCAGAAGGTGAAGAGATCGATGCCCCCGGCGACCGGAAGGCTAGCACCGGTGATGTAGCCGGCCTCGGAGCTGGCGAGGAAGCAGATGGCGTGGGCCACGTCCTCGGGAGTTCCGGGCGCGCGCATCGCCGTGCGCAGCACCATCCGGTCGATCATGGCGGGGCTGCTGGTTCGAAACGCTTCGGTGCTGATGATCCCGGGCACAATCGCGTTACTGGTGATGCCGTGGCGAGCCCCCTCTAGGGCCGCTGAGCGCATCAGGCCGAGCAGGCCCGCCTTGGTCGTGCTGTAGCTGACCTGCCCGAATCCGCCCAGGGTCCCGGCCACCGATGACATGAAGAGGAGACGCCCGTAGCCGCGCCGGATCATGTGGGGCCAGACGGCTTGAGTGCAGTTGAATGCGCCAGTCAGGTTCACGCGCAGATCGCGCTCCCACAGCTCCGCGGCTTGATCGGGAAGCTGGGCGACATGGTCGAGCGTGCCGGCGTTGTTGACCAGGATGTCTATGCCGCCGAAGTCGCGCGCCACCTGGGCCATCACGTCGTCGACCTGAGCCCGGTCGGTGACGTCGAGGCGAATGGCGACGGAGCGGCGCCCCATCTGACGGATCTCCTCGCTGGTGCGCTCGGTGTAGACGACCTGCTCCGATGCCATCACTCGGGCGATCACGCTGTCGGTCGCCTCGGCGGTTCGATCCAGCTCCGGGTCGGACTCCAGCAGGATGTCGGTGACCACAACATCCGCTCCGGCGGCGGCCAGGGCCAGACAGTCCGCCCGCCCCAGCCCGCGCGATCCGCCCGTCACCACGGCCACCCTTCCGCTCAGATCGAACAGAGCCATGTCCGTCCCCTACCTCGCCACCGGTGCGCCGGTGGCCCTGCGTTCCTCGCCCAGGAGGCGACTGATGACCAGCCCCTGAATCTTCGCCGTCCCCTCCCAGATCTGGTAGATCTTCGCATCCCGCATCCAGCGCTCCACGGGGTACTCCTTGGTGTATCCGTAGCCGCCCAGCACCTGGACCGCCTCCACGGTGACGCGCATGGCAACGTCTCCGGCGAAGAGCTTGGCCATGCTCCCCTCACCACGGGTCATCGGATGGCCCTGTTCGACCATCCAGCCGGCCTGCCAGGCGAGCAGGCGGGCGGCGTCGATCTCGGTCGCCATGTCGGCCAGCTTGAAGGCGATCGCCTGGTGACGGGCGATCGGGCGTCCGAACTGGAGGCGGGTCTGCGCGTAGTCGAGGGCAAACTCGTAGGCGGCGCGGGCGATCCCCAGCGCGCCCGCCGCCCCCGGTCCCACCGCCTCGCCGTCGGGGCTCCACCCCAGGCGGGCGTCGGTCGCCACCCGGCAGTCGTCCAGGAGCACCTGGGCGGTGTGGGAGGCCCGGACCCCGAGCTTGCGCTCCTTGCGGCCCTGGCGCATGCCGGAGTTCCCTCGCTCCACCACGAAGGCGGCGATTCCGGCCGGCCCGGCGGCCGGGTCGGTGGTGGCGAAGACGACCTGGAGATCGGCGATGCCTCCGTTGGTGCAGAACTGCTTGGTCCCGGTGAGGGACCAGCCGTCCTCCACCGCGATTGCCCGGGTGCCCAGCGCGAGCGCGTCCGAGCCCGAGTCGGGTTCGAGCAGCCCGAGTGCCCCGAGGTGAAGCGTCTCGGCGTCGCAGAGGACTCCGCGGTAGCGTGCGCGCTGGGACTCGGTCCCCATGGCGAGGATCGCGGTCGCCGCCAGCCCGCTGGCCATGATGCTCACCGCCATGCCGGCATCGCCCCAGGCCAGCTCCTCGCCCAGGATCAGCATCGAGACCGGGTCGAGCCCGCCGCCCCCCGTACACGGCCGGTAGGCCCGCGCCGGGCCCGATTCCGAGTCGATGGGCGCGGCGCATGACCTCCCCCACGGCACCGCCGCACGCTCGTCGAGGTCGGCGGCCTGAGGCCGCATCTCCGCCACCGCGAAGCGGTGCGCCAGCTCCCGCACCTGCGCCTGCTCAGCAGTCAGCTCGAGATCAATCGCCATCGCGGGCCACCCCCGGTGCCGCACCGGTCTCCGGACCGAGCGGGCGGTCCATCTCAATCGTGGCGCTGGCGTGGGTCAGAGCACGCACCCCCGCCGCCGTGATCGCCTCCAGCTCGAGGTGCACCCGCCCGGGGTCGGAGGACGGGGGGCCCACCCGGCCGCGGCATACGAGAACATCCCCGGGCCGAACCATGCCCGCGAACCGGCAGTGGAGGCGGGCCAGGCGACCTCGGCCGGCCACCCAGCCCTCCACGCTGCTGGCGAGCACCCCCAGACTCAGCATTCCGTGCGCGATCGTGCCGGGGAGTCCCGCGGCCCGTGCGTACGTCTCGTCCAAGTGGATCGGGTTGTGGTCGCCGGAGGCGCGGGCGTAGGCCTCGATCCTCGCCTGGCTGATGGTCTGGCGGACCTCCGGCAGGACCGTGCCCGGGGCGAGCGGGCCCGGCTCGCTGCCGGGTACGGTGGTGGGCGTCACGATGGCGGTCAGGCGGTGGCAGCGCGGGGCTTGCCCCCGGCGCGGATGACGAAGACGCTGGTCGCTCGGGTGACGACCAGCCCGTCGGTGTCCTTGGCGCAGAGGTCAAGCTCAAGAAAGTCGAGGCCGCGGCGGCTCTCCACCTTGGCGATGGTGCCCTCGGGGAGGAGCGCCTCCCCCACGTGGGGGCGCCGCTCGAACGCGAAGGTCTGCTCCGCATGAACCAGACGGGGCAGATCGAGGCCCACGTCCCCGTCGGCGAAGAGCAGGCTTGCGATCGGGGCCAGTAGGTAGTGGGCGGCGTAGGTGGGGACCGGATCGATCCGATCGCCCACCCCGACCGCGGCCGCGAATGCGCGGGCGTCCGCCCCGTCCACGATCTGGGGCGCTCCAACGTAGCGGCGGCCCACGCAGGTCGGGTTCAGCGCCATGGGCGACGTCTCGCGTGAGGGGGTGGGAGCCCCGCGGTGATGCGGAAGGAGCTCAGCATGACGGTGTCGAGATCAGCATACCGAGGCGGCGAGCGCCACCGGGAACCGTCCCTCCCCGCGCCACGGTGTTGCCCCGGCTGGGGAGCAACGCCGGGCGGACCCTCCCGTCCCCGGGTGGGGCGCTCGGTCCTCGCACGGCAGGGGCCGGCGGGAGCGCTGCGGAGGCAGCGGGGCCAGGTCGATCACCCGACGCCGCCGGGCCCGCGACCGACCGGTCACCCCCGTCGGGGGAGCACCACAGCCCGACTCCGCTCCCCACCATCCCATGATCCGAGGCGGTACTGACCGGCGCCTGGAGGTGGTGCGTCGACGCCGCACCGCTGAGATCGCGTGGTCGGGGCCGATCGACTGCGCTCGGACGGCGCGGGACCCAGCCGAACGTCAGGCAGCGTACCGGCAGGCGCTTCAAGGCGGGACGACTCGCCCCGCCTCGAAAAGCCCGCGGGCCGTGCGCGGGGCCCGACACCGTCGGAGAGCATTGGCAGAACGTCCCCGATCACCCCCGCCCGGGGGAGGGACCGCACTGGCTGCTGGTCGACCCGCATCCCGCTCGCGGGCCGGTGGCGACCCCCCTCCACGACGCACTCGGCTTCAGCCAGCTGCCCCGAGTCGGCCCCAGCTCCGCCGCCGCCCTCTGCCCGGGTCGCGAACCCGGGTCTCGGCCAGTCCGCAGCGCTGGTCCGACCGGACGGGAGGCGGCTCAGCCGGCGAAGCGATACCCGATCCCCGGGACCGAGTGGATGAAGGTCGGCTGTTCGGTTGAGGGCTCGATCTTGCGCCGGAGGCGGTACACATGGGCGTCCACGGTGCGGGTCTCGATCTCGACCTCGTAGCCCCACACCCGGCGCAGGAGCTCTCCCCGGCTCATCACCTGTCCCGGTCGGCTCGCCAACAGGGCGAGCAGATTGAACTCGGTGAGCGTCAGCGGGACCTCCTGGCCGTCCCGGTGAACCTGGCGCCGACGCAGGTCGATGGTCAGACCGGGGAACTCGAATCGGTCGCGGGTGTGCTCGCTGGGGGTGATCTCACTGCGGCGGAGGTGCGCGCCGATCCGCGCCATCAGCTCGCGTACCTCGAAGGGCTTGGGGATGTAGTCGTCCGCTCCCAGCTCCAGCCCCACCACCACGTCGATGGTGTCGGACTTGGCGGTCAGCATCAGGATGGGGATCCGACTGCCGTCAGCGCGCAGCCGCCGGCAGACGTCGAGTCCGCTCATTCCGGGCAGGTTGACGTCGAGGATGATCAGGTCGGGAGAGTGCTCGCGGGCGAGCTCCAGTCCCTCGGGACCGGTGGTCGCTTCGATCAGGTGATAGTTCTGGGGGGCGCAGGCGAGCGCCACCACCTCGCGGGTCGCCTGGTCGTCCTCTACGATCAGGATGGTCCGATCCATTCCGCTGCTCATGAGCTCGGCGCCTCGAGATAAGCCGACACTTGCTCCACGAACCGTTTCACCTCGATTGGCTTGGTGATGTAGCCGGTGCACCCGGCCGCGAGGGCCTCGCCTTCGTCCCCAACCATGGCCCGAGCGCTGAGCGCCACCACCGGCATCTGGGCCGTCTTGGGGTCGGCCTTGAGCAGCCGGGTGATGGTGAGCCCGTCAATGCCGGGGAGACGGACGTCGGTGAGGATCAAGTCGTACGCCCGTGACTTCGCCTTTCGCAGCCCCTCCTGGCCGTCGGTGGCGATCTCCACCTGAAAGCCGTGCCCGCGCAGGACCATCGAGGACAGCTCGCGGTTGCTGGGATTGTCCTCGATCAAGAGGATACGATTCCGAGGCCTGCCCTCGGCCCGCAATCCGCGCACGGGCAGGGTGAAGGCGAAGGCGCTCCCGGATCCCAGCTGGCTTGCCACCCGCACCGTGCCCCCATGGAGCTGAACCAGCCGCTGCACGAGGGCCAGGCCCAGTCCGGTCCCCTCGACGGTGCGGTCGCCCCCGCCCGGCACCTGGTAGAACTCGGAGAAGATCCGATCGTGATGCTCGCGATCGATCCCGATTCCGGTGTCGGTGACGGACACCTCGAGGAGCTGGCGGCGGATGCGAGCGGAGATCGTGACCTGTCCGCCTTCGGGAGTGAACTTGATTGCGTTGCTGAGCAGGTTATAGAGTATCTGCTTGAACTTGGACTTGTCCGCGCGCAGCCGGGGGAGCGGTCCGTCCGTATCCGTGGACAGCGTGATCGGGCCCCGCTCGGCGAGGGGGCGGATCACGGTGAGCACCTCGTCAATCGCCTGGTCGACCAGGAACTCCTCGTACTGCAGCTCCATCCGCCCCGCCTCGACCTTGCTGAGGTCGAGGACGTCGTTCACCAGCGAGAGCAGGTGACGGCCACTTTTGTAGATGTTCTCCAGGCACTCATGCTGCTGCTCCGCACTGAGAGCGCCCGCGAGGTTGTCCTTCAGGATCTCGCTGAATCCCAGGATGGAGTTCAGAGGGGTGCGTAGCTCGTGGCTCATGTTGGCGAGAAACTCACTCTTGAGCCGACTGTTCTCCCGCACCTGGGCGTTCGCGATCTCCAGCTCGTGCTTGCGCACCGCGATCTCATCGAGCTGCTTCTGAACGGCCGCGTGCAAGGTGGCGTTGTCGATACTGATCGACGCCTGATTGGCGAGCACCTGCGCCAGCGCCTGCTCCAGCGCCGTGAACGGCTTCACTTGCTTGCGCGCCAACGTGAGCGCGCCCACCACCCGCCTCGGCGACGCCAGCGGCATCACCAAGGCGCTGCGGGGCGGATCACCGTGGTGGAGCTCCTTGAAGCGGGGGTCGCGCGTGGCGTCGCGCACGCTCACCGAGCGGCGCTCCGCCACCGACCATCCCACGATGCCCTCGCCCACCTTGAAGGTGGCCACGTCGGCGACGGACTCGGAGTAGGGAAAGGTCGCCATCGCCCGCAGTTGGGCCTGGTCCTCGTCGAGCAGGAAGATCGTGGCGACATCGCAGCCGACCTGCTGGGTCAGCGCGCGGAGCATGAAGTCGATGTTCTCCTTCAGCTCCAGGCTGGACGTGAAGAGACTGCCGATCTGCCCGAGCAGGTCGACCAGCGTAGTGTCGTCCATCGAGGCCGCATTATAGGTGGCCCCGATCGCGGAATCGAGTGGGGCCCGATCGCGACGGCCCGGCGGGGAGCCCACCAGGCTCCGCGATCGGGCCGGGGCCCTGGCGGGCGGCGGCAGGGCCCCGGTCGAGCGGGTCCGAGGCCCGGGTTGACGTGCGGGTACCATCGGTATGGGAGTGCATGGGTCCAGGTGGGCCCCTCGATCTTCAAAATCGATGGGGGGCGCGGTCATCGTGTCCCCGGAGGGATCGTTCCCCTCGCCTCCCGCAATCTGAAACCGGCCCTCCGGGGCCGGCTGGCGAGGGCGGGAGAGGTCGCTTCGGGGTGATCGACCGAAGCGGGGACGCCATCTGGAGCGAACTCGTCCGACCCGCGCCGCCGCTGGCCCGGGCGGATGCCTCAAGTGCCCAGGTGCCGGGTCACGGTTTGAGGGTCCCCCTTCGGGCTGCGCGCCGGAATCGGCTCGGCGCCAGGGCCGAGGGGCGGGGTCCGGGGGAGTGACCGCGGGGGGACGCAGATGGACGCGACGCGAGTGGTGTGCGGGGAGGGACTCGCTCCGGCCCGGGGTCGTCGGTCCGTGCTCTGCAGTTGCCCGGTCGTCTCGAGGCTGAGGGCGCCAGCCTGACCGAGGGGGCTGCCCTCCGTCACTGGCTGGCGCTCGGCGCAGCCGGGGAGACGCGACGGCCGCTGGTCGAAGTGCACGGCGATGGCTGGGACCGCCGGCTGCGCCTCGAGCGCGGGCCGGCAGGGGTGGTGACGGCGGTGGGTCACCACTGGGACGGACGATCGGGGGACCATCTGGGCATCGGAGCGACCAGGAAGCTGCGGTCGCCGTCGACGGCGACCGCAGGCTTTGCCCCTGACCAACCCGATGCCGATTCTGCGGGCCGGGGTCGGGAACGCACTGCCACTGGGGCCGACGGGCTTCCGCACGGCCTCGGTATCCGTCCACCGAAGGTGGGGCCTGGCTGGGTCGCCAGCGCTACCGGTGCGTCGGGCCCGGACCCGGGACGGCCCGCCCCATCGGCGCGCGCCCCCCGACCCTGCGGCGACTGGGCTGACCCGGGGGCGGACCACCACGGCCTGGTCGTCGACTGCCCCGGGCTGGCTCGCCGGATCTCGGGGAGCGGACGCCGGCGCCATCCGCTCCCTCCCGGGCCAACATTACCGTGGAGCGAAATATCGGGATGCTCTCACGTGCCCTTCCTGACCCGCCGCGAGTGCCATGGGCGGGCAGCCAAACGATGGGGCGCGGAGCCGCCCTGGCTCCCGCCCCGATGGGTCGGACGGCGCAAGCGGCGCCCTGCTCCCGATGGTGGCCTCCCCTCCGCCCCCCTTTAGCCACGCCGGCCGACGCGCTCCACGCGGCGAGGCGCTCCGAGTACCGGATCCGGGCCAAGGACTTCTCCGCAGGTCCCGGGGGGAGCCCCCGCGACCATCACGGGTCAGCCGCCAGACACCGCCGGTGCGATGAACACCTCAGAGTCGGTGCTGATCGCGAGGTCCAGATCGGTGGGCCCATGCAGATTGACGCCGTCCACGAAGATGAGCACGTGGGGTCTCACCCGACCGCTCTCGTCCCTCACCCGCCGCTCCAGCGTGGGGAGCCGCTTGCCCAGGTCGTCCAGCACCTCGCGCAGGGTCGCGCCCTGGGCCTCCACCTCACGCTGTCCGTCGGCGGCGGCGCGGAGAGCCGTCGGCAGCACCACGCGGCAGCTCACGCGAGCGTCGCGGCCCGGACCGAGAACACGTCGGGAAGGTGGTCAACCACCAGCTCCCACGAGTCGCCGTCGTCGCGGGTCGCGTAGACCTCGCCGACCCGAGTCCCGAAGTAGATCCCGACCGGGTCAGCGCTGTCGGCGGTCATCGCGTCGCGCAGCACCGCTGCGTAATAGGGGGACTGGGGAAGACCGGTGGAGAGCGGCTGCCAGCTGGCGCCCGCATCCTGGCTGCGGTAGACCCGACAGCGGGCACCCGGCGGCATCCGTTCGCCGTCTCCCTGGAGGGGGAACGAGAAGATGGTGCCGGGACGACGTGGGTGGACGACCATCGGGAATCCGAACGTGCTGGGCAGGTCGGACTCGATGGGGTGCCAGCTGTCCGCAGCGTCGTCGCTGCGGTACACGCCGAAGTGATTTTGCGCATAGAGGCGGTCCGGCTGGTCCGGATGCATTCCCAGCCGGTGCACGCACTGCCCGAACTCGGGGAACCGCTGATCCTCCGGCAGCCAGTAGGCCTGGATCCCCCGGTTGGTCGGGTCCCACGATGCGCCGCCATCGCTGCTCCGGTACACCCCGGCCGCGGACATCGCAACCCAGAGGCGCTTGGGGTCGGTGGGGTGGGTGAGGATGGTATGGAGGCATGCCCCCCCATTCCCCGGCGTCCACTTCGCTCGGTGGGGATGATTCCACAGCCCCTCCATCAGCGAGAAGGTGATCCCGCCGTCGGAGGAGCGGAACAGCGCGTGCGGCTCGACCCCGGCGAAGACGACGTCGGGCTGGCTCTCCGGGGCGGGTTGGATCTGCCACACGCGGACCAGGGCGGTGTCGGTGCCGGCGGGGAAGGCGATCGGAGCCACCTCGGGCTCGACCCAGGACCTGCCCAGGTCATCCGAGTACGCCAGCTGCGGTCCCCAGTGTCCTGACCCGGCCGCCGCGAAGAGCCGCACCGGGTCGCGCCGTGCGTCCACCGCGACCGAGTAGACCTCCAAATTCACGAAGTGGATGTCGTCGACGGACCAGCTCCGGCGGTCGTCCCGGCTGCGGGCGACGACCAGGCCCTTGCGGGTCCCGATCAGCAGGACCGTCTCACCCATTGCAGCACCCTCCGCTGGTGATCTCCGCGCCGCCGCCATCTTCTGATGTCCGCGCGGAGTGTACGACGCTGCGGTCGGTCGCACCACCCCACCCCGACCGACCCGCACCGACGGTTGCCCGCGGGCCCGCACCGAGATGACCGGGCCGAGTCGGCTGCCCCTGGGGATCGGGGCGCGTCGTCGAGGCGGAGCGTCGGGCAGCGCGAGCTGGCTCACCGCGACCTTGGCCTTCGGACCTGCGTGGGGGGAGCTGGCGCGCGGGCAGCGTGGGCGTGGGGGCCACGACGGCGCTGGAGCGGCGGGGCCGACGTCGGCTGCGAGGGCGAAGCCCCCCGCGTCTGGTGCCGGATCCTGCCCGGCGGGCGCCGGCCCGTGGAGGCGGGCAGCCGGTCGTCGGCGATCCACTCGTGCGCGCGGGTGCCCTCCTGCTCCCCACGCACCTGTGCGTCTTGTGTTGAGTGGGCGGTGGCAAGCCACGGCCCAGCCTCAGCGATGTCGGCGCTCCGGGGCAGCGGCGGCTGGCACGGCCCCATCCAGAGGAGCGAGGCGCGGCCACGCCGTGGCCGACGGTGGGCTCGACCAGGTGCCCGCCGGCGGCGTCCCGGGCCTCGACCCGGGCAGGAGTCTCTGCGGGGCCGCACCTGACCTCGGTCGCGAAGCTCCCGCGCTCCAGCGCATCCCTGCGCCGCTGTGGGGATGGTCGATCGGTGTTGGCAACCCCAAGGCACGGGAGCGGGCCCGCGGGCCCGCTCGACGCGTCCAACATCGGCGGAGGCGGTACCGACCCTACGGGGGGCACCTCCCAGGTCCCGGTTGGCGGTCCCCGGGTCGCACGGGTCCAGGCGGAGCGACCGGGTCGGCTCAGGGTCCTGTCCCTCCCCGACCTGCCGGGCTGTTCCCGGACGGCCCGGCTCACCGATCCGTGGCAGCACAGGAGCGGCCTCGTGCGGGCCGGGTCGAGGTCGGGAGGGCCCGGCTAGCTGGCGGCGTTGACAGCCGTGTCCACCGCCCACCGCAGCGCGTGGGCGGCGGCGCCCCAGTCCGGCGACCCGCAGATCGCCCGGACCACCGCGACCGCATCCGCTCCCGCCCGCAGGGGGGCCGCTACCGTGTCCCAGTCCAGCCCCCCGATCGCAACCAGAGGGAGGGCGACCCGCGAGCGCACGGCGGCTACCAGGTCGGGGGCGCAGGCAGGGCGTCCCGGCTTGGTCGGGGTCGTATGGAGCGGGCCGACGCCGAGGTAGTCCGCCCCCGCCGCGGCCCCCGCCAGCGCCTGGCCGAGGTCGTGGGTGGAGAGACCGAGGAGTCGTTGCGGACCGATGGCGGCCCGCGCGGCGGCCAACGGCTGGTCGTCCTGACCCAGGTGGAGTCCGTCGGCGTCCACTGCCACCGCCAGCGCCGCGTGGTCGTTGACGATGAAGAGCCCCCCCTGGCGGTGGACCGCCTCTCGGCAGGCGCGCGCCACCGTGACCAGGGCCGCCCAGGGAACGTCCTTGCGCCGCAGCTGCACCGCGTCGACTCCGGCCGCGGCGGCGGCCCCGGCTCGAGCGGGCAAATCCGCCAGCGGGGTGGTGTCGTCGGTGACGAGGTAGAGTCGCACTCGTGCCAGGCGGGCTCGCCGCCAGCCGAGATCGGGAGCCCACTGGTCCACGTGGCCATCCTACGCAGGCCGGCGCTCGGGCGATCCGCGGACCTCTGGTAGCGTGGAGTCGTTCAGCTGTGGCACTCCATCCCGACGTCGTGGTGGTCGGCGGCGGCGTCATCGGGCTTGCCACCGCGTGGCGGGCCGTCGGCGCCGGCCTGCGGGTGACCGTGGTCGATCCCGGCTGCCGCACCGGCGCGTCGTGGGCCGCGGCCGGGATGCTGGCCCCGGTCTCCGAGGTCGCCTATGGAGAAGAGCCGCTCCTGGTTCTGAGCCAGCAGGCGGCGCGCCAGTACCCGGCCTTCGTCGCCGAGCTGGAGGCGGCCAGTGGCATGGCGGTGGGCTACCGGCCGTGCGGCACCCTCACGGTGGCGGTCGAGCCCGACGATCGGCTCGCCTTGGCGGACCGCCACCGGCACCAGCTCCAGCTCGGTCTCGAGGTGGAGTGGCTGTCAGGCCGCGCCTGCCGCGAGCTGGAGCCGCTGCTAGCGCCGTCGATCCAGGCGGGCACGCTCGCCGCCGGCGACCATCAGGTCGAGACCCGTCGGCTGATTCAGGCGCTCCGGGTCGCCGCCGAGCGGGGTGGGGCGCGTCTGGTCGAGGGCAGGGTGGCGGCGGTCCGGCTGGCCGAGGGGCGGGTGGCCGGGGTCGAGCTCGCTGACGGCACCGGCGTGGCTGGGGACGCGGTCGTGCTTGCCGCCGGCTGCTGGTCGGGAACGCTGGGGGGCCTGCCGCCGGGCTGCCTACCCCCGGTGCGACCGGTGAAGGGGCAGATCCTTCGCCTCGGCGGCGCCGCCGAGGCCCCGGTGCTGTCGCGCACCTGTGCCGCGCTGGTCGGCGGCCGCTTCGTCTACTGCGTCCCACGCGCGGACGGTCGGATCGTGCTCGGCGCCACCACCGAGGAGCTGGGGTTCGACACCACGGTGCGGGCCGGCAGCGTACTCGATCTGCTCCACGATGCCGCCGAGGCGCTCCCGGTGGTGCGCGAGCTGGAGCTGCTGGAGGTGCGGGCGGGGTTGCGCCCGGGCTCGCCCGACAACGCGCCCCTGATCGGCCCCACCAGCGTTCCGGGACTGGTGCTTGCGACCGGCCACCATCGCAATGGCATCCTCCTCGCCGCGGTCACCGCCGACGCAGTCACGACCGTCCTCGCGACCGGCACGGTGCCGACCTCGATGGTGCCTTTCTCGCCCCGGCGGTTCCCAGGTGCCGCGACGTGAGCCCGTCCGCGCGGACTTTGGTACCCGTCACCGTGAACGGGGTTGTGACCCAGCTGGCGGCCGGCACCACCGTGGCCGCGCTGGTCGGCAAACTCGACCGCTCCCCCGCCGGCGTCGCGGTTGCGATCGATGACGAGGTCGTCCCACGGAGTGGCTGGATGGCGCGCCAGCTGCGGGCGGGGGAGCGGGTCGAGATCCTCACCGCGGTGCAGGGCGGATGACCGCCGCGGCCGGCGACCTGACCACAGACGAGCCGGACGACCCCCTGCGGATCGCCGGGACCACCTTCCACTCACGGTTGCTGCTGGGAACCGGCGGCCTCTCCAGCCTCGCCATCCTCGATGCTGTCGTGGCCGCCTCGGGCAGCGAGCTGGCCACCTGCGCGATGCGGCGGATCGACCCCACCCAGCCGGGCTCGATCGTCGACATCCTCCGCCGCCACGCGGTCCGCCTTCTGCCCAACACGGCGGGATGTCGCACCGCTCGGGAGGCCGTCCTGACCGCGCGCCTGGCCCGCGAGGCGCTCGGGACCGACTGGGTCAAGCTGGAGGTGATCGGCGACGAGCGTACCCTCCTGCCCGAGCCGATCGAACTGCTGGCCGCCGCCGAGGACCTGGTGGGGGAGGGATTCGTCGTCCTTCCCTACACCTCCGACGACCCCATCCTGGCGCGCCGCCTGGAGCAGGTCGGCTGCGCCGCGGTCATGCCGCTGGGATCGCCCATCGGCAGCGGCCTCGGAATCCGCAATCCCCACAACCTAGCGCTGATCGTGGAGTCGATCACGGTTCCGGTGGTGCTCGACGCCGGCGTGGGGACGGCCTCGGATGCCGCCCGCGCGATGGAGATCGGGTGCGACGCGGTGCTGGTGGCGTCAGCGATCACGCGAGCCAAGCACCCCGCCCGGATGGCGCTGGCGATGGCGGAGGCGGTCCGCGCGGGGCGCCTCGCCCATCGCGCGGGACGGATCCCGCGACGGTTCCATGCGCGAGCCTCCACGCCCCGAGCGGGGCGTGTCAGCGAGGGCGCCGCCCCCGGATAAAGCGCACCCGGACGCAGGGCCGCCTCCATCCCCTGGGCGTAGGTCCGGCAGCTCGGTTGCTATCCTGAGTTGCCGATCCCAACCGGAACCGCCAGGAGGGTGGCATGCGGCAAGCGCGGTCCCGGGTACTGGTGGGGTGCCTGCTGGCGCTCGTCCCCGCCTTGGCCTTGGCCGGCGGAGCGCCGCCCACGTCGGCGGCGGGGGCGTCCGGGCCCAAGGTGATCGGCTCGGCCCAGCCGATCCCCCTGGGTGTCCGGATGCTGGGAGCGCTCGCGCCCGATCGCTCGGTCGTGCTCACGGTCGCGCTCAAGCCCCGGGCACCGGCTCAGCTGTCCGCCTTGGTGCGTGCGGTGTCGACACCTGGGGCGCCGCTCTACCGCCACTACATCTCCCCGCGGACCTTCGCGGCGCGGTTCGGCGCTGGCCGGGCCACGATCCGGCGGGTGAGCGTCGCCCTCCGCCGCCTCGGGCTCGACCCCGGCCCTCCCGCCGCCAACCGGCTCTCCATCCCGGTGCGGGCACCCGCGAGCGTTGTCGAGTCCGCCCTCCACGTCGCGCTGGCGCGGGTGCGGCTGGCTACCGGCCGGATGGGATTCATCAACCTCGACCAGCCGAGCCTGCCGGGCGGGGTTGCGGGCGCCGTTCAGGCAGTGGTGGGGCTCGACTCGCTCCCGTCCACGCACCCGATGGGCCTCACGCGGGCGCCGCGCCCGGGATCGCGATCCCGGGCCGTGTCCCCAGCGCCCGCCGTCGCGGCGGGCGCTGGGCCGGTGGCCTGCACCGCGGCGGTGCAGACGGGGCGGGCCTTCACCGCCTACACCGCCGACCAGATCGCCCAGGCGTACGGCCTGGCCCCCCTCTACCAGCAGGGCGATCTCGGCAGTGGCCAGCGGGTGGGGCTGATCGAGTTCGCCGGCTATGCACCCGCCGACATCCAGACCTACCTCCACTGCTTTGGCCTCGCCACCCAGGTCACCCTGGTGCCCGTGGGGGGCGGCGCGAAGATCGGCGCGGGAACCTCCGAGGCCACCATCGACATCGAGGACCTGGCCGGTCTGGTGCCGGGCGCGGGCATCCTCGTCTACGAGGGTCCCAACGGGGCCAACCAGGTCATCTACACCACCTACAGCACCGCCATCAGCCAGGACCAGGTGCGGGTGCTGAGCACCAGCTGGGGCAGCTGTGAGGCCGATGCGCGCGGGGGCGGGTTCCTGGCCGCCGAGAACACCCTCTTCCAGGAGGCCGCGGCCCAGGGTCAGACGATCGTGGCCGCATCCGGCGACGACGGCTCCGAGGACTGCCTCTCCACGGACAAGGTGAAGACGCTCGCGGTGGATGACCCGGGGAGTCAGCCGAACGTGACCGGTGTCGGCGGCACCGACCTCGTGGCGCTGGGACCGCCACCCAGCGAGACCGCCTGGAACGACAATCTCGGGGCGGGAGGCGGCGGGCTCTCGTCGCGCTGGGTGATGCCATCGTGGCAGGCGGGCCCGGGTGTGATCAACCGGTACACCTCGGGGGCGCCCTGTGGGAACCTCGCGGGAGCCTGCCGTGAGGTTCCCGACGTCTCCGCGTCGGCGGCCGCGAGCCATCCCTATGTGGCCTACTGCCGCGCCGGTGACTGCGCCAGCTCGGGCGGCTGGCTCGCGTTCTTCGGCACCAGCCTGGCGGCGCCCGTCTGGGCCGCCGTCGCGACCATCGCGGACCAGGTGTGTGCGGCCGCGGGGGACGGCGCGGTCGGGTTCCTCAACCCGGCCCTCTACCGCCTGGCCGCGTCGTCCGCCTCCCCGTTCACCGACATCACATCCGGCAACAACGACTTCACCCGCACAAACCGCGGTGACTACCCCGCGACCGTGGGGTACGACCTCGCCACCGGGCTCGGCAGCCCCCGCGCCGCTCTCCTCGCCGCCGACCTCTGCCCGACCATCGGCGCGACCCCGGCCGCGGTCTCGCTCACGGCCTCCGCGGCGGTCCCGCTCACGACGGCCGCGATCGCCCTCAGCGGCGGGCCGAGCGGGGGGACGTGGAGTGCAGTCGTGACCCCGGCGGGAACCGCCTGGCTCAGCGTCACCCCGGCGAGTGGGGTGCTCCCCGCGACCCTCACCGTCACCGCCAATGCCACCGGACTCGCTCCGGGGACCTACACTGCCGCGATCGACGTCACGACCGCGACCGGACGCACCCTGGCGGTGCCGGTCAGCTTGGGGGTGAGCCTGCCGCCCAGTCCGGCTGCGGTGTACACCCCCGTCACCCCGGTGCGTGTGCTCGACACACGCCCCGGGAGCGGGATGCCCGGCGCTGGGGCGAGCCTCGGTCCCCAGCAGAGCCTCACCCTACCGCTGGCCGGAGTGGACGGCATCCCCAGCACTGGGGCGACCGCGGTGGTCCTCAACCTCACCGCGGTCGGCGCGTCGCTGCCCACCTATATCACGGCGTACCCGTCCGGCGGACCTCGCCCGCTTGCCTCTGCTCTCAACCCCGCGCCCGGCGCCACCGTCGCCTCCCTGGTCACCGTCCAGCTCGGGCCGACCGGCTCGGTCAGCCTGTTCAACGGCGCCGGTCGCGTGAATCTGGTCGCGGATCTGGAGGGGTGGTACCGTGTCTCGGCGATCGGGCCGGCTGGCCTGTATCACCCGATCGCACCCACCCGGATCGCCGACACGCGGGCGGGCAGCGGCGAGCCGGATGCGGGGGCGTCCCCCGGTCCCGGCGGCGTCCTCTCAGTCCAGGTGACAGGGGTGGGGGGCGTGCCCGCCACCGGGGTGGCGGCCGCCGTCCTCAACGTCACGGTGGCGGGGGCCTCCGCCGCCGGGTACGTCACCGCCTTCCCGAAGGGCTCGGTGGAGCCGCTCGCCTCGTCGGTGAACTTCCCCGCCGGGGCGGTCGTCGCCAACCGGGTGATCGTGCCGGTCGGCCCCAGCGGGGCGGTCAGCCTCGCCAACGCCGTGGGGACGACCCCCCTCGTGGTCGACGTGGAGGGCTGGTACAGCTCGGCCGCCGCCGTCCCCGGCGGGTCGGAGTTCGTCGCCGCGCCGCCGACCCGGATCAGCGACACCCGACCGGCCAGCGGGAAGGCCAACCAGGGGCAGACGCTCGGCCCGCTGGGGACGCTCACGGTGAAGGCCGCTGGGGTGGGGGCGGTGCCGGCCATGGCCAGCGCGACCCCCCCGACCGCGGTGGCGCTGGTGGTGACCGCCACCGGCGGGACCACCAGCGGCTACCTCGCGGTCTACCCCGGCGGCCCCGCGCCGACCAGCTCCGACCTCAACTGGCGTCCCGGTGCCACCGTGGCCAGCTTGGTGCTGGTGCCAGTCAGCTCGGCGGGCAGGGTGACCCTCTTCAACCACGCGGGGCGCGTGAACACGATCGTCGATGTCGTGGGCTGGTTCACCGCCGCCGGCTGAGGCGGCGGCGGCCGCCCCGGCTCGGTCGCCGGCGGCGGGCGATAGGCTGAGGGGAATGGCAGGCGCACCCGAGCCGGAGCCGGCGACCGCTGAGCCTCGCCAGCGCGGGGTCCCCGCCGTGGGGGCGCTGCTCGGCCTGCCCACCCTGGCGGGGCTGACCGGTGGTTACGGGCATGCCACGGTGCGGGCCGCCGTGCGCACCGTGCTCGCGGCCGAGCGCCGGCGGCTCGCGGCGGGCTCCCCGGCCCGCGCCGCGGCCGCGCTGGCGGCCGAGGCTGTCACCGTTGTGGAGGCCGCCATGCGGCCCCCGCTGCGGCGCGTCGTCAACGGCACCGGCGTCGTGCTCCACACCAACCTCGGCCGGGCCCCGCTCTCGATCGCGGCGGCCGCGCTGGTGGCCGAGGTCGGCGCGGGTTACTCCAGCTTGGAGCTCGACCTCGCCACCGGCCGGCGCGGCGACCGGCGCGACCTCCTGGAGGTGCTCCTCTGCCAGGCGACCGGAGCGGAGGCGGCGCTGGTCGCCAACAACGGGGCGGCGGCGTTGCTGCTGGCCCTGACCGCCTGCGGTCGGGGCCGCAGCGTGGTGGTCTCGCGGGGCGAGGCGATCGAGATCGGCGGCGGCTTTCGCATCCCCGAGATCTTGGAGCTCTCAGGGGCACGTCTGGTCGATGTCGGTACCACCAATCGCACCCGGGTTGATGACTATCGGCGCGCCACCACTGCCGACACCGCCGCCTGGCTCAGAGTCCACCCCTCCAACTTCCGAACCGAGGGCTTCGTCGAGCG
The DNA here is from genome assembly GCA_035532155.1 of Verrucomicrobiia bacterium. Taxonomy (GTDB): domain Bacteria; phylum Chloroflexota; class Dormibacteria; order Aeolococcales; family Bog-877; genus DAHUZL01. Next base: position 31,507 of record DATKRN010000061.1, on the reverse strand, counting down.
CCCCGGCACCGCCGAGCTGGCCGAGGCGGCCCACGCGGCGCGGGTGCTGCTCCTGGTCGACGCCGGCAGCGGGCTTCTGGGGCCGGCAACCGGGCCGCTCGCCCAGGAGGAGGCGATGCCGGCCGCGATTGCCATGGGCGCCGACCTGGTCACCGGCAGCGGGGACAAGCTGCTGGGCGCCGGGCAGGCTGGGATCGCCGCCGGCGGGGCCGAGCTGGTGGATCGACTGGCGCATCACCCGCTCGCGCGGGCGCTGCGCGCCGACAAGCTCCAGCTGGCCGCGCTCCAGGCGACCCTGCTGGCCCACCTCACCCCCGGGCGGGCGGAGGAGATCCCTGTGCTCCGCATGCTGGCCACCTCCCAGTCGGCGGTGCAGCGCCGAGTGGAGGGATGGGTGGCGGCGCTGGCCGGGTCCGGCCTCATGGTGGAAGCGGTCGAGCACGCCGCCACGGCTGGCGGAGGGGCCACCCCAGGCCCGACGCTGGCGTCGGCCGCGCTCCGGATCCACGCCGCCCACCCCCAGCGACTGCGTGACCGACTGCTGGAGGCGGACCCCCCGGTGCTGGCGCTCACGACCGCGGACGCCGTCCTCGTCGATGCGCTCACCGTCCTGCCCGGCGAGGACCCCGCGGTCCTGACCGCGGTGCGGTGGGCCGCCGCCGATGTCTGAGGCCCCCGGGGCCGAGCGGGCGGTGGGAACGGCCGGGCATGTGGACCATGGCAAGACCGCGCTGGTTCGCGCGCTCACCGGGGTCGACGGCGACCGTCTCGACGCCGAGCGCCAGCGGGGGATGACGATCGTCTGCGGCTTCACCCCCTGGCGGCTTCCCGGGGGTCGCGAGGTGTCGGTGGTCGATGTGCCCGGGCACGAGCGGTTCGTCCGCACCATGGCGACTGGGGTCGGCTCGATCGATCTGGCGCTCCTCTGCGTCGCCGTCGACGACGGGGTGATGCCGCAGACCACCGAGCACGCCGCCGTGCTTCGGCTGCTCGGGGTCACGACCGTTGTCGTGGCCGTCACCAAGGTGGACCTCGCCCCCGAGCGGGCGACCGCGGTCGGCGCGGCCGGGGCGGCCCTGGCGGCGCGCCTCGGGTTGGAGGTCGCTGGCACGGTGGGGGTGAGCGCACGCACGGGCAGCGGGCTCGACCGTCTGGCCGCCGTGGTGGCGGCGGCGCTCGACCGGGGCGCCCCCGCGCCCGACCGGGGCCTCCCCCGGCTGTTCGTCGACCGTAGCTTCACCGCCGCGGGGGTCGGGACGATCGTCACCGGCACCCTCGACGGCGGAGTCTTCCGGGTCGGCGAGCCCGTCTGTCTGTGGCCGTCGCAGGTGAGCGGTCGGGTGCTCGCGCTCCAGCGCCGAGGCCGAGCGGTGCCGGCGGCGGCGCCCGGTGGACGGCTGGCGATGGCCCTGCGCGGTGTGCCGCTGGCGGCCGCCCCGCGCGGGAGCGTGGTCGCGGCGCCGGGGTCGCTCGACCCCACCGCGCTGCTGGACGTGTTGCTCGAGGTGCCGCAGGCGGGCGCCTCGGGCATCCGCCACGGGGCCCGGGTCGAGTGCCTCCACGGCACCCGAGCCCTCTCCGCCGAGGTGTGGCTGGCGGGAGAGCGTGAGATCGGCCCCGGGCGTCAGGGCTTCGGGCAGCTCCGACTCGCCGGGCCCGCGGCGGCCCTGGCCGGCGACCGTGTCCTGCTCCGGTCGCCGGCTCCCGCGGCGACCCTGGGGGGCGGCCTGCTGCTCGACCCGCACCCGCCCCGGCACCGGCGCTGGACGTCGGCACCGCTCGACGGGTGGAGCGCGCGCGCACGTCTGCTTGCGCGGGCTGATGCCGCCGGCCCCGTCGGGCTGGTGGAGATCGAGGCACGCTCGGCGCCCGCGGGGCTCGATGCTCGCTCCGCGGGCCGTCGTGCGGGGGTGCCGACGGCCGCCGCCCGGGAGGCCCTGGCGGCGGCGCGGGCGCGCGGAGACCTGCTCGCGATCGGGGGGCTGTGGATCGCGCCGGATCGGTGGGCCCGGCTGGAGCAGCGGGCCGCCGCCGTGGTGGCGGCGTATCGGGCCGCCGAGCCGCTCGGCCCGGGGGTGGCCCGCACCACTCTGCTGCGGCAGCTTGGGGTGGGGCCCGCCGACGGCAGCGCGGTGCTGGACCGGCTGCGGGATGCCCGGGTGCTGGAGCTCCACGGCGGGGTGGTGCGCGCGCCCGACCTTGCGGCCGCGGCCGACGACCCGGTGGTGCGCCGGGTGCGGATCCTGCTCGAGGGGGCGGGGCTCGATGCGCCCGGCGCGGACCGGCTTCGCGAGGCCGGCGCCACCCCGAGGGTGCTGGGGTTCCTCCGGCGCACCGGCGCCGCGGTGGAGGTGGCCCCGGGCGTGCTCCTCGCGAGTCCGGCGTTCCACGCCGTGGTGGGGGGCGTCACCCGCGCGCTCGCCGATCACCCCCAAGGACTCAGCGTGTCCGAGCTGCGGCAGCAGCTCCGCACCAGTCGGCGGGTCATGGTTCCCCTCTTGGAGCGGCTCCTGCGCGAGGGGCGCACCCAGCGGGTGGGCGCGCTGCACCGGCTCGTCCCGACCGGGGCGGCGCTGCCGACCGGACCGGGGGGCGACGGGGATCCGGCTGGGTTGGCGGGATGACCGCCCCGTTCCGCCTCACCGCCCTCTCCGGCAGCGGCGGATGCTCCGCCAAGATCGGCCAGCAGGACCTCGACGGCGTGCTGGCGGGCCTCGCCAGCCCCGCGCTGGGGCGGCTGCTGGTGGGCGCGGGGACCGGGGACGACGCCGCGGTCTGGCGCTGTGGGCCGGAGCTGGCCCTGGTCGCCACCTGCGACTTCTTCCCGCCGCCGGTGGACGATCCTCACGACTACGGTGCGGTGGCCACGGCCAACGCCCTCTCCGATGTCTATGCGATGGGGGCCGAGCCGCTGTTCCTGCTCAACCTGGTCGGATTCGACCTCGCCCGATGGCCCGCCGCGGTGCTCCGGGCGATCCTGGCGGGGGGAGCGGAGGTGGCGGCGGAGGCCGGCTGCGCGGTGGCCGGAGGTCACTCGATCCGCTCGTCCGAGCCCCTGTTCGGGTGTGCGGTCGTCGGCAGTGCTGACCCTGACCAGATCGTCACCAACGCGGGGGCCCGACCGGGCGACATCCTCCTGCTCACCAAGCCCCTCGGCACCGGGGTGATCCTGGCGGCCCTCCGCGCGGACACCGCGCCTACCGAGGCGGTGGCAGGCGCGGTCGCCTCGATGCGCAGGCTCAACCGCGAGGCCGGTCGTGCCGCTGTCCGGGTGGGGGTGCACGCGGCCACCGACGTCACCGGCTTCGGCCTCTTGGGCCACGCTGGCCGACTGGCCCGCGAGTCCGGGGTCGGGCTCGCCCTGGACGCCGGCCGGCTGCCGATCCTGCCCGGGGCCCTGGAGCTGGCCCGCGGTGGCCACCTGCCCGGGGGAAGCCGGAGGAACTGGGAGCTCAGCCGGGAAACGGTGACGGTCGCGCCCGCGGTCGACCCGGCCCGCTGGATGCTGGCGGCCGACGCGCAGACCAGTGGAGGGCTGCTGGTGGCACTGGCCGCCGACGCCGTGGCCGACTACCGCGCCCAGGTGCCCTCGGCCGTGTGCATCGGCGAGGTGGTGGCGGCCGACGCAGCCGGAGGCGCGGGCCGGATCGCCCTCGGCTGACCCGCCCCCCAGGGTCAGAGAGCCGACCCCTCCTGTCGGGACGACAGCAGGTCGCGGTCGAGCGGAAAGCAGCGCGCCGCGTTGCCGCCCAGCACCCGCGCCGTGCCCGCGGGGTCCAGTCCCAGTCCCCGGGGAGCCTCGAACGGCCGGTAGTCCGCCATGGCGAAGGGGCAGTCGGTGCCGGCGAGCACCCGGTCGTCGCCGACGAGCTCGAGCAGGTAGCGGGTGGGCGCCTCGGTGAAGAGCACGGTGTCGTACCAGAACCAGCGCAACAGCTCCGAGGGCAGTCGACGGGAGCGGCCCTGGTTGCCCGGCCAGCGCTGGAAGGCGGCCTCCATGCGCCCGTACTGATAGGGGAAGAACCCGCCCCCATGGGTGAGCACCAGCTTGAGGTCGGGGAACCGACCCGGAACGTCGACGGCGATCAGTCGTCCCACCGCCAAGGTGGTCTCGAAGGGGTTGCCGACGCTGTTGGCCAGGAAGTGGTCGCGCATGCCGGCCGGGGGCTGGAAGTACCCGGGATGGAGCACGATCGGGACCCCCAGCCGCTCGGCGGTGCGCCAGAGCGGTGTCCAGTGGTCGGCGTCGAGGCCGTCCCGCTGCGGACTCGATGCGGCCAGCCCGCCGACGGCGCCGAGCGCCACCGCGCGATCCAACTCCTCGGCGGCCGCCCCACCGTCGAGGTCCGGCAGCGCCGCCAGAAAGCGCAGGTCGCTCCGCCCCGCCGTCGCCCGATGGAGGGAGTCGGTCAGGGTGCGGCACCAGGGGACCTGGACCGCGGTCGACCGCCCCGCCTTGACCATGTCGATCCACGGGCCGACCACGCTGCAGGTGACGCCCCGGGCCGCCTGCGCCGCCTGGCGCACGGACACCTGGCGGAGGGCGGCCGGGGCGAAGCGACCGCGCACACCGTCCACCACCAGGGCGGCGTCGCCAGACTCGCGCCGGATCACCTCGATGCCGGGAGGCACCGCCGCGAAGGCTTCGTCGGGGAGCAGGTGGCCGTGGACATCGACGACTGCAGTCGGGTCGGGCATGGGGTCATCCTTAGGAGGTGGGTGGCGTCGTGGCCCGCGCCGAGGCGATCCCCTCGGCGCCGAGATGGTACCGCCGCGTCCCGGTCACCCCGGCGTCGCCGCCGCGGGTCAGCGCTACACTGCCGGGGCGGTGCGCTCATCCGACAAGGCGCGGAGGGTCGATCGATGCCCACACGGCTGACGCGACTGACCGAGCCCCTGGTCCGCGACCGGGACGGCTTGCGGCCCGCCTCCTGGGACGAGGCGTTGGAACGGGCCTCGGCCGGCCTGCGCACCGCCCGGAGCCGGGACGCCACCCGCGCCTACGGCATGTTCAGCTGCTCCAAGGCGACCAACGAGGTGAACTTCATGGCGCAGAAGTTCAGCCGGGTCGTGATGGGCAGCAACAATGTCGACAGCTGCAATCGAACGTGACACGCGCCTAGCGTCGCCGGTCTGGCGGCTGTGTTCGGGGCGGGGGGCGGGACCAGCTCCTACGAGGAGATCGAGTCCACTGACCTCATTCTGCTGTGGGGCTCGAACGCGCGGGAGACCCACCCGATCTTCTTCCACCACCTGCTCCAGGGAGTGCGCCGGGGCGCGCGCTTGTACGTCATCGACCCCCGGCGGACGGTCTCGGCGCAGTGGGCCGACCGCTGGCTCGGGATCGATGTCGGCACCGACATCGCGCTGGCCAATGCGATGGCGCGCGAGATCATCGAGGCCGGCCTCGCCAACCAGGCCTTCATCGGCCGGGCCACCTCGGGGTTTGCCGCCTTCGCGCAGTCGGTCGAGCCCTACACGCTGGAGCGGGCGGCGCGCGACACCGGGGTGCCCGCGGGGGCGATCCGGGAGCTCGCGCATGCCTATGCTCGCGCCGATCGGGCCCAGCTCTGCTGGACCCTCGGGATCACCGAGCACCACACCGCCACCGACAATGTGCTCGCCCTCATCAACCTCGCCTTGCTCACCGGCCATGTCGGTCGCTACGGCTCCGGGTTGGTCCCGCTGCGCGGCCAGAACAACGTGCAGGGCGGGGGGGACATGGGCGCCATCCCCAACAAGCTGCCCGGCTTCCAGGACGTCGAGGACGACCTCGAGGCGCGGCGACGCTTCACCACCCTTTGGGGGGTGGCACCGCCGCCGCGCCGGGGCTGGCACCTGTCCGAGATGCTGGATGCGATGGAGCGCCGGGAGCTCACCTGCGCCTATGTGATCGGCGAGAATCCCGCCCAGTCGGAGGCGGACCAGACCCGCGCGATGCGGCTGCTCACCGGGCTCGATCATCTGGTGGTGCAGGACATCGTGCTCACCCGCACCGCGGAGCTGGCCGATGTGGTCCTGCCTGCGACCGCGACCTGGGCGGAGTCGGAGGGGACGGTGACATCCAGCGAGCGGCGGGTCCAGCGCGTGCGCCGGGCGCTGGACCCGCCGGGCCAGGCCCGCGACGACATCGCGATCCTCTGCGCGCTCGCGCGCCGGCTCGACCACGACCTCGGGCAGCCCACCGCGGAGGAGGTCTGGGATGAGGTTCGGTCGCTCTCGCCGATCCACGCAGGGATGAGCTACCGCCGCCTCGAGGCCGAGGGCGGCCTGATGTGGCCGTGCCCCGACGAGGAGCATCCCGGCACCCTCTTCCTGCATGCCCGGCTCTGGGCCGAGTCGGAGGCCGAACGGGGCCTGCCGGCGCCCTTCCACCCGGTCACGTTCGAACCGCCGGTGGACCAGCTCTCAGACGAGTACCCGATCCGTCTCACCACCGGCCGACGGCTCGACTCGTTCAACACCGGCGTGCAGACCTCGGGGTACACCTCCGCCCTGCGGCGCGGCGAGAGCTTGGACCTGGCGCCCGCGGACCTGCGCCGCCTGGGGCTGGCCGAGGGCGAGCGGGTGAGGGTGGTGTCGCGCCGGGGGGCGGTGGAGGCTCCCGTCCGCGCCGACCCGATCCTGCGACCCGGACTCGCGTTCATGACGCTGCACTTCCCCGACCAGGTCGCCACCAACCTGCTCACGATCGACGCCACCGACCCCAAGTCAGGGACCGCCGAGTTCAAGGCGACGGCGATTCGGGTGGAGCGGATCGTCCCGGCCGCGGGCGTGGGGGAGCGGGTGCCGCGCTGATGGACCTGCGCATCGGCACCGAGGATGCCACCTTGGGGGAGCGCGCGGCGGTGGACGCGCTGCTGGGCCCCGCCGCGGCGGGCCCTGACGACGAGCGTCTCGCCACCGGCGGGCGCGAGGCGCGAGACCGCCGCCAGCTCCTGCTTCCCGTCCTCCACCAGCTCCAGGACCAGGCCGGCTGGATCAGTCCCGGCGGGCTCGCCTACGCCTGTCGGCGGCTGACGGTCCCGCCCGCGGATGCGTACGGGGTCGCGAGCTTCTACGCACTGCTCTCGACCACACCCCGGCCCGCCACCGTGGTCCACGTCTGCGACGACGTGGTCTGCCGTCTCCAGGGCGCGGAGGCCATCTGTCGGGCCCTGACCGATGGATTCGGACCCGCCCTGGGGGAGCCCGCGGGCGAGGTGCCGGCCCCGCCCGCCGCCTGCGGCTGGGTGCGCAGCCCGTGCCTCGGCCTCTGTGAGCAGGGGTCGGCGGCCCTGGTCCAGCGCAGCGGCGCCAGCGGTGCGCCCGCCCGCGAGCAGATCGCCCCGGTGACCCTGGAGATGCTGCTCGGCCTGCTGGGGGGCGGCCCGGTCGCGCGCCCGCCGGCCCGGTCCGCCGTGCCGCAGGCGGAGCTCGGCGGCAGCCCCGCCCCCGAGCTCCGCCTGCTCCGGAACGTGGGGGTGGTGGATCCCGCGTCGCTCGACAGCTGGCGCGCCCACGGCGGCACCCGCGCCCTCCGCCAGGCGCTCGCGCTGGGGCCGCGCGGGGTGATCCGCGAGCTGCGCGAGTCAGCCCTCCTCGGTCGCGGCGGGGCGGCCTTCCCGACCTGGGCCAAGTGGGAGGCGGTGGCACAGAATCCGGCGCAGCCCCACCTGGTCGTCTGCAACGGGGACGAATCCGAGCCGGGCACCTACAAGGACCGGGTGCTGATGGAGCAGGATCCCTTCAGTGTGCTGGAGGCGCTCACGGTCATGGGGATCACCTGCGGGGCGCGCCAGGGCTACCTCTACGTTCGTGGGGAGTACCCGCTCGCCGAGCAGCGGTTGAGCGCGGCGATCACGCAATCGAAGCGGCGCGGCCTGCTCGGTCCCCGCATCCTGGGCGCCGATGTCGGCTTCGACATCGAGCTGCGCCGGGGCGCCGGTGCGTACATCGCGGGCGAGGAGACCGCCCTGTTCCGGTCGATCGAGGGTGGGCGCGCGGAGCCGCGCAACAAGCCGCCTTACCCGGCCGAGTCGGGGTTGTTCGGGCGGCCCACCGCGGTCAACAACGTCGAGACCCTCGTCAACGTCCTGGAGGTGCTGACACGGGGGGGGGCGGCCTTCGCCCAGCTCGGCACCCCGGCCTCGACCGGCACCCGGCTGTTCTGCGTCTCGGGCTGTGTCGAGCGGCCCGGCCTGTATGAGTTCGCCTTCGGGGTCACCCTGGGTGGGGTGCTGGAGGCGGCCGGCGGGGTGCGCGGCGGTCGTCGCTTGCAGGCGGTGCTGCTGGGGGGTGTCGCGGGGTCATTCGTGGGGCCGGGGGTGCTCGCCACCCCGCTCACGTTCGAGGGGGTGCAGGCGGTCGGCGCCTCGCTGGGCTCGGGGGTCGTGCTCGTGCTCGACGACCAGGTCGACATCCGCGACGGTCTGCGGCGGATCGCGCAGTTCTTCCGCGACGAGTCCTGCGGCCAATGCGTTCCCTGTCGGGTCGGCACCGTCCGCCAGGAGGAGCTGCTGGCCCGGCTGGCGGCGGGGACACCGCTGGGGTCGCCCGCGGACGAGGCGCGCCGCCTTGACGACCTCGCCCAGGCGATGCGCGACGCCTCCATCTGTGGGCTGGGCCAGACCGCCGCGGTCGCGATCCAGTCGGCGGTGCGGCTGGGCCTGGTCAGCCTGTTCACCGATCCGGCCTCATGACCGCGACCGGGAAGGGGATCCTGCCGCGGCTGGTGACGTGCAGCATTGACGGCCGCCCGGTGGCGGTGCCGGAGGGGAGCACGGTGTTGCAGGCGTGCCGGCAGCAGGGGATCGACACGCCCACGTTGTGCTACCTGGAGACGCTGACTCCGGTCAACGCCTGCCGGGTCTGCGTGGTCGAGCTGGCGGGCAGTCGGGTGCTGGTGCCGGCGTGCTCGCGGCGGGTGGAGCCGGCGATGGAGGTGCACACCGACACCGAGCGGGTCCGCACCAGCCGCCGGCTGGTGCTGGAGCTGCTCGCCTCGTCGGTCGACCTGGCCCTGGCCGCTCCCGAGGTGCGCGGGTGGATGGCGCGCTACGGCGTCGACCCGGGTCGGTTCGGTGACCCCGTCGCCCCCAGCCACTCCCGCGACCGCGCCGCGGCCGGCCACCATCAGCCGGCTCCGGCTCACGGCGCCCAGAGCTGCGCCCAGCCGGTCAAGGACGACAACCCCTCCTACGTGCGTGACTACAGTCGCTGCATCCTCTGCTATAAGTGCGTCGAGGCCTGCGGGTCGGACGCCCAGAACACCTTCGCCATCGCGGTCGCCGGCCGCGGCTTCGACGCCCGCATCTCCACCGAGTTCGCGGTCCCGCTGCCCGACTCCGCCTGTGTCTACTGCGGCAACTGCATTCAGGTCTGCCCCACCGGGGCGCTGATGTTCCGCAGCGAGCACGAGCTGCGCGGAGCCGGCGCCTGGGCGCCCGAGCGGCAGACGGTCACCGCCACGATCTGTCCCTACTGCGGGGTCGGGTGCACCCTCGAGCTCCACGTCCAGGACAACCAGATCGTCACCGTCACCTCGCCGCTGGACCATCCGGTCACCCGCGGCAACCTCTGCGTCAAGGGGCGCTTCGGCTACCAGTTCGTGCAGAGCCGCCGGCACGAGGGGTGAGGTCCCCCCGGCGCCGATACTGTCGGGATGACACCCTCGTCGGCCCCGGCCTCGGTTCACTTCACCGAGGTCGGGCCTCGCGACGGATTTCAGAACCTTCCCCGCAGCCTGGCCACTGCCGTCAAGCTCGGCGTGATCCGCGACCTCCTCGCCACCGGGGTCGACCGGGTGGAGGTCACCGCCTTCGTGTCGCCGGCCTGGGTGCCGCAGCTCGCCGACGCCGAGACCGTGTGCGCCGAGCTCGGGCTCGGCGCTTTCGGGGAGCGCGTGCGGGTGCTGATCCCCAACCGCCGTGGGCTGGAGCGGGCGCTCGCGGCCGGCGCCCGCCGCGCGGTGGTGACGATCGGAGTCACCGACGGGTTCAATCGCCGCAACGTCAACCGGGCCGTCCGCGACAGCCTGGCCGAGCTGGCGGTCCTCTGCGACCTGGCGGCGGGCGCGGGGGCCCAGCTGGACGTCAGCTTGAGCTGTGCCTTCGGCTGTCCCTTCGAGGGGCGCGTCGACCCCGACCGGGTGGCGCAGCTGGCGTGTGCCTGCACCGAGGCGGGGGCCCAGGAGATCGGGATCGCGGACACCATCGGGGTTGCGACCCCCCCCGCTGTGGCCAGGGTGCTGGATCGGCTGGAAGCCCGCGGTCTCGCCGTCGAGCGGCTCTCACTCCACCTGCACGACACGCGGGGGCTCGGGCTCGCCAACGCCCTGCTCGCGGCGCAGGCGGGGGTCCGCCGGTTCGAGGGGTCGGTGGGGGGGATCGGCGGCTGCCCGTTCACCCCCGGCGCCACCGGCAACGTCTGCAGCGAGGACCTGCTGCACCTGCTGGCCAGCTTGGGCCACCCCATCGCGGCCGACCTCGGCCGCTACCTCGAGGTGGCGGCCGGCCTGGAGGCGATCCTCGGCCACCGTCTCCCCGGCCACCTGCACCGGTCCGGGCTCTGGAACGGCTCGCCGCTCGCGGACGCGGCACCCGTCAGCGGCCCCTGAGCCGAGCCGCTCCGTCCGGTCGCCCTCGCCTCCCCCGGCGCAGCGCCCGCTCAGCGGTCGGCCGCGGGAGCGCACCCGTTCCGCGAGCTCGATCCCAGCCGTCGCGAGCGCGCGCCCTCGCGGGACCGGCCCTGTTCCCCCGAGGCTGTCCGCGCCGGTCAGGCGGGGGTCGGGTCAGCGGGCGGGGCCGTCGTCGCCCCGGCGGCGGCGGCCCCGCCGCGATCCTCACGCTCCAGCGCCAGGCAGTAGCCGATCACGGTGATCTGGCCAACCACGAATGCGTAGAAGAGGATCAGAAAGAAGAGCGCGAAGGTCTGCCCGTAGGTGGCAAACCCGTGCTCGAGGCGGAAGTACAGAGGGAAGAGGAGCGAGAAGATCTCGAAGAGGGCCCCGGCCGCGATCGCCCCCGGGAGCACCGCCCGCGGGCGGTGGGGCCGGTTGGGGACGACGACGTACAGGACGAGGAAGAGGAGGGTGGAGAGCGCTCCCGCCACCAGCACCTGGAGAGCCAGCCCCGCCGGCCCCGCGATCAGGGCCCGGGGGACCACTGGGAGCGTGTGCAGCGCCGCCAGGAGACTGGAGCTGAGCAGCACCGGAACCGCCAGCACGGTGAGGCACGCGATCATGCCGACCGCCATCAGCTTTTGGGGAAGAAAGTCACGGCTGCTGCATCCGGCCAGGGCGGAGAGGCCCTGGTCCATCGCCCCGAAGAGCGAGCTGCCGCTCCACAGCAGACCGATGACGCCGACGGCGGCGAGCACCCCCCGGTGCTGGCGGAAGGCCTGCAGGGCCGCCACCACCTGGGCACCCTGGCCCCCCGGGAGCATCCCTGCGATCTCACGGTGGAACAGGTGGGTGACCCCGGGGCTCTGGAGCAGGAAGCCCAGCGCGCCGACGGTCAGCAGCGCCATCGGGAAGAAGGCGAAGAGCAGGTTCCAGGCGATCAGGGTCGCCCAGTTTCCCCCCTGGCGGTCGAGGTAGCGCAGCAGCACCCGTCCGACCGTGTGTCGGCGCAGGCGGCCCATCCCCCTACGGTATCGGGTCCCTGCTGCCGGCGCTCGGGCTCCGCCACCGGGTCTCGGCTGTCAGAGCGGCGCGGGCGCTCGGCTCTGAGACACTGGCAGGGTGGCGGGGCAGGCAGCGGTGGAGGTGGGTGGCCTGGTCAAGGACTACGGTCCGGTCCACGCGGTCGCGGGGCTGGACCTGCGCATCGCCACCGGCGAGCTGGTGGCGATCCTGGGTCCCAACGGGGCGGGCAAGACCACGACTCTGGAGGTGATCGAGGGCCTGCGCCGAGCGGACGGGGGGACGGTGCGCGTGCTCGGCGACTCGCCCGCCCGCGCCCGCCGGCGCGTCGGGGTCCAGCTCCAGGAGGGAGCCCTCTACGCCGACCTCACCTGCGCCGAGACGCTGCACTACTTCGGCCGCTGCTACGGGGTCCGGGTTGACCCCGTCCCGCTGCTGGTGATGGTCGGGCTGGAGGGGCTGGGCGACCGCCGCACCGAGCGCCTCTCCGGCGGCCAGAAGCGGCGGCTCCAGATCGCGCTCGCCCTCTGCAACAATCCCGAGCTGGTGATCCTGGACGAACCCACCACCGGCCTCGACCCGCTCAGCCGGAGGCGGACCTGGGATCTGGTGCGTCGTCTCCACCAGGACGGGCGCACGATCCTGCTCACCACCCACTACATCGAGGAGGCCGAGACGCTCGCCCAGCGGGTCGTGATCGTGGACCGGGGCACCGTGATCGACGAGGGCTCGCCGGCGGCGCTGGTGCAGAGGCTGGGCACGGCGGTGACGGTGAGCCTCACCGCGTCCGCCGCCGCCGGCCTCGACCGACTCCCGGCGGTGCTGGACGCGGGCCGGGACGGCGACCGCTGGCGGTTGCGCACCGACGACGCCGGGGGGCTCCTGCTCGCCCTCACCGCCCGACTGGGCGGCGCGGGGCTGCGGGACGTGCGGGTCCAGGGGCCGACCCTGGAGGACGTCTTCCTGGCCCGGACCGGGCGCCGGATCGCGGCCGTCCCCCATCCGGACGAGGAGGCCTGAGAGGGCCGTGCAGGAGCGCGGCGGCACCCGCCTTGCTGAGATCACGTGCCCCGCCTCCGGGGGGGCCGCCGGGACCTTCTTGGAGCTGGTGCGGATGAACCTGCTGATCCTGCGGCGGAATCGTCAGATCCTGGTCTTTAACGTGCTGGTTCCGCTGCTCATGATCCTCATCTTTGGCGGCCTGTTTCAGAGCCATCCGGCCATGGTGGCGGTGGCGGGTCCCGCGCGGGCGGTGGCGGTGCTCCGCTCCGCGCTACCCGCGCACAGCTTCACCGTGGAGCGCCTCTCGAGGGCGGCCGCCCGGCGTGCCGTAGCCGACGGGAGCGCCAGCGTCGCCCTGATCGTGCCGGGCGGGGGGACCCGCCCGCTTCGCGTCACCGTGGTCGAGAACGCGGCCAACGTCACCGACAACGGGGCCCGCACGGCGGTGGCGGAGGCGGCCGTCGGCCGCCTCAACCAGGTGCTGCTCGGGCTCCCCCCGGCGGCGGTGCCGGTGGTGGCCACGGTGGCGGCGACCGGGGGAACGCGCTCGAGCTCGCTCGCCAGCAGCGACTACATCCAGTTCCTCACCCCCGGGGTGCTCGCCTATGCCGTCTTCACCGCGGGAGTGCTGGGGGCCGGCCTGCGCACGGTCACCGACCGCGAGCGCGGAACCCTGCGACGGGTGCGGGCGACGCCGCTGCCGATCGGCAGCTTCCTCGGAGCGCAGATCCTCAGCCAGCTGGTGCTGGTGGCGGTCCAGGTGGTGGTCCTCTTGGGGGTCGCCCGGCTGGTCTACGGGGTCGGCGTCGGTCCTGACCCGGCCGGACTGGCCGGGTTGACGCTGGTGGGGGCTCTTTGCTTCCTCGCCTTCGGGTTCCTCATCGCCGGCTTCGCCCGTGGCGAGCAGGCGGCGCTCACCATCGGCAACCTCTTCTCGCTTCCCCAGCTCTTCGTGGCCGGGATCTTCTTCCCGATCTCACAGTCGCCGACCTGGCTGCAGGCACTCAGTTCGGTGATGCCCCTGCGGTACTTCAGCGACGGGCTGCGCGGGCTGATGGCCGAGGGCCAGTCGCTGGGGGCGGTCGCCGGCGACCTCGCGGTGCTGGCCGGCCTCGGGCTGGTGGCGCTGGTGCTGGCGGCGACCACCTTCCGCTTCGAGCCGGTGGGGGCCTCGCGCTGATCCCCCCGCTCCCCGCCGGCTCGGACGACGGGGATGGACCGCTCTCCGACCTGCTGGTGGTCGACCTCTCGCGGGTGCTCGCCGGCCCCTACGCGACCATGCTGCTCGCCGACCTCGGTGCCCGCGTGATCAAGGTCGAGCGCCCCGGCGTGGGCGACGACACCCGCCGGTGGGGCCCCCCCTTCGTGGGCCCGGCCGACGATCCCGAGAGCGCCTACTTCCTCGCCGCCAACCGGAACAAGGAGTCGATCGCGCTCGACTTCGGTGCCCCCGGCGATCGCGCGGTCCTGCTTCGCCTGATCGCGCGCGCGGACGTGGTGGTGGAGAACTTCCGCCCCGGCGCCCTGGCCCGGCATGGACTCGACCCCGAGACCCTGCGCCGCCGCCATCCCCGCCTGGTGGTGCTGTCGGTGTCGGGCTTCGGCCCCGACGGTCCCGATGCGGGGCGCCCGGGCTACGACCACATCCTGCAGGGCGAGGGCGGTCTCATGAGCGTGACCGGGCCGGGGCCGGGCCAGCCGGTCCGCATCGGCGTGCCGGTGGTCGACATCCTGGCCGGCACCTTCGGCGCGCTCGGGGTGCTGGCGGCGCTGCACCAGCGCGAGCGGACCGGGGAGGGTCAGCTCGTCCATTCCTCCCTGCTCGGCGCGGCGGTGGCCAGCCACGTGTACCAGGGGACCCGCTGGCTGCTGGCCGGGGAGGTGCCGGTGCCCCTGGGCAACCGGCACCCGACGATCGTCCCGTACGGGGCGTTCCGGTGCGGCGACCGGCTCATCCAGATCGCGGTGGGAACGCAGCCGATGTGGGCGCGGTTCGCCGATCTGCTCGGGCTGGAGGCCGCCGATCCCCGCTTTCGCCGCAATCAGGACCGCGTCGTCCACGTGGAGGTCCTGACCCAGGCGATCGAGGCGCGACTGGCGAGCCGCCCGGTGGAGACCTGGCTGCGCGACCTCGGGGCGGCGGGCATCCCCTGCGGCGAGATCCGCTCGCTGGACCAGGTGTACGCCTCGGCCCAGGTGGCCGCCCAGGGGCTGGTGGTGACGGTGGATCATCCCACCCTCGGCCCGATCCGCCTTCCCGGCCCGCCGCTGCGGCTGCCGCGGCGGCGCACCCGGCACCGGCCTCCGCCCCGGCTGGACGAGCACGGCGCCGCGATCCGCCGATGGCTGGGGACGGACCAGGGGGCGGGCATGCCGCCCCCCGCTGGGGCCGCCCCCGACCTCCCGGCGCCCCCGCCGGTGGACGCCGCAGGGTGAGCGCCGGGCCGGCGGTCACCCCGGGCGCGTGGCGGGAGCGGGTCTCCGGCGGCTGCCCGCCGCGGGCGCGGCGAGCCCGGCTCCGGCCCCCAGGGGGGACGTGACGTGCCCGGCTTCGAGCCGGCGGTGCCGAACCCCGTGCGCCCCTTCGACCTCGTCCCCCTGCTCGAGGGATGCTCCGGCACGATCGCCTTCCAGGCCCGCAACCGTGTGACGGGGGAGGTGGTGGAGCACCGCCCCGATCTCATCCAGCCCACCGCCAGCGTCGCCAAGCTGATGGTCCTGGTCGAGACCTTTCGCCGGGTGGAGGAGGGATCGGTGGCTCTGGACGAGCCCTTGGGGGTTCGGGCCGAGCACCGGCTGGGGGGCGCGGGGGTGCTCCACCTGCTGGGGCGGGCGGCGGCGCCGTCGCTGGGGGACGGCGTGCTCCTGATGATCGCCCTCAGCGACAACACCGCCACCAACGCGCTGCTCGACCGCCTCGGGGGCGCCGAGGTGGTCACCCACACGATGCGGGCGAGGCTCGGCCTGGCCACCCTGCGGGTGAACCGGCCGATCTCCTTCGACCCCCTCGTGGAGGCAACAGAGCCGTTCGGAGTGGGCTCCCCGGCCGAGCTGGTCGAGCTGGTGGATCGGATCGTCGGCGAGCGGCTCTGGAGCCCGGCCGCGTCGCGGGCGATGCTGGCGATCCTGCGCGAGCAGCGCCACCTCGACCAGGCCGCCCGCTACCTCGATGCCGTCGAGCTGGAGCCGGGACCGGGGGAGCTTCCGCGCTGCCGGGTGGCGGGCAAGACCGGCTGGGACCACGGGCTGCGCAGCGACGTCGGGGTGGTCGAGTTCGCGGGCGGGGGCGGGTTCGTCTATGCCCTCTGCACCTCCGGCTGCCGGGATCGCACCCCCGGCCTCGACCACGAGGCCAGCCTGCTGCACGGCCGGATCGCCCGCCAGCTGGTGCTGCGGTGGTGGCCCCGCGAGCGCGGGCCGGCCCCGGTCCGGTGGGGAGCGGGGGAGCCGGCCGCCCGGTAGCCGAGCGCGGCCGAGGTCCGCGCCGCCCCGGCGCCGACCGCCCCGAGGGCGCAGGCGACGTGGCCCCGATCGACCGGTGCCCCCGCCGCGTCGCGCATCGACCGCTCCTGCCCCGCGCTGTGCTGGAGATGCTGGTCGAGGCGCTCGGGGGCGCGCCGGCCGAGCGCCTCGACGGCGGCCAGGGGTCCCTGCCGTTGCCGGGGGCGCGGGCGATCACCGCACGCCCCCGACCCGGGGCCGGACCCCATCCTGTCGGGCCCGCCGGCGCCACCGCGGGGCGGGCGCCCGGCTCCTGGGGGGCCTGCGCCGGGGGGGCTCAGCTCTCCGGTCCGCCCGGGTGACCGCCGCGATCCCGCCGCCCCCGGCGGTGCGCGCGGAGCTTGCCTACCCCGTCCCCGGGCAGCTGGTCAGCCCCTGGCAGTTGTTCGGCTGGTTGCCGCTTACCTCGGTGCCGGGCCCCGCGGTCACAGTTCCCCCAAGGTTGAGCACTCCCCCGCCCCCGGCCGCGGCGCGGTTGTCCCGCACCACGGTGCGGGTGAGCACCAGCACGCCGCCGGCGTTGGCGATGCCCCCCCCGCCGGAGCTGGAGCGATTGCCGCTGACCGTCACCGTCACCAGGTCGGCGACGCCATAGTTGAGCAGGCCCCCGGCGCCGAGGTTGCCGCTCAGGGTGGAGTCCACCAGCTGGAGCTGGGCAGGATCGCCCGGATGGCCCTGGTTGTAGACGCCGCCGTCCTGGTTGCCGCTGATGCGACTGCCGCTGACCAGGAGCCGGACGCCGTAGTTGTCGAAGATCCCGCCGCGACCGGTGGAGTTGTCCGCTATCGTGGTCCCGCTCACGGTGACCACCGCGCCCACGTCACTGTAGAGGGTCCCGTACCCGGTCGGATCCCCGCACGGCGGCAGGCAGCCGTTGCTCTCGAGCGTCGACCCCCGGATCACGACGTGGGCGGCCTCGTCATCGACGGCGGCGCCGTAGCGAGCCTGGTTGCCGCTGAGCAGGGTGGCGGACATGGTCATGCTGCTGCCGGCCGCGTTGTAGACGGCGCCGCCGCCGTAGGGCAGCTCGCCCCGGCCGGCGGTGTTGGCCTCCAGGCGGCTGGAGGTGACCGTCAGCGCCCCCACGTTGAGGATGCCGCCGCCGTTGTTGCCGGCATGGTTGCCGCTGATCTGGGAGGACTGGATCGACAGGGTGCCCCGGTTGAGGATGCCCCCGCCGATGTGCTGGGCTGAGTTGCCGACGACCTGGGCGTCCACCAGGACGACGCGGCCGCGCGCGCCGCCGATCGCCTGGTTGAAGATGCCGCCGCCGCTGCTGTCGAGCGACCCCGTGCGATTGTCCGCCACGGTCGAGTCGCTCACCACCAGCGTGGCCGCGTGGTGGTTGTAGATCCCGCCGCCGTCACTGGTGCCGGGGCCGCCGTTCCGGTCCACCTGGCTGTGGTCCTCGAGGCGGATCACGCCCTGGTGGTTGTTCATGAGCCCGCCACCTTCGAAGCCGCTGTTCTGGGTGACGCTGCTGGCGACCAGGGTCAGCCGACCGGTGTTGTAAATCCCGCCGGCGTTGATCGTGTGGTGAGACACAGCGGTCAGCTGGCAGCTGCCGTCGGCGGCGGGACCGGGGCGACCCGGTCCCGGCATGAGGGCGCAGCCGTTGTGGCTGACTGCGACCTGCTCCAGGGTGAGCGTCCCCGCCGTGTGGATGCCGGCCCCGGTTCCCACCAGGCCGCCGGGGTCGCCGCTCAGCCCGCCCGTCACCGTGAGCCGGGCCAGGGTGACATCGGCCGCGGGGCCGATCGTGACCACCGACTGGGTGGTGGTCGGGGCCAGCACCGTGGCGCCGGTCCCGCTGCCCCACAGGGTCACCGGCTCGGGGCGGCTGATGTCGAGATTGGTCCGGTAGCGGCCGGGGCCCAGGCAGATGACCCATCCGCCCCGCCCCCGGGGGGCGGCGGACAGCGCCACGGTCAGGGCCGCCGCAGTCCCCACCCGGGTCGTGCAGGCCCGCGCCGCGAGTTCGCGCACCGGGATCGGCGCGGGCCCCGCCCCGATCCCGGCCGCGGCGAGCAGCAGGCCGGCGGCGACCCCGGCGGCCCCGGCACGGCGCCGCGCACGCGTGGAGCTCGGGGCGGTCCGGGCACGGCGGCGCCGGGATG
Organism: Verrucomicrobiia bacterium; assembly: GCA_035532155.1. Taxonomy (GTDB): domain Bacteria; phylum Chloroflexota; class Dormibacteria; order Aeolococcales; family Bog-877; genus DAHUZL01. The sequence goes on along the minus strand of DATKRN010000061.1, from coordinate 13,264 downwards.
CTGCGCTCATGGTCCCCAGTCGTAGCACGCCGGAGGGCCGGCCCCGATCGCCGTCCCGCGACGGGATCGTGACGGATGGGGCCGCGACCCAGGGCGGGCGGACGGTGGCGCGCTCTCCCCGATTGCCCGACCCGCCCCGGTGGGGGAGGGGACCCGGCCCGCGCGGTCGCGGAGCCGAGCGCTGAGGCGGTCAGGATCCGGGCGCCCGCCGTCGGGCAGGCCCCCGCGACCGCAGCCCTACCGGCCCGCCGGGTCCCCGCGCCTCCCGCTGATGAGGTCGGCGACCAGGCCGGTCCACCCGGTCTGGTGGGAAGCCCCAAGGCCCTTGCCGGAGTCGCCGTGGAAGTACTCGTGGAAGGGGAGCAGGTCATTCCAGACCGGATCCTGCTGAAACAGGCGCTCGTCACCGAACACGGGGCGACGTCCGCTGGCGTCCCGCAGGAACAGCGACACCAGTCGCGACCGCAGCTCGGACACCACCTGGGCCAGGGTCAGCAGGCGCCCGGATCCGGTCGGGCACTCGACTGTGAAGTCATCCCCGAGATAGGCGTGGAAACGCCTCAGCCCCTCCAGGATCAGGTAGTTGAGGGGAAACCAGACCGGGCCGCGCCAGTTGGAGTTGCCGCCGAAGAGCCCGGAGGTCGACTCGCCCGGCTCGTAATCCACCCGCGCGGTGGTGCCTCCCAGGTCGAGCACCAACGGGTTCTCCAGGTGGGAGCGTGACACCGCCCGCAGCCCGTGGGGGGAGAGAAACTCGGACTCGTCCAGCATCCGCTGCAGGATCCGGCGCAGCCGCGTCGGATCGACGATCGAGAGCAGCCGCCGGTCCCGCTGCCCGGGACGATGGATGTGGCCCACCACGTCATCGATGCCGGGCTGATGGTGGGTGTACCAGTCCATCCGCCGCCGGAAGTCGTGCAGGTGGCGGATCGACTCCGGTCGCAGCACGGTGACCGCCGCCAGCGGCACCAGCCCCACCGCCGAGCGCACCCGCAGGGGGATCCGCTCGCCGGTGGCGCGGTGCAGCACGTCGTAGTAGAAGCCGTCCTGCTCGTCCCACAGCCCCTGCTGGTTCATCGCCTGCGCGATCAGGGTGAAGTGCTCGAAGAACTTGGTGGCGATGTCCTCGTAGGTGTGGTCCTGCTCGGCCAGCCGGAGCGCGATCTCGAGCAGGTTCTGGCAGTACATTGCCATCCAGGCGGTCCCGTCCGACTGCTCCAGATGGCCGTCCACCGGCAGCGCGGCGGAGCGGTCGAAGGGGCCGATGTTGTCGAGCCCGAGAAATCCCCCCTCGAAGACGTTGTGCCCCTCGGCGTCCTTGCGATTCACCCACCAGGTGAAGTTGAGCAGGAGCTTGTGGAAGATCCGCTCCAGGAAGTCGTGGTCCTGGGCGCCGTCGATCTCGAACACCCGCAGCGCCGCCCACGCCTGCACCGGCGGATTGACGTCGCCCAGCGCCCACTCGTACGCGGGCAGCTGGCCCGAGGGATGCATGTACCACTCCCGTCCCAGCAGGATCAGCTGCGACTTGGCGAACTCGGGGTCGAGGTGGGCCAACGCGACGCAGTGGAAGGCGAGATCCCAGGCGGCGTACCAGGGGTACTCCCAGGTGTCCGGCATCGAAATCACGTCCCGGTTGTCGAGGTGCAGCCAGGTGTGGTTGCGTCCCAGCCAGCGGCTCGCGGGCGGCGTCGGCTGGGCTGGGTCGCCGGTCAGCCAGCGGCGCACCTCGTAGTGGTAGTACTGCTTGCTCCACAGCATTCCGCTGAATGCCTGCCGCATCACCTGCGCCTCGTCTGCGCTCGCGTCGGCCGGGGTCAGGGCCTGGTAGAACTGGTCGGCCTCCTCCCGGCGACGGCTGATGATCTGGTCGGCGTCCTCGCCCAGGCCCCCGGCCGTCTCCCGCAGCCGCAGGCGCACGCTGGCGGTGCCTCCCGCCGCCAGCGTGAGCCGGTACCACAGGGCCGCCTTGGTGCCCTGGTGAGCCGGACTGACGGTGGCCAGCCCGTGCACCACGTGGTCCTGGATCCCGTCCTTGGGGAACGGACGCTGACAGCTGACCCCGTAGAGGCGCTCGAAGTTGGTCTCGTTCTCGCAGAAGAGCGGGGTCGGCTCGCCGTCCCAGCCGAGCCAGCGGGTTCCCAGCTCCCAGTGGTCCGCGCGCAGCAATCGCCCCTCCAGGCTGACTCGCGGGCGGCGGCTGTCCGGCCCCCACGACCAGGTGTTGCGGAACCACAAGGTGGGCAGCAGGTGCAGGGTCTGGGGCTCGGGACCGTGGTTGGTGGCGTCGATTCGCACCACGATGTCCTCGGGTCCGGCCTTGGCGTAGGTGGCGGTGACCGCGAAGGTCTTGCCCTCAGAGAAGATGCCGGTGTCGACCAGCTCGTACTCGGGGTCGAGCCGGCCGCGGCGGCGATTCTCGTCCACTAGCAGCTGGTACGGGTAGGCGGCCTGGGGGTAGTGGTAGCGCCAGCGCATGTAGGAGTGGGTCGGGGTGGCGTCCAGGTACCACCAGTACTCCTTGACGTCCTCGCCATGATTGCCCTGGTTGCCGGTCAGCCCGAAGAGCCGCTCCTTGAGGATCGGGTCACGTCCGTTCCACATCGCGAGCGCCAGGCACAGCGTCTGACGGTCGTCGCAGAGACCGCCCAGGCCATCCTCGCTCCAGCGATAGGCGCGCGAGCGCGCCTGGTCGTGCGGGAACGACTCCCAGGCCCGCCCGTCGGGGCTGTAGTCCTCGCGGACCGTGCCCCAGGCCCGCTCGCTGAGGTACGGTCCCCAGTGGCGCCAGGGGGCGCGCCCGCGGGGGACCTCCAGCAGCCGGCGACGCTCCGGATCCATCGCCAGGCATGGTACGGCCGGGGGCTGCGACCTCATGGCAGGCCGGGGCTCGCCGGCTTCGGCCGGGTGGGGGCCGCGACGCGAGCCGAGCAGCGGGATGGCCGCTCCCTGCCGGATGACGAGCTCGTCCCAGTCCCCCATCAACCCGCGACGCAGGGCCGGCGGGTGTCGTCGCCGGGGTCCCGCTCGCGGGCCGGCGCGTTCGCGGCCGGTAGCGCCGGCAGGGTGGTGGCACTCCGCGGGCCGCCGGCGACCCGCGAGGGGCTGGCTGCGTCCGCCGCCGGGGGAGGGGACCGCGGCTGACCCGGGGAGCGTGAATTGTCCCTCGGCCAGCAGCCGCTGCCGCTCCCGGCATCCTCCGTGCACGGCGGCGGCCCGCCCCGCCCGGGGGCGACCTCGGGCGGGCGCAGCCCGTCTGGACCCGGCGGCGGAGCGAGGTCGCGCCGACTCACGTGCCCCTCCCCATGCCACCCGCCAAGCGGCCATCGGGTCAGGGCCGCACCTTCCCCGGAGCGCCGTTGACCGGCCCGCCCCCGCCCCTCAGACACGTTATCCCCGTGCCGGCGGAGCGCCTGTCTACCTCCGCGACGGGGCGGTGATCGGGGCGTCTCCGCCGGGGACGTCGCCAGGGTCGCGAGGGGCCCGGCGTCCGCGTCCCTGCCGGGGCGTGGGCGCGCACCCCCGATGGGTGACCATGCCAGCCGTGGGACCTACCACGACGCGATTCCCCTCCCCACCCGCCTCATCGGTGCCGGTGGCATCGCCGCCGATCGAGGAGGGCGTGGTGGGTGGCACCCTCCTCGCCTCCCGGACCGCTCCACCCCCACCGCCGTTCGGCCGCGTCCGGCACCGGGCCTGGCGCGGCGGTTTTGGATCTACTTCCGTCCGACCCACGGCTCCCGTCGCAGGCGGGACAGCTCTCAGCGGGAGCGGAGGCGGGGACTCGGCCGAAGCGCGCGCACGTGCCGCCGATGTCCGGGGTTCCCGAGGATCGCAATCTCCGGTCCCGTGTCCGGATAGGAGCGGCGATTCGGGGATGCTCCCTCCAGGGCGGTCTCCTGCCACGTCAGCAGCGCCGCGTGGAGGTGAAAGGACGTGCGCGCGGATCGCACCGCCGAAGGCGGCTCCGCCGGAACCGCGCCCACGATGTCCTTGACCAGCTCACGGCAGTAGGTGGGGCCGCCCACGACGTCCTCCAGATGAAGCTTCTCCAGCCGGTCCAGTGCTCGATCGATGGCCTGCACCCACTGGCGTCGGTGCACGCGCCCGATCGCCCACTCGGCATGGGCCGCGAACCCCTGGCGAATCTGCCGATTCGCCTCGCTGATGGCCGTACCGTCGGTGCGCGCGGTGGCCCGCGGCCCCAGTTCCGTCGGGACGACGGTGGCGTGGATGGTCACGATGCTCTCCCCTCCCTCAGCCCGCGCGTTCGCGTGATCGCCCGCCGCGGGGGATGGCTCGACCTCGGCTCGATGGAGCGCCGTCGCCATCCCGCGGGTCGCGCCTCCGGCTTGTCTCCGCCCCCATCGGGTGCGAGCCACCGCGACGCGCCGGGTCCCCCCCGCGCAATCGGAGTCCCGCTCGGGGGGTCCGCGTCCCCGAGATCCTGGCGACCGCGTGGGCCGCCAGGATGGGAGGATCCAGAGGAGGCTGGCTCAGGCGGCGGGGCGCGCCCGACTCGAGAGCGCGGCCCGGGTGGGTGCGCCACGACGAGCGACCCCGTCCGATGCGGGCGAGGCGACGCCCCCCGGCAGTCACGACGGATCCGCGCTGGGGTCCGAGCCGAACCCGCACCCGACCCGTGCTGGAAAGAGGCTCCGGGGGCGCCGTCTCGGCTGCGGGACATCCTGGAGCGTCGCGACCAGCGGGCCGTCCGCTAGGCCGTGCGCGGGGCTGGATGACGCACCGAGGCTGATCCTCGCCAGACGCTCCGCCGGAGTGAGGAGCGTGGTGAATCTCGCCTCGGGCACCCCCCAGCCGCACGACGCCGAACTGACGGCGACGACTGTCGACCGTCGCTCGGGGTCACCCACCGGCGCTGGTGAATTAGATCGTCCCACCCGCTCTCCTTTGGGGCCCGCGGCACGCGCCGCTGTCCTCATCTCTGCCACCTCGGCCCCGCCTCTCGGAGACGGCGTGTCCCCATCGTGGCCCCGGGCATCGGCACTGTCGGTCCGGTGCCGTACCAACTGCGCTCGGGCGGTCGGCGTCGGGACGGGAGGCGGCGAAGCCGGGGACAACCACGGCCGCCGGCCCCTCGGCGCGGTCCGCAGCGCTGTCGCCGGGACGGCGGCGGCCGCCGTCCGTCACCATGCGGGGGTGCGCTTTGGGTCCCAGCTCCTCGGCGACCTCGACCAGGCGGCCGCGCGCGAATGGCTGGTCGCGGACGGGTGCGGCGGGTTTGCGATGGGGACCGCCGCGGGGCTGCGCACGCGCCGCTACCATGGCCTTCTGGTCACCGCCGTCGGGCCGCTGGGGGTGCGGCGGCTGGGGCTGGCGGCTCTGGATGCGGTCCTGTGGATCGGCGATCGGGCGGTCCGGTTGGCAGTCGACGAGTGGCGAGGGGGCGCCGTCGATCCCCGCGGCGACCGCTGGTTGGAGACCTTCGATCGCTGCGACGGCGTACCGCGCTGGCGCTGGACCGTCGGCGACATCTGCCTGGAGCGCGAGCTGGCGATGGTCTGGGGACGATCCGCTGTGGTGGTGGTGCACCGGCTCGTGCGCGCCCCTGCCCCGGTACGGCTCGAGCTGGCCGCGCTGGTCACCTGGCGCGACAGCCACGGGCTGCGGCTGCAGGGAGGGCCGTCGCGCGGACACCCGCCGCTGGCCGCCGACGCCCGCGGCCTCACCTTCGAGGGCCGGCTGCGGGTGGAGGGTCCGGGAGTCCGCGCCGACGGCGGGTGGTACGCCGGCGTGCGCTACCGGGAGGACGCGGCGCGCGGGCTTGCCGACTGTGAGGACCTCTGCCACGCCGGCACCTTCAGCTGCGTGCTCGAGCCGGGGGCGAGCACCACCGTGGCCGCGTGGTCGCCGGTGGCGGACCCACCCCCCCCACCGGGTCCGATGGCGATCGCCGCCACTCGCCGGCGGGCGCGGCGGGTGGAGCACCCGGCCGGGGAGGACGTGGTCGGGCGTCAGCTGCTGCTGGCGGCGGACCAGTTCGTGGTCGAGGGGCCCCGCGTGGTCGCCGGCTATCCCTGGTTCGGGGAGTGGTCCCGCGACACCATGACCAGCTACGAGGGGCTGTTCTTGGCCACCGGCCGTGCCGAGGAGGGGGGCCGGCTGCTCGCCGCCGCCGCCGCGACCCTGTCGCGGGGCATGCTCGCCAACACCACCGACCCGGTCGGCGGGGAGTCCGAGGGGGGCGACCGCGACGCGCCCGCCTACAACACCGCGGATGCGACCCTGTGGTACGTGCATGCGGTCGGCCGCCACCTCGCCCACATCGGCGACGGGGACGGTGCGGCCCCGCTGGTGCAGGCCGTGCTGAGCGTGATCGATCACCACCTCGGCGGAACCCGGTTCGGCATCGGCGTCGACCCGGCCGACGGCCTGCTCCGCCAGGGCGCACCGGGCCGGGCGCTCACCTGGATGGATGCCCGCGTGGACGGGGTCGCGGTCACCCCGCGAGCGGGCAAGGCGGTCGAATTGAACGCCCTGTGGGTGAACGCCCTCGACACCGCCGCCGATCTCTGCGTTCGGGTGGGCCGGGATCCCGCCCCCCTGCGCGCGCGCGCCGCCGCCTGCCGGCGGGCGTTTCGCGCCGCGTTCATCGTCCCCGGCGGGTGCCGGGATGTGGTCGACGGTGATCCCGCCCAAGCCGGACAGATTCGCCCCAACTGTCTGCTCGCCGCGTCGCTGCCGCACGCGCCGCTGCTGGCCGGCGACCCGGCGGCCCGGGCGATCGTGGCGCGGGTGGGCGCGACCCTGCTCACCCCACTGGGCGTGCGCTCGCTCGACCCGGCCGACCCCGCCTACCGGGGGACGCACCGAGGCAGTCCTGCCGCCCGCGACCGCGCCTACCACCAGGGCACCGTCTGGCCGTGGCTGATGGGCGCCTACGTCGACGCCGCCGGACGCGCGGGCCTGCCGCTGGCGGGCCTGCTCGCCGGGCTGGAGCAGCACCTCGCTGAGTGGGGGCTCGGATCGGTCTCCGAGACCGCCGACGGCGACCCTCCGCATCGCGCGACCGGCTGTCCCTTCCAGGCCTGGTCGGTGGCGGAGCTGATTCGCGCCCGCCTCCGGGTGGGATCCCAGCCGGCTTCCGCCTCCGGGTCGGCCCCGCGCCGGGCCGACCCGCAGGGGTGATCGCGGGGCTCTCGTCCGCCGGTTTGACGGGTCGGCTGACGCCCGCCTATCCTTCCCCCCAGTGACAATGGCACCGGGCACCGTGACGCAGCGGCTCGACCTCACCCGCACCCGTGAGGTCGACTTCGCCGTCTGCGCTAGCTGCGCCTGTACGTAGCCCGCCCGTCCGACCCCTGCCCTCCCCACCCCGGGGACGGCGGGCAGGTCGCACCGCGTGCCGGTCGCCGGCGCGCACGGCGAGTCGTGGCCGAGCTGCCGAGCCGGCCGGGGTCGCGACCGCCGCGGTCGTTCGCCCGAGCGCACGGCGCCCGCGTCAGCAAGTCCTGTCAGGAGTCCTTGGTGTGTCCGACCCCCACGCGCCGGCGACTGGCGTCCCCGCGCCGTCCGAGCCCTCCGCGTCGGAGCGGGTCAAGGCGACCAGCGCGCATCTGCGCGGCAGCATCGCCGCGGAGCTGGCCACCCCCACCCCGGTGTTCGGCGACGCCAGCGTCCAGCTGATCAAGTTCCACGGGATCTACCAGCAGGACGACCGCGACCAACGCCGGGCGCTGCGGGCCGCCGGCGGCGAGAAGGCGTATCAGATGATGATCCGCGTGCGCGTCCCCGGAGGGCGCGTCAGCCCGGCGGCGTATCTGGCCCACGATCGGATCGTCCGGCGCTGGGGCAACGGCACCCTGCGGATCACGACCCGGCAGGCGTTCCAGCTCCACGGGGTGGTCAAGGGCGACCTGCGCCGCACCGTGCGATCGATCAACCGCACCCTCCTCACCACCCTGGCGGGGTGCGGTGACGTGGAGCGCAACATCACCTGCTGTCCCGCCCCGCGGGCGGATCGTCTGCGGACCGAGGTGGCCGCCGTGCTCGCCGACCTGGTGGCGGCCCTGACCCCGGCCACCTCGGCCTACCACGAGATCTGGATCGACGGACAGCGCGCGCGCGTCACTCCCGCCGCCCCCGAGCTCGAGGAGCTGTACGGCGACACCTACCTGCCGCGCAAGTTCAAGACCGCGATCGCGCTGCCGGGAGACAACTGCGTCGACGTGTATGCACACGACCTGGGCCTGGTCGCCCGCCGGGGCGATGACGGCGGTCTCGCCGGATTCACCGTCCTGGTCGGGGGTGGGCTCGGGCGCACCCACCACAAGCTCCAGACCTACCCCCACCTGGGGCAGCCCCTGGCGGAGGTCCCCCCGGCCCAGGCGGTGGCGCTCGCCCGCGCGGTGGTGGGGGTCCAGCGCGACCACGGGGACCGTCGGGATCGACGCCACGCGCGGCTCAAGTACCTGGTGGCGGAGCGCGGCCTGGGGTGGCTGCGCGCCGAGGTGGAGGCGCGTCTCGGTCACCGGCTGGCGGAGCCCGGGCCGCTGCGCTGGCCGGCGCCCTCCGACCACCTCGGCTGGCACGCTCAGGGGGACGGCCTGCTCTACTGCGGGATCCACGTGGAGAACGGGCGCATCCGGGACCGGCCCGAGGCCGCTCTGATGACCGGGCTGCGGCGGCTGGTGGCCGAGCTGGGGACGCCGGTGCGGCTCACTCCGCAGCAGAACCTCATCCTCACCCACATCCCGCCCCGCCAGCGTGTCCAGGTGGACGCGATCCTGGCTGCCCACGGCGTGCTCCCGGTGCGCGCCCTCCCCCCCACGGTGCGCCACGCCATGGCCTGTCCCGCGCTGCCGACCTGCGGCCTGGCGGTGGCGGAGGCGGAGCGGGTGCTGCCGTCGCTGCTGCGGCGGTTGGTCGAGGTGGCGGACGGGCTCGGGCTCGGCCGCGAGGCGATCGGGGTGCGGATGACCGGGTGCCCCAACGGCTGCACCCGGCCGTACCTCGGCGACGTGGGCCTCGTCGGCACCACCTTGGGCAAGTACGACCTCCACCTGGGCGGCGACGCCGCCGGCACCCGGCTCAACTCGGTCTACCTCCCGAGTGTCCCGCTGGCAGAGATCCCGGACCGGCTGCAGCGCCCCCTTCGCCTGTTCGCCCGTGAGCGCCTCCCGGGCGAGCGGTTCGGAGACTTCTGCCACCGGATCGGGGTGACGCAGCTGCGCCACCGCTGCGGCGAGGTGGGCCCGGAGGCGGTGGTCCCGATCGGCGCGTGACTGTCTACCCCGTGGTGCTGGACCTCACGGACCGGGCGTGCGTGGTGCTCGGCGAGACCAACCTGGCGGCGCGCAAGGCGCAGGAGCTGGTGGCCGCCGGCGCGCGCGTCACGGTGGTGGCGGGGCAGCCCTGCAGCGCCCTCACCGCCGCCGCCGCCGCCGGGCGGATCACGCTGCACCGGCGCGTGCCCCGCTCCGCCGACCTCCGCGGCGCCTGGCTGGCGGTCGACGCCAGCGGGGACCCCCGACTGGGCCGTCTCGCCTTCGCCGAGGCGGAGCGGAGCCGGGTGCTCCTCAACGTCGTCGACCGCCCCGCCTGCTGCCACTTCTTCGCCCCGGCGGTGGTGCGGCGCGACCCCCTGGTCGTCGCCATCTCGACCGGCGGTGCCAGCCCCTTCGTGGCGGCGGCGGTGCGGCAGCGGCTGGAGCGGATGCTGGGATCGGAGTGGGGGCCCTTCACGGGTCTGGTCGGCCGGGTGCGGCGGCGACTGCGGGCGGCGGAGACCCCGCCCGCCCAGCAGGCGGCGGTCTACCGCCGCCTGCTCCAGTCCCCGGTCCGCGCTCTCCTGCGCCAGGGCCGCCTGGCGGAGGCCGAGGACGCGGCCGCCCGGCTCACCCAGCCCGGGCCCCCCGCGCCCGGACGGGTCGCGCTGGTGGGGGCCGGCCCGGGGTCCCCCGAGCTCCTCACTCTGGCCGCCCAGGACTGTCTGGCCGACGCCGGGGTCGTGCTTCACGATGCCCTGGTCCACCCTGACGTGCTCGCCCTCTGCGGACCTCAGGCCCGGCTGGTTCCGGTGGGGCGGCGGGGGGGGAAGCCGGGCCCGGAGCACGCGGACGTGATCCGGCTCATGATCGAGCTCGCCCGCGCCGGTGAGGACGTGGTCCGCCTCAAGGGTGGGGACCCGTTCGTGTTCGGGCGCGGCGGCGAGGAGCTCGGCGCCCTGCGCGAGGCCGGGGTGCGGGTGACGGTGGTGGCTGGGGTGACCGCGGCGACCGCGGCCCCCGCCGCGGCCGGGATCGCCCTCACCCGTCGGGGCTCCGCCGGCTCGATTGCGATCACGACCGGCCACGGCGGCCCCGCGCCCGCCCGGCTGGAGCAGCTGGCGGCGGCGGCGGATAGCCTGGTGGTCCTGATGCCGCTCGCCAACCTCGGGGCGATCGCCCGCCGACTTGCCGGGGTCCTCGGTCCGGAGCGCCCGGCTGCGGTCATCGCGGCCGCTGGGTGGCCCCAGCAGCAGGTGGTGCGCGCCCCGATTGCCGCCATCGCCGCGGCCGTTCGCCGGGCCGGGATCGCCGCCCCGGCGACCCTGGTGGTGGGCCACGTCGCGGCCGAGCCGTCGGCCCTGCCGGCGGCGGTCAGACGCAGGCCCCCGCCGGCGCCACGCTGCTGAAGGTGCCCGCCAGCACCCGGCGCAGCCGTCCCGCCGCGGTCACCCGGAGCGGGCCGCCGGTACTGGTGAGCCAGGGGCCGTGGGGGTCGGTGACGGCTCCGCTGACCGCCAGCGTTCCCGGGGCGCCCAGCCCGGGACCCTGCAGCACCACCCCCGGTCGGCCGGGGCGGTGAGGAGCAGGAGCCACAAGTGGCGGGGACCGGTGGCGAGCACCAGCGGGTCCCCTCGCCTGGTGACCGCCACCGGCGTCACCTGGTCGCCGAGCCGGGTGAGCCAGACGCGGGGCGACCGGAGCCGCGGCCGGCGCGCCCCACCTGGTCGGCCGGCGCCGAGACCGCTGAGACCGACCGGTCGGCGGGATCGAGGCGCCGCCCCCACCCCGCCCCGTCCCCGATCAGCACCCAGCTGGCCCGGTCGAGCCCGGGCTGCCGTGGCACGGGGACACCCCCCGTTGGCTTCCACCCGGTAGACCCCCGGGGTCGAGTCGGAGCCGAACGAGTGGGCGACCCGGGAGAGGGCGGGTTCGGTGTCGGCCAGGACTCCCCAGTCGCCCCGGTGCACGATCGGGCGCTGGCGCGCGGTGGCGACCGTGACCACCGGCACCGGCGAGGCTCCGGGCTGGATGCTGGCGTCGGTCGCGATCGGGGGAGGCGCGCTGCAGGCGTAGGGGGACCCATCCGGGGCGACCGCGGCGGGCGGTGCGGGGACCCACCGGGGCTGCTGGGCCAGGTAGGTGGCGGTGGGGCTCTGCCGTGCAGGATCGGCTCCGCCGCGGTGCGGGCCAGGGCGGGGCCGCTGGCCAGGATCGCCACCGCACGGTCCCGCGTGCGGTGGCCCCCGAGCAGCTGGCGGAAGCCCGCGAGCGGGCCGCCGGACTCGTGGCTGAGGCGAGCCAGCCCGCTCCCATAGATCGGGAGGCGGCAGCGCGGGGAGGCCGTCCCCGCGGTCCTCGCCGCGGGAGCGGGGCTGCAGCCGGCGGCGAGCCCGCCCGGATCGGTCGGCTCCGCTCCCGGGCGCGCTCCTGGCTGGCGCGCGGCGAGGGTGGGGTCGGGCGGGGGCCCCCCCGACCCGCAGGAGGTCGTCCGCCCCGGGCTGGGATCCTCCACCCGTCCCCGGCCCGGCCCGGTCCCCGCGCGGGCGCGACTCAGAGGCGGACGGACGATCGCGCGCACGATCCTCACCACGCTCCCGCCTCGGGAGACCTCGGCCGGCCGGTCGGGACCCGATCGTACGGGCTGTCCCGGCCGGGGACCCGACCGCGCTGTGGCGTTCGTATCGCGGCCGCATCGCGACGATGACGAGCTGGTCGCCGTGGCGCTGCCGCCCTCCAGCGAGGGTAGGGTCCGCGCATGGCCCTGCTGCTGTCGGCCACGACCGAGATCGAGGAGTTCGACCGCGTGCTGGCGCATGGAGGTCTGCGCGCCGTCTACCAGCCGATCGTCCGGCTCAGCGACCGTCGGACGGTGGCGGTGGAGAGCCTCGCCCGCGGGCCGGTCGGGTCGCCGCTCGAGTCACCGCTGGCGCTGTTCCGGCTGGCGCGCCGACTCGGGCGCACCCAGGACCTCGACCGTGCCTGCCGCGCCGCCGCCCTCGCCGGGGCCCGGCCGGCGGCCGCGGCCGGACTCACCCTCTTCGTCAACGTCGAGCCCGGGGCGCTGGACGGGGGCGATGCCGAGGCCGAGGCCGATCGGATCGCGGAGGGGGCCCACGGGACCCCGGTGGTGGTTGAGCTCGCGGAGCGGGCCCTGGGCCGCGACCCCGCCCGGCTGCTGGCGCTGGTCCGCCGTCTCCGCCGGCGCGGGTTGGCGGTCGCGCTCGACGACGTGGGGGCGGCCCCGGAATCCCTCGCGCTGCTGCCCCTGATCCGCCCCGAGGTGGTCAAGCTGGACCTCTGGGTGGTCCAGCGGCGGAGCGGTGCACGGGTCGCCGAGGTGGTCGCCGCGGTCGGCGCCTACGCCGAGGAGAGTGGTGCGCTGGTGGTGGCGGAGGGCATCGAGCACCAGGCCCACCTGCGCGCGGCCCAGGCGATGGGGGCCAGCTACGGTCAGGGCTGGTGGCTGGGACGCCCGGCCCCGCTCGCCACCCTCGATCTCGGCCCGGGTGCGTCGCTGGACATCCAGGGCGGAGCGGTGCTCGGCGAGGACCCCGATGCGAGCCCGTATGCCCTGTGTTCTCAGGGGCGGGCCCCGGTCCTGGTCGACAAGGCGCTGCTGGTCGCCGTCAGTCGGCGTCTGGAGCGCCAGGCGCTGGCGCAGGGCCGCCACTCGGTGGTGCTCGCCAGCTTCGAGGAGGCCCGGTTCCTCACCCCCGACACGCGTCGGCGCTACCGCCGGCTGGCTGACCGCACCGCCTTCGTCGCCGTGCTCGGCGAGGGAATCGGCGGGATGCCGGAGTCCGGCGTGCGGGGAGCCCACCTGGCGGCCGGCGACCCCGTCCGCCGCGAGTGGGATCTGGTGGTCCTGGGGCCGCACCTGAGCGCCGCCCTGGTTGCGCGCGACCTCGGCGACGTCGGTGCCGATGGGGAGCGGCGGTTCGCCTCGGTGGTCACCTACGACCGCCCGCTGGTCTGCGCCGCGGGCCGCGCCCTTATCTCGCGAGTCGTCGCGCCCAGCCGGCTGGGCGCCCGGC
>DATKRN010000060.1:0-7377 GCA_035532155.1 Verrucomicrobiia bacterium | reverse complement strand
AAGGTCCGGGGCGGCCGGTCCGACGTCGACCCGGCGCTGCGGCGTAGTCGCGAGGGAGACGCGCAGGGCCGGCTCCGTCGCGGCGGTGCCGGTCGTCCGGCGCCGCGCCGCCGGCCGCCCGTCGACCGGGCCGAGGACGGTGACGGACCGGCCCTCCACGACATCGGGGTCCGGACGGGATCCCGCCTCCCAGCCCGGCGGGTGCGCCAGGCGCCTGCCCAACCGCGTCGGCTGCCGCTGCGGCGTGGGTCCCCCGTCGATCGACGCCGGGCCGCAGGCGGCGGCGCTGCGCCCGGCGTGGTCCGCCCACCGGCCGCCGGTCGCAGGCGGCCTCGGGGTCGCGGGCCCGGACGGCGACGGGAGGCCCTGGTCGCCGAGCGGCGGCGGGTGCGACCCGCGGCCGCCCGGGCCGAGCCGGCTCCCAGCTCCACCCGTGCCCGAGACGGCGCCCCCGCCGGTCATTCGCCCTCCAGTCGCGACAGGTGTGGAGGCCTCCACAGCCGGATCCCGCGCACGCGCGCCAGCTCGGCCGCCGCCGCGGTGAACTCGCTCGAGCGGCGAGCACTCCCACCTCCCCGGCCGCGGCTGGCAGTGAACCGATCAGCTCCCGCGCCACCTCCACCCCGACCGGCCGCGCTGACGACGTGCATCGGACGTGGAGGGTGGAGCGGGCGAGCCCGCTCGCCGTGGCCTCGGTGGCGATGAGGGCGATCCCGCCGTCGTGCGGGGCCGCCGTGACGCCACCACGTCTCCGGCCCGCTCCAGCAGGTGACCGACCCGCCGTTCGACCTCAGCCGGAACGGCGCCCGGCGGGCTCGCGGGCGGGGGGCCGCCGCCCGACCAGGCCGAAGAGCTGCTCCCGGGAGAGACGGCCGACGTCGATCCCGGCCCCCTCGATCACCCGCTCGAAGAGGGCCCGCTTCTCGGTCAGGACGTGGCGGATGCGCTCCTCCACCGAGCCCTCGATCGTGTACGCGTACACGTGGACCGGCTGCGCCTGCCCCAGACGATGGACCCGGTCGCTGGCCTGGCTCTCGACCGCCGGGTTCCACCAGCGGTCGAAGTGGAACACGTACGAGGCCGCCTGGAGGTTGAGCCCCTGACCGCCGGCGCGCAGCGACAGGATCATCACCTGGTGATCGCCCCCCTCCTGGAACCGCCGCACCAGCTGGTCCCGCTGCTGCGGATGCAGCTCCCCCGTGTACACCGCCGGGCGGAAGCGGGCCAGGCGACCGGCGATCGCGGCGGTCCCGAATCGGCCGTCGGTGAACTGGGAGAAGACCAGGGCCCGCTGGCCTGCTCCCAGGGACTCCAGTCGGCCCTCCAGGTCGTCCGCCTTGACCGACGTGCCGGTCTCGGGGTCGAAGTTGCAGATCTGCTTCAGCCGGAGGATCAGCTCCAGCACGTTGGCGATGGCGACCGCGCTCCCCAGCCGGTCCAGGCGGAGGAGACCGTCGCGCTCCGCCCGCTCGTAGGCGACCCGCTGCGCGGAGCTCATGTCCAGGGTCAGGTCGGTGACGGTCCTCGGTGGAAGCTGGGGGAGCACGTCCTGCTTGCGACGGCGGAGCTGGAGATCGCGGAGACGGTCGCGGAGCTCGATCCCTGACCGCATCGGGCCGGGGACGGCATCCGCCGGTCGGGGACTCACGAATCCCAGGATCGAGGCCAGATCCTCGACCCTGTTCTCCAGCGGGGTTCCGGTGAGGGCCCAGGCGCGCCGGCGCGGCAGGCCCTGGACCACGCCGGCGACCTCGGCCTGCGGGTTCTTGATCCGCTGCGCCTCGTCGATCACGACCAGGTCCCACACCCGCTCCCGAGCCAGCGCGGCATCCGCCCGCAGGGTGTCGTAGCTGACCAGATGGGCGTGCGCGGGGGTGCGCCACTGGGCCGTCCGCTCGTCAGCTCCCCCTCGGATCGGTGACAGGCGGAGTTCCGGCGCCCATCTGCCGAAATGCT
The DNA here is from genome assembly GCA_035532155.1 of Verrucomicrobiia bacterium. Lineage (GTDB taxonomy): Bacteria > Chloroflexota > Dormibacteria > Aeolococcales > Bog-877 > DAHUZL01. The sequence goes on along the minus strand of DATKRN010000060.1, from coordinate 5,421 downwards.
CCCGCCACTGGCCGAAGACGCTGGCGGGCACGACCACCAGACTGCTGGCCAGCTGACCGGAGAGGGTCAGCATCCGGAGCGCGGCCAGCGCCTGGATCGTCTTCCCCAGGCCCATCTCGTCGGCGAGCAGCAGGCTATCGCGCTCCAGCAGCAGCCGCAGTCCCTCGACCTGGAACGGCATCAGGTCGCTGGGCCACTCCAGCGGACCCGGTCGAGCGAGCAGCAGGTCGAGTGGCGGCTGGAGGACCGCGAGCAGCCGGGCCCGCAGCGTCGTCGCGACGCTGGTGGCCGAAGGCCCGGCAGGCATCCTCGGCGTCCTCGGGCCGGCACGCGTGCGAGCCTGGCCGCCCGTGCCGGGCCCCGCCGCGGCTCCGCCCCCGGACCGGGCCGGAGGGCGCAGGAGCAGGCTCTGGGCCTCCCCGGCCACCCCGGTGACGGTCCGCGTCGTCGCCGGTCGTGGCCGCGGCGTGGACCACGTGGCAGAGGCGCCCGGTCGTGGCCGGTCCAGGGTGAGGTGGCGGGCGCGCCCGGCCCTGGGCTGGCGCCGCCACGGCCACCGGACGGGCGCGCCCCGCCGGGCCTGCCAACCATCCCAGCGGATCCCTCCCATCAGCTCCCCTGGTCCGCGAGCGCCTCGTGGATGCCGGCCAGGACCCGCTCGAACGGCTCCAGCACCAGCCCTCTGGTCACCAGGCTCTCCAGCAGCCGCCGCGGCGGCGACTCGGGAGGGGCCGGGGCCGGGCGCCAGAACAGGTGGACCGTCTCGTCCGTCACGCGGCGCTCCTCGGCCACCTCGCCCCGGTCGAGCCCGGCCATCTCGTCCCGCGTCGCGACCCGGCAGACGGGGAGCTGGACCAGGAGGTCGTCGCGGAACAGCCCGGGTGGGACCTCACGCGCCAGGCACAGGAGCACCAACGGACTGCGCTGGGCCGCCTGCAGCAGACTGGCGGTCAATTCCCGCGCCACCCAGTGGGCCAGGTCGTGCGGCCGCCAGAGTGGGCCGCTGGGCAGGTCCAGGTGATTGAACGTGAACTCGATCGGCTCGCCCCGACCGTTCACCTGGAGCAGGGCGGCCGCCCGCCGGCGGTCGCCGCCGGTGATGCGGAGGAAGGCGGCGTTGCCGCCGGCCTCGAGCTCCGCCGCGTCGCGGAAGGGGATCGTCAAGCGCTGTCGTTCTCGGCCGGCGCCTCCGCCGAATCCGGCTCGAGCTCGGGTCGCTCACGCAGATCGGGCACATAGTCCTCGGTGAGGATGTCCGGTTGGTAGGTGGGGTCCAGCCGAACCAGGTCCCAGCGCGTGATCCAATCGCGGACGTACTGGCGCATCCGCATCGACCGCTCGCGGACCTGGAGCCCGTCCGGGGGAGGGGGCCACCCGTAGGCGGTGGCGTAGAGGGCCCGAACCGTGGCGTGGGTGCGCGCCAGGGCATCCGAATCCTGCGGCTCCAGACTCATGTGCTGAGCCGACGTCGGCGTCAATGCCTGCATCCCCGCCTCCGCCGCCGGCAGCAGTTCCTGGTGGCGATCATGGAGCCGCTGCGGGATCCGTTCCTGGTCCCGGCGGCCATCGAAGACCACCAGTCCGAAGTCGGTGGTCACGGCACCGACCACGAACACGCCGGGAATGCACGCGTCCGTCAGCAGACCCAGCAGGGTGGCCAGGGTCGCGTACGAGCCGGCCCGCGAGGTGAGGGAGAAATTGGCGACCAGCTCCAGCTCGTCGAGGAGGATCACCCACCCCGAGTAGCCGGCTCCGGCGATCAGGTTGGCGGCGAAGCGAAACCTGGGCAGGGCGAGATCCGCGATCCGCCGCTGTCGCACCGCGATCGCGGACCCCAGCGCCCGGACTCCCCGGCGGAGCTCGCCCACGTCGATGCGGTCGCCGCGCCAGAACGCAATGATCTTGCTCAGCGTCTCGGGGTCGCTCACCCGTTCATGGAGCAGGAGGGTGGCTTGGAACAGCGGGTCGAACCCAGCCGCTTGGCTCTGCACCTGGCGGGACATCTCCGCGTAGGCTTGGGAGTCCGGCCGCAACCGGTGTGCGATCTCCTCCAGACCGCCGACCAGCTCCGGGGCTCGCAGGCTGTTCATGGCGGCACGGAAGATGCGGTGGGGCTGCCCCAGCGGGGACTCCTTGCTGATCACCACCCTGCTGCAGGCGAAGTTCTGCTCCAAGGCGATGTGCTGCAGCCACTCCAGCAGGTGCGACTTGCCGGCGCCGAAGTCGCCGCTGACGAGCAGGCCGGGAAGCTCACGACCGGCGCGGCGCTCGGACGCCACCTGGCTGAGGGCGTCGAGGAAGCGCTTCTCGATGGCGCGCTGATCGGTGCCCAGGTGCCGCACCGCGTCGCGGTTGGGCACGCCGGCCCGCAGTGCCTCGATCGCCCGTCGCTCGGTCTGGTTCATGCCGAGGTGATCCGCACCATCGGGGCAAAGGGATTGGCGCGAGAGCCGTCGCGCACGTCGTCCATGAGACGCATCTCCAGCGCCGGGTAGGACTTCATCCCCCGCCGCTCGTCGGTCACGAACTCCGGGCTCGACAGGAACACCAGCAGCATCCCGCTCACCTCGTCGGTCCCGTCGATGCACTGGCGCATCATCTCGTAGGTGTCGGAAACCGCGATCTTGCTGGGCGGCCGGGTCTGGATGCCGTCGCGGCCGATCCATGGCCCCGGGGTGGCGAAGCGCGTCACGTCCACCACCACCAGCAGGCCGGACCTGCCCGCCATCCCGATCCACTCGGCGGCGGAGTTGAGCATGGCCCGGGCACTGTAGCGGTTGATCTTCTCCACGATCATGGCCCGGCGCAGCGCTCCCACCCCTGCCAGCTCGCCCCTGAGCCACTCTTTGACCCGCTCCGCCGTCTCCCGCTGGAGGTCGTCGCCGGCGACCACCGCCAGGCAGAGCTGGTTCATGGCGAACCGGAAGTCCTTGGCCATCGCGTAGGCATGGAGGACGTCGCGGCTGAGGATCTGCTCGCACCGGATCCAGACCTGGGCCGGGTCGACGCCGTTGAGCCGGGCCACCTCGGCGGCGGTGGAGCTGCCGTCGGGGAGCTGGTACCCGTGCGCCTCGAGGGCGGCCCGCATGAAGGTGACGGCGAGACCGTCCCAGTCGATCTGAGCGGCAACCGCGTTGAAGAGCCGGTCCATGGCGTAGAGGCGGAGCACGGACTGATCGACCTGGGCAGTGACGAATCCGTGCCGCTGTCCGGCCCGGCCGATCGACGCAGCCAGGGCTGCGGCCCGATCCGGGGCTGTCACCGCGACCTTCACCGCCGCGCCTCCCTCGCGGACATAGCTGGCCAGGTAGTCGCGCTCCAGGACCTCGAGCCAGGCTCCGGCGGAGAGCTCCAGGTCGGTCACCGCGCCACCGCTTGGAAGCGCACGGTCGAGTAGAGCTTCTCCTCACCGTCCCGGGTCACGAAGCGGATGCCCTTGCCGCCCCTGGCGGAGGTGCTCGCCGGCAGGTCCATCCGCAGACCGCTCCTCGTCAGGTGGGGCCCGTCGAGGTCGAGGCGGTACATGTCCATCACCAGGTCGTCGAGGGTGTAGTCCCTCCCGGCTCCCGGCATCAGGGTGAGCAGGGCGTGGATCTCGACCAGCGGGATCGCCTTGCCCAGCTCTCTTTGCACCAGGGCCAGGTAGGCGCGCTCCACGGCATGGAGGACGGACCCGAGATTGTCCTTGGCCGGCTTCGACTGGGCCGCCTTCAGCAGCTGCGCCAGGTGGGAGGGCCGGAGACCGCGATGCCGTCTCTTCCCGATCCGAACGGTCAGCTCCCTGGGCTCGACCCGGACGATGTACGGGAAGCTGTAGAGCTTGCCGTCCACCTCCCGCACCCCCTTTACCCCAGCCCCTGCGGCGGCGTCGGCGACCTCGGCCAGGTAGCGGCCCGACGCCAGGTGGTCGCTCGCTCCAAGGCTCCAGGACCCAGCCATGTCACCGGCGCACGCCGCGTGCGTCTGGGCCGCCGACGCGGCCGCGGCGAGCGTCTTCGGCAGGTCTCGCAGGTTCCCCACCCGGCAGGCCTCGCGGGCTCGCCTGAGCTCCTGAGCCGCCGTCTTGAGCGACCGCTCCGCCTCAGCCAGCCGCATCTCGAGGCGGCCGAGCCCGGACTCCAGGTCGGGCGGGACTGCGCCCACCTCGAATTGCAGTTCCTGCATCTCGAAGTCGAGATGATACTCCTCGGAACGCGGGGCGGCCGACGGCCCCCGAGGACCGCCGCGGGGTCACCGGCGGTGCCGTCCCGAGGCGTCCATCCCCGGCCACGTGCTCGACGGATGATCGGAATGGCGGCGGCTCGCGCCCACGTCGAAACCGACGCCGGGCCCCTCGCCGGTCCGGCGCACTCGGCGAGGGCCGCCATCCTCGTTGGGCCGTGGGCTGGCGGCAGCCGAGCCGGCCCCGCTCGCGGCGGTCCGGCCCTCTGCTGCCAGCGACCCCGTCGCGGCGCTGGCATCGTCGGGTCTCGGTCACTACGGCCGCCCAGCGACGCCACCGGCCTGGCGAGCGGGCGGGACCGAGGATCGCTTCCTGCGCGGACGGCGCCGGCATGGGTCAGCCCGCCCACCTTCCTGCTCGTGCGCGCGTGGCGTGCGGTGAGCTCGTGGGGCGCCGGCGTCGGCTTCCCTGGGAAGGCCGGCCCGAGGCCCCTGGGGTCGACGTCGAGCGGGTTCGTGGCCAGCGATGGAGCCACCCGCCCCGACTGGGTCGAGCGCCGCCGCAATCTGGCCGGCGGGTGGGGTGCGGCGCCGACGTCGGCCGTCTTCGACCGGCGCCGGCTCGGGCGGGATCCGCGTTCCCGCAGCGTGCGCCGCACGTCGGCGGTCAGACACGCGCTCGAGGAGCGCCCGGGCCCCGCCGACACCGGGCGGCGCGGCCGACCCGATCGGCCTGTGGTGCGCTGCCTCCGTTCTCGGAGGCGGATCCCGCTCGGAGCGGCTTCACGCCTCGCTCCGCGCCAGCTCCCGGAGGTCGGTCGCGGTGTCCGCGAGCGTGGCCGTGTCGACCGGCCGTCTCCGTGGGATGAGCGAGCGGCTCCACCGGATGGTGCGCCGGTCGTTGACCGCCAGAACCGCCTCGATCAGCCCGTCCTCGAGGTAGAACACGGAGAACGTCCCGCCTTCGCGATCGCCCCGCCACACGGTCCGGTCGAAGCTCGGGGCGTGGCCGAGGTACTCCAGCTTGACGTCGTACTGGTCCGACCAGAACCAGGGCAGCTCGGCGTAGGGGCGGGCCGGTCCCACCAGGGCCGGCCCGATCGATTGGCCCTGCTTCCGCGCCACCTGCCAGTGCTCCACCCGCAGGTGGCGCCGGAAGGTCGGGTGGAAATGGGCGGCGATGTCCCCCGCACAGCGGATGCCCGGAGCCGCCTCCAGGGCGGCGTCGACCAGCACCCCGCCCGAACCCAGCGGCAGCCC
>DATKRN010000059.1:0-60745 GCA_035532155.1 Verrucomicrobiia bacterium | reverse complement strand
ACCAACTCCGGTGGCCAGGTGGCGGTGAACTACGTGCCGACGGCGACGGTGGGCTTCTGCCAGATCACGGCCACCGAGGCCGGGAGCGGCGCCAGCAACTCCGTGACGATCGACCAGACCTCCAGCACCGCGCCGGTGGCGGCGGTCGCCGTCTCGACCACCCCGACCATTCTCAGCGCCAGCGGCAGCACCAGCTCGACGGTGACGGTGACGGTGACCAACGGCGCCTTCGCGTTCGCGAGTGACGCGCTGATGCTGTCGGTCGGATCCGACCCGGCCTGCGGGACGCTGTCCAGCGCGTTCGTCACGACCAACGCCAGCGGCGTGGCCACCGACACATACGTGCCCGGCACGACGTCGGGAACCTGCCAGCTGACGGCGGTGGAATCCACCGGCGCTGCGATCAGCGCGGCGGGAGAGAACTCCGTCCTAACGTCGGCTCTCACGACGGGGACAGGCGCTACCACCGCGCTCGCAGTCAGTGCAACGGCGCCGTACACGACTCCTGCGATTGCCAGCGGCTCCACGATTGACGTGGTGTCGGGGGGCGACAGCCAGCAGTTCGTGACCAGCGCAGCCACCGCGGCGGGTGCGCTGAGCATCCCGGTCGTGGCGGCGACGGCAAACTTCGCCTACCCGGCCGGCAGCCTCGTGGTTGTCGACGGCAGCTCCGTGCCGGTCCAGACCAACGCGGTCACACCGGCCGACACGGTCACTGTGTCGCCCAGCTCCGTGCAGACGGTGGTGGGTGCCGGTGAGGTGCTCTACACGGTGACGGTCACCAACTCGTCCGGTAACGACGTGGCCTCGACCGGTGTCACGCAGGCGATCGTCGCGGAGCCTGTCGGCACGACCTGCGGAACTCTGTCGCCGACGACGGCGACGACTGGATCCAATGGCGCGGCCAGCTTCGTGTACGCCGGACCGACCACCGCGGTTACAGCGGGATTCTGCGCGCTGACGTTCACAGCCGGTGGGGGCAGCTCCACCGTCTACGTCAGTCAGCAGGCCTAGCCCACTGGCGGCGACTCGAATTCCGGAAGGGGCCCCGCAAGGGGCCCCTTCTCCATGTCCGGAGCGAACCGCATGCGTCAAGGCGGGTGAGGATTCGCACGCGAGGTGCGCACGGGCTGAGGTGTCGGTGGGTGGCTGGTAGAGCCGGTCAGAGCCGCCAGGGTGGCGGCGTGGGCTCGGGACGGACTTGTCGTGGTCGGCCACCACGAGGTGGATGGGTGTGGTGGGAGTGCTCATCTGGGCTGGGCGATCACTTCGTGACCGCGGGGCTTTTCGACTGCCCCCTGTCCCGTGCCTGCGACCGGAGCCGGCTCACGGCGTGAACCTCTGCAGCGCCGGGTGGCCATGGGGTGCGGCGGCGGACGCGGTCGCCAGGCTCGATCCCGTGACACGAGCGCGGTTGGCGGCGCTGACCCGTCAGCAGGCTGGGGCCGGGGGCTTGGTGCTCGGGCTCTGCCGAGCTGGTCGCACGGTCGGATTCGCCCGGGTGTCGGCGCTCGGGTGGGCCCAGCCTGACCTGGCCCCGATCCGAGGCGCACGCCGCGAGTGGATTCAGTCCGCCGACTTGGCCGTCACGGATTCCGGGCGGGATAGGGATCCCAGGGCTCGCGTCCCCGTGGGGCTGGGCCGTCCGCCTTCGGGCGAGGGCCGATCTGACCGGGGGCGGAGCGGAAGCAGGGGCCGGCCGATCGCCAGCGGCCGCTCCACCGCACGGCGGGGGAGGCGCAGGTTTGAGTCGGGGAGGCCGCACCTCCGATGTCGTCGCACTCGAGCAGCCGGTCGACGGTGGTCCAGTCGTCGAGGGCATCCAGGAACGGTGGGCCGAGCGCGGCGACGCTCGGCACCGCGAGCCGTAGCGGGCTGGTGCCGACCACGACCGCCCGGTCCAATTGAGAGGCTGGGAGTGTGTGGCCCGCGAGCACCATGGCCGGCCGGTGACCGTGGCTCGGGGTGCTGGCCGCCGTATGGGGGCCGGCGTCAGGCCGGTTGATTCCTCCGTGGGACGGGCGGCTCAGGAATCCGGCGCCACCCCACCTGCCCAGCCTCCATCGCCGCGGCCGCGTCCGGTTCCGCCCGATCGCCGATCACCACCGGCTGGGTCGCTACCCCGGCCCGTGCGAGCAGCCGGGCCCGCCTCATGACCGTCTCCACATCCTCCGCGTTCGCGGTGATTGAGGCCTCGACGACGCAGTAGACCGGGTGCTGGCCCGGGCGCTCCCAGAGGAACACGCGGTTCGCGAGCCCAAGGTCCTCGGTCTCCTCGTGGGAGAGACGGCCTGCCGCCTCGGCCGCGTCCAGGACCGCATCCAGCTCGCCATCGCTTATCCGCCGGACGGTCCCGGGTGCGGCGCCCACCGCTCCGGCCACGACCCGCGGCGTGTGGAGCGCATAGACCTCGTAGGCGGTGCCGGCCACGCGGCTGAGGTCACCCCAGGCAGGCCGATCGGCCAGCTCGGCCAGCCCTCTTTTGGTCCCGGCCTGCGCGTCGGCCAGCCCGGCCAGGGCTGTGGCCACCTTGGTGAAGCCGTCCTCCATCCGCTCGGTGAGCTGACCGAGCCGGGTTGCGAGCTGATCGACCCGGGCGGCGAGCTGCGCGACCAGCACGGGCAGGCCCAGCAGCTCGTCGGTGAGGAGCTCCCGCCGAACCGCCTCCTTCGCTTCGGGGTCCGCCCGCAGCGCCGTGACAAAGGCGTGGACATCGAACGCCATGGTCAAAGTCTACGTCGTCGGAATGCAGCCGTCGCGGCAGCTTGCTCGGCGCTCCGTGTTTGCCCACGGCGGCGATCGCTGCTGCCGCAACGACGCGTCGCCGAGCTCGGGCCGTGGGGCCGCGGCGTGGCCGTCGTCCCCCACCTGGTGTCGACGTCACCGCCGAACCACTCGGCATCCGCTTGCCGGAGACTGAACCACCCCACAACCGCCGTCGCCGTCACCGGCAGGAGCGGCCGTCCTGTGCCGCCTCGCGTCGCCACGGTCAGCCGCGGGCCGGACCAGCCCGGTTCTGGAGGTGTCGGGCGCGGTCGCCTCCTCTCTCGCGGCGGGCGGCCCCTACGCCCGCGGACGTCGCCGCAGCCAGCGCCGGGCTTGAGGTGGTGGCGACGATGCTGGTGCCGGCGATGCCGCGACGTCGCCGGCACCGGGACCACCTCGCGGCGGGACCAGCTCGTCCGGTCGCAGGGGCACTAGGCCGAGGGCGATCGCCAGCGGGAGCGTAGACGGGGGCGACGGAGTCGCGGCGGTCGCAGCTGTCGCTTCGGGGGGGAGGACGCCGACCTCGCCCCACTGCAGCATCCGGGCGACCACGGTCCAGTCGTCCAGTGCCGCCAGGAACGGGGGCCCCAGGGCCGCGACGCTCTGGATGGCGAGGCGGAGGGCGCTGGTCCGGAGCACGAGCTGCCTGAGCCGCAACCGGTCCCCTGTCAGGAGGCGAGTGCGGTCCCATCTCGGAAGGGCTCCGGCGCCCCCGCGCCCGGGGACGTGGGCCGCCTGGCCAGCGAGATCGGCCGGTGCCACCGGCCCCACGCAGGCGGCGACCAGCTCGGGATCCGACTCGAGCGCTCGGTGCAGCCGGCGGAGAAGCGCCGGATCGGTCGCAGCGGGCGCGTCCAGGACGGCGCAGGCGGGGCTGTGCACCCCGCCCAGCGCCGCCATCAGGGCGGCTCCGAAGGGGGCGGTCGGGTCGAGCCGGATCCACGCGATCGGCGGGGCGCCATCAGGTGCGGTCGGCTCCCCGCCGATGCTGTCCGGCAGGTCCGGTTCCGCTGCCTGTGCGGCCGGGCGAATGAGCAGGGTCAGCTCCGGGGTCGAGGCGTGTCGCCGGCCCGGGAGCGCCACCATCCTCGCCGATGGGGGGCCGGTGTCGGGACGCGGCTCCAGCACCACGATGAACTGGTAGACATCGGCGTTCGGGTTGCCCGCGCGCACCGCCTGCTCCAGCATCGCGACGTACCGCGGGGGCAGGTCGGCGCGGCCGCCCCACAGCTCGGTCTGCAGCGGGGGCGCGATGTGGCGCTCCACGCCGACGGCGGTGAGCCCGCAGGCTTGGGCCAGCTCCGCGAACGTGGCCAGGGTGAAGAAGCGCAGGTGGGTGCGGTCGAGCAGGCCGGTCGGGGTGTAGGTGAATCGGTCCTGGGCCATGGCGAGGATCACGTCGAAGTGGGTGATGTTGGGCACCGAGACCAGCACCCGGCCTCCGGGCTCGAGCAGCGCCGGGACCTGGGCTAGCAGCGCCGCGGGGTCCACCAGGTGCTCCAGCACATCCGCGAGCACGATCCGGGCGAACCGGCGCCCATCCAGGTGTTGAGACAGCGGCTCGCGACTGCAATCGGTGCGGTGGACCTCGAGGCCTCGCGCGCGACCGGCGGCGACGGCGTCGGGATCGATCTCCAGCCCGACCCCCTGGCAGCCGCGGTCGTCGCGGAGCGCTGCCAGCAGGTTGGCGCTGGCGCAGCCGATGTCGAGCACGGTGGCTCCGGCGGGCACGTGACGGGCGATCAGGCCGGGGGCGGACGCGAGATCACGCAGGTCGACCGGGAAGTCGTACGCGCCGGCCCCACCGTGGCTGGGGTCGGGGACCGGGCTCACGACGACAGCCTGAAGGGCGGGCTCCGGGTCGGACTCCGCCATGCGCCGCAGTCTACGGCGCTCCCGCAGGGCGGATGCGCAGAGCGACCCGGTGCGGAGATCGGATCGCGCGCTCGGCACGTCCTCCGGGGGTCCGCGTTCCACGGCTCCCTCCCCGTTGCCCCCCGGTCGGCCGTGGGTCGGACTGGCCGTCCCGATCACCGCCATCCCGCGTCCTCGTGCTCGGGGCGGAGGCGGATGATCCCGGTCGCCGCGCGGGCCGGTGACGGTCAGCCCCCTTCCGCTGCCATCGCGCCCGTCGAAGCGGGACAGGCTCGGCTCGACCGGGTTGACAAGATCGTCTTAGCGTCCTGTCCTCCAGTATGCCCAGACTATCTGCTCTCAGGAGGAGCCCGATGGGTGCGATCACGAAGACCGTGGTGCTCGACGACCGGATCGAGCGCTTCATCCGCCAGACCCAGGCCATCCTGGTCCAGGCGGAGCCGCCGGTCGCGGCGACCTACTCGGCGGCCCTCAACTTCAGGCTGCTGGTCGCGATCCACGAGGCACGGCGACCGGGCGGTCTCTCGCCGACGACCAAGGAGATCATCTGAGACTTCGCCCTCGACGCCGGGACCGCCGACGAGCTGAACCTGCATCCGCGGCTCGACGCGGTCCCGTCGGACCTGCTCCGCGGTGAGCACGATGACGCGGGGCCCCCGGCCCGAGGGGCGGGTCGGGCGGAGGCGGGCCGGAACGGTCCCCGCGGGGGAGCGGGCGTCCGCGCGGGGCATCCTCGGCTGTGAGCTTGGTCTTCGCGTCGTCGCCGGTCCCCGCGGGAACGCCGGCCGACTTCGAGGGCATCCCGTGGGCGGCGAGCTGGCTGCCGAACCCACCTAAGCGTCCTCACCCGTGCCGGCCGTCGCGCCTCCTTTGACCCACGAGGTGGCCAGCTGGCTCCAGGCGGTCGCCGACGCCGTCGACGCGGGCTGGCGCTTCCGAGCGGGGTCGCGGCCGGCTGGGCGGGCGCCCCGCCTGCTGCAGGTCTGCGCCCGCCCGCGTGGGACGCTCCGCGAGCCCTCCCGCGCTGCTGGGGCTGAGCCGCTGTCGGACTTGGCCGCGGGATTGACCGGCGCGCTCCTGTTGCTTGCGGTGGTGGTGGTCCGGTAGCGGGCGAGCTGGCGGGGGGCCGAGCCCGCCGGCTCTCGCCCATCGGGCCCCGTGTGCGGCCGTGGCCCGCACTCCAGGGACGCGGGCACTGCGCCAGCCTAGATGAGGCCGCGGCCCCCGGGTCCCCGGCTGGGCGGGCGGCTTCGATGGGGTGACAGGTGGTGACGCCTCCGCCCCATCGTTGTGGGCCGGCCACAGCCCGCCTGAGCTCGCTCAGTCGGCCGGGAGCGTCGCCACCGGGGACTGGCGGATCATCGGATCCGCGGTGAGGATGGTGAGCCCATCCTGCAGCGCCTGCGCCACCAGCGGACGGTCGACGGGATCGCAATGCAGGGACTCCAGGCCTCCCACGGCGAGGGCGTGCCGGTGCAGGATCGGCACGCCCTCCACCCCGGTGTCCGTCACCCGGCGCGGGGCCCACGCGTCCGGCGGTCCCGGCAGGGCGAGTCGGCCGATCGCGTGATTCACCGCAATCTCCCACGCGCTGGCGGCGGAGACGTAGAGGAGGGTGTCGGGGTTCCGCACGAGCTCGCGCGCGGCCTCGCCCAACCCGTCCGGCTCTCCAACCATCCACAGCCACACTTTGGTGTCGAGTAGGATCTTCACCGCTCGACGTCGGCGCGGGCGCGCTCGGGCAGGGGATCGTCGACGTCACAGGGCACGTGGAGCAGACCCCGGTCGAGGCCGAGGGCGCGGGGCCACGGCCGCACCGGGACCAGGCGCGCGACCGGCTGCCGGCCTCGTAGGATCACGACCTCCTCGCCGGCTGAGACCCGGCGGAGCCGCTGCGAGAGGTGGGTCGTGGCCTCGTGCACCCCCACCTCGCTTACGCCGATAGCACAGACTAAGTCCTCGACTACGTCGAAGTCTGACCATGCCGGACGAGAGCCAGGGCGCGCATGTCCGGGGGAGGGGACGATGAGTCCGCCGGCTCTGCCGACGGATCGGGGCGCCGGCGCACGCGGCCCCGGCCCGCTGCTCGTCCCGGCGGCGCTCTACATCCTGCTGGCGGCCCTGCTCTGCAGCGCCGCGCTCGCGGACCCGCGCGGGCGCCTGGTGGGCAGCGGCGCCGATTCGATCCAGCGACTCTGGTTCCTCACCTGGGTCCCGTTCGCGGTGTCGCATCGCCTGGATCCTCTTGTGACCAGCTATCTGGACCACCCGCTGCGGGTGAACCTCATGTGGAACAACGCCACCCCGGTGCTGGGCCTGCTCGCCTGGCCGCTGACGGCTGCCGCCGGGGCAGCGGTCGCCTTCGACGCCCTGATGGTGGCGGCCCTCGCCGGCTCGGCATGGGTGACGGCGCTGGTCGCCCGCCGCTACGTCCGCAGCGCCCTGGCGGCGGGCGCCGCTGGCCTTCTCTACGGCTTCTCCCCCTACATGGTCGGGGAGGCGGCGGGGGGCCACCTGCCGCTAGTCGTGGCCGTCACCCCTCCCGTGCTGATCGCGCTGGCCGACCTGATCTGGGTGAGGGGTCGCACCTCGATCGGTCTCGGGATCGCTCTCGGCCTGGTGCTGGCGGTGCAGCTGCTCACCAGCGAGGAGCTGCTGACGACCCTGGTGCTGGTGGCAGGGCTGAGCGTTGTGGCGATCGCGCTGGTCGGCCCGCGCCAGGTGCTGCGGCCCCCGCCCGGGATCGCGCGCCCTCTGACCGCGGCGGCGGTCACGTTCGCCCTCGGTGCGGCCTGGCCGTTGCTGATCCAGCTCCACGGGCCCGGGAGCCTCGCGGGCGCCGCCCTGCAGCCTCCCGGCCGCTTCGTCACCGACCTGGTGAACCTGGTCGTGCCGACCCGCCTGCTGCTGCTCGCTCCCTCCGTCGCGACCCGGCTCACCGCGCACCTCACCGCCGGCCTGGCCGAGTCGGGCGGCTACCTCGGCCTGCCGCTGATCGTGCTGCTGCTGTGGGGGGGGGTGGTCCGCCGCCGCGATCCCTGGGCCCGGGCGCTCCTGCTGGCCCTCCTCGTGGTGGCGGTGGCGTCGCTGGGGCCGACCCTGCACGTCGCGGGCCGCTCGACCGGGGTTCCCCTGCCGTGGCGCCTGGTGCAGGGGTGGCCGCTGGTCTCGAACGTGCTCCCGGCCCGGCTCATGCTCTACTGCTTCCTCGCCGCCTCGCTCCTGCTCGCGCAGGCGCTCGACCGCCTGGCGACCCGGTGGCCGGGCCCGCGCGGCGCCACCCTGGCCGGGGTCGTGGCGGCGACCACGCTGATCCCGCTCGTCCCAATTCCGCTGCCCCGAATCCCGGCCGCGGTCCCCGCCTTCTTCCGGTCGCCGGCGGTCGACCGCATCGCCGCCGCCAGCGTCGTCGTGGTGGTCCCCATCCCGACGATCGGGGACGCCCGGGCGATGCTGTGGCAGGCGGCGGCGATGCGCTTCCAGATGCCCTTCGGGTACGTGATCCACCGCGGGCCGGGGGGGATCGCCTCGGAGAACCGGCTGTCCCCCCCTCTGGCCCGGGCCCTGGTCACGATCGAGTTCGGGGGGCGCCCAACCCCCCCGTCGGTGCTGGCGGCGGCGGTGCGCCGCGAGCTGCGGGTCGAGGGGGTCGACTGGATCGTGGTCGGGCCGATGCTCCACGAGCAGGCGGCGCTGGGGTATCTGACCCGGCTTCTCGGGCGGGCCCCGGCGCCAGCCGGCGCGGTCGAGATCTGGCGGCTGGCGCCGGAACGGCGGCCCAGGTGACACAGGGGAAGGTCGCTCGCCATTGTATTGCAGCTGATATATGGCTACCATATATTCATGCACAAGACCACGGTGTACGTGCCCGAGGCGATGGACCATGAGCTGCGCGAGACGGCGCGCCGCGACGGTCGACCCGCCGCCGAGCTGATCCGTGAGGCCATCACCGATTACCTGGCTCGCCATCAGCGTCCGCGGCCCGCGTCGATCGGCGTCCTCGCCTCCTTGCCCCCGGGAGTGGATGCCACCAACGTGAAGGGGTGGGTGCGCGGCGAGTGGGCAGCCAGGGACGATCAGGCCGCCGGGCATGCTGACGTGTGACACGTCCGGGCTGGTCGCGCTCCTCGTGTCCGGCGACCGCCACCACCGAGCAGCGGTGGCGATGCTCCGGCGGGACCCCGGTCCGTACATGGTCCCGGTCGCGATCCTGGCGGAGACGACTTTCGTCACCGAGCGCCGCGGCGGCGCGACCGCGGTCGATGCCCTGCTCGCCGACCTGGAGCACGGGGCCTACACGCCGGACTGCGGCACCAGCGATTGGGCCCGGATCCGGGCGCTGGTTGCTCGCTACGACGATCTGCCCCTCGGGTTCGCCGATGCGGCCGTGATCGCCTGTGCCCAGCGGCATGGCGGTGTCGTTCTGACCCTCGACCGGCGTGACTTCGACGTGGTGGCCGCGGACGCTGGCATCCGGGTCGTCCCCTGAGGCGAGCGGCGGGTCCACCTGGAGCGCACCTAGCTCCCGCAAGCCGGCGCGGGCACGGGTCGTCCCCGGCCTGTGCCAGTTTCTGATCTCGTGGGTGGACTGCGGCCGCGCCGGACATCATCTGGGCCCCAAGCCGGCACACCCACCCCACGCTGACGGTGGCCAAGTTGTTCGCGGGGGAGGCTGGGCGGACCGGGATTGCGGTGGCTGTCACGGTCGTAGAACGTGCGTGAGATCCCATCAGAGTCGTGTGTCTGCCCCGGGTCGCCGTCCCGGAGCCGGGGCCAACCGTCGGAGCATCAGGCCGACCATGGCCCACCGGACCAGCGCCTCCTGGTAGCGAGGGGTGCGCTCGAAATCCCGCACCAGGCGACGGCAGCGCATCGTCCAGGCGAAGGTGCGCCCCACCACCCAGCGCCGTGGGAGGGCCGCGAAGCCTGGGTGCTCCGGGAGTTTGTGCACGATGGCGAGGGTGATCCGCCACGCCGCCTTGGCGACCCTGACCAGGCGCCCGGGGCAGCCCCCGTCGGCCCACACCAGGCCTAGGTCCGGTAGCACCGCGTGCAGGGTCTTGAGGAGCCCGCAGCCACCGTCCCGGTCTGCACGCTGGCCGCCGTGACCCAGACCGCGAGCAGCAGCCCGATGGTGTCGACGACGATGTGGCGCTTCCGGCCATTCACCCGCTTGCCCGCGTCATCGCCGCGGGTCGCGGTGCCGACGCTGTCGGCGGCGCGCAAGAACTGGGCATCCACCCCCGCGGCACTGGGCTCGGGCGCCCGGCCTGCGGGGCGGTCCGTACCCGCACCCAGAACGTGTCGTGGACCCGGTCGACGATGGCGGTGACGATCCCCCGCATCGGGTGCGTTGGGGGCCGGTCCCCAGCCGGTCCGCTCTTCGACAGGGAGAGGAGCGGCGCGAGCAGGGTTCACTGGGCGTCGGTCAGGTCGGTCAGGTCGGTCAGGTCGGTCGGGTAGCGGCGAGGACGTGGACAAGATGCCATGCCCCCAGGATGCCCCGCCCTGGCCATCGCGTCCAGGCGCCCGGCTCATCTTGTTCTCTAACACGGTCTCAGGGCGGTCCCGCGGGCCTGGGTGACGACGGCGATCCCGGCGAGCTGCCCCGCGGTGGCCGGTGCGACGATCGCGGACGGGAGGGCGGCGGGGGCCGTCTCAGGCTGGGGACGCGGTCCGCCCCGGCGCTCGCGCCGCGATGCTCCGCCAGTCCCCGCACACCCCGCGCGCTGCCCATGATCTGGCGGCGGTCACGCCGCTCCCGGGCGCGGTGGTGGTCGAGCTCCGGGTGGACCGACCCCAGCAGGCTGGCCCGTGCCCGAAGGGGCCACCCGTGTGGCTCCCGACCTCATGGCGGCGTCGGTGCCTCAGTCGCCCGGGCCTTTACGCGCCCGGTCCCGCTCTGTCAGGCTGGGGGCGGTCCCGTCGTGGCCGCGCTCTTCCCCCTGTCACCATCAGCTTCTGGCTCCGCCGCACCCCGCGCCCGGTCCTTTTGGGACTGCTGCCTTTGGTGGTGGCCGCGACCCTGCCGGCGGCGTGGGCGGCGGGGGCATGGGGGGCGCTGGCCACCACCGGGCTGCGCCTGCCCGGGATCGCCGCCCGGACCCGCCCCGCCGGTCGCGAGCCGTGTCGCAACCTCCCGGTCAGCTCCGCGGTCGTCAGCGCCTCCAGCTGCTGGCTGGCCGGCCCGGAGCTGACGCTCGCGGCCGGGACGGTCCCCGGGCGCCCCGGCACCGGGGCGGTCGCGGTGGTCCTGGGCCACCACCTGCGCCGCCTGGTCGCGGCCGCAGGCGGCCCGCTGCGTGTGACCGGGGTCGAGTCGGGCTGGGCCTGCCTTGGGGGGCGATCCGGCTGGGCCGGCTCGGTGGCGCTGCCGGCCCCCTGGCGCTCGCCGACGATGCGGACCCCGTGCCCGGGCCGTCCTTTGACCAGCCCCCGCTGGGGCTGGGGTCGAACCGGGGTCGGGGGCGCGGGTCGCTCCCGGCTGGTGGCGGCGTCCCCGCTCTCCACCTCCTCGGACTACGTCTACGCGGCTGACGCTCTCGCCTGCTCAGGGGCGCCCGTGCGCGGGTGTCCGCTGTACACCGCGGGGGTGCGCGCCCACACGCCGGGGGGCGGGGGTCTGGTGGTGCTCGACTTCGGGGCACCCTGCTTCGTCCCCGGGACCCGGCCCACCGGATACGGCACCCAGCTGTTCGCGTCCAGCGTCTGCACCCCGCTCGCCCAGCTGGCCAGCCTGGCCCGCGCCTGGCTCGATGGCTACGCCGCCCGCCACGGCGCCGGCACCCCCCGAATGGTCCTCGCGGTCGGGACCAGCAACAGCCTCAACGGGGTCGACCCCCACTTCAGCCTGAGCCCGGCCCAGCTGCGGGCCGCCGGCCTCGCCTTCGCCCGCCAGCTGGTGGGGCAGCTCCGTCCCGCCGGGGCGGCGCCGGTCACGATCTGGGGCGCCAGCGACATGGAGCAGGCGGGCGACGGCAACTGGTACGCGGCCGGGCCCACCATCGCCTTCGTGCGCGGGTATCAGGCGGGCACCCGGGCGCGCCGCAGCTGCAGTCCTGGGATCGGGGGATTCCTCGCCGACTACGGCGATGACGTGGTCGGGGGCGGGAGCGGTCAGGTCGACGGCTGGGGGGTGGCCCAGGTCTATGCCGTGGCCTGGGGGATCCCGGTCGCCTGCCCGCTCCCCGAGATCTACTACCAGCCGATGGCGGCCGAGTGGGCGCAGCTGGGAGCCTGGGCCCGGGCGCACCACCACGGGGCGATCGCGGTCACCGGGGTGATGGCCGAGCCGGGCGCCGGACTCACCCCCGAGGCCGCCTGGTCGGCGCTGGAGGCGGCCACCCTACAGCGGCCGCCGATCCCCTTCCTCACCACCATCGCCAGCGGGCTGGTCCTGCCCAGCCCGCTGGTGACGGCGGTGACCCCCGACTCGGGGTCGGCGGCCGGCGGCGGGGAGGTGACGATCACAGGCGCCGACTTCGTCCAGGTCGCCGGGGTTCGCTTCGGGGACGTGCGCTCTACCCACATCACCGTCCGCTCCCGCACCGAGATCGTGGCGACCGTCCCGCGGCTGCCTCCGGGGCTGGTGGACGTGCGCGTCAGCACCGCGGTCGGGGCCACCCAGGCCTCGCTGGCCGACCGCTATCTCGCCGTGGCCGCCGGCAGTCTTCATCCCCTGCCGGCGATCGCGATCGCCCGCGACTTCACGGTCGGGGCGGGCCAGGCGCGCTGGGTGCGCGCCATCGGGATCGGTCGGCTGCCGCCCTCCGGGGTGGCGGCGGTGGTGCTCCAGGTGACCGCGACCGCGCGCCGTGCCACTCGCCTCACCCTGTTCCCCCAGGGGGTCCCGGCGCCGCCGGTGCCGACCCTGGCGCTGGGGGCGCACGCCACCGTCAGCGACCTGGTGGTGGTTCCGGTGGCTCACGGACGGGTGCAGGTGGCGAGCTCGGCGGCGCCGGCGGTCGTCGACCTGGCGGTGGCGGGGTGGGTCGCGAGCGCGCCCAGCCGGGACGGCAGCGGCCGGTACGCGCCCGCCCCCGCCGGTCCGCCGGTCGCCAGCGGGGAGCGGGTGACGGCGGCCGCCCCGCTGACCCTGTCCGTGGCCGGCCACGACGGCGTCCCCGCCGGGGCCGAGGCGGCCGTGCTGGAGCTGCAGGCGCTGGGGACGGCTCGCGCCGGCTCGCTGACGGTGGCCGCGGGCGGATCGCGGCGCCCGCCCGCGGGCGCGATCCCGATCCCCCCCCGGGGCGCGGTCGTGACCCGCGTGCTCGCTCCGCTTGCCCCCGATGGGTCGGTCACCCTCACCGACCGCGGCGGCCCGATCACGGTCACGCTCGGCATCACCGGCTGGGTCGGGGGCCCGACCCCGGGAGTCGGCCCGACCCCGAGCCCCACCGCCACTGCCACGGCGACCGCCACCGCGACCGCCACCCCGTCGGCCTCACCGACCGCGAGCCCGACCGCGACCCCGACCGCCTCCCCCAGCCCGCGCCCGTCGCCGTCCGCGGTCTTCACCCCGCCCTTCGTGCCCCCGGCGGCGATCGCCGTGTCGGCGGGGCGGAGCGGAGCGGGGCTGCTCCAGCCGCTGGTGTCCCGTGGCGTCGCCGGCGAGCTGGGCGGGCGTGGCCAGGCCGGGCCGGCGGGGATCGAGGTCGGGCCGCTGCGCCCCGCCCGGATCCCGCTCCCCGGTCTCAGCTCAGCGGACCCGCGCGGGGGCCGCGTGGTGGCGCTGCTGCAGGTGACGGCGGGGAGCCGGGCCGGGGCCGGGGCCCTCACCATCTGGCCGGCCGGGGCCCCGCGCCCGGTGCTGGCCGACCTGGCCTGGGGTGTGGGCGGCTCCGGCAGCGACCTCGTGCTGGTGCCGCTGGATCCGGGCGGGTCGCTGGTGGTCGCGACGACCACCACCAGGACCCGGGTGCTGCTGGCCCTGGTGGGGGTGGTGCCGCTGGCCGCCTCCCCGCCGCGGCCGACCCCGACCCCGGCTCATTCCGCCGCGCCGACCCCGTCCCCCAGTCCGACCGCGGGTGGCCCGCCGACCCCCGCCCCGATCCCCTCCAACCCCCTGATCCGGGCCGCGCCCACCCCGTCGTCCCGCCCCGGCGGGGGCTGAGCCGGATCGGGTCAGCCGGTCCCCGCCTGCCCGGGGCCGGTCTCCCACAGCTCGACCCCCTGGTCGCGGGCCGGCGGCCGGCCCAGAAGCCGGGTCAGCAGCCCCACCACGCGGTCCTGGTTCGGCATCGGCCCGACCACCACCGTGGCCGCTCCCAGGGCGGCGATCCGCCGACGCAGGGTCCGCAGGGCGAGTGGGGGGAGGCGGACCCGGCGGCCCGACTGGAGCGCGTGGAGGGTGGCGGTGAGGGGGGTGGAGCGGGGGTCCGCCACCGCGGCGCCCCCCGGGCCGGGGTGGAGCACGTACCCGAACGGGAGGGCGAAGCGCATCCCGCTGACCGCCTGCCAGAGCATGGCGGCGTCGTCCGGCCCCCAGGCCACCGGCACCACCAGCGCCACCCGCCCCGTCGGGAGCCGGTCGACCGCGCGGGTGGTGAAGAAGGCCGGGACCATGGCCGAGCGCGCGGGCAGGGGTCCCGCGGGCAGCAGCGGCAGCAGCGCCGCCAGCGCCACCCCCGTGAACCGTGCCCAGGAGCGGGCGGTGGGACCCGCCCGGCAGCGGTCGAGCACCCCAGCGAGCAGCAGCGCCGCCGCCAGGAACACGTAGACGGTGAGCCGGTCGGGGAGCACGTCTTTGAACCCCGGCAGGTGGGCGAGCCCCGACCAGGGCAGCGGCCCCGCGAGGGCGCGTCCGCCCACGTGGAGCTCGGGGCCGAGCGCCAGCAGCCCCGCCACCAGGCCCACCAGCAGGGCGGCCACCGCCCAGCGGCGGCGGACCACCACCGGCGCGACGAGCATCACCCCGAGCAGCGGCAGCCCCAAGTAGGCGTCCCACTCGGAGAGGTTGGCGCTGAACCGGTGGGTGAGCGCCACCGCTCCGGCGGGGGCGAAGTGGAGCACCTGGGTGGGCACGATGAACCCCAGAAGGTCGGCGACGTAGCGGCCCTGAGGTTGGACCGGCCCGCCTCCGAGCCGCGCCGGTCCGGCGAGCTGCACCGCCAGGGGCGCGGCCGCCACCACGGCGAAGCACACCAGCGCGGACCCCGCCGCGGCGGAGAGCCGGGCCAGGTGCTCGCGGACCCGGCTGGGGCGCAGGCCCGCGAGCACCACCAGGGTCACTGCTCCCATCAGCAGCTCGGTGAGCAGCAGCTCCTCGTTGGTGAGGAGCTGGGCCGCCAGCACACAGCCGACGCCCACCCCGACCGCCACCGGCCGCACCCGCCGTCGTCCCACCAGCTCGTGCAGGCACAGCAAAAGCAGCGGGGGACCGGGGATGGTCACCAGCGGGAGGTGGGAGCCGGTCGCCTGGGTGAGGACGTAGGGGGAGAAGCCGTAGGCCAGCCCGGCCACCCAGGCCGCCGCCCGGTGCGCCACCAGCCGCGCGGCCAGCAGGTAGGCGGTCCACGCGGACACGGTCACCGCGCCGATGAGGAGGACAAGGTACGCCGCCACCGGTCCCAGGGTGAGCGTGATCGGCGCGGCCACCGCGGCCAGCAGCGGGGTGGCGTTGTTCCACATGAGATTGACGGGGCCGGGGTGGTCGAGGAACCGGGTCAGCAAGGGGTCGTGGCCGTGGGCGAGGGCGAAGGGGAGCCAGCGCAGGAACCAGATGTGCTGGATCGCGTCCTGGGGCGATCCCAGCAGGGTGGCCCGGGGATCGCTCCAGGCCCGCGCCCCCAGCAGGGCGGCGAGCGCCAGGTACCCGAGCAGGACACTGGCCCCCGCCGTGGCGCGGCGCGGCACCCCGATGGGGGGGGCGCTCACCTCCGACAGCGCCCCGCTCGTGCCCGCTGTCGCCCGGCGCCGCGGCCGCCGCCGGCGAGCGGGCGGGGCTGGGGCGGGGCGACGACTGGGTGGGGGTGAGCCGGGCCGCGCCGTCTGACGATCCTGCGCATGGTGCGGACGATAGTGTCGCGCCCAGTCCTGAGGCAGGGCGGGTGAGGCTCGCTCGAGCCGGAGGCCCGCCCCCCCGCTGGCGGCGATCGTTCGGGCGAGCGCGACTCCAGTGAGCTCGGTCCAGCCCGCCCTCCTCCGGCTCCTCGTCGATGTGCCATCCGCTCGACCAGCAGGGGGCGACTGCGTCCGGATGCGCGCCACCCCGGTCCGGCCGCCTCGCCCCGGCTCTGCCTGAGGCGGGCCACGGTCCCTCGCGACGTCCCGCTGGCGGCCACCGGCCGCGGCTGCCCGTCGGGCGGGCGCCAGCGGGTGGCGGGGTTCGGGCGGGACGGTGATGGTGGTGCCGCGAGCGGCATCCTGAGGGCGCTGGGGCGCCGCGGTGAGCCGGCCGGGCGGCCCCGTGGTGTGGAGCGCACCCGCGGCTCCCCGGTCGGTGGAGATCGACGGGGTCTCGCGGCTGTGAGCGACCGGGTCCGCCCTACCCTGCTCCCGCTGGTGGCGCCTGCGACGGCGGCTTTCGGATACCAGGTCCGGCAGCCCGACCGGCCCGCCGACCAGCGGGTCCCCGACGCCATCGTCACCCGGGTCGCGGCGGTGGGGGAGGTGGGGGAGATCGCCGCGCACGGTGTTCGCCGCGAGTGCCGCGCGGGTGTCCCGACCCTCGACGGGGCGGTCATGGTCACTCGGCGCGACCATCGTCTCCGCGGCCGCGGCCACGTCGACCGCGACCTCCTGGCGCAGCTGCTGGCCGATGGCCTGCCCGCCCGGGTCGGCGAGATCAGGTGAGGGCCGGGGAGCTGATCCCGCCGCTCGGCCCCGCGCCGACCGGCGGGTATCATGACCGGGTCCAAAGCGGAGGACGGGTCCGCGGGGCCCGCGGGGGCTTCCGATCCAGAGGCGGGCAGGTGGTCCAGGAGCGGCGAGCGGCGATCCAGTTCAGCACCATCATCGCCCGCAACTACCTGGCCTACGCCCGCGTGCTGGCGAGGTCGCTGGCCAGCTGGCACCCCGAGACGCGGCTCACCTGCTGCGTGATCGACGATCGCGAGCGCCGGCTCGGTCCCACCGTCGACGACGATGCGGGTCTGGGCTTCGACATCGTCCACCTCCAGGATCTGGTGCGGGAGCCACGGGAGCTGGAGCGGATGGCGATGTGCTACGACGTGATGGAGCTGGCGACCGCGGTCAAGCCGTGGGTGCTGCGCCACCTGCTCGACCGCGGCGCCCCGGTCGCGGTCCATCTCGACCCCGACATCGCCTGCTTCGCCCGCCTCGACGACGCCGGCGCGCTCGCCCGGGCCCACGGGATCGTGCTGACTCCTCACACCACCGAGCCGGTCCCGCGCGACGGATGCAAGCCCACTGAGCGCGACCTGATGGAGACCGGCACCTACAACCTCGGCTTCATCGCCGTCTCGCAGGCCGCGATCCCGTTCCTCGACTGGTGGCAGGTGCGGCTGCGGCGGGACGCCATCGTCGACCCCATGGCGATGCTCTTTACCGACCAGCGCTGGGTGGACCTCGCTCCCGGCTACTTCTCGGTGCATGTGTGGCGCGACCCGGGATGCAACCTCGCCTACTGGAACCTCGGCACCCGCCGGCTCGAGCCGGCAGGCCCGGGATTCTTGGTCAATGGCCGCCCGCTCCGGTTCCTGCACTTCAGCGGCTACGACCCCGACCGCCCGCACCTGCTGAGTCGCCACCAGGGAGACCGACCCCGGGTGCTTTTGTCCGAGCGACCGATCCTGCGGTCGCTCTGCGATGACTACCGGCGCCGTCTGCTGGTGGCTGGCTGGGGGGATCCCGACCTTCCCGCCTATGGCTACGGGCGGGTCCCGGGGGGTCCGGTGATCGACCGCCTGATGCGGCGCTGCTACCGCCGAGCGTTGCTTGACAGCGAGGCGGAGGGGCGTCCGGAGCCGCCCAATCCCTTTCGCGCCGACGAGGCCGCCCGATTTTTGGGCTGGCTGATGGAGCCGGTGGGCGGACCCGGCTCGCGCCTCACCCGCTACCTTGACTTCCTGTACCACGATCGGATCGACCTGCAGGTCGCGTTCAATGAGGTCCCCGGACCCGGTGCCGAGGGGTTCATCGGCTGGGCGCGCGAGCATGGGGTGAGCGAGGAGGATCTGCCGGTGGAGCTGGTGCCCCCGCCCCTGGGCGGCGAGCGGGAGGATCCCGACCTCGATCCAAGGCGGCTGCGACCGCTGCCGCGCAGCCCCGGGCGCGCGGCCGTGGACGCGGTGGCCACCTGGCGGGAGTTTGCCCCGCCCGCTCGCCGCGCCGCCCGGCGGCGTCGCCCTCCCACCGACGTGGGGGGCGGCGCCAGCGGGCCGGATCGCCCCCCCGAGGACCCGCCCGCCCCGGGCCGGGAGGCGGCGCCGGGCGCAGGCCCGCAGGCAGCCGGCTCGCTCGGGGTCGCTCGGCGCCCGCTCGGGGTCAACGTCGCCGGCTACCTCGAGGCCGAGCTCGGCCTCGGCACCGCCGCGCGGGCGGTGCTGCAGGCGATCGAGCGCAGCGGGGCGGCGGTCTCGACCCTGGTGTATCGGGATACCCAGAGCCGGCAGACCCGCCCGTTCGCTCCGGTGGTGGAGGGTGAGGCTCCCTACGACTGCACTCTGGTGTGCATCAACGGCGATCTGATCGGCAACTTCGCTCGCGACGCCGGCGCGGACGTCTTCCAGGATCGCTACACCATCGCCCAGTGGCACTGGGAGACCGACACCTTCCCGGAGTCGATGCGGGTCGGGCTGGGATGGGTCGACGAGGTCTGGGTTGCGAGCGGGTACGAACAGCGGGCGATCCAGCGCGAGACCTCCAAGCCGGTGCTGGTCTTCCCGATGCCGGTGGTGCACGACGCCGAGGTGGTGCCGCTCAGCCTCCCGCGCGACGCTTTGGGGCTGCCCCAGGGTTTCTGCTTCCTGTTCTGCTTCGACTACCTCAGCGTGATGGAGCGCAAGAACCCGGTGGGACTGGTGGAGGCATTCACCCGGGCGTTCCCGCCCGGGGGCGGCGTGCACCTCGTCATCAAGAGCATCAACGGGGAGCGGCGCCCCAACGAGCGGGAGCGGTTGCGGCTGGCCGCCCAGGCCCATCCCGACGTCCACCTGATGGAGGGGTACCTCACGGGCTCCGAGGTGCAGGCGCTGACCGCCGCCTGCGACGCGTATGTCTCGCTGCATCGCGCCGAGGGCTTCGGCCTCACCCTCGCCGACGCGATGGCGGTGGGCCGTCCCGTGATCGCCACCCGCTACTCGGGAAACCTCGAGTTCATGACCGACGACACCGGCTATCTGGTCGACTTCACGCTGGTGCCGGTGGGTGCCGCGGGCGCCCCCTATCCCCCGACTCATCGCTGGGCCGACCCGGATCTGGACCACGCGGCCGACCTGATGCGGCAGGTGGTGGCGGACCCCGACGGCGCCCGGGCGCGGGCGGCACGGGGCCAACAGCGGCTGCGCGAGCGGTTCTCGACGGCCGCCTGCGCCCAGTTCGTCGCCGAGCGGCTCGCCGCCATCCGCGCCCTCCGCGAGCCGGCCCCAGCTCCCAGCTGGGCGCTGGAGCGCCAGCTGGACCAGGATCCGCCGCCGGGCGCGGAGATCGCCGATGCCGCGGGCGACGCCGAGCTCGCGCCCCAGGACGCGGGCGCCGCGGTCCCGCCGGCGGCGGAGCCTGAGGAGAGCTCCGAGCCGGAGCTGGTGGGCGGCCCTGAGCCAGAGCCCCCTCCCGAGGCGCCCGCCGGGGATCCTCATCCCGTGGCGGAGCCCGAGCCCGAGCCCGCAGCGGATCCGGACCTGGTGGCGGCGCCGGCGCCTCCGCCGGGGGCGGAGCCGACGCCGCCGGGGGCAGAGCCCGAGGCGGGGGCCGAGCCGGAGCTGGGGGCGGACCCGGAGCTGACCGGGGAGCCGGACCGGGTGGCGGCGGAGCCGGAACCGGTGGGGGAGCGGGACCCCACCCCGGTGCCGCCGCTGCCGGTCACCGACGCCGCGGTGCAGCTGGTCGAGGCCGCCGGCACCGGGGGTGGGAGGACGGGAGCGCGCGGGTGGGCCGGCGGGGTCGTGCGCCGCGCCGTTGACCGCCTGCTCCTGCCCCACGAGCGACGCCAGCGCGAGGTCGCGCTGGCGCTGGTGGCGGCGATCCGCGAGGTCGCGGGCACGGTCCCGGCCGCGACCGACTTGGTGCACCGCCGGGTCGACGGCGCCGAGGCGCGCCGGGCCCGGCTGGGCGACCGGGTCGAGGGGCTCACCGACCACGTCGACCGGCTGACGCGGCACGTCCAAGAGCTCGACGGGATCCAGGGGGGGCTGCGCCTTCACGTCGAGGGACTGGGTGAGCACGTCGGTGCTCTCACCGACCACGTCCAGGCGCTCGACGGCCACCTCCAGGGACTCGATGGCCATGTCCGGGGGCTCGATGACCACCTCCGGGGGCTCGACGACCGGGTGGGCGGGGTCGCCACCGGGCTGACCCGGATGACCGACCACCTGGATCGCCTCACCCGGCACGTGCAGGGTCTCACCGAGCTGGTCGATCGGCTCAACGGGCGCTCCGACGAGCTCGACGGCCGGCAGGGGCGCATCCTCATCCGCCACGATCGGCTGGCCAGCCGGGTCGACCGGCTCGATGACCTCGTGACCCACCTGGAGCGCGTCGAACGCGAGCTGCTGCGGGCCCGGCGGGCGGCCGAGCGGCTGGTGGCGGAGGTCGAGCTGAGGCGCCTCGGCCCGGGTCCCGCGCTCCTGCCCGATCCCGCCGTCGGGCGGCCACCGGAGTCGGACGGCGACCACAGCTGAGGCTCGCGGCGGTCCCGGTCTCGTCCTCGCCCTGAAGGCGGTGGTCGGAGGCAAGCAGCGGCTGGCGGGTGTCCTCAGTCACCCGGAGCGGCGCCTGGTGGCCCAGGCGATGGCGGCCCGCTGCCTGCGGTGCGCGATGGCCACATGGCCCGCCGACCGGGTGGTCGTGGTCGGCGCGGGGGAGGAGATCGCACGCCTGGCGGCGCGCCATCGGGTGGGCACGGTGCTGGCGGACCGGGGCGCTGGCCAGAGCGCGGCCGTCGCCCTGGGCGCAGGCTGGGTCGCCGCCCAGGGGTTCACCTGCCTGGTCACGGTGGCGGGGGATCTGCCCGAGGTCGAGGTGGCCGACCTGGCCTGGCTGCGGGAGCTTGCCGAGGGGCTTGCGGGACCCGGCGTGGTCGCGGTGCCGGATGCGGGCGGGACCGGCACCAATGCGCTGGTGGTCTCGCCGCCGACCGCGGACGTGCTCGCCTTCGGACCCGACTCGCTGCGGCGTCACCGGCAGCGCGCCGGCCTGCTCGGCCTGCCCTTTCGCTGCCAGCCCCGGGCCCGGATCGCACGCGACTGCGACCGGCCTGAGGACCTCGCCGCCCTGCTCGTGCAGGAGGGCGCGGCCGCCCTGCGGCGACCGCCCTCGGGGCCGGCTCGACCGGGACCGGGCCCTATCTGAGCGGCGCCTCGGCGGGGTGCTGGGGCCGAGTCCAATGACAGTGCCCCGCTGGGGTGTCGGCGCGCTGTCCGCGGCGGGGCGACCGCAACGACCCGTGGCCCGCCTATACTTCGGGCGGTCGGGGGGCCGGAAGCAACCGGCACAGCTGGGCGAGAGGGAGGGGCTAGGATGCGTCGACGCCATCTGGTCGGATCGGCAATGCTGGCGGGGCTGCTGCTGGGTGGATGCGGCGCGGCCGCCACCCCCGCCAGCCACCTGCGTCGCAGCGGGGTGGTGACCTTCGCGCTGCCCCCGGGGCAGACCCCGAGCTACATCTTTCCGTTCATGAGCGGGGCGTACTCCAACAACGTCAACATCTTCCAGCTGGACGCGCTGCTGTACCCGCCGCTGTACTGGTTCGGCACCCACGGGGAGCCCACCATCAACTACGGGCTAAGTCTCGGCCGGCCCCCAGTGTTCTCCAACCACGGCCGCACGGTCACGATCGCGCTCCGCCACCGCAGCTGGTCGGACGGCCGGCCCGTGACCAACCGCGACATCGAGTTCTGGATGAGGATGCTGGTCGCCAACCCGTCCGACTGGCTGGGGTACGTGCCCGGATCGATTCCCGACAACCTGACCGGGATGAGCTTTCCCGCCTCCCGGCCCTATCAGTTCAGCCTCACCTTCAACCGTGCCTACAGCCATCTGTGGCTGCTCTACAACCAGCTGAGCCAGATCATCCCGATGCCCCAGCACGCCTGGGACAAGACCTCGGCGCGGGGGCCGATCGGCAACTACGACCGCACCCGGTCGGGGGCCTCTTCGGTCTACCGCTTCCTCAACGGGCAGGCTCGCGACGAGGGCACCTATCCCACCAACCCGCTCTGGAAGGTGGTGGACGGCGCCTGGCAGGTGGCGGCCTTCGACCCCGCGACTGGGTACACCGCCTTCACCCCGCAACCTCACGCGAGCGGGCTGGGGACTCCCCATGTCGCGCGGATCGAGGAGATCCCCTTCACCAGTGACACGGCGGAGTTCGATGCCCTGCGCGCGGGAGAGCTCGACTACGGCTACCTTCCGGCCCAGGACCTGCCGCTCAAGGCCTCGTTCGTCGCCCGCGGCTACCGCGTCGTCCCCTGGGTTGACTGGGGCTTCAACTCCCTCTTCCTCAACTACACCAACCCCAAGGTGGGCGTGATCTTCCGCCAGCTGTACGTCCGCCAGGCGATGCAGCACCTGATCGACCAGGCGGCGATCGCGCGCGACATCTATCACGGCGCCGCCTTCCCCACCTACGGGCCGGTGCCGGTGCTGCCGACCAACCCGTACGTCAGCTCGGCGGAGCGCCACAACCCCTATCCCTACAGCGTCAGCGCGGCCCGGTCGCTGCTCAGCCGGCACGGCTGGACGGTGAGCTCGGGCGGCACCGACACCTGCCAGCGGCCGGGAGCGGGGGCGTCCGAGTGCGGGGCGGGGATCTCGCGCGGGACCGCGCTGGCCTTCACGATGCGGGCCAGCAACGGGTCGGAGCCGTTCGACGCGGAGACCCAGACCATGCAGTCGGACTGGTCGCTGGCCGGGATCCACGTCAGCCTCACCACCGGTCCGCCGTCGGAGATCATCTCGACCTCCTCGCCCTGTGTTCCCAAGACCGGGGCCGGGTGCCAGTGGGAGATCTCGGACATCGGCGCGCCCGGGTCGACGCCCACCTACTCCCCGGGCTACCTGCCCACCGGCGGGGTCTGGTTCGCGACCGGCGGCAACAACAACATCAGCGGCTACCACAGCGCCACCATGAACGCTCTGGTCGCCGCCACCCACACCAGCTCGTCGCTCGGGGTCTTCGACGCCTACGAGAACTACGCCGCCACCCACCTGCCGGAGCTCTGGCAGCCGAGCTACTACTACCAGGTGTCGGTGATCCGCGACCGTCTCCACGGCGCCGTCCCCCAGGATCCCAATCTCAACCTCTACCCGCAGGACTGGACCCTGGGCGGCTGAGCCGACCCGCTCGGCCGGGCGCCGGGGACGGGTACACTCGCGGGGATGCCGACTGGGCCCCAGGGCCGCGCGCACGGCCGGGGACGGTGAGCGCCACCGTCACCGCCCAGCGGCTGGAGTGCTGGGCCGTCGGCGGGGTGGGCGAGGTCGCCGCGGAGGGGGACCTCGCCGCCCAGCTGGTGGGCCCGCTCCAGGCGGCCGGCGGTCTGCGGCCCTACGACGTGGTGGTGGTCACCCACAAGATCGTCTCCAAGTCCGAGGGGCGGCTGGTCGAGCTGGGCCCGGTCGAGCCCTCGCCCGAGGCGCTGGGGGTTGCCGAGCGGGTGGGCGCGGACCCGCGCCTGGTCGAGGTCATCCTGGCCGAGACCCGGCGGGTGGTGCGGGCGGTGCCGGGGCTGCTGGTGGCGGAGACCCACCAGGGGCTGGTGTGCGCCAACGCCGGGGTGGACCGGAGCAACGTGGGCGGGGGCGGGCTCGCCACCCTGCTCCCCCTCGACCCCGACCTCAGCGCCCGGCGGCTGCGCCAGGGGTGGCTCGAGCTCGCCGCCGGCGGCCCGCTCGGGGTGGTGGTCACCGACACCTTCGGGCGCCCCTTCCGCGAGGGCGGGGTCAACGTCGCGATCGGGGTGGCCGGGATGCCCGCCGTGAGCGACCACCGCGGGATCGAGGACCCCTACGGCTACCAGCTGCGGGTCTCGACCCTGGCGACCGCCGATGAGATCGCCGGGATGGGGGAGCTGGTGATGGGCAAGGTCGACGGCCGGCCCCTGGCCGTGGTCCGCGGGCTCCGCTGGGACGACAGCCACCCGGAGGCGAGGAGCGGCGCGAGCCGCCTCCAGCGCGACCCGGGGCGTGACGTGTTCCGGTGGTGAGCGCGTGAGCGACCCGCCCGCGCCCGTCACCGTGCTGCTCTTCGCCGGCCTGCGGGTGGCCGCCGGGATCGACCGGATCGCGGTGGCGCCCTCGGAGGCCGAGGACGTGGCCGCGTGCTGGGACCGCTGCTGCCAGCTGGCCCCCGGCCTCGCCGCCGCCGAGGCCGCGCGCGCGACCCTGCGAGTCGCGCGCAACCGCGAGCTGGTCGGCTGGGACGCTGCCGTCCACCCGGGGGACGAGCTGGCCTTCCTGCCCCCGGTCTCGGGGGGGGCGCCCGGGTCCGCCCAGCCGCCTCCGCCGGCGATCCAGGTCGGCCCCGAGCCGATCGACGTCGCTCGGCTCGCCGCCAGCCTGCCCACCCGCGCGGTGGGGGCGCGGGTCACCTTCGTGGGGATCGTCCGCGACCCGGACCAGGGTCGCCCGGTCCCGCATCTCGACTACGAGGCGTACCAGGAGATGGCGGTGGCCGAGCTCGGCCGGATCGCCCAGGCCGCCTGCTCGCGGTTCGGGGCCCTGGCGGTCGCCGTCCACCACCGCACCGGACGGGTCCGGGCGGGCGAGCCGTCGGTGGCGGTGGTGGCGGTGGCGCCCCACCGCCAGGCCGCCTTCGACGCCTGCTCGCACGTGATCGACACGCTGAAAGCCACGGCGCCGATCTGGAAGGGGCCGGACCCGACCACCGGCCCCTGTTAGACTCGCGGGATCGTGGCCACGAAGGAATTCCTGGCCGTGCCGTCCGCCGCCGGACCGGCGCGCGTCCCTCCGAGCGGCGCCTTCGCCCGCAATCGCGAGTTGCTGGCGGAGCTGGTCCGGCGCGATGTCCGGGCGCGCTATCGCGGCTCCGCCCTGGGGGTGCTCTGGACGCTGCTCAACCCGATCCTGTTCATGACCGTCTACACGGTGGTCTTCTCGGTGCTGCTGGGCGCCACCTACCCCGGCGGGGTGCCCGCCGCCGCCTACATCCTGACCGGCCTTCTGGTCTGGAACTTCTTCAGCCAGGCGGTCAGCTTCGCCACCTCGAGCGTGCTCAGCAACTCCGGGCTGGTCCGCAAGGTGGCGTTCCCCTGGGTCCTGCTGACCGTCTCGGCGGTGACCGCCGCCCTGGTCAACTACCTGATCAGCCTGGTGCTGCTGGTCCCGATCTTCATCATCTTCAAGCTCCCGCTCAGCCTCGCCTTGGTGATGCTGCCGGTGCTGGTGGTGATCCCCTACGTGCTCGCGCTCGGGGTGGGGCTGCTGCTGGCGGCCGGCAACGTGTACTTCCGCGACCTGGAGCACCTGGTCCAGGTGGGCCTTTTGGTGTGGCTCTACCTGACCCCGATCGTGTACCCGCCCAACCTGGTCGCCGCCCACGACCATGGGCTGGGTGGCCACATCTTCTCCTTCTTCTTCCGGTTCAACCCCATGACCTGGGTGGTCCGGGCGATGGAGGACGTCATCACCCGCGGCCTCTGGCCGCTCCACTGGCACGGCCTGGTCTATGCCGGGGTCGCGGCGGTGACCCTGCTCGGCTGCGGGGTGGTGGTCTTCCACCGCGCCCGGCGGCGCTTCGCCGAGGAGGTCTGATGCCGGCCGCCGCGATCGAGGTGCGCAGCCTGCGCAAGCGGTTTCGCATCTACCACCAGCGCAACCAGACCCTAAAGCAGACCCTGGTGCATCGCGGCCGGGGCATGTATGAGGAGTTCTGGGCGGTGCGGGACGTCACCTTCCGGGTGGAGCCCGGCTCCACCTTGGGCATCATCGGCGCCAACGGCTCGGGCAAGTCGACCCTGCTGAAGTGCGTCGCCGGGATCCTCATCCCCGACGCCGGCTCGGTCAAGGTGCGGGGCCGGCTGGCGGCCTTGCTGGAGATCGGCTCGGGGTTCCACCCCGAGTACAGCGGGCGGGAGAACATCTTCCTCAATGGCGCCCTGCTGGGACTTCCGCGCCGCTACATCCGATCCGTGTTCGACGAGATCGTCGCCTTCTCCGAGCTCGACCGCTTCATCGACAACCCGGTCAAGACCTACTCCTCAGGGCAGTACATGCGGCTCGGCTTCTCGATCGCGGTTCACCTCGACCCCGATGTCCTCTTGATCGACGAGGTGCTGGCGGTGGGCGACCAGTCCTTCCAGCAGCGCTGCCTCGACCGCATCGATCAGCTGAAGGCGCAGGGACGCACGATCGTGTTCGTCTCCCACGGGCTGGGCGCCGTCAAGGATCTCTGCGACACTGCGCTCTGGATGGACCATGGCGATGCCCTGGCGCTGGGGCCCACCGAGCGGGTGGTGGGGGAGTACGTGGCCGCGGTCAACGCCCACGAGGCGGTCCGGCTGGAGCAGGAGATGGCGGCCCGCCCGGTCCTGCCCGGCGGTCGGGCCGGGGTCGGGATCACCGAGATCGCGCTGGTCGGCCGCGACGGGCCCACCGCGCTCTTCGAGACCGGTGACCCCTTCGAGCTGCGGATCGCCTACAGCGCACCCGGCCCGCTGCGCGGCGCCCGCTTCTACGTCAGCGTCGTGCGCGAGGACGGGGTGGTCGCCCTGTCGGTGCCCACCGATGACAGCCGGCTCCGGGACCGGGTGCTGCCGCCTCGGGGCACGGTCCGGCTCAGCATCCCGGCGCTGCCGCTGCTGGAGGGACTGTTCCGGCTCACGATCGGGATCGCCGAGATCGGCACCGGCGAGTGGTACACGCTGCTCGATCGGATCGCCCCGTTCCGGGTCCACACCCGCGATCGCGAGGAGCGCGGGGTGGCGCTGCTGGGCCAGCGCTGGTCGCTGCCCGAGCCGGTCGACAGCTGGCTCTCGGCGTGAGCGCGGCGGTGGCTCCGGGGGCGCCCACGGTGAGCGTGGTCGTGCTCACGTATGAGCCCGACCCGGCGATGCTGCAGCGCTGCCTGGACAGCGTGGTGGCCTCCCAGCACCGTCCGCTGCAGCTGGTGCTGGTCGACAACGGCTCCCGCAACCAGGTCGCCGCGGCCGCGGCCGCGGCCTTCGCGGACGGACCCGCGCCCGGGCGCGACCGGGTGACGCTGCGCTTTGTGCCGCTGCCGCAAAACTTGGGGTTCGCGGAGGGGACCAACCGCGGCATCGAGGCCGGCGACGGCGAGCTCTGCCTGCTGCTCAACCCCGATACCGAGGTCGAGCCTGCGGCGATCGCCGAGCTGGTGGCGGCGGCGGCCCGCCACCCGCAGTCGCTGGGGTTCGCCCCCAAGATCCTGTTCGTCCACGACCACCAGCTGATCGACAGCATCGGCATGGTCTTCCACGACAACGGGGGCGCCGCCCAGCGCGGCCTGGGCAGCTACGACGTCGGCCAGTACGACCAGGAGGAGCCGGTCTCGGGGGTGTGCTTCGGCGCCGCCCTGATCCGCCGCGAGGCGTTCCAGGCCGACCGGGTGGGCTGGCTCGACAGCCGCTACTTCATGTTCTACGAGGACGTGGACTGGAGCCTGCGCGGGTTCCAGCGCGGGGAGTCGTTCACCTCGGTGCCGACGGCTCGGATCTACCACGTCCATTCGGCCTCCACGCGCCATCGGCCCGACGCCTACAAGTACCACCTGATCCAGCGCAACCTGCTGCTCACCGTCTTCAAGAACTTCGAGCGGCAGCGGGTGCGCCCGGTGCTGACGCAGCGGGCCGCCTTCCTGCTCCGCAACGCGCTCCGCGGTCAGCACCGGGCCGCCTCGCTGCGGGTGCTGGCCGAGGCGGGGGTCGGGTTCGGCCGGGCCTGGGGCAGCCGGCGCGAGCAGCAGCGGCGGCGGCGGCGCTCCGACCAGGAGGTCTTCCAGTACAACCTCGGCGAGCGCACCCACTTCGACGCCTCGATCTACCAGCCGGTGCACACCTGGGAGACCCTGCGCGACATGGTTCGGCGCCTCTACGTCCTCACCGGCGAGCCCCGCTGGGAGCGCGCCCACACCTACGTCGAGGTTGCCGGCGCGACCAGTGTGCGCCGCGACCCGCGCCTGCTCCGGCTGCGCCTGGAGGCGATCGCCGGCCCTCTGCCGCCGGCGCTGGCGCGGTTCCTGGACGAGATGGGGGGACCGCCGGCCCCGTCGGTGCCGGGCACCGCGCCGGATTCTGCGGCGTGATCACCGGCCCCGCGCCGCTCGCCCCGCCTCCGGCGAGGGGCTAGGCCGTGCCCGACGAGGAGCAGCCGATCGTCCCCCCACTGTGGCCCCAGCCGGCCCAGCCGGCGGTCCCGCTGTTCGCCCCCTTCCCGCAGTCCTCCGGGGCCGCCCCGGAGCCGATGGCCCCCGAGGATCCCCCCCCGCCGCCGCCCCCGGCTCTCCCGCCCCTCCCCGCGGTCCCGTCGCCCGACCCGGTCGCCCCCCCGTCGCCCGTCGTGGGGGTGCCCCCGGCGATCCCGCTCGACTCCCGAACCGGCGGGGCTGGGTGGGGCGTGCGGACCCGGGCCGGGACCCTCGCGCCGGCGGCGGCCCCCGCTCCCCCGCCGTCCCCCGCGGCGGTCCCGGGGGTGCCTCCGGCCGGCCCCTTCACGCCCGCGCCGGCCGCGGCGGCCGCCCGGCTCGCTCCCGCGGTGGCGCCCCCGCCGCGGCTGCGACCCCATGGCGGGGCGCCGGTCGCCCCGGGTGCCCTGCCGTCCCGGCCCGTCCTGCCGCCGGCAGTCCCGGCCACCCGCGGCCCGACGCTCCGGGTTGCGGTCCCGTCCCTGCTCGCGCTCGCCGCGGTGGCGGCCTTGCTGTGGGAGGTGGAGCGGGTCTGGGTGAACGTGACCGTGGGCCGGGATTTCAGCTTCGTGCCGGTGCTCCGGCTCCAGGACGCGGGCCGCCTCACCCTCGCGGCGCTCTGGCATCCGGTCGCGGGCAGCCGCCTGCTGGCGCCGGAGCTGGTCGTCTTCGGGCTGGTGCCGGTGGTGCATCTGGACACCAGAGCCGAGATGCTGTTCTCGGTGATCCTGCTGGCCTGCGTCGCGGGGGCGCTGGTCGCGCTCTGGGGGGAGACCGGCCCCTGGCGCTGGTGGTGGGTGCTCCCCGCGGTGCTGGTCACCCTCAGCTGGGTCCAGCTCCCCACCCTGCTGTTGGGATTCCGCTTCAGCGATGCTCTCGCCGTCGCCGGGGTGGTGGCCGCCCTGGCGATGCTCAACCGCGACCAGCTCGAGCTCGGAGCCTTCGTGTTCGCGGTGCTGGCGGCCGGGATCGCCACCTGCTCGTCGTTCGAGGGCCTGTTCGTCTGGCCCGCCGGCCTGGTGGTGCTGGCGGGACGTCCGGGCAGCTGGCTGGCGCGGACCAGCTGGCTGCTCTGCGGCGCCGGCGCGATCGTGGCCGCGCTCTGGCACGTGGACGTTGGCGGGCTCGGGGGTCCCGGGCTGGCGACCTTCTGGCAGGATCCCGGCCGGGCGATCGGTTTTCTTTTGGTGTCGGTGGGGTCGGTGCTGCCGGCGCCGGGCGGCGGCGGCATCGGGGTGGCCGCGGCGGAGATCTTGGGCGGGGCGATCCTGCTCGCGGCGGCGCTGGTGATCGTGCTCTGGGGCCTGCGCCGGCCCGCCGACCGGCGCCTCGCCGGAATGGCCGCTGTGATCGCCTTCAGCGTTCTGGTGGACATCGCCGAGGCCGCCGGCCACGTCCAGCTCGGGATTGCCAGCGCGTCAATCTCGCGCTATGGCCTGGTCAACTTGCTGCTGCTGGCCGCCGTCTACCTGGGCGGGGTGACGCTCCTGCGCCCCGCGACCTCGCCGCCGCCGCGGGCGACCGCGGGCCCCGCTCCGCCGCCGTCGGCCAGGCTGGGCCGCGGCGCCCGTGGGATCGCCACCCTGGCGGCGGCGGCCGTGCTCCTGGCGGTGGCCGGCCTGGCGATTCCCAGCGGCCTGCGCACCGGCCCCCAGGTACAGCGGCAGCGGCTGCGGTCGGCGCAGGTCCTGGCCGGCTACGCGGCCGCGTCCCCCCGCCAGATCGTGGAGACGCTGTACCCGCGGGTGTCCACGCTGCGCGCCGACGCGGCCTTCCTGGTGGCCCACCGGCTCGGGATCTTCTGGGACAGCCCGCCCTAGCCGGGGACGTCGGGGACCCGCTCGATCCCCCCCCACAGCCCACCCCGGTTGAGCCCCAGCTGGGGCCCCGGGGCGAGATCGGCCGCCCGCCGCCGCCTGGGACCGCGGGGTCGGGATCTGGCCTGTCGCCCGGCCGGGCCCGACCCGCCGCCGGCTACGGCCTCACGCCCCCACGCGACCGGGGTGCCCCGGCCTCACCTGATCTGCCCGGCGCCTCCCGGCCGCGGGGAGCGGAACGTCACCAGGTGATTGGCGAGGTAGTTCCAGCAGCTCGCCGACGCCGCCCCGCAGAGGGTGGCGACCAGGTAGTGGAGGCCGATCACGTCGGCGGCGGTGAGCACCACCGCCAGGTTGAGGCCGAGGCCGACCAGGCTGACCAGCTCGAAGGTGATCAGAGAGCGCCGCAGCGGTCGACCGGCGGCGCGGTCGCGCCAGGTGACCTTGGAGTTCACCGTGAACGTGACCAGGATGGCGGTCTGGATCGCGAGCGCGGTGGCCGCCCCCAGCGGCAGGTGCAGCCGGCCGTAGAGGAGCGCGGTCATCCCCAGCTGGGTCGCCAGGCCCAGCAGCCCGGCCACGATGAACGCCGCGAACCTCGCGGGATGGCTGCCCGGCTGGATCCGCGCCCGCCGCGGGATCGGCGGGCTGAGAGCCAGGCGGGACTCGGACAGGCCGGAGGTGGTGGAGGGGTCCATGGCGGGGTGGCCGGCGGCGCACCGACCCCACGAGCCTAGCAAGCGCTCCCCGTGGGCAGTCGGTCCAAGCGGTCACACCCCGGTGGCGAGGGGGTGACGGCGGGGGAGAGGGGTCAGCTCGGCGGCGGCGTCTGGGGGCGGCGCTTGGCCCGCCAGCGGCGGGCGCCCCGGCTGATCCCGCCGATGCCCTCGGTGCGCAGGATCACCCAGGCCCGGGCGCCCAGCCGCCGTCCCTCCAGCCAGAGTCGTCGCGGTCGTCCGCGGCGCCAGCTGGTGGCGATTCGGGCCGGCAGGTGGCTGGGTGCCACCACCAGGCTGCCGGCGGCCTCGGCGAGCGCCAGCGCGGTCGAGGGAGCCGGCCGGTCGGCCGCCCGCCGCGGCTCGCCGCAGTAGCGCAGCAGGGGGGTGGTGCAGCGGTCCCAGGTGAGCCGGGTGGCCTCCGCCCTGACCCGCTCGGCGCAGGTCTGGCGCAGGTCCAGGTCGCTGCAGAGCCGCTCCAGCGCCAGCGCGGCGCCGTCGATGTCCTCGGGCGGCATCGTCAGACCCAGGCCGAAGCGGCTGACCATCTCCGCCAGCGTGTCCCCGGCGGTGCACAGGATCGGCAGCCCCGCCCACAAGTAGTCGAGGATGCGGGTGCGGAAGGCGAAGCGGGTCTCGATGTGGTCGAAGTGGGTGGAGACCCCGACATCGGCCTGGAGCAGCCAGTTGGCGCGCTCGTGATAGGGGACCCAGCGCTCGTTGAAGAAGACGTGCCGGTCGGTCAGCCGGAGCTCCTCGCTGAGACGGCGGGCGGCTGCCAGCATCCACATGGCGGGGACGTTGGGGTTGGGGTGGGTGGTGGAGAGGAAGAGCAGCCGCAGATGCGGCCAGGTGGGGGCCAGCCGGCCCACCGCCCGGATCAGGGTGAGGGGGTCGAACCAGTTGTAGATCCCGCCCCCCCAGAGCAGCAGCAGATCGCCCGGGCCGATGCCGGGAACCAGCTCGCGCGGACCCGGCCCGGTCGCCACCGGCGGCGCCTCGGGGAGCCCGAAGGGGACGACGTCGATCAGGCGCCGCAGGCGCCGATCATCGGTGTGGGTGGCCGGGTTCACCCGCCCCACCAGGGTGAGGGCGCCCAGCCAGAAGTCGCGCTGCTGCTCGCTGGCGCACAGGAAGAAGTCCCCCTCCTTCAGCTGGGTGTGCGCCGCGGCCAAGGTGCTCTGGTGCTCCCCCTGGCGGCGCGGCATCGGCTCCGCCGCGAACTGCTCCAGCAGCGCCAGCGGGAAGGGGTCGTAGAGGTCGACCACCAGGCGCACGTTGGCGTGGCGCAGGCTGGGGTACTGCTCCAAGGCGAACCCCTGCACGATCGCGACGTCGTGGGACTCGGCGAGCTGCTGGACGACGCTGCCCGACGCCTCCACCACCGTGAAGGCCTCCTCGTCGAGGTCGGGCCGGCCCGGCGCGGCCAGCGTCACCTCGTGACCGGCGGCGGCCAGCTGGCGCGCGAACTCGAAGCAGCGGATGCCGGGACCCGCCATCTGCCGCCCGACCACGTCGTTGGCGACGATCAGCACCCGGCCCACCCGCCGGAGTATAGGAGGGGCTGAAGGCGGAGCGGATCGGCGGCCGCCACCCCGTGCGGGGACGTGCGACCGTTCCCCCACTCGGGCCGATGCGGCTCTCCTGTGGCCGTGGCCCGCACCGGGCGCCAGCACCGCCACCACGCCCCCGGCCCGGGCCCCCGTTCCGGGGGCATCGGCACCCTCCCCGGTCCCCCCGCGAGCCGATCCTGTCCTGCCGGCTCCCGCCGGCTCTGGCTCCAATGGCCCCCCTCCGCCGAGAGAGGGAGGGGAGCCAGAGCTGGTTCGGGTGGAGGGCTGCGGGTCGAGTGGCTGGCCGCGGCGGCGCCCAGGCCATGACGGGGGCTGCGGCAGGCGCCCCGCGCGCGGGGGACCGACTCCGCCCGCACCCGTGTGCGCTGTCGGCGACGGCTGTGGGCGGCGCTCCTGGGCGCAGCCCTGGTGGCGACCGAGGTCCCGCCCCGGGAGCGCGCCCGCGGGTGGGCCCCGGGGCGGGTGGAACGCGCCCGACTGACCCCCGACGTCGTCGGATGGGGGCGGGGTGCCGCCCCCCTACATCGCGCGCGCCGCCGGGACCGGCCGCAGGGGGTCGAGCCGATCGAGGCCCGGCGACGCGCGCGCCCGCCCGCTCCCCGGCGCCCCGCCCGTGATCCCACAGGGTGCCGGTCAGCGTGCCAGCTCGATGGCCCGGGATCGGCCGCGCCGCTCTGGAGCCGCCGCGCCCCGGCAGGCAGTCCTGCCCCGGCCGCGGGTACGATCCGCGTCTGGGAGGGCTCCTGGACTCGGGCGGCGCGGTCCCCGTCCCGGTCAGCCCGGACAGATGAGGAGGCGATCGTGCCCACCCCCGACACCCGCCCCTATCGGGAGGCCAATCGGGCCAACTGGGACGATCGCACGCGGATCCACCTCGGGTCCCGGTTCTACGACGTCGAGGGCTGGCTGCGCGATCGCCCCGGCCCGAGGCCGAGGGAGGTGGAGGCGCTGGGGGACGTGTCCGGGCTGCGTCTGCTCCACCTCCAGTGTCATTTCGGGATGGAGACCCTCGGCTGGGCCCGAGCCGGCGCCCGGGTGGTCGGGCTGGACTTCTCGCCGGCGGCGGTCGCGGCCGCCCGGGAGCTCGCCGCGCGCGCGGGACTCGCCCCGGTCTCCGAGTTCGTCTGCCTCGATGTCTACGACGCCGTGGAGAGGCTGGGCCGGGCCGGCTTCGACATCGTGTACGTGAGCCTCGGGGCGCTCTGCTGGCTGCCCAGCGTCGACCGCTGGGCGGAGCAGGTGGGACAGCTGCTGGCCCCCGGCGGGCGGTTCTACCTGCACGACACGCATCCGGTCGCCTGGGCGCTCGCGGATCAGCGTCCGGAGTTCCAGCACACCTACTTCGAGCAGGAGCAGCCGCTGGTCACCGACTCCGACCTGACCTACACCGACCTGGGCCACGGCATCGCCCATGGCCGCAGCTACGAGTGGAACCACGGAATCGGCGAGACGGTGACGGCCCTGATCCGGCACGGACTCCAGCTGGAGTGGCTGGTCGAACACGACTGGACGGTGTGGCCGCAGTTCGCGTGGCTCATCTCCGCTGGCGACGGCGTGTGGTCGGCGCCGGTCCCGGGGCCGCGGCCGCCGCTGACCTTCAGCCTGCTCGCCCGCCGTGGCTCCGTCCCCCGCTGACGCGGGCCGCCCCCTCGCCCAGGCGGGCCGCGGCCCGCGCCGGCGTCGGCTAGCCGGAGCCGCCCTGGCGCGGGCGGGCGAGCAGGACCAGCGGGAGGGGGCGCCGATGACCGAGACCGCATCCCGGGCGGGCGCTGCCGCCGGCCGGGTCGCTGTCATCACCGGCGCCGCCCAGGGCATCGGGCTGGCGACCGCCCGACGCTTCGCCGCCGATGGCGACTGGGTGGTCCTGGCCGACCGGAGCCTCGCCGGCGCCCAGGCGGCGGCGGCCGCGATCGTGGCCGCCGGCGGGACGGCGCGGGCGGTCGCCTGCGCCGTCACCGACGAGGGCCAGGTGACCCAGCTCGTGGCGGCGGTCGATGCCGCCTTCGGCCGCGCCGACGTGCTCGTCAGCAATGCCGGCATCACCCGCGATACCCTGCTCCCCCGCCTGACCCTCGCCGAGTGGCGCGAGGTGCTGGAGGTCCATTGCCAGGGGGCCTTCCTCTGCGCGCGCCAAGCGGCGGCCCGGATGGTGACGCAGCGGGGCGGCAAGATGGTCTTCCTCTCCTCGACCTCGGCGATGGGCAATCGCGGCCAGCCCAACTACTCGACCGCCAAGGCCGGTCTCCAGGGCCTCACCCGCACCCTCGCCGTGGAGCTGGGCCCGTTCAACATCAACGTCACCGCGGTCGCCCCGGGGTTTGTCGAGACCGCCATGACCGACGCCGTCGCCACCCGCCTCCACCTCACGGTGGCGGAGCTCCACCAGCAGGTGCGCCAGCGGGTCCCGCTGGGTCGCCTGGGGCGTCCGGAGGACATCGCCCAGGTGATCCAACTTCCTCTGCTCAGACGCCGCCGGGTACGTCAGCGGGCAGGTGCTCACCGTGGATGGCGCCCGCGGCTGACCGCCCGGCTAGGGCTCGTGCACCCAGCTCGGGGGCCGTCGTTGCATGAAGGCCGCCATCCCCTCCTGGGCCTCGGGCGAGCGGAAGAGCTCCACTGACCGGTCCCCCATCCGGTCCAGCGCCGTCTCCAGGGCGCGGTCGGGCTGGTGGTTGAGGATCCGCTTGGTGGCGGCCAGCGCGCCGGGCCCGCCCCGGCGCAGGTCCGCCACCAGCTCCGCCACCTCGCGGTCGAGCTCCGACCCCGGGACGGTGCGGTGGATCAGCCCGATCGCCCGGGCGCGCGCCGCGTCCAGCGGGCGGCCGGTGAGGAACGCCTCGGCGAGGGCCGCCACCCCCAACTTGTGACGGCAGATCACCGAGACCACCGCCGGTGCCACCCCGAGGCGGACCTCGCTGAAGCCGAAGGAGGCGGTGTCGGCGGCCACCGCCAGGTCGCAGGCGGCGACCAGTCCCATCCCCCCGCCCCGGACCGCGCCCCCGATCCGCGCCACCACCGGCACCGGCGCCTCCCAGATCGTCCGCAGCACCGGGACCAGGCCCGCGACCCCCAGGCCGCCGGTCCGTCGCTGCTCGACCAGGTCAGCGCCGGCACAGAAGGCCGGCCCGGTGTGGCCCAGCACCACCACCCGCAGCCCGGGATGGGCCAGTGCCGCATCCAGCTGGGCCTGGAGCGCGGCCAGGACCGCCTGCGAGAGCGCGTTGCGGCTCGCGGGGGCGTCGAGGACCACGGTGGCCACCTCGCCGGCGATCGTGAGCTGGACCAGGGCTCGGTCGGCCATCGGGGCCCTCCTGTGAGAGTTGGCGGCGAGCGTCATCTTGCCGCCCGACGCCGCCGGGGCGCAGGATCTTGGGGATGGGATCCCCTCCCGGCTCGCCCCGTCCCGCCCGCTGCGGCCGCCCCGCCGCCGACGGGATCCGTGCGCTCGCGGTGCTGGCGGTGCTGGTCACGGCCGCCCTGGCCCTGACCCAGACCGCAGCTCCCCGGGGCTCGCGCCCGAACGCGGCCGCGGTGCCCGCCCGCCAGGTCGCGGCCCGCCGGTCGGGGCCCCGGGCGCTGCCCGCCCCCGGCGGTGTCCTGCTCCCGGCGGGGCGGCTGAGCACGGCGCTCGCCGCGCTCCAGGCGGCCTACCTGGCGGTGGTCCGCGAGGTCCAGCCCGAGGTGGTCCAGATCACGACCGGCACCGACCTCGGCTCGGGGATCGTCTTCGACGCCCGGGGCGACATCGTGACCAACGACCACGTGGTCGGGAGCGCCCGCCGGGTCACCGTGACCCTCGCCAACGGTCGGGTCGTCGCCGGCCGGGTGGTCGGCACCGACCCCACCGGCGACCTGGCGGTGGTGCGCATCCACGCCGGTCGGCTCACGCCCGCGCGCTTCGCCCCCCCCGGCGCCGCCGAGGCGGGCGCGATCGTGCTGGCGGTGGGGAACCCGCTCGGGTTCCAGAGCAGCGTCAGCGTCGGGATCGTCAGCGCCGTCGGTCGGCGCGTCACCGAGCCCGACGGCGTCACCCTGAGCGGTGCGATCCAGACCAGCGCCGAGATCAACCCCGGCAACAGCGGCGGGGCCCTGGTCGACCTCGCCGGCCAGGTGGTGGGGATCCCCACCGTGGTGGCGCTGAGCCAGCAGGCGGTCGGCGAGGCCCCCGGGATCGGCTTCGCGGTGCCGAGCCGGACGGTGGCGCGCGTGGCCCGGGAGCTGATCCGCCGCGGCCGGGTGGTGGCGGCGGCCCCCGAGCTGTTCGGGCTCGCCGGGGGCGACGTCGTCGGCCCCACCGGGGACCCGCTGGGGGTGCTGGTCACCAACGTCCGTCCCGCCAGCCCGATGGCGCGGGCGGGCCTGCTGCCCCAGCAGGTGGTGGTGGCGGTGGGGGCGCGCGCCACCTGGACGGTGGCGCAGCTGGGGCGCGCCCTGGCGCCGCTGCGGCGCGGCCGTGCGCTGCGGCTGACGGTGGTGACCCCCGCCGGTCGGCGTCTCCACCTTGCGGTGAGGAGTTCGGCGGCCGCCGGCTGATGCCCGTTGGCCGGGTGCCTCGTGCGGCTCTCAGTCCCTTCTCACGCTCCTCTCATCCGCAAGCGCGCACACTGCCAGGGTGACCGCCTTCCCCCGGGTGCGTGTGGCGGCCGCCGGGATCGGGATCACTGTGCTGGTGGCCGCCTGCGGTCCGGCGGCGGCACCGGCGCACCGGGCCAGCGGGCCGGCGCCGAGACGGGCCCCCTCGCCCAGCCCGGTCAGCCCCGCCACCTTGTCGCTGGGGCTCACCGCCCTCCAGGACGACTACGTCAAGGTGGTGCAGCGGGTCTCGCCCTCGGTGGTGGAGATCTCCACCAGCAGCGACCTCGGCTCGGGGATCGTCTTCGACGCCCGCGGCGACATCGTCACCAACAACCATGTCGTCAACGGCTTCCGACACTTCCGGGTCACCTTCGCCGACGGGCGGGTGGTCCGGGGCACCCTGGTCAACACCTTCACGGCCGACGACCTGGCGGTGATCCGGGTCCACGCGCCGGGGCTGCATCCCGCCGTGTTCGCCAACTCCAGCCAGCTCCAGGTCGGTGACATCGTGATGGCGATCGGCAACCCGCTGGGCCTGCAGAGCAGCGTCAGCACCGGGATCATCAGCGCGGTGGGCCGGACCGTGCAGGAGCCCACCGGGGTGACCCTGCCGGACGTGCTCCAGACCAGTGCGGCGATCAACCCGGGCAACAGCGGCGGAGCGCTGGTGGACCTGGCGGGGCAGGTGGTGGGGATCCCGACGCTGGCGGCCACCGACAGCACCCTGGGCGGCTCGCAGGCGCCCGGGATCGGCTTCGCCATCCCCAGCGACGTGGTCAGCAGCATCGCCGGCCAGATCATCCGCTACGGCCGGGTCGAGAACAGCCACCGCGCGTTCCTCGGGGTCGAGGTCGGCAACGTGCTCTCCGCCACCGGCACCCCGGCCGGCGCCGAGGTGGCCAAGGTGGTGGCGGGCGACCCCGCCCAGCGCGCCGGGATCCGGGCCACGGACATCATCGTGTCGGTCGACCACCGCCCCACCCTCTCGGTCGACGCGCTCACCAGCGTGCTGGCGCAGCTCCAGCCCGGGGCGGATGTCCCAGTTGGGATCGTCACCCCGTCGGGGGCGCACGCCACCGTGACGGTTCGCCTGGGGCAGCTTCCCGCCTCGGGCTGACCCGTCGCGCCGGCCGGGCGCGCTCGGGACGCTATCATCAGCTGGCGGAATTGGCAAAGAGGCAGGGCGCCATGACCGATCTTCCCGACGCGACGCCGGCCGCGGGCGATGAGCCGGTGGCCTGGATCGCCACGCCCTATCGAGCGCCCGTGCTCGATCAGGACGGGGGGTCCATCGGCACCACCGAGTCGCTGCTCGGCGATGAGGGCGCGGACATCTTCCACGGCCTGGCGGTCCGGCGCCCGGGGGGGGAGCTGGTCGAGGTCGCCGCCGACCGGGTGAAGACGATCACGCGCCGCGCGATCCACACCACGCTGAGCGCAGTGGAGGTGGTCCAGCTGCCCCCGTACCGGCCCGAGCGATGGTTCCACCTCGGCTGGGGCGGCCTCTTCCGCAAGCGGCCGGAGTGGGACCAGAGCTGAGCGTGGCGGAGGGGGCGCCACCGCCCCCGGGGCGGCGGGCGGTCGCCCTCGGCCTGGGGGCGGTGGCGCTGCTGCTGGCGGCGGGAGGGGGATGGCTGCTGGCCCGCAGCGGTGGCCCCGGCCGGGGCACCGTGCTGGTGGTGGCCACGGTCTCCCGGCCGGTGCCGGCGGCAGCCCGCGAGACCGTGCGGCCGACCGGCCTCAGCCTGCATCGCGCGGGGTGGGGGTGGGGGAGAGGCTGGACCACCCTGCCGGTGCGGGCGGGGGCGGTGGCGCTCCCCGGGCGGCTGGTGGCGCCCGGGGAGGCCACCTGGGTCCAGCTCCAGGTCCCGGTGGGCCGCTACGACGGGGTGGGCCTCAGCTGGCGGGGCCCGGGCGGGCGGGTCCACCGGGAGCGGACGCGGGCGGGGGTGCGGGTCGCCGCCACCGGCCTCACCCCGCTTCTGCTCGCCCTCCGGCTGGGCGGCCCCGGGGTCCCGCCGGTGCGCCTGGCCGCTGCCTACGGTGGCAACGCCGAGCTGAACTTCGGGCTCCAGGTCGCCGCCGGCACCGAGCTGGCGGTGCCCGGGGTGACCCTCACCGACCAG
This sequence comes from Verrucomicrobiia bacterium, assembly GCA_035532155.1. Classification (GTDB taxonomy): domain Bacteria; phylum Chloroflexota; class Dormibacteria; order Aeolococcales; family Bog-877; genus DAHUZL01. The sequence continues at coordinate 21,796 of DATKRN010000059.1, read as the reverse complement.
CGCGGCCGGCCGGTGTCACTGCGCCAGTTCCGGGGTCGGGTGATGGTGCTGGCGTCGTTCCTCACCGAGTGCCAGGAGACCTGCCCCCTGGTCGACGCCGCGCTGCTGCGGGTGGAGCGCCAGCTGCAGAGCCGGGGCCTGCAGCACCGGGTCGCGATCGTGATGGTGACCCAGGAGCCGCAGGTGGACACGCCGGTGGCGATCGCCCGCTACGCCCGATACTTCCACCTCCCCTTCACCCTCCTGACCGGCTCGGTCGCGGCGGTGAACCGGTTCTGGACCCGCCTCCACATCCCGCTGCCGGTGAACCAGCCGATCCGGGGGGTGGCCCCGGTCGACCCGTTCACCCGCCGGCGCGAGACCAGCAATCCGCTTCACGCCTCGGTGGTGATGGTGGTCGACCCCTCCGGCCAGGTGGTCTCCGAGGTCCTGGGCCAGCCCACGATCCGGGCCGGGATCCCCACCCTGATCGCCCGCTACCTGGACCAGCTGGGGCGCCGGGAGCTGCGCTCGGGGGGCAGCTGGTCGCCGACCACGGTGGTCGACCAGGTGCTGGCCTGGCTGCAGACCCAGGGCGTGGGGGGGGCGTTCCCCACCCCGAGCGGGGTCGCCCGGGTGGGCCGCGTCGGCCAGCTGGCCCCCTTGCCGACGCTGCCCAGCAGTCGCGGCGGCTGGGTCAGCCTCGCCCGCCTGCGCGGCCACCCGCTGATCCTGGACTTCTGGGCCAGCTGGTGCGTCAACTGCCGCGCCGAGCTCCCCCTGCTCGACCGCACCGCCCGGCGCGACGCCGCCCGCGGGGTGCGGCTGGTGCTCATCAACTACCAGCAGACGCGGTCCACCGCGGTCGGATTCCTGCACCGGCTCGGGATCGACCGGCCCACCCTGCTCGATCCCCAGGGCACAGTGGCGCAGCGCTTCGGGGTGGTCGCGCTGCCGGTCAACGTCTTCCTCACCGCGGCCGGCCGGATCAGCGGCATCCAGGTGGGTCAGCTGGGACGCTCGGTGCTGGCGGCCCAGCTGCGTCCCATCCTGACCCCGCCCGCCGCCCCACGCTGAGGGGCGCGGTGGGGGGGGGCCGACCGGCCGACCAGCGCCCGGCGGTCTCCCGGCGGCGGGGGCGGCCGATGGTGGCGGGGCGGCTGGGAGCCGCGCCGGCGGCCCGGCGCCGCCCGGGGGGGATCGGCGGGGCTCAGGACCAGCTCGGGCCGGGGGCCGCGGGCCCAGCCGCTGACGGGATGGACGCTCACCCGCAGCGCCCCCGCTGTGCGATCGTGACCGGCGCCGGTCACGGGCTGGGGCGCGCCTTCGCGGCCCGGCTCGCCGCCGATGGCGCCCAGGTGGTGGGGGCCGAGCTCGACGCCCACGCGGGCCGGGCGGTCGCCCGGGAGCTGGCCGCCCAGGGGGGTGAGGCGGTGACGCTGGCGACTGCCGTCGCCGACCCCGCCGGCGTCGAGCGGATGGCGGCGGGAGCGGTGGCCGCCTTCGGTCGCATCGACGTGCTGGTCAACCACGCCGCCGTCTTCCAGGCGGTCCCCCTGCTCCAGGGGGCGTTCGAGACGATCCCGATCGCGCACCGGGAGCAGGTCTTTCGGGTCGACGTGATCGGGACCTGGCGCTGCTGCCGGGCGGTGGTCCCCGAGATGCGCCGCCTGGCCGACGGCAAGATCATCACCTTGGGCTCGGCCGCCGTCTTCACGGGCGCCGCCCCGAGCCCGCTCCAGTACCTCACCGCCAAGTCGGCGGTGGTGGGGTTCACCCGCAGCCTGGCGCGGGCGCTGGGGCCCGACGGGATCCGGGTCAACTGTGTCGCTCCGGGGCGGACCGCCTCGGACGCCGGGGGCGCCGATCGGCCGGATGCGCAGGCCCCCGCCCGCCTGCGGGAGCGGGCGATCACGCGAGTCGAGCTGCCGGCCGACGTGGTCGGGGCGATCAGCTTCCTCGCCGGACCCGACAGCGACGTCATCACCGGCCAGACCTGGGTGGTCGACGGCGGGGCCGCGATGCCGTGAGGCGAGCGGAGCGGGCGGCGGACGGGACCCGGGGTCCCGCCGCCGCCCGCATCGAGGGTCAGCCGCTCAGGCTCCAGGCCTGGGGGTAGATGTTGAGGTTGGGGTCCTGCGGGATCGCGCCGTGGAGATGCCCGCTGATCACCGAGAGCTGGTAGTAGTAGTTGGGCTCCCAGATCACCGGCAGCTGCTTGGCGGCGTAGTTCTCCTCCGCCCAGAACGGCGCCAGCCCGGGCTTCAAGCTGGTGGCGGCGATCAGCTGGTCGAGCTCGGAGCTGTGGTATCCGGCGGCGTTGTTGCCGCCGCCGCTGCCGATCCACATGCCCGCCGTGGGCAGGTACTGCGGAGAGTAGGTCGGGGTCGAGCCGGGCTGCCCGAAGTTGGCGATCTGCCAGGAGCAGCCGGCCCCGGTCGCCTTGTGGCACGGCACCAGCTCGGCGAACAAGGTTGCCTCCGGGGTCTGCGAGATGTTGAGCCGGATCCCGGCCAGGGTGTAGTCGGACTGGATCACCGCGATCTCGGCGTTGAACACGACCGATCCCGGCGAGGTGATCTCGTTGAAGCTGAGCGGGGTCCCGGCCGCGATCCCGGCCCCGCATTGGTTCGACCCGGTGCCGGGTGTGCGGCAGGTGTCGACCCCGTTGGGATGGACCGCCCAGCCGTGGCTGGAGAGCAGGTGTTTGGCGGCGCTGAGGCTGAAGGGATAGGGGTCGGAGGCCTCATAGGAGCTGAGGTAGGTGCTCTTGGGCAGGATCGGCACCGGCCCGTAGGTGGGGTAGGCCTGACCGTGGTAGATGTCCTTGACGATCTTGTTCTGGTCGACCAGCCGCTGCAGCGCCTGGCGAATGTAGAGCTGCTTGAAGATCGGCCCCACCTTGGGGTTGGTGTAGTTGATCCAGAAGTTGTTGAAGCCCCAGTCCACCCAGGGGTTGACGGAGTAGCCGCGCTGGGTGAAGTAGGACTTCTGATTGAGGTCCTGGGTGGGCAGGTAGCCGAAGCTCAGAGTCCCCGCGCGCAGGGCGTCGAACTCCGCCGTGTCGCTGGTGAAGGGGATCTCCTCCAGCCGGGCGATCGTGGGCTTCTGCGGCCCGGTGTAGGCCGAGTTGGGCACGAACGCGGCGTAGCCGGTGGCGGGGGTGTAGGCGGCCAGCTTGAAGGGGCCGTCCACCACCTTCCACATCGGATTGGTGGTGTAGGTGGGCTCCTGCTTGGCGGCGTGATCGATGTAGCGCCAGACCGCCGCCGCTCCCGTGGGGGTCTGGTCGTAGTTGCCCACCGGGCTGGAGCTCGAGGTCTTGTCCCAGGCGTGCTGGGGGATGGCGAAGATCATGCTGAGGTTGTTGTAGAGCAGCCAGGTGTGGCCGTACGCCTTGTTGAAGGTGAGGCTAAAGCTGTCGGGGGTGGCGGCGGGGAAGCTCATCGAGGTGATGTTGTCGGGGATGTCCCCGGGAACATAGCCCACCCACTGGGCCTTCTCCGCCTGCAGGATGTGCATCCACAGCTCGATGTCGCGGTTGGTCACCGGCTTGCCGTCCGACCACATGTAGTGGTTCAGCCTGATCGTGACCGTGCGCCCGCCGTTGGAGTACACCGGCGGCTGCCCCATGCTGAGGTGGTAGTTGATGGTGAACTGACCGTTGGTGCCGAACCAGTAGAGCGGCCGGTAGAGGAAGTACTCGCACTGGAAGAGGTCGATGTTGTTGGATTCGGGGCCGTTGATGAAGGGCGAGATGTAGTTGCAGGACTCCCCGGGTGGCAGCGCGAACGTGACCGTGCCCCCCCTGCCCGCGTGGCGGCTCACTCCCGCCGTGCCCGCCGCCGAGGACCCCAGGACGGCCACCAGCGCGGCCGTCACCGCCAGCCACCGCCGCCGCGTGCGCGCCGCCCGCACCATCGATTTGAGCGAGCCGATCGTCATGAGCACCCCTCCCTGACGGATCCCCCCCGGGGCCGTTCCTGATCTGTCGAGTGCATGGTGGCGACAATCGGCCCGGCGGTCAAGTCCCGCGCCAGGTCGCGCGCGGGGGTGGCCTCAGCCGCCCTCGGCGGGGCTGGGGGTGCGCAGCCAGCGCGACAAGGTGGTGGGGAAAGTGCCGAGGTCGATCGGCTTGGTGAGGTACCCGTCGAAGCCGGCCCGCAGCCCGCGGCGCGCGTCGCCGTCCATCGCGTGGGCGGTGAGCGCCACCATCGGCCGCTCCCGCCAGCGCGGATCCTGGCGGAGCCGGCGGACCAGGCTCCAGCCGTCCTCGCCGGGCAGCGAGAGATCGATCAGGAACAGGTCCGGGTCGAGCCCCTGGGCGAGCTGCCGGTCGCAGCTGGGGGCGTCCTCGGCGACGCTCACCGCCCAGCCCGCGTCCCCCAGCACCGCCGAGACCAGCACCCGGTTGTCGGGGTAGTCCTCGATCAGCAGGACGTGGGGGCGGGTCACGAGGCGGCCCTGGCGGTGGCCCGGCTGCGGCGGTGCTGGAGCAGGACCTGGCGCAGCCCCGGCTCCGGCACCGGCCGCCGCAGGAACCCGTCCGTTTCGCCGCCCGCGGCCGCCTGCGGCTCTCCGCTGGTGACCAGGAGCACCGGCAGCTGACGGGTGTCGGGCTGACCCCGGAGCTGGTCGAGCAGCAGCTCGGCCCCCTCGCGGTCCAGGTCGGCGAGCAGGAGCACGACCGCCGGGCGCAGGGCGGCGGCGGCCCGCAGCCCGGTGGGCCCGTCGGCGGTCCCCACGAAATCGAATCCGACCGCGGTGGCGTGGACCTCCCAGCGCTGCAGGGCGGCGGGGTCCTGGGCGACCCCCATCACCAGCGGCTGCTCCTGGCGCCCGGCGCGCAGCTGCGGGCTGACCCGGGCCAGGGGCAGTTCCACGGTGAAGCGGCTGCCCACCCCGAGCTGGCTCTCGAGCTCGATCCGCCCGCTCATGAGACCGATCAGCCGACGCGAGATGGCCAGGCCGAGGCCGGTGGACCCGAGCTCGTCGTGGATCCGGGCGCCGGCGCGCCGGAAGGCGTCGAAGATCGCCTCGCGGTCCGCGTCTGCGACCCCGGGCCCGGTGTCGAGGACGTCGACACAGCAGAGGGCGGCGGTGGTCCGGACCGTGACCGTGACGCTGCCCGACTCGGTGAACTTGACCGCATTGCCAACAAGGTTGGTGAGCACCTGGAGGATGGCGCGCGGGTCGGCCAGGGCGGCGGCCGGCTCCGCGCACGGCTCCAGCGTGAGCCGGACGCCCTTGCGGTCGGCGAGGGAGCGGGCATCCTCCACCACCTGGCCCACGATCTGGTCGACCGCGGTGACGGTGCAGCCGACCTCCATTCGACCCGCCTCGAGCTTGCTGAGGTCGAGGATGTCGCTGATCAGGCCCAGCAGGATCCGCCCGTTGCGGATCACCCGGTCGAGGTGGTCCCGGGCGGTGGCCGGGATCTCGCCCGCGGCGCCGGTGCGAATCAGCTCGGTGAATCCCAAGATGACGTTGAGCGGCGTGCGCAGCTCGTGGCTCATGGTGGCGAGGAACTCGCTCTTCACCTGAACCGCCCGGGCCAGCTCGCCGTTGCTCTCGGCCAGGCGGGTCTGCTGCGCCTGCAGGTGGAGGCCGGCGGCGGTGAGGTTGGCGTGGAGCTGGCGCAGCTCGGGCGTCCCCCGGGGCGGCTCCAGCCGGATCGGGCGGTCCTCCCCGAGGTCACGCGCCATCTGCCCGAGCGCGGCCAGCGGCCGCAGCACCGAGCGCGCGGTGAGGACGATCAGGGTGCCCGCGACGATGCACCCGATCACCGAGGTCAAAAGCACCAGGATGAAGATCTCGAGCTGGGCCGCGGCCGCCTGGCCGAGGTCGGCGGAGACCTGGGTGGCCGCCGCGAGCTTGAGCCTCCCGGCGGCCACCTCGATCTGGTGGAAGAGCCGGTCGCCACGGGGGATGGCGGTCACCAGCTGGGCCAACGGCGTGGACGCCCGAGCCCTGAGCTCGGGGCCGAGGTACTTCCCCTCCCAGCTGCCGACGCGGGACCGGAGCGCGGCCAGGGCTGCCACCAGCGAGGCGTGGCCGCGCGTCAGCTGGGTGAGCTGGGCCTGCTCGGCGGCGGTGGCGCCGAGGTCGCGCCGCATCGCCTGGAGCGCGCTCACCCGCCCGCTCAGCAGGGTCTCGCCCAGCTCGGTCTGGACTCCCAGGAGCTGGTTGAAGAGGCTGTCGGTGCTGGCCTGGAGCGGGAGGTCCCGATGCCGCAGCTGGGTGTTGGCGGCCTGCATCGCGGTCAGCTGGGGGACCGCCGCCACCAGGTTGAGGATGAGGACACCGACCAAGAGCAGCAGGCCGCCCGCGAACCGCTGCCCCAGCGACGCGCTCCGAGGCCACCCGATCCGACGGCCGGCCGGCAGCATCAGGCCAGCCTTCGGATCGCGAGGGCGTCGCTTCCGGCGGCCTGGCGCAGCGCCGCCAGCCCGGGACCGCTGATGGGAGGCGGCGCCTCGGCGGGGCTGGCGAGCAGGAAGCCCTGGCCGTAGTCGACCCCCAGCCGGCGCAGCACCAGCAGCTGGGAGCGGGTCTCGACCCCCTCGGCGATCACCTCCGCCCCGAGGCTGCGGGCGAGATGGACCAGCGCGCTCACGACCGACTGCCGCACCGGGTCCTCGTCGCAGCCCTGAACCAGGTGCATGTCCACCTTGATGAACTCGGGTGCCAGCAGCGCCAGGGTGCCGAGGCCGGCGTAGCCGGAGCCGACGTCGTCGAGCGCGTAGCGATAGCCCCGGCGGCGGTAGCGGTCGGTGTGGCGGCGAAAGGTGGTGAGGTCCGCGATCGGGCGGCGCTCGGTGACCTCGGCCACGATCTGGGTCTCCGGCCACAGCGCGGGATGGTCCCAGTCGTGGCGGCGCGGCGGCGGGGCGTCGCCGAGCTCGCGCGGCTCGACGTTGACAAAGAGCAGCAGGTCGCCGCGGGCGAAGCGTTCGGCGGCGCGCAGCCGGGCGAGCCAGACCAGCTCCCAGTGCAGCTCGCCCAGCAGTCCCGCCTGGTCGGCCGCCTCGAGGAGCCGGCTCGGCATCTCCAGGGGATGGTCGAACGGACCTCGGCAGAGCGCCTCGTAGCCGGAGACGGCGCCATCGCCCAGCCGCACGATCGGCTGGAACAGGATTCGCAGGCGCTGGTGCTCCAGCAGGGTGGCGACCTGCTGGAGGTGGGCGCGGCCCCGAGCCAGGGTGGCCGCGCGGTCCCCCAGGGTGTGGAGCATCGCCCGCACCATCAGCTCGAGCTTGGGCAAGGTGGCGGCCGCCTCCGAGCCGGCCACGACGCTGACGCCGCACTGAGGATGTCCGGCGGCTCGCAGCCGGGCTCCGACCGCGACCTCCAGGGTCTGGGCGGTGCGCAGGTCGTTGACGCGCGCCAGCGATCCCCGTCCCCCGCCCAGGACCAAGGCGGTGAGGACCGGGTCGCAGCGAACCACCGCGACCACGGCCGGCTCTCCCAGCAGCTCCTCCGCCGCCTCGCGGACGGCGGCCTGGGTGACCGATGCCGGCGGGGGCGGGTCGACCCCGACCACGAGCAGGCGGGTGGGCCGTCCGTCCAGGATCCGGCCCGCGGCACAGCGCTCCAGGCCAGCCTGGTCGAGCGGTGCCGCCGCGGCCGCCTGCGACGCCGCTGCGGGATGCGGCTCGGCTGCGGGCATCGTCGTCCTCTAAGGGGGGTCAGCGTCCGAGCTCGATCGGGGGAGCTTGGCGATCCACCTGTGAGTGTGCGGGCCCGGTGTCACGGCGCCATCGCGCCCGGGCGATGATGGGGTCACGCCCTCACAGCGGCCCGCCGCCCGCGATCAGAAGTGGCGGCCGCGCACCCGGGCGAGATCGAAGCGGGCGGTGCCCGCCACCGCCATCACCGCCATCACCCCGGCCTGGATGGGGTCCGACACCACCAGGTCGACGACGTCCACCACCGATCCCGCCTGGTGCAGCGAGATCACCAGGATCCCGTGGCCGCGCACCTCGCGGACCGCCTCGGTGATGGCGCCCCCCATCAACGACCCGGCCAGCACCAGGATCACCGCGCGCGGCAGCCGCCGGACCGCCCGCACCGCGGCGGCGATCTCCTGCTCGCCCACCAGCGGGATGGTGTCGACGCTGATCCGCTCGCCCCGGATGTTGTGGCGGTCGGCCTCGTTCACCGCGCCCTGGGCGACGATCGCCACCTGGGCCCCCCCGCCGATGACGATCACCCGCTTGCCGAAGATGGTTCGCTGGGTCGGCACCCGCTCGACCTCGTCCACGTCGGCGAGGCCGGCCAGGCCGGCCAGGACCGATTCCGGGTCCGGGCCGTCGTCGAGCTCGAAGTGGAGGAAGACGGTGTCAGGATCCTCACGGGTGAGGGCGACGTCCCGGATGTTGGCCGCCTGCGCCGAGATCGCCGCCGCCAGATGCGCCAGGGTCCCGGGGGTGTCCCGGCAGCGGCACGCGATCGCCCAGGTCATCGCCGGCTCCCGGAGCCGGGGCGGGCGGCCGCCCCGCTCAGCGGTCCAGCCCGGTGGTGACCGGCAGCAGCCGGGACCGCTCCGCCTCGTGGGCGGCGATCGCGGCCTCCTGGTCGAGCGCCATCGCGATCGGGTCGCGGCCCTCGAGCAGGCAGGCGCGCCAGAAGGGGTCGACCGCGAAGCCGGCCCGCAGCCCCTCGTCGTCGCGCACCTCCTGGCGAACCAGGTCGACCGTCACCCGGTAGCCGTCGCGACGCTGGCCGCGGGCCATCAGGGTGGCGACCATCGCGGGCTCCAGGGTCACGGGCACAAGCCCGTTCTGGAGCGCGTTGACCGTGAAGATGTCGCCGAAGGACGGGGCCACCACCACCCGCACCCCGCTGTCGAGCAGCGCCCAGGCGGCGTGCTCACGGGACGAGCCGCAGCCGAAGTTGCGCCCGGCCACGAGCACGCTGTGGCCGAGGAAGGCCGGGTGGTTGAGCTCGAAGTCCGCCCGCGGCTGGCCGGTGGGGTCGAGCCGCCAGGCGAAGAAGCACCCGTCCTGGTAGCCATCGCGGCCGGTGCGGGCCAGGAACTGCTTGGGGATGATCTGGTCGGTGTCGACGTCGTCCCGGGGGAGCACCCCGACCAGGCCCTCGTGCTCGGTGAAGGAGTGCATCGGGGCCTAGCCCTCCGCCCCGGGGGATGCCGCCAGCCCGGCCGGCGTGAGCGTGCGCACATCGACGAAGTGGCCGTGGAGCCCGGCGGCGGCCGCCATCGCCGGGCTGACCAGGTGGGTGCGCCCCCCGGAGCCTTGGCGTCCCTCGAAGTTGCGGTTGGAGGTCGAGGCGCAGCGCTCCCCGGGAGCGAGCACGTCGGGGTTCATGCCCAAGCACATCGAGCACCCCGCCTCGCGCCACTCGAAGCCGGCGTCGCGGAAGATGCGATCGAGACCGAGAGCCTCCGCCTCGCGCTTGACCGTCTGCGATCCCGGCACCACCATCGCGCGCACCCGGGGGTGGGCGCGATGGCCGGCGACCACCGCGGCCGCCTCGCGCAGGTCCTCCAGCCGGCTGTTGGTGCAGGAGCCGATGAAGACCCGGTCGATCGCAATCGCCTCGATCGGCGTGCCCTCGGTCAGGCCCATGTACTCGAGCGCGCGCGCGGCCGCCCGGCGCTCGGACTCGCCGACGACCTGGTCCAAGGTGGGGACGCACCCGGTGACCGGCACCACCATCGCGGGGGTGGTGCCCCAGGTCACGAAGGGGGCGAGCTGGGTGGCGTCGACGAGCACGCTGCGATCGAAGACGGCATCCGCATCGCTGGCGACGCTGAGCCACTGGGCCGCGGTCTCGGCGACGTCCTGGCCGCCGGCGACCGCTGGCCGGCCCAGCAGGTAGTCGACGGTGGTGGCGTCCGGGGAGATCAGCCCCGCCCGCGCGCCCGCCTCGATGCTCATGTTGCACAAGGTCATCCGACCCTCCATCGAGAGCCGCCGGACGGCCGTGCCGGTGTACTCGATGACGCTCCCCTGGCCGCCGCCCACACCGATCTGGCCGATCACGCCAAGGGCGAGATCCTTGGGGGAGACCCCGGGCGGGAGGTCGCCCTCGATCCGCACCGCCAGGGTGGGGGCCGGCGCCTGCCAGAGGCACTGGCTCGCCAGCACCTGCTCCACTTCCGAGGTGCCGATGCCGAACGCCAGGGCCCCGAAGGCGCCGTGGGTCGCGGTGTGCGAGTCGCCGCAGACGACCGTCATCCCCGGCTGGGTGAGCCCCAGCTCGGGCCCGATCACGTGCACGATCCCCTGGCGGGCGTGCTGCAGGCCGAGCAGTGGGATCCCGGCGGCGCGGCAGTTCTCGTCCAGCTGGCGGAGCTGCTCCCGCGCCACCGGGTCCGGCGTCGGGCGGCTGCGCTCCCAGGTGGGGACGTTGTGGTCCATGGTCGCCAGGGTGAGGTCGGGGCGACGCACCCGTCGGCCTGCCTCCCGCAAGCCCTGGAACGCCTGCGGCGAGGTGACCTCGTGGACCAGGTGGAGATCCACATACAGGAGCGCGCGAGAGCGGGGATCCCCGGCGACGACGTGCGCGTCCCAGATCTTGGCGTAGGCGGTGCGGCCGCTCATGCGCTGGCCACCAACCGACCCTGTCCGAGGTGGCGGACCGCCCACTCGTAGCCATCCACCAGCGCCAGCGCGGACGCGTGGAGGATGTTGCCGGAGCAGCCGACGGTGGTCCACAGCCCCACCCCGTCGCTGGAATCGATCCCGACCCGGACCGTCGCCCCGGTGCCGCGGTCCCCGTCGATGACCCTTACCCGGTAATCCATCAGCTGGACCTGGGCAAGCTCGGGGAAATGCGGGACCAAAGCGCGCCGGAGGGCGATGTCGAGGGCCTCCACCGGACCCATCCCGGTGGCGGCGGTGTGCACCCGGGTGCCGCCCACCTCCAGCTTGACACTGGTCTCCACCGACTGCCGGTCGCCGCCCTCGTCGAGCGTCTCCTGGCGGGCCACCACCAGCACCTCGCGGAGCGCGAACGGGGGGCGGTCGTCCGGCTGGGCGCGGCGCACCAGCAGCTCGAAGGAGGCGTCGGCGTCCTCGAACGCCCAGCCGTGTGCCTCCAGGACCTTGAGCTGCTGCACCAGCCGGCCGCGAGCGTCGCGGTCGAGGTCGGTGAGCCCCAGCTCGCGCAGCTTGGCGGCGATGTTGCTGCGGCCGCTCTGGTCGGACACGACGGTTCGCGAGCGGTTTCCGACCCGGGCCGGATCGACGTGCTGGTAGGCCCGGGGATCACGAGCCATCCCCTGGGCGTGCAGGCCGCCCTTGTGCAGGAAGGCCGCCGCCCCGACGTAGGGACGATGGGCGTCGGGGGCCCGGTTGAGGGCGGCGTCGAACGCTCGCGACACCTGGACCAGCTCGTCGAGCCGGCCCGGCGGCAGCGCCGGGCGCCCCAGCTTGAGCTCGCAGGTGGCCGCGACCACCAGCAGGTCGGTGTTGCCGCAGCGCTCGCCGCAGCCGTTGAGGGTGCCCTGCACCATCCGCGCCCCGGCCGCCAGCGCGGCCAGCGAGGCCGCGACCGCCACCCCGGCGTCGTTGTGACAGTGGATTCCGACCCGATCTCCCACGCGCTCGCGGGCGGCGGCGACCCCGGCCGCGATCGCGGCCGGAAGCTGACCGCCGTTGGTGTCGCAGAGCACGATCCACGCGGCACCCCCGGCGGCGGCGGCGTCCAGCGCCGCCAGGGCGTAGCCGCGGTCGCCGGGGGCCGCCCCCAATCCGTCGAATCCGTCGAAGAAGTGCTCGGCGTCGAAGATCACCTCGTGCCCCTGGTCGACCGCGTGGCGGCAGCTGTCGGCGATCATGCGCAGGTTCTCGGCGGCGGTCGTGCCCAGCACGGTCTCCGCCTGCCAGCGCGACGCCTTGCCCACCAGCGTCACCACCGGAGCCTGCGCGGCCAAGGTGGCGCGCAGCCCCTCGTCGACCTCGGCGGCCGCGCCGGGGCGGCAGGTGGCGCCGAAGGCGGCCAGCCGCGCGGTCTCGAGGGGATGCGCCGCCAGGCGCTGGAAGAGGGCGGTGTCGCGGGGATTGGCACCCGGCCAGCCCCCCTCCACATAGGCGAGACCGAGTCGGTCGAGGCGGCGCGCGATCCCCAACTTCTGGTCCAGGCTGAGCTGGAGACCGAATCCCTGCATCCCGTCGCGCAGAGTGGTGTCGTACAGGACGACGGGCTCGGTCATGCCGCTGCCTGCCCCTGCAGGTGCGCCACCACCTGGGTGGTGACCTCCTGGGTGGTGACGTCGCCGCCCAGGTCCGGGGTCAGCCGTCCCCCTCGCACCACCGCCGCGATCCCGGCCTCGACCGCGGCGGCGAGGTCCTCGCGGCCCAGGGTGTGCCGCAACAGCATCGCGATCGTCGCGATCGCGCCCAGCGGGTTGGCCAGGTCGCGGCCGACCAGGTCGGGCGCGGATCCATGCACCGGCTCGTAGAGCCAGGGTCCGGATCCGCCGCCGCTGGCCGACGGGAGGGTGCCGAGGGTGCCGGTGAGGGCGGCCGCCTCGTCGGTGAGGATGTCGCCGAACAGGTTCTCGGTGACCACCACGTCGAAGTCGCGGGGCTGCTGCAGCAGCCGCAGGGCGAAGCTGTCGACCAAGCAGTGGTCCAGGGTCACCCCGGGATGCTCGGGGGCCAGCTCCTCCACCACCGAGCGCCAGAGCTGGGAGGTGGCCAGGACGTTGGCCTTGTCGACCGACGTGAGGTGGCCCCGGCGCCCCTCGGCGGCGGCGAAAGCCACCTGCGCCACCCGCCGGATCTCGGCCTCGGCGTACTCCATGGAATCGATCCCGCGGCGGTTGGGAGCGGTGCCGGCCACCCCCTTGGGCCGACCGAAGTAGGCTCCGCCGGTCAACTCGCGCACGAAGAGGATGTCGACTCCCGCGAGACGTTCCGGTCGCAGCGGGCTGTGCCGCTCCAGCCCCGGCCACACCACCACCGGGCGCAGATTGGCGAAGGCGCCCAGGCCGCTCCGGAGCGCGAGCAGGCCCGCCTCGGGGCGCACCGCGGCCCGGTCCCAGCGGGGCCCGCCGACCGCTCCCAGGAGGACCGCATCCGCGCCGCGAGCCGCCTCCAAGGCGGCGGCGGGCAGCGGCTCGCCGGTCGCCTCCAGGGCGGCGCCCCCGATCAGGTGCCGGCTCACCTCAAGGGCGATCCCCTGTGACTCGCAGGCTGCCTCCAGCACCTGCAGGCCAGCCTGGGTGACCTCAGGCCCGATTCCGTCGCCCGGCAGCACGACCAGGCGGCATCGCCCCCCGGATCCGCGGGCGCCGCTCACCCGGCGAGCCCGGTCGCCGTCGGCCCCACCGGCTGCTCCGCCAGCACCGACCGGGCGATGGCGGCGAGGTCGGCGTCGTCAACCGCCTTGGCGGTGTCGGCCACCGCCAGGAATCGCTCCCAGCACATCTCGAAAGACTCCGCCGGGAGCCGGACTCCGATCTGATCGAGGCGGTGGCGGAGGGCGTGGCGCCCGGAGCGGGCGGTGAGCACGATCTGGGTGCCCTCGGCCCCGACGTCGGCGGCGGACATGATCTCGTAGGTCCGGCGGTCGCGGAGCACGCCGTGCTGGTGGACGCCGGAGGCGTGGGCAAAGGCGTTGCGGCCGACCACCGGCTTGTTGGGGGGCACCGGGATCCCGGTGAGCCGCTCCACCAGCCGGCTGGTGGGTACCAGCTCGGGAGTGTGGAGGTTGTCGGCGAGCCCCAGCACCGGGCGGCGGACCCGGAGCGCCATCACCACCTCCTCGATGGCCGCGTTGCCGGCGCGCTCCCCGAGGCCGTTGATGCAGCCCTCCACCCGCCGGGCGCCGGCGGCGATCCCGGCCAGCGAGTTGGCGGTGGCGAGGCCCAGGTCATCGTGGCAGTGGACGCTGACCAGGACGGTCGCCATCCCCCGCACCTGGCGGCGCACGCTCGCGACCAGCCCCGCGAACTCCTCCGGCAGGCAGTACCCGGTGGTGTCGGGGATGTTGACCACCGAGGCGCCGTTGTCGACCGCGATCTGGACCACCTCGCACAGGTAGTCGGGATCGGCACGGCCGGCGTCCTCGGGAGAGAACTCCACCCGCTCGCAGAGGGATCGCGCGTGCGCGATCGCATCCCCGGTCCGCTCCAGCACGGCGGCTCGATCCAGCCCGAGCTTGCTCGTGATGTGGAGATCGGACACGCTGATGAACACGTGGATGAGGGGCCGGGCGGCATCCCGAACGGCGGCGTGCACCGCGTCGATATCCCCCCGGGTGGCGCGCGCGAGCCCGGTCACCTGCGGTCCTTGGACCTCGCGCGCGATCCGCTGCACCGCCTCGAAGTCACCCGGGGAGGAGGCCGGAAAGCCGGCCTCGATGACGTCGACGCCGAGGCGGGCGAGCTGGTGGGCGATCTCGAGCTTGTCGGCCAGATGCAGGGTCGCCCCGGGCGATTGCTCGCCGTCGCGCAGGGTCGTATCGAGGAACTCGACGATGCCGGCGGGGGCGCTCGGGGCGTCCCCGGCTACGTCCGGGTCCGATCCGCCCGGCGCCCGGTTCACGCCCCGTGCCCCGCCGCCGCGACCGGCTCGGGGTCCGGCACCGTCGCCACCGGCTGGATCCAGGGCATGTGGGCGCGCAGCCGCCGTCCCACCTCCTCCAACGGCTGGCGGGTCTCCTCGGCCCGCCGGGCGAGGAAGGCCGCGCGCCCGGAGCGATTCTCGTCGATCCACCGTTCGGCGAAGCTGCCGTCCTGGATCCGGGTCAGGACCTCCCGCATGCGCTGGCGCACGTGGGCGTCAATCACGACCGGCCCGCTCTCGTAGTCGCCGAACTCGGCGGTGTCGCTGACGCTGTAGCGCATGAGGGACAGGCCCCCCTGGTACATGAGGTCAACGATCAGCTTCAGCTCGTGGAGGCACTCGAAATAGGCGAGCTCGGGTTGGTAGCCGGCCTCGACCAGGGTCTCGAACCCGGCCTTGACCAGCTGGGCCACCCCCCCGCAGAGCACCGCCTGCTCCCCGAAGAGGTCGGTCTCCGTCTCCTCGCGGAAGGTGGTGCGCAGGACCCCCGCTCGGGTCGCGCCGAGCGCCCGGGCATACGCGAGGGTGCGGGCCAGGGCGCGGCCGGTCGTGTCCTGGTGGATCGCCAGCAGGGCCGGGCACCCGATCCCCTCGCGGTAGGTGGAGCGGACCATGTGCCCGGGCGCCTTGGGCGCGACCATCGCGACGTCGCAGCCGGCCGGCGGCTGGACGGTGCCGTAGTGGATCGCGAAGCCGTGGGCGAAGAGGAGCAGGGTGCCGGGACGGAGCGCCGCGGCCAGGCCCTCCTGGAAGAGCTGGGCCTGGTCGTGGTCGGGGATCAACACCATCACGACGTCGGCGTCGCGAGCCGCCTGGATCGCGTCGGTGACCTCAAAGCCGTCGCGGGTCGCCTGGGCGCGCGACCGGCTCTCGGGCCGGAGGCCGACCACCACCTGGAGTCCGCTGTCGCGCAGGTTCTGCGCGTGGGCATGGCCCTGGCTGCCGTACCCGAGGACCGCCACCCGTGCCCCCTGGAGGGCAGAGGGGTCCGCGTCGGCGTCGTAGAACATCTCCATCTCGCTCACTGTCCTCGTGGCTCGTCCGGTGGCGCCGCACCGGGCGGCGGAGCCCCCATTGTCGCCGACCGGGCGGGGGCGCAGGCGAGCGGCCCGCTGCAGACCCAGTCGGCCCCGGGCAGGGGGCGCAGCGACTCCAGCTGGCTCGCCACCTCGGCGGGCGGTCCTGCCACCGCCACCACCACGCGGTCACGGTCGCGGTGGAGCACCTGGCCATCGAGCCGGGCCACGGCGGGATCAACCAGCGCCTCGACCCCGCGCCGGTCCAGGGTGACCAGGGCGGTGGTCCACTCCACCCGCGGGAGGTCGGTGATGTCCTCGACGCTGACCACATCGATCAGCTTGGCCAGCTGCTTGACCACCTGGTCGGGGGGCTGGTATCCGGGGTCGATCCGCAGCGTGAGCCCGGCGATCCCGGGAGCCGGAGTCGGGCCGACCACGCAGGTCTCCAGCCGGAAGCCGCGGCGCTGGATGCAGTTGGTCACGCGCTGCATCACCCCGGCGCGGTCCTCGAGGCGCATCGACACCACCCGGACGCGGCGTCCGGTCGGCTCGGGGACCGGGCGGGGGGCGAGGTGGGCATGGACCGGCTCGGTCACGGTGCCTCCGGGCATTCGACGAAGTCCGCGAGCCCCTTGCCCATGGGCACGATCGGGTAGATGTTGGCCTCGGGGTCGATCCAGATGTCCACGATCGCGGGTCCGGGGTAGGCGAGCGCCCGGTCCAGCGCTGGACCGACCTCGTCGGCGCTGTCGACCCGGGCGCCGAAGCACCCGTACGCCTGCGCCAGCAGAGTGAAGTCCGGGGTCACGGTGAGGTCGACCTGGGAGCGGACCCCGCCGTAGAAGTCGTCCTGGAACTGCCGCACCATCCCCAGGCTGTGGTTGTTGAGGATCACGACCTTGACCGGCAGGCCCGCGTCCACCGCGGTGGCCAGCTCCTGCGCGGTCATGACGAATCCCCCCTCGCCGGTGACGCAGAACACCCGTCGGTCCGGGTGCGCCGCCTGGGCGCCGAGCGCCGCGGGGAAGGCGAAGCCCATCGTCCCCTGCCCGCCGGAGTTGAGGAAGGGCCCCGGCTGGTCACCGGTCCATCCGGTGGCCGCCCACATCTGATTGAGGCCCACGTCCGCCACGGTGATGTCCTGGGCGCGCCGGCGAGCGTAGAGCGCGGCCAGCGCCTGCTGTGGCTGGAGCCGGCCGTTATGGGGGTAGCGCAGCGGGTGGCGCAGGCGCCAATCGGCCACCTGCTGACGCCACGCCGGGCGCGGGTGCCGCGGCACCGAGGCCGTCAGCGCCTCCAGCACATGGCGGGCGTCACCCACGATCTGGCAGTCGGCCTGGACCGTCTTCCCCAGCTCGGCGGGATCGATGTTGACGTGGACCATGTGCTGTGCCCGGGGCGCGAAGCCGTCCAGTCGGCAGGTGACGCGGTCGTCGGCACGCATCCCGACCATCAACAGGCAGTCGCAGTCGGTGACGGCCCGATTGCACGCTCCGGTCCCCATGAAGCCCACCAGTCCGAGTGCGAGCGGGTGGGTGCTGGGAAACACGCCGACCCCGAGCAGGGTGGTGCCCACCGCCGCGTCGAGTCTCTCGGCCAGCTGCTGCAGCGCCGCCTCGCCTCCGGCGATGGCGACGCCGCGCCCCGCCAGGATCACCGGGCGCTGCGCGGACGCGAGGTGGGCGGCGGCGCGCTCGATCAGCCGGGGGTCCGCCGGTGGGGGGGCCTGGTGGGCTCGCGCCCGCGCGATCGCGCCCAGAGGATCGGAGACCAGCGCCTGCTGGACATCCTTGGGAACGTCGATGAGGACCACCCCCGGGCGCCCGGTGGTGGCGACATGGAAGGCCTCGGCCACGACCCCTGGGAGCTCGCGAGCGTCGTGAATCTGGTAGCTGTGCTTGGTGACCGACAAGCTGGAGCCGATCACATCGGACTCCTGGAATGCGTCGGTGCCGATCTGGGTGGTGGGGACCTGACCAGTGATCGCAACCACCGGCACCGAGTCGAAGTGCGCGGTGGCCAGGCCCGTGATCAGGTTCAGCGCCCCCGGCCCGGAGGTGGCCAGGCACACGCCGACCCGACCGCTGGCGCGAGCGTACCCGTCGGCCATGTGGGCGGCGCCCTGCTCGTGACGGACCAGGACATGGCGGAGCGGGAAGTCGGGCAGGTACTGGTAGATCGGGAGGTTGGCTCCCCCCGGTAGCCCGAAGATGGTGGTCACCCCCTGTTCGACCAACGCACCCAGGAGCAGTTCGGCCCCGCACCGGTCGGGGGCGGCTGTCGTCTGCGGATCCTCATCCTCAAGGAGCTCGGCGGTGGCGAGAGCGGCCATCACCCGGCCCGGGAGGGGGCGCCGACCGCGGTCGTCAGGCCGCGGTCACCGGCACGATCGAAGACAGGGTCCGGGCGCTGGAGGCCGGATTGGAACCCGGCGAGGTGGGGGATCCGCTCGGGGACGGGTGCGAGTGGGGGACGGGTCACCAGAGATCTCCTCGGAGGTGGACGGGGTCGGGTCGTGGTGGCCGGCGGGCTCTGCGCGGCTTCCGGCTCCCATCGACCGGGGGGCAAAAAAGAACCGGCCCCCCGGGACTGTCGGGGGGCCGGTTGCCTTCGCCGTCGTGATCTGGCGTTAGCTGAGCGGCCCCCCGCAAATAAGGAGTACCAGGACCCGAAGGTCCCGCGCGATCAGCTGAACGGCAAGCTTGGCGGTCACGATGTCTCTGGTTATACCCGAGCATGGGGGGAGTGTCAAGCTCTCGGGTGTCCCGGTAGTGGGTCGGTTTGGGCTTAGCTGGACGTAGCCGCTGAAATTCGGGTCCGTGTCGGCGACGATCGCGCCGATGGCCGGGACGCCCACCACGCCGATCAGCTCCCCTGACCGAAGGAGCGCCCAGAACAGGAGGGGCTGAGTCTTCTTGTTGTCGCGTTGTCGCGAAACTCTGCGCCCCACCCTGGAGTCGAGCACATCCCGGCGACGTTGGCTGCGTCCAACTGCCCCGGCAGAATCTTCCAGCGTCCCATCGCCATCCTCCTGACACCCTGCGGTACCATGCCAGTGTATGCCTGACCGTCCACGCAAGCGCCCCCGGGATCTCAATGCCATGGCGGCGTCGATCGTCTCCGAAGCCACGATAGGGCCGCAAGATCCCGACGCCGGGAAGAATCCCGCCGCTGTCGCCCTGGGTCGGCTGGGGGGCAAGAAGGGCGGCAAGGCCCGGGCTGCCCGGATGACCGCCGAGGAGCGGTCGGAGTCGGCGCGGCGGGCGGCGGCGGCCAGGTGGAGCCGACGCTCTTAGCTTGCGTGTGTCTCTAGGGGAAGAAGCTCCGCCTGCATGGGTGGCGCCTCACCCAGGGGGTCGAACAGGCCGTCCGTAGTCAGCGGGGCTCGGTTCGCTCTCCTGCGGAGCCGAATCTCCCGGATAGCTGGCCCCGCCTCATAGTAGGCCCAGCGTCTTGTGCCCTTCGGAACCAACAGCCCCGCGGCGGCTATCGCGGCAAGGTCGCTGGAGGCGAGACGCAAGCTGATCGGCTGGTCGTCCTTTAGCCGCGACCGATAGGAGGCATTGCGTACCCGCAAGCCGATTGCCGAGTCGAACAAGGCCGCAATCGCACGCTCGGGGAGGTGATGCGCTTCTATGAGCCGCTCCACGTCGGACCAGATGGCCTCGGACTCCTTGACGCGCCGCAGGACACTCGCCAGTTGTATGTAGTGGGCGCCTAGGCAGTAGCGGATCCACGGTCGCGTATTTCCGGCTGGACTCCAATGGCCCTGCCCGACCTCCGCTAGGACGTTGTAGTATGACGACGAGTTCCGACCTAGGTACTCTTCGATGCTGCAAAACTCAGCCGCCAATACACCGTCCCGCACCATTACCAGGGTCTGGAGAGCGCGCGACATCCGTCCATTTCCATCGCGGAAGGGATGGATCATGACGAGGTTCAGGTGGGCCATCGCCGCTTGGATGACGGTGGGGACGCTGGTCGGCGCCGTGAGTTGCTCAAGCAATTCATCGACCAGTCCGGGAACACTCTCGGCTTCCGGTCCCTCATAGACCACCTCCCCCGTAGCGTCGTTGCGAACCCAAATCGGCCCCGGGCGCCAGCGGCCCGGCGACGCTTCCAGGAGTGCGTACTCAGTCATCATGTAGTGGAGGCTTCGCACTAGCTCGGGGGTGTACCTGAAGTGAGGGTCGTCTGCGAGCTGCAAGATGAAGGTCATGGCTCGCCGATAACCCATAACCGCGCTCCAGTCCTCGCTGCGGGCCTCGACCGGGGGCTCCCCCTCCACAGCGGCCACGGCATCCTCCACCGAGACATCAAACCCCTCGATGCTGTTCGACCCCTGGATTGCCCTAGCCGCGAGAACCCTACGGACGGCTCCCATCCACCGGCGTCGGTCAGCGACATAGGGCCGGAGCTGGCGCATCAGCCTGTTGATCCGCTCGATGGCGGCACCGTCCTCCGGCCGGAGCGGCGGGGTTCGAAAGATCATGGCCCTCCAGGATTAGACGGCTCCTATCGGCTGTTGAGGACATCCTATCATCATCTGGAGGTAATGCTATAGGTCCGCGCGCCAAGCCTATTGGCTTTTCAGAATTCCTCACGCATAATGGTCAGTATGAACCGGCTGCCCCGAGAGAAGCAGATCGCGGTGGTGAAGGCGCTGCTCGAGGGCAACTCGATCCGGGCCACCGTCCGCATGACCGGGGTCGCCAAGAACACGATCGTGAAGCTGCTAGTCGATCTCGGCGAGGCCTGCGCTGCCTACCAAGATCAGGCGCTCCGCGGCCTCCACTGCCAGCGGATCGAGTGCGACGAGATCTGGAGCTTCTGCTACGCCAAGGCCAAGAACGTCCCCAAGGAACTGGAGGGGCAGTTCGGCTTCGGCGACGTGTGGACCTGGGTCGCCATCGACGCCGACTCCAAGCTGGTGCCCTCCTGGCTGGTGGGCGACCGGAGCGGGGCCGACGCCAAGGTCTTCATCGCCGACCTGGCCGAGCGCCTGAGCACCCGGGTCCAGCTCACCACCGATGGCCACCGGCCCTACTTGGAGGCCGTCGAGGGGGCGTTCGGCTCTGAGTTCGACTACGCGGTCCTCCAGAAGATCTACGGGAGCGCCCCGGGGGCCGAGAAGCGGTACAGCCCGCCCCAGTGCATCGGGATCGATGTTCACACGATCCAGGGGCGGCCGAACGCGAAGCCGATCTCCACCAGCTACGTGGAGCGGCAGAACCTAACCATGCGGATGGGGATGCGCCGGTTTACCCGGCTCACCAACGCCTTCTCCAAGAAGGCCGAGAACCTGGCCGCCGCCGTCTCCCTCCACTTCATGCACTACAACTTTGCCCGGCCCCACATGAGCCTCGCCAACCCATACCCGCGGACCCCAGCTATGGCGGCGGGGGTGACGGCTCACATCTGGTCGGTCTCCGAGATCGTCGGGCTCCTGCGATAGTCCCACAAGGCGATGTCATTCTCCGGTCGCAGCGTTCGGGGGGCGGCATTCCCGTCGGCCAAAGGGGGCGGGTTCTCGTTCACGCGCCACGAAGCTCCTGGGGGAGACGTGAGGTTTCCCGACGGGGGCTGTATCGTCGCCCAAACGGTGGCCGCGCTGCCCGACACTGAAACCTCTGTCCGCCCGATGGTGACCGCATTGGCCAAAGGGGCGGTGCTTATTGCTGCAACAGTCCGCTCGAAAAGCCCCGCCCCCGCGCCAGCGGGTAAGGGCGCGGCCCGTCCTGGCTTCGCGGCTCGATACGCCCCCTCTCCGACATAGGCCAGCGCCAGGAGCCCAAACAGAGCCCACGCGACTGGGCGCCACCTCTCCAGCCACTTGGCGATGTTCGGCAGGAAGCTCCCGCCGCTCACGAGGATCACGGCGACCGCTATCACCGACACGCGGCCCCATCGGTCTGAGACCCACCCGTGGAACTCCCAGCCGCACCTCCTGGCCAGCCACCAGAAGCGCAGACGGTCGCGCACAAAGGCCAGTCTAGCCTGAGGGCTCTAGCAGGGTGCTGAAATAGCGACCTCACGAGATGTCTGGGCCGCCAAGCTGGTCGCGGTCAGCGGCCCGAGGCGCTCGTCGCCCCGTGGCGGCCTCCGGGGTGGCGGCTGGATCGCCCGCCGGAGCCCCCGGCTCGCTCCGCGCAGCCGTCCCCGGCGCCCTCATGCCGTCCGGAGGGCGGCGTTACGATCGAGGGTGGCGATCCGGGTGAGGTTGAACGTCGCTCCGCTGAACATGGTCCAGATCCGATT
>DATKRN010000058.1:0-8262 GCA_035532155.1 Verrucomicrobiia bacterium | reverse complement strand
TGCGGCTGGCGGTCGTGTTCTACGTCGTGATGGTGGTCGCCGGCCTGGTTGTCGGGGAGGTGTTCTCGGTGCTGGGGATCGTCCCCACCCTCCGGCGGGCCGCGGTGGTCGCGGTTCACTTCGCCTGGAACTACACGACCGCGCTCGACATCGCCTTTCTCGCGGTCTTCGCGGGACTGTGGTGGCTGAAGCGTCATCGCGAGCAGCTCGGCGGGGGCGCTGGCTTTGCGATCGACCCGGTCTGCGGCATGCAGGTCCGAGTGGCCGACGCCCCGGCCGTGGCGGACTGGGAGGGCCGCAGCTACTGGTTCTGCTCCGACCGCTGCCAGGCCCGGTTCACAGCCGACCCCGAGCGGTTCGCCGAGTCCGGGCCGGGCGGGAACCCGGCGCCGGCCAGAGCCGATCGCCCCGCGGTCGCGCCGTCTCTGCGCGCTGGCCCGGGCGCATCCCCCCGCTCGAGCGACCCGGTGGAACCCTGGGACGGGTAGGGTCATCCCCTCCGCCCCAGCCGGAGGGAATGACCCCGAGCCCGGGCGCGCGGCCCGCCCCGGGCACGTCGAGCCGGCGCCCGTGGAGCCTGCAGAGCGCGTGGTCGGCCCGCGCCGCGAGCCGCGCCGGGCCACAGCGGGGCGGCCACCGGTCTGCCGTCCCCACCCGCAGCGGACCGCCCGTTCGGGGGCGGATCCAGCTGGCTGGAGCAGGGAGCCAACGGGCATCGGCGCGGGTCGTCGATCTGAGGTCAGGAGCTGGACGCGCGGCCCCCGCCGCGCGATCGGATCTTTGTCGCCATCGTGGTGTCGCACCACCAGTCCTCGGCGCGTCCCGCGGGGGGCGATTGCCGCCGGTGAGCAGCTAGCCAGGGGACGGCATGCGCCCGCGTGCCACCCGCTGGGAGTCGAGTCGACGGGACGGCATCCAGCCCGGCCGGATCGGTCCGCCGAGGAGAGTGTCCCGGGCCCGATCGGGCAGGGGACGGCCCCGAGGACCGCCCAGCTCTCGTGGTCGGCACCGGGCCGGCCGCCGTCGGGATCGTCCCCGCCCGAGCGCGTCCGGGCGCGCTCGCCGGCTTGGGCGGGGCCCGCCTGCTTCCCCGGACCGCGCCGGGTCGCCACCGGGGCAGTGTCCCGATTGCCGCTTCCGACCAGGGCCCCCGCCCGCGTATCGTCACGGTGCTCCGGCAGGGCCCGTCCTGGGACCCTCCGACCGCGCACACGAGGACCCCTGTCGTGACCGACCTCTCCCCGGCGATCCGCGTGGCGAATGCCCCGGTCACCTTCGGCGTCTTTGAGTTGGCGGCCGCGGGCCCCCCCTTCATTGATGGCGACGACCTCATGGGGCAGCTCGCCGCGGCAGGGTACGAGGGTGTCGACCTGGGACCCCCGGGCTACCTCGGCGGAGTGTCCGAGATCGGAGCCCGGCTTCTCGCTCACGGGCTGGGGCTGGCCGGTGGCTGGGTGGCGCTGCGGTTCACGGACCCGGCTGGATTCTCACAGGACCTGGGGGCACTCGAGTCGGCGCTGGATGTGTTCCTGGCCGGGACTCGCGACGGATATCCGGCGCCTCGCCCCACCCTGGCGGACGCGGGCTCCGCGCTCCGCCAGGCGAACCCGGGACGGGGAGCCGACCTGCCCGAGATCCGGGTCGCGGACGCCGACTGGCCGGGATTCGCTGGGCGGGTCCAGACCGCGGTCGACCGGGTCCGTGCGCGCGGGCTCGAGCCCACCTTCCACCACCATGCCTGCACCTACGTGGAGGCGCCGGTCGAGATCGAGCGGCTGCTGGATCTGACCGACGTCGGGCTCTGTCTGGACACCGGCCACCTTCTGCTGGGAGGGGGCGACCCCCTCGACGCCTGGCACCGGTGGCGGAGCCGGATCAACCACCTCCACCTCAAGGACTGCCATCTCGACGTCCTGCGCGACTGCATCCGAGAGGGCGCCCCGATGCGGGAGGTCTGGAGCCGGGGAGTATTCTGCGCGCTCGGCGAGGGCGACCTGGACCTGGATGGGCTGCTGGCCGCGATCACCGGATCCGCGTACCACGGCTGGCTGGTGGTGGAGCAGGACCTGATCCCCGGCGCGAGCACCCGTCCGGGGGATCTCGTCGCCGAGCAGACGCGCAATCGCGAGGTGCTGCGTCGTCATGGGATCTAGCCAGGGCCACGATGGTCGGGCCCCGGTCAGGATCGCCGTGGTGGGCGCCGGCACCATCTCGCAGGCGGTCCACCTTCCGGCGATCCGGCGCCTCGGTCCTCGGTTCGACCTCCGGGTGGTGTGCGACGCGTCGCCGGGGCGGGCTGCGGCGGTGGCCGCAGCCTACGGGCCCGACGTCCGGGCCACAACCGACCCGGAGCAGGCGATCGGGGCGGCCGACATCGAGGCGGTGCTGCTGGCGACCCCCGGGAGCCATTGCTCCCTCGCCTGCCGGGCGCTGGAGGCTGGGCGCCACGTGCTGGCAGAGAAGCCGTTCAGCCTCACGGTGGGCGCGGCCACCCGGGCCGACCAGTTGGCTCGCCGGCTGGGGTTGGTGCTCCAGGTCGGGTACATGAAGCTGTATGACCCGATGGTGGAGCGGGCCGCCGCCGAGCTCGCCACCGTCGCCGAGGCGCGCCTGGTGCGGATCACGGTCCTGCATCCCGCCGACGCCCACCAGGTCGGCCACCTGCGCATCCGTCCCTTCACCGACGCCGACCCGCTGGTGCTGGAGGCCGCCGAGGCCGACGAAGTCGACCAGGTCCGCTGTGCGCTGGGCGACGTGTCAGCCGACCTGGCCGCCTTCTACCGCGGCATCCTGCTGGGATCGGTGGTGCACCAGATCTCGCTCCTGCGAGGGCTCGGGGTCCCCCTCCCCCTCCGCTTCGACCATGCCGAGCGCTGGCCGGAGCCGGCCGGTTCGCAGCCGACCAGCCTGCTCGCGACGGCCACCCTCGGCCCCGCCACCCGGCTGGCCCTCGAATGGTGCTGGCTCCCCGCCTATCCGGAGTACGTCGAGGAAGTGGCGGTCTTCGCCGCCGATGCCCGACTGGCGCTCACGCTGGCACCGCCCTATCTGCTGGAGGCCCGCAGCTGGCTGCGGGTCGAGCGCGGCAGCGGGACGCTGCGGGACGTGTCTTTGATGACCGACGGCCACGACAGCGGCTTCGTGCGCCAGCTGATCGCCTTCGCGGACTCGGTGCGGACGGGCTCCCCGCCGCGCGCCGACGCGGCCGGCGCGGCCGCCGATGTCGCCTGCCTCCAGGCACTCCTCGCCGCGGTCGCGACACGGCAGGGGCTCGCCGTCGGCGGCGAGGTCGGCCAGCGATGACCGGGCGTGAGGCCCGGCGAGTGCGACTCCAGCCCGCGACCACGGCCCACCCTCCGCAGCTGGTGCCGAGCCGCCCCGCCCCGGAGTCGGTGCGCTGGGGCGGGGCGGACGACCTGGCTGCGACCATCTCGGCCGCCATCGAGTTGGCCGGCCGGGTCGTGGGCTGGAGCCACGCGGTCGCCGCGGCGGGGCCGGACCACCGGCACCCCAGCCTCGATGTCGAGGTCGACCCCGTGGTCCATGATCGCGGCGACGGACCCGACGCCGTCCGCCGGCCGTCTCGGCGCCTCGTCGAGCACCACGGGCACGCCTGCCTGGAGATCGAGCCGGCGGCGGACACCCCGGCCGCCATCCGGAGCCACTCCAGGGTCGGTTTCCGGCCCGTCGGCGTCACCCGCCGCGGTGAGTTCGGGCCCGACGGCCTCGGGCCTGACGGCCTGCGGATGGACCTGCTCGCGGGGGGGATGCTGCCCGCCGGGCCGGCCCAGCCGGGGGACCCGCGGGCATCGCCGTGAGGGATCCTCGCGCTGACCGGACCGTGCATCCATAGCCACGATGGCCCCCTCCCCCGCTCTCTCGGGTTTCCACCCGGCCCTCCGCGCCTGGTTCGAGCGCCGCTTCCCCGAGGGGCCGTCCCCTCCCCAGGAGGCCGGCTGGCCCGCCATCCGCGCGGGTGCCGACACGCTGATCGCATCCCCGACCGGGTCGGGCAAGACCCTGGCCGGATTTCTCACTGCGATCGACGCCTGCTACCGCGCCCACGAGTCCGGCGAGCTCCGCCTCCCCGGCACTCGCGTCGTCTACGTCTCCCCGCTGAAGGCGCTGGCGGTCGATATCGAGCAGAACCTGGCGGCGCCCCTGCGCGAGATCGCGCGGGTGGCGCGAGAGTTGGGGGCTGAGGGCCCGGAGCTATCGGTACGGGTGCGTTCCGGCGACACGTCGCCGTCGGGACGCCAGGCGATGCTGAAAGCGCCGCCGACCTTCCTGGTGACCACGCCCGAGAGCTTGTTTCTGATGCTCACGGCGGCGGGCAGCCGCGCCACCCTGGGCGGAGTCACCACCGTGATCGTGGATGAGATCCACGCCCTCGCGCGCGACCGGCGCGGCGCCCACCTGGCCCTCTCGCTGGAGCGGCTGGAGCACCTGCAGGGGGGTGGACGCCCCCAGCGCATCGGGCTCTCGGCGACCCAGCGGCCGCTGCCGGTGATCGCCGACCTGCTCAGCGGGGTCGGCCCAGGCCGGCGCACCACCGTGGTCGACTGTGGCCACCAGCGCCACCTCGACCTGCGGCTGGAGCTGCCGGGCAGCGAGCTGGCGGCGGTCGCCTCGCTGCCACAGCTCGATGAGATGCTGGATCGGATCGCTGAATTGGTCCGGGCCCAGCGCACCACCTTGGTGTTCGTCAACACCCGACGGCTCGCTGAGCGCTTCGCCCACCTGCTCGGCCTGCGCCTCGGGGCCGAGGCGGTCGCGGCCCACCATGGCAGCCTGTCGCGCGAGCGGCGCCAGCTGGTGGAAGCGAGGCTGCGCCAAGGAGCGTTGCGGGCGCTGGTGGCGACCGCCTCGCTGGAGCTGGGCATCGACATCGGCCCGGTGGAGATGGTGTGCCAGGTGGGGTCTCCCCGCAGCATCGCGACCTTGCTTCAGCGGGTCGGCCGCGCCAACCACTCGCGCGGGGGCACCCCCGTCGGCCGGCTCTTCCCGCAGACACGGGACGAGCTGGTGGAATGCACCGCCCTGCTCGCCGCGATCCGGGCGGGGGAACTCGACGCGGTCCTGCCTGCGGTGGCGCCGCTGGACGTCCTGGCGCAGCAGGTGGTGGCCGAGGTCGCCGCGGAGCCGTGGGACGAGTCGGCGCTGCAACGGCTGGTGGGGCGAGCCGCCCCCTACGCCGGCCTCACCGATCGCGATTTTGCGGAGGTGCTGGAGCTCGTCTGCGAGGGGGTCCACACCGGCCGGGGGGCGCGCGGAGCCCATCTCCACCGCGACCGCGTGGGCCGGCGCGTCAAGGGCCGACGTGGCGCTCGACTCGCAGCCCTCACCGGAGGCGGGGCGATCCCGGACTCCGGCGACTATCGGGTTGTGGCCGACCCCGACGACACCTTCGTCGGCAGCGTCAACGAGGACTTCGCCATCGAGTCGATGCCGGGAGACGTGTTCCTGCTCGGCACCCACAGCTGGCGGATCCGCCGTGTCGAGGCGGGCCAGGTGCGGGTCGTGGACGCCGCCGGGGCGACGCCGACTGTGCCCTTCTGGCTGGGTGAGGCACCCTCGCGCACCGATGAGCTGTCGACATGGGTGTCCCGGCTGCGTCGCCGGGTGGACCGGGCGCTGACCGGCGGCGACCAGGATCGTGCGCAGGATCGCGCGGTGGCGGAGCTGGACGAATGGAGCGGGGTCGGGCGGGACGCGGCGGCCCAGCTGGTGCGCTATCTCGCCGCGGCGCGCACGGTGCTGGGGGTGCTGCCGAGCCGTCGCGACATCGTGTTCGAGCGGTTCTTCGACGTGACCGGGAGCACGCAGTTGGTGGTGCACGCGCCGCTCGGCGGTCGCATCAACCGCGCCCTCGGCCTGGCGCTGCGCAAACGTCTGTGCACCACCTTCGACTTCGAGCTGCAGGCAGCGGCCAGCGACGACGCCGTGGTCCTCTCGCTGGGAGCGCAGCACGGCTTTCCCCTGGAGGTCGCGCCCCGCCTCTTGCGCTCCCAGTCGGCGGGCGCCGCCCTCACCCAGGCGGTGCTGGCGACCCCGCTCTTCCGGGCCCGCTGGCGCTGGAATCTCACCCGCTCGCTGGTGGTGGCCCGCGCCCGGGGGGGGCGGCGTACGCCGATCGCGATCCAGCGGATGGAGGCGGACGACTGCATGGCGGCGGTCTTCCCGCAGCTGGCCGCCTGCCAGGAGAACGCGCCGGCGGGGCCGATCCCACTGGTCGACCATGTCCTGGTGCGGCAGACGCTGCGCGATTGCCTGCACGACGCGATGGACCTTGACGGCCTGTGCGAGCTGCTCCGCGGGATCGAGGCGGGCGAGGTGCGCGTGCACCTGGTCGAGCCGACCGAGCCGTCGGTGCTGGCCCACGAGATCCTCACCAGCCGCCCGTACACCTTCCTCGACGACGCGCCGCTGGAGGAGCGCCGCACCCGCCAGGTGCGCACGCGCCGGGAGCTCCCCAGCGGGCTGGACCAGCCGGGACGGCTCGACCCCGCGGCGATCGCGCGGGTCACCGCCCAGGCTCGGCCCGACCCCCGCGGCCCCGACGAGCTCCACGACCTCCTGGCTCAGCTGGTGGTGTCGCCGCCCGAGCCCCGCTGGGCCGGATGGTTCGAGGCCCTGGTCGCCGCCGGTCGTGCCCAGCTCGCGTGGGGCGAGGAGGGGCGCTGCGGGGACGCCCCTCGCTGGTGTGTCGCCGAACGCCGTCCCCTGGTGGAGGCGCTCCTGGTCGGCTCCCGCTTCGACCCCGACCATCCGGTTCCCGCGGGGATCGACCCCACCCCGCCGCCGGTGGAGCTGGCCGCGGCGGACGCCGTCCGCGGACACCTGGATCGGGGACCGGCGAGCGTGGAGGAGCTGGAGCGCAGGATCGGCGTGGAGCGGTCGATTCTGGACGCCGCGCTGGCCCGGCTCCAGAGCCAGGGATGGGTGGCACCCGGTCCCCGCCGACCCCGGGCGGGCGGCCCGCCCGGGGACCGGGAGTGGTGCGCCCGTCACCTGCTGGCGCGGATGCATGCGGCGACCGTCGACCGGCGCCGCCGCCAGCTGGAGCCGGTGACCGCCCAGGACCTGATCCGGTTCCTGCTGCGCTGGCAGCACGTCCTACCCGGCACCCAGCTGGTGGGCCGCCAGGGGCTGCTGGCGGTCGTCGACCAGCTCCAAGGATTCCCGGCGGCCGCCGGCAGCTGGGAGCCGGCGCTGCTGGCGGCGCGAGTGCAGGGGTACCGGCCGGAATGGCTCGATGACCTGTGCCTGGGTGGGGAGGTGGTGTGGGGGCGGCTGGGGCTGCGCGCGGGCCGGGGCGACGCCTCCGAGGGACGGGGAGCCCTCAGTCCCTCACGGGCCACCCCGCTCACGCTCGCCCGACGTTGCGACCTGGGCTGGCTGATGCGGGCGGTCCGCGGCGGCGACCGGCCGGATGCGCCCCGGCACGGCGCCGCCCGGGAGATCCTCGACCTCCTGGATCGCCGCGGGGCCCTGTTCCACCGGGAGCTGGAGACCGGGACGGGGCGTCTGCCGGCCGAGGTCGAGGAGGGCCTGTGGGCCCTCGTGGCCGGCGGGCTGGTCACCGCCGACGGCTTCCAGGCGGTCCGCGCGCTGCTCTCGGCGCGAGAAAACTGGCGCCGTCGGCGGCATCCGCGCGGGGCCACCGACGCGCGGCCGGAGGCCGCCGCCAGGCCGGGGCGAGAGGGGCGATGGGTCCGGCTGCCCGAGCCCGAGACGGTCAGCGACGCCGACGACCTCGCTGAGGCGGTCGCGGGTCAGCTCCTGAGCCGCTGGGGGGTCGTGTTCTGGGAGCTGGCGGGCCGCGAAGATCTGGCCATCCGCTGGCGCGAGGTGGTGCGGGCGCTGCGCCGGCTGGAGGCGCGCGGGGTCGTCCGGGGCGGGCGCTTCGTCTCCGGATTCGTCGGCGAGCAGTACGCCCGGCCGGAGGCGGTGGAGCAGCTCCGGCTGGCGCGACGGGTGGGAGGAGATCCCGACCCGGTGCGCCTGAGTGGCAGCGATCCCCTCAACCTGCTCGGCATCATCCTGCCCGGAGCCCGCGTGCCCGCGGTGCGCACCGCCGAGGTGGTGCTCTACGATCGAGTGTCGGCCCCCGCCTGAGCCGGCGCCCTCACAGACAGATGCAGAACTCGTTGCCCTCGGGGTCGGCCAGCACCACATAGTCGTCGGCGGCATCGTGGTGGTCGCGGACCCTGGTCGCTCCCAGGTCGACCAGCCGCCGGCACTCGCCGGCCTGGTCGGTGG
>DATKRN010000057.1:0-9653 GCA_035532155.1 Verrucomicrobiia bacterium | reverse complement strand
TGCGGCGACGGCTGGCGTTGTTTGTCCGGAAGAAGCACAAGTTACAGGGCACCCCGTGGGAGCTCTGCCGTGATATGGAATGGCGACACCGCATTGGTCTTTACCGCCTGTCTGTGGCCATCTCAGCCTGAGGTGGACGTGAATACCCAAGGAGTAGAGGCCGTCGGAGAGCCGTGTGCGGGAAAATCGGATGCACGGTTCGAGGGGGGGTGGCTGGAGACGGGGCCACGGCTACCGCGCCAGCCGCCTACCCTAGCGACCGGTGCCGTCAACCGCCCCGGGTTTGATGGACACTCCATCTATTGGGACGCAGCCTTCATGAGCGGCTGGGTCCGATAGTAGTCGGCCTCGACCTCGATGGGCGGGATCATGCCGAGCTCTCCGTGCAGACGCTCATCATTGAACCAGGCGATGTACTCGAGGGTGGCGTGCTCGACGTCGTTGGGACCGCACCACGGGCCGTCCTTCCGGATCAGCTCGGTCTTGTAGAGGCCGTGGAAGGACTCGGCCAGGGCGCTGTCATACGAGTCGCCGCGCGAGCCCACCGAGGTCACCGCCTCGGCCAGCGCCAGCTCCTCCATGCAGCGAATCGCAAGGTACTGGGCGAAGTCAACTGGTCGTGGCCACACCCTATCGAGGAGTTGCCATGGCCGACGGGAAGAAGCGCAAGTCGGATCGAGCAGGACGGCCCCGGATGCGAGCTCCGGGTCGGCCCACCGTGGCGAGGCGAGAGGCCCGGCAGAGGTTCTGGAGGGCGATTGCGCTTGGGCAATGTAGTGAAGAGGCAGCGACGGAACCCGGGGTGTCGCCGGCGGTGGGGGCCCGGTGGTTTCGCCAGAGTGGAGGGATGCCACCACCTAGCTTGGCGCCTCTCTCGAGGCGTTACCTGTCGTTCGGCGAGCGGGAGGAGAGTGCCATCCTGAACGCGCGTGAGCATAGCGTCCGTGACATAGCCCGGGATCTGGGCCGGTCGCCGTCGACGATCTCCCGTGAGCTGAGGTGCAATGCGGCGAGCCGCAGTGGTGATCTGCAGTACCGCGCCAGCGCGGCCCCATGGCATGCCGAGCCAAGAGCGCGACGTCCCAAGGTGGCGAAGCTGGCACGACACGAGCCTCTGAGGCAGTACGTGCTGGATCGCCTCGCAGGCTTGGTCAGAACACTGGACGGGCCCCCGGTGCGCGGCCCGACAGTGCCCGGGCACGGCCGCCGGCACGGGCGTGGTCAGCACCGGCGGTGGGCCCAGGCCTGGAGTCCGGAGCAGATCGCCAAGCGACTGCCACTCGACTTCCCTGATGATGAGTCGATGCGCGTCTCGCACGAGACGATCTACCCGTCCCTGTACGTCCAGGGACGCGGCGCACTGCGCCGTGAGCTCACCGCGTGCCTGCGCACAGGACGGGCGTTGAGGGTTCCTCGAGCGCGCACGCGGAGACGCGGCACGCGCTTCGTCTCCGCCGACGTCATGATCAGCGAACGATCCGCCGAGGCCGATGATCGGGCCGTTCCGGGGCACTGGGAGGGGGACCTCATTCTCGGGCTTGGCAGCTCGGCGATCGGCACGCTCGTTGAGCGCACCACCCGGTTCACCATATTGCTGCACCTGCCGCCCATGACCGGACACGACAAGCCTCGCTTGAAGAACGGGCCTGCGCGGGCCGGACACGGCGCTGAAGCCGTGCGAGCTGCCATCGCCTCGAGAGTAACGGCGCTGCCCGACTACCTGCGGCGGTCCTTGACCTGAGACTAGGGTGCAGCGATGGCGCAGCACGCTCGCCTCCGGATCGATACAGCAGTTCAGATCTACTTCTGCGATCCCCGGAGCCCTTGGCAGCGCCGTACGAACGAGAACACGAATGGTCTACTCTCGCAATACTTTTCGCAAGGGACAGGCTTGAGCTACCAGAGTGTCGATGACCTCGACGCGGTGGCTGCCGCGCTCAACACCGACCTCGCAAGACACTGGGCTGGAGAACGCCAGCAGTAGCCCTGAACGATCACCAACGCTTGCATCAGATCGTCAGTGTTGCGACGACTCCTTGAACCCGGGGAGACGGGGATCAGACGAAGCGTTGCCTTGGAGGCGTCTTCAGACCTTGTCCAGGACGTTCGCCAGTCGATCGCCCGCATCAAGGCGAGCCTCTTCATTCCCAACAAGAACAGCGTGCGCGGCTTCTTCTATGACGTCGGCACAGGCCGCATGAAGGAGGTTGATCCCCCAGCAGCGGTTGTCAGCTGAGGCGGGCCGCGACTGTAACAGCACCAACGTCTGAGCCGAATTGCCCGTCCCTAGGGCGGGCGGTGGCATGGGGCAGTGGGCTCCGACTTTGGCTCGTGGCCACAGGCAAGCGCCTTTGGGCTTGGACGCTGTTGTCTGTCCAGAGTTCAGGGTCCACTGGCGACGGTAGCGCCTGGCAGGTATGCGTCACCCGCGACCTATTCGATCAGAACCGCCTTGCGACCCGGTCTTCCCGTTCCCGGCCGTCCGGATCGTAGATGGCTCTGTACATGGGCATCACCCACCAGCGTGCGGAGTTGGGAACCGGTGAGGGCTCGTGCTGCAGGATCCGACAGGCGGGATGGGGGCTCGACCGCCCCGCTGCGTGCCAGGTGGCCAGCTCTGCTGCGGCCTGACGCCAGAGGTCTACTGATGAATCGGGATCAAGCAGCAGTGGGTCATCTGGATGGCGACCCAGGTGCTCGGCCCAGAGTGCCAGTCGCAGCGACCTGGCAAACACGCGCGCCCCGTCGCCAAGACCCGCCGGATCCAGCGGTGCTCGCTCGTCTCGGGTGGTGTCGAGGATGCCGCAGGAGAGCTCAGAATCGTGGGTCCAGGAACGCAGATTGAAATTGTCAGAGCCCACCATCGCCCAGACATCGTCGATGACACACACCTTGGCATGCACATAGATTGGAAGGCATTCGTTGTTTTCCACATCGAAGATGCCCACGCGCTCCCCACCAGCTTGGCAGAGGACGCGGATAGCGTTGAGCTGCCCGATTCGATTGGGCGGTCCGGTGACGGCGCCATCGGAGTCCGGGTAGCGAGGCAGGGTGACGATCAGCCGCAGTTGCTGGTGCTCCCGGAGCTGATCGGCCAAGCCCGTGG
This sequence comes from Verrucomicrobiia bacterium, assembly GCA_035532155.1. Lineage (GTDB taxonomy): Bacteria > Chloroflexota > Dormibacteria > Aeolococcales > Bog-877 > DAHUZL01. The sequence goes on along the minus strand of DATKRN010000057.1, from coordinate 6,547 downwards.
CTACTTCGGTCGACCACAGGTACTGGTCCTCAATGTAGATCAAGCGACGGGCCCGACGAATCGCTTTAAGCAGACCCCTGGCCACACTGCGCTCTCCGCGTTGGGCAAACGGATACGGGGGGTGGCGACGCGGATAGGTGCGAAGCAGTTGGACCTGATGCGGCCCTGCCGACTCGGGGATTGGCACGGGGCCCTGGAACGGCGTGGGCCGACGCGGCTCCCCGGTGAGATGGCCCACCAGTGCCCGCCAGGGATTCCGGTCGTCAAGCGGGGCCGGATCGTTCCAGCGCTCGCGAAAAGAAATCTCCAACTGGGCAACTCCAGGGCCGACGACCTCGAGCTGGATGTCATGCCAGGGAGCATGCGGGCCATAGCGCGGATCCATCGCTTGGGTCTGGGGATCACCGACATGCCGGATATCGTCGCGGCGCCCGTGGCACAGATCGATGCCGCCAACAAACGCGATATCCACTGCAGGCGGACCGGAGCCATGAACGACAACGAGCTTCTGGTGGTGAGAGCCGAAGGGAAGTACCCGTTGATCGAGCAGAACCTCGGCCCCGCTCCGGTTTAGGGCCTCCTCCAGGCGGCGATTGGCGGCCTCGCTGAAGGAGAGAACCCCTGGATGAGATCGCCAGACCAAGCCACGCACCTCGGCGCCCCGCTGGGCAGCGGCCCCCAGTAACTCCCCGATCGTGGCACCTGAGTCGGAGAGCCGCTCGTCACGGTCACCCCGCCAGTCCGCAAAGTGGACCGAATCGCGCTCATGGAGCGTTGAGACCACCTCATCAAGGCGCCGAAAGTAGGTGGCTCCGTGAATTAGCGGTCGAACCAGGTTGCCTTCGGTCCAAGCGGTGCCGTGGGCTGCCACCACGTCGACAACTGTATCCGGGTTGCCACGCTCCGACGGCAGGAGGAACCAGGCTGAGGTCGGATTCTGGCTCACCTGCAAACACCCCCTGCCCACCGCATCTGGTCCGGCTGTCGTCCAAACCCACTCGACCGCCCATGCTAATCCTCGGAGTTCAACCGCCGCCGCTCAGGGACGGTCCGGCGCATCACCCGGTCAAAGCAACTCGGCCCAACTGAAACCTGACCTTCTGGGCATCTAGTCTCCCGTCTCGGAGATGCGCAGGCAAAAGCGCTGGCTGCTGGCGAGGATCTGATCCGCGGTCTTGACCCACACGAAGGGGGTGGGGGCCTCGTTGTTCAGCGTGAGATAGAGGCGGATGGCGTCCTCCAGCGCCTGCGTGCTGCGGTGGGTACCGCGTCGGATCTGTCGCTCGGTGAGCAGTCCAAACCACCGCTCCACCTGATTGATCCAGGACGAGTGGGTGGGCGTGAAGTGCAGGGTGACGCGCGGGTGGCGAAGCAGCCAGCGCTGGATCGTCGGCGTCTTGTGGGTGCCGTAGTTGTCGAGAACCACGTGGACATCCAGCTCCGCCGGGACCTCGGTGTCGATGCGCGCGAGGAATCGCTGGAACTCGATCGTCCGATGCCGGCGGTGCAGCTCCCCGATGACCGTGCCGGTGGCGACGTCCAGCGCGGCGAACAGAGAGGTCGTGCCGTGACGTCGGCAGTCGTGCGTCCGCCGCTCCGGGATCCCGGGGCGCAGGGGCAGAATCGGCTGGGTCCGATCCAGCGCTTGGATCTGCGCCTTGTCATCCACACAGAGGACCACGGCTCGCTCCGGCGGTTGGAGGTACAGGCCCACGATGTCGCGCACCTTCTCGAGGAACTGCGGATCGTTCGAGAGTGTGAAGGTCTCCGCTCGATGCGGCTGCAGCCCGAAGGCGCGCCAGATGCGGTGGACCGTCGGACGGCTCAGCCCCGAGGCCGCGGCCATCGAGCGGGTGCTCCAGTGGGTGGCGTTCGCCGGTGTCGTTTCCCGCGTCTTCACCACCACTTGCTCCACCTGGTCGTCTGTGATCCGGCGCGGCGCGCCACAGCGCTGCGCATCCAGCAAGCCGCCCACCCCGCGCGCGCGGAAGCGCTGACGCCACTTCCCCACCGTGGCGTCGGATACGTGAAGCTGGGCCGCCACCGCCGTATTCGACGCCCCCTCCGCGGCGCGCAGGATGATGAGCGCGCGCAGCGCTAGGGCCTGACTCGTGCGGCGATGCGCGGTCCAGCGTTCCAGGGTCTGACGGTCGTCGTCGCCGACGACAAGCGGGGCTTTGGGGCGGCCACGTGGCATGCGACGGGTCCTCGCACAGAGGGATAGAACCCTTCTATTCTGCCACGAAGCTCCGAGACGGGACAGTAGCGCTCCGCTGGCATGCCGTGGATCTCGATAGCGCGGTGGTGGAGGTCCACTACTCCCACCAGCCTGACGACAGCCTCGTCGAGCCGAAGTCCTCAAGCTCACGCCGCGCCGTTGCCATAGCTTCGGCAGTCGTTTCCGCCAGGCGCTCCCACAAGACCCGCCAGGCCGCCGAGCGGCTGGAGGCCGGGGACCAGTGGCAGGAGGTCCGCCTTCCGGTGGCCGGGACCAAGATCGTCTTGGAGGGCGGCCTTGTCTTCACCACACCACTGGGGCGGTCGCTGCCCACCACGCCGCTCGCCAGCGCCTGGGCGGCCCTGCTCGGGTGGGCGGGGCTGCCGCCCATCCCCTTCCACGGCACCCGCCACGCCGCCGCCTCGCTCCTTGCGGACGCCGGGGTCCACCCCAAGGTGGCGCAGGCCGGGCTTGGCGACGCGACCTCGGCCATGACCCTTGAGCGCTCCAGCCACGTCGGCGACGGCCAGCGTCGAGGGGCTGCCGAGGACGTGGAGTGGCTGGTCGGGCGGGGCGGCTAGCGGGCCTGAGTGCCTACTGTCGTCATTTAGCCCCCCAGTCCAAGAAAGCCCTGGGTGAATGGGAGTTTTTTGAAGTGGTGTCGGGAAGGGCGGATTCGAACCGCCGACCTCACGGTCCCGAACCGTGCACTCTAACCTGACTGAGCTACTTCCCGGGAGGTCCGAGTATACCCGCAGGAGCGGCGCCGCTCGGCGAGGGCGGGACCACATAGACTGGCGGCCCGTGGCCCTCCTCCTGATCCGCCACGGAGAGACCGAGTGGAGTCGTAGCCGCCGCCACACCGGGCGAACCGACGTCCCCCTCACGGCGACCGGTGAGGGGGAGGCAGCCGACCTCGGGCGCCGCCTGGCGGGGACCGCCTTCTCTGCGGTCTGGACCAGCCCGGCTGCCCGGGCGCGAGCCACCGCTCGGCTGGCGGGCCTCACCCCGGACGCGGTGGTGCTGGACGATCTGGCCGAGTTCGACTACGGCGCGTATGAGGGGTTGACGACGAGGGAGATTGCGCGGACGCGACCCGGCTGGGATCTCTGGCGCGACGGCGGCGATCGCGGCGAGAGCCCCGGAACGGTGCTGCAGCGAGCCCGTCGCGCCCTCGCCACGATCGCGGCGGGGAGTCGGCCCGGGACCGTCGCGGTCGTCTCGCACGGGCACCTCCTGCGCGCGCTCGCGGTCGCCTACCTCGGCCTCCCGGTGGAGGCGGCCGGAGGTTTCATGCTCGAGGTGGCGTCGATCTCCATCTTGGATGCGGAGCACGGACAGCCGGCCGTCCGACTCTGGAACCTCGCCCCGCCGACCGCGCTCGCCGGAGCCGTGCTGACCGGGCCGCCTCCGCCCGCCAGGGCGGCCGATGACGCGGGGAGCCCGCCGGCGACCCGCTCCGGGTGAGCCCCCGAGCCCCGGGGGCTGCTCGCGCAGTCCCCCCAGGGTGACCCGGCGCGCCCCGCCGCCGGCCCCGGCCGCGGCGTACACTCGCGGCCGTCCCACCCGCGGCCGTGACCGCCCTCCGGCCCCAGCAGGAGCGCTCGGGGATGGCTGACTCCGCTCGCGCTCCGTCACGAGGGAGCGTGCGACCGGGACCGGGCCTGCGGCTGTCGGCCCCGCGTCTGCTCGCCCTCTCCGCCTACTGGGTTGCGATCAACTACCTCTGGCAGGGGATGGGCGCCCTCATCCTGCCGCGGCTGATCGTGGGACTGGTTCCGTCCGCCCATCGCGGCGTCGCCCTCGGCGCCCTGTCGGCCGGCGGCGCCCTCGTCGCCATCCTCGTGCAGCCCGCCGCGGGCGCCCTCTCCGACCGGCTTCGGGTGCCCTGGGGCCGGCGCAAGCCGTTCATGGTGGCGGGCACGCTGGGCGATCTCGCGTGCCTGCTCGGCCTGGCGCTGGCCGGCAGCTACGGCGCCCTCATCATCCCCTACTGCGCTCTTCAGATCTGCTCGAACACGGCCGAGGGCGCCTATCAGGGCCTGCTCCCCGACCAGGTGCCCGCACCCGATCGCGGCCGCGCCGCCGGTTACTACGGGGTGGCGGTCTTCGTTGGCACCGCGATCGGCTTTCTGCTGACGGGTCAGCTGATCGCGGTCGGCCACCTCCCGCTCGCGCTCGGGGCGGCCGGCTTGGTGCTGGTGCTGGCGCTGGTCGCCACCCTTCGGTGGGTCGCGGACGGTCCCGCCACCGGGCCGGTGCCCGACCGGCGGCAGGCATGGCTCGGCATCTTCAGCTTCCGCCCGCGCGAGAACGTGGACTTCAGCTGGCTCCTCGCCTCCCGACTGCTGGCCCTCATGGGGATCACCGGCCTCACCGACTTCGCCCTCCTCTACGTCAAGGACGTCTTCTTTCCCGGCGCCGGGCACGTGATCGCGGACCGGGCGTCGGGGGCGACCTCGGTCCTGCTCGCGGCGGTGGTCCTGACCGCCCTGGTGGTGACCCTGCCCGCCGCGCGGGTCTCCCAGCGGCTCGGGCGCCGCTGGATGGTCCGCGCCGCCGCCTGGCTGGGGGCGGTCGGCACCGCCCTGCTGATTCCCGCCTCCAGCTTGGTGATGGTGTACGGCGTCGGCGTGGTGGTGGGGGCCGCGTTCGGGGCGCTGCTCTCGGTCGACTGGGCCTTCGTCACCGACCTGGTCCCGCCCGCCGAGGCCGGTCGCTACATGGGCATCTCCAACCTCGCCACCGCCGGGTCCGGGATCCTCGCGGTGACCATCGCCGGGCCCGTCCTCGACGCGGTCAACGGGGTCCACCGCAATCTCGGGTTCCCCGTGATCTTCGGCTTCTTCGCCACCTGCCTGCTGCTCGGAGGATGGCTGGTGGGCAAGGTCCGCGCCGGCGGTCCGCCGCCCTCGCTGCCCAGCGCCCGACCGGCCTGAGCGGGTCCCTCGCCCCTTGGTGCGTGGCGAGAGCAGCAGGCACCCGGCGGCGTGTGGCGACCACGCCTCGGCGCTGATGGGGGTCGCGGCGCGGGACCAGCCGTGGGCCCGCAGAGGGCCCCGGGGGCGGGTCCGCTGGTGGTGCGTGCCGTGCAGGTCGGCTCGACACCGGGGCGGGGCCCATCCCCCGGGCTCTCCCTCCGAGGCTTAACAACGCCTGGGGGATGCCACCTACCCGAATCGCGTCGCGACCCGGCCCCGGGAGTCAGGCTCCGGGGCGCACGTGACGCAGTCCGAACTGGAGCGCGCGCCGGGTGCGCGCCACCTCGGCGTCGACGACGAAGGCACCGTGGCCCGCGCCCGTTTCCTCGTACTCGAGCGCGGCGCCGCGCTGGCGCAGGCGCTCCACGTACCAGCGCACCTGGCGGATCGGGCAGCGGCTGTCGTGGGGGGCCGCCTCGATCCTGAGCGGGGTCGCCACCCGGTCGACGTAGGTCGACGGCGACCGCTCCCGATACCGCTCGGGTTGATCCTGGGGCGAGCCCCCGAAGAGGGTGCGGTCGAAGGCCTGGAGCTCTTCCGACTCGTCGGCGTAGGCGAGGGCGTAGTGGGCCACCGGCACCAGCGCGATCGCGGCGGCGAATCGGGTCGGATGCAGACCCAGCGTGAGCAGGGTGATGTACCCGCCCCATGAGGCTCCCATCAGGATGGTGCGGGCCGGATCGGCCAGACCCTGACCGACGAGATCGTCGAGGCCGGCGATCACGTCCTCGACCTCGAGCACACCTGGGTTGCCGATCAACCGATCCCGCCAGGCGACGCCGCGACCGGTGCTCCCGCGGTAGTTGACGATGGCCACCTGGAACCCGCTGTCCACCCACGCCTGAATCCCGGGATGGAAGGTATCCTCGACCGCCATTGCCGGGCCGCCGTGTACCCACACCACGGTGGCGTGGCGAGCGGGACCGTCCGGCTCCACCCGGAACCCCTGAACCTCGTCCCCCGACGGGTTGGCGAAGCTCCAGCTGCGCGCCGGGCGCCCCGATGGCGCGGTGGCCGCCGGCGGGGGGAGGAGGCGGTGGTCGGAGCCGTCCGGGAGCGTCTTTCGCAGCTCGGCCGGATGCGCCCCGCTCGACCACCGGTACCAGACGGTTCCGTCCGGGCGAACCGCGGCGTCGGCGACCGACCCCTGCGGGTGCGCCAGCGGGCGTGCCTCCCCGGTGGCGCACAGGACCCGGTGCAGGCGGTGCCGGCCGCCCCGCACCTGGCGCACCAGCAGGGCCTCGCCGTCGGGGTACCACGCCAAGGTCTCGAGCTCGCCCAGCAACTCCACGGGGACGGGTGTGCGCGACCCCGTCGCCGCATCCCAGATCGCCGGATGCGCCCAGCC
>DATKRN010000056.1:0-7147 GCA_035532155.1 Verrucomicrobiia bacterium | reverse complement strand
CACTGTTCGAAGAAGCTGTAGGTGCAGTAGCCGTGCCCGAGGTCGAAGTACTGCCAGGGGTGGCCGCCGGCGGTCGCGCCCGTCTCGACGGCGTCCCGGTCAATCAGGACCGCGATGGCGCGGACGTTGCGGGCGAAGTAGCCGGCATCGGCGTAGGCCTTGGCCAAGGTGGTCGGGGTGATCCGGGCGTAGTGCTGGGTGCTGGCGGGCGAGCGATGACCGAGCCAGGTTTGGAGCTCAACCAGGGTCATCGGCTCCTTGGCGTTGTAGAGCTGGCTCGCGATCGTGGCGCGCGCGCGATGGCTGGTGATCCGACCGCGCGCATCGGTCACGGGCACGCCGGCCTTGCGGCAGAGGGCGGGGATCACGCTCTGGTTCAGGTACTGGGTGGCGACCGGCTTGGCCCGATAGCTGAAGAGCAACGCCACGGACTCGCCGGTGCGCCGATCGATCGCCGGCGGCTGCTCCGGGCGGCAGGCGGCCCAGGTCAGCAGCGCCTCGCCCAGCACCGTGTCGACGGGCTTGGTGAAGGGCGTGCCTGTCTTGTGACTGGGCACATCCAGCAGGCAGACGGCGGACGGCTCCCGGTCGGTCCCCCCCGCGGTCTGCCAGCGGACGCAGCCGACGCGGAGCCGCACGATCTCGTTGCTGCGCAGGCCGCTGAAGAGCCAGGCGAGCCCGAGCGCCCGGATCAGCTCCACGGGATAGAAGCGTCCGGGCGGGAGATCGCCGGACTGAAAGTTGAGACCGGCCCAGAGGAGCTTGGCCCAGCGGTCGTCGGCGATCACGCGGGGGTCGGGCCCGATCAGCGCCTTGACGCTCCGGGGGGTGGCCAGGGCACGGCTGGGGTCGAAGCGCCGTGGCATCCACTCCCACTCCTGGCAGTCACGAAAGAACTGACGGGCTGCGCCCAAGTACCCGTCCTTCGACCGGGCCGACAGGGGATGCCCGGCCCGCTGGCGCCAGACATCAGCCCGCGCCACGAAGTCGCCCACCCGCATCCGGTCGATCGCCGCCACGTAGGCCGCACACACCGCCCGCGTCCACTGGGCGGGCTCGCGTACCAGCGGGTGCGTCGCGGCGAGCCATCGCCCCGCCTTGAGGAGGTCGCCCCGCATGTGGCGGCGCGTGTGCGGGGCGAGGGTCGATGTCGCCTCCCAGCGCCCGACCCAGTCGCTCCACTGCGGATCGCCGCCCACCCGCACGGCCGGCGGCGCCGGCGGGGCGGCGGGAGCCGGGAGGATCCCGAGGGTCGCCAGGCTGCGCTGGATCTGATGGAGCAGGGCGTGCAGGCCCGGCGACGCGTCCGGCCGCAGGTCGTCCAGCACGCCCACGGTGAGATCCTCGAGGCGCGGGCTGCGATTGTGGAGGAGCACCAGGCAGAGGGTGCGCGCCACCCCCCGTCCCGTCCCGCAGTCACGGTAGCCCCAGCCACCGAGCACGGCTTCCACGGCGGTGATGGCCGCCTGGGTGGGCACGCGCCCGAAGACCTTGCGCGCCAGCGTCACGCGCTCGAACTGGCCGAGGGGCCGCAGGTCGGGGAGGCCGCCGAGGAGGTAGGCGAGGCCGATCAGGGGCTGCCGGAGGTCACCCCGATCCCAGCGCGGGTGCGCCGCGAAGAAGGCGCGTTGGTCACAGCCGAGCACCGCCACCCACATGGCGGCGGACCAGCCCCAGAACGCCTGCTGGCGCGTGACGCACTCGAGCAGCAGTTCGCCGACGGCGGCGTCGGCGAGGTGGCCCTGGCGGCCACTGGCCACCTCCAGCGCGGCGCGCGCATCAGCCAGGGGTCGGACCAAGCGCTCCACGGACGCCCAGTCGCTCCCGCGACCCGTTCGCCAGCGCCACCGCCGGACCGCAGCGCCCAGGGCCGTCAGCCCCGCGAGCTCGGCCGCCGTGAGGGCGGGGCGGCGATCGTACCGGGCCGCATCGATCGGCCAGCGCCACGCCGACACCGACGGGCGCGCCTCGGATCCGCGGGCCCCCGTCATGCGCGAGCCCCCGGTGGCGGTCCACCGAGGAGGGTCAGCGTCGCCAGCCGCTCCGCATGGCCCGGCCCCTGGCTGCGGTGCAGGGCGACCGCCAGTTCCCGACCCGAGAGGTGAATGTACTGCAGCGTGGTCGCGGGATTGCGATGCCCCGCAAACCGTGCGATGGTGTGCAACTCCAACCCGGACCGGGCCAGGTCGGTGAGGCACAGGTGGCGGAGCGTGTGCGTGCTGAACTGCGGCACGTCGGCCCGCAGGGCGATGGCGCGGACCACCTTGGACCAGGTCCACAGCGTGATCGGCGCGGCCCAGTTCCGCCGCGACTCGGAAAGGAACAGGGGCCCGCGCGCCCGGCTCAGCGTCCGCCGATGCGCCAGATAGGCCCGCAGGAGCTCCCCGGTGACGACGGAGTACGGCACCACCCGCTCCAGCCGCGTCTTCGTGGTCTCCGCCCGGACGCGCACGGTTCGATGGGCCGGGTCGAGGTCGTCGGTGCGGAGGGCGCACAGCTCCTCGCGCCGCAGTCCCGCGTCGTACGCCAGCGCCACCATCAGCCGGTTGCGGATGGGCTCGCCCCGTGCCGCCTGCAGGACCGCCTGCCACTGGGCGTCAGTCGGGATCCAGGCCAGCCGCGTGAACCGACGCACCAGCCCCCGACCCCGCGGCTCGCCAAAGCACTTCCCCGCCGTGTAGCGGCCGCGACCCACCGGGTTGGTCTCGCGCCGCCCCTCCTCAATGAGATGATCGTAGAACAGGCGGACCGCGACCAGACGCTGCTGGAGCGTCGCATTCGACAAGCCCGTCCCCGAGTCCAGCGCCACCACCTTCGCGCCCTGCGCATGCGGACGCTCGGTGAGGTCGCGCACATACCGCGCCAGCTGCGGCCGGCCCGCGGTCAGGGGATCGATGCCCTCGCGGGCGCAGACGCTCAGATAGTCGGCAAGGCCACGCCCGTACGCCTCCAGGGTTCGCGGGGCCAGGCCCAGGTCCGCCTGCACCTGCAGCCAGGCCACCGCGTCGGGATAGCGCGCGAGCGCGGGCCACTGCCGGGCCCGCTGGCCGTGGCGAGGATCTTGCGCTCGCTCCACCGTGTCCCCCGTGTCCACAGAGAAGGGTTCCTCCCCCGCGCCCCCTCCTCCCCAGAGAGGACGACGACGACTATATTCCAAATAACATAGAGGATCACCGCGCCCCGGTCGTAGCGGCGGCTCACCACCTGGAAGATCCAGTTCGCTGAGGCCTGGTCCAGAGGCAGGTAGCCGAGCGCGTCGATGACCAGCAGGGAGGGCTGGGTGTACGTGCGCAGCTTGAGGTGGGCCAGTCCCTCGAGGTGGGCGGCCTGCAGGGTCTGGGCGAGGTCGGAGGCCGAGGTGAAGTAGGTGCGGTAGCCCGCCTCGGTCGCGGCGATGCCCAGCGCAATCGCCAGATGGGTCTTGCCCACCCCGGGCGGACCCAGCAGGATCACGTTGCGGTGCTCCTCGACGAACCGCAGGGTGGAGAGCTCGGCGACCACCTTGCGGTCCAGGTTGGGCTGGAAGTCGAAGTCGAAGTCCGCCAAGGTCTTGTGCACCGGGTAGTGGGCATAGCGGAGCCGGCCGCGCTGGCGCCGGGCCTGGGTCGCCTCCACCTCCAGTTCCAAGAGCCGCTCCAGCACCTGGGTGGTGGAGAGCTTCTCCGTGGTCGCCCGGTCGAGCTCGGGACTGAGGTTCTCCGCGGCGGTGTCGAGCTTGAGGTACGAGAGGTGCTCCCGCAGCCGCTGGTAGCTGCTGGCCTCGTTCACCCCAGCGCCTCCTCATACTCCGCCAGGTCCCGCACCTCCACCCTTTCCCCCAGCCGGCGCTGCTCCGGGTCCGGGCCCTTGGCGCTCAACACGGTCAGAGACGGGGTCTCCATCCCGGCCAGGACCCTGGCGGGTACGGGCCGCAGCAGGCCTCGCTCCTCCTCCCACGCCTCTCCCACCACCGTCCCGGTGGTCCGGTGGCGCCTCCGGCAGACCACCTCCTCGACCCACCGCTGGGCGAAGCGGTCGTAGTCAGCCAGGGTGGGCTGCTGGGGCATCACCTGCCCCGTCAGCCAGGGCAGGCAGCCCTCTTTCAGCTCCCGCACCATCCGCTCCACCTTGCCCTTGGTCTGGGCCCGGTATGGCCGGCAGGCCTTGGGGACCAGGCCCAACACCGCGCACAGGTCCACCCACTCCCGGGCCAGGATCGCCTTCCCGTCCGAGGTCTGGCCGACGCAGAACGCCGGATCCCGGTCGGTGAGCGCCTCGTAGGGCACGCCGCCCAGGTCGTGAAGACACCACACCAGCTTCTCCAGGGTGGTGGGCCGAGTGAGGTCGGTGGCAAACCGGAACGCCGGCCGGCGACTGTATCCCAGGATCGCGACCATCCCGTACAGCTCGACCAGCCGCTCGCCCAGGCGCCACCGCCCCAGGTGGGCCCAGTCCGCCTGCACCTGGCGGCCGGGCTCGGTCTCGAACCGGATCTCGGGGTCCACCACGCGAGCCGGCCGCAGGCGCCGCAGCTGCCGGGCGAACGCCGGGTAGCTGCCCGGGTACCCGTAGTCGGCCACCAACTCGCCGTGGATGATGGTGCCCCGGATCCCCGGGCATCCCTCCAGCCGTCGCTCCGCGTGGGCCAGCTGCGCCCGGGTCAGCGCCGTGGGCCGCTCTCGCTCCGGGTACCGCCGGGGCTCCTCCGCCTCCACCTCCCGCTTCACCGTCCGCCAGTTCAATCCGAACTCCCGGGCCAGAGCGGTGATGCTCCAGCCGTGGGATCGCAGGACTCGCAAACTCATCCCAACTTCCTCACACTGCACGGGGGGTCTCCTCAGGCGTGGATTCGACACCCAAAGCCTGCCAGGGGGCCCCTTCCCTCTGATCTCATCCAGGGCTCCGGTCCTGCCGCGGAGCTCTGCACTTTTCGTGATCAGCTCATTGCACTATTCGTGATCGCCAACAGACGTGCCCACTTGCTCGATGTTTTTTGCGCCCGATCGGGCAGGCGCAAGCCCAAGAGGTACCGCTCGCAGGGGTCCGGCCCTCCGTCCGACCGATGAAGTGACCCAACCGCTGGTGGAACTCCTCCAGCTCGAGAATCAGTGCCTCAAGACCATCGGCCTTCATCGGGCCCGGTCTCGTGTCGGGCACACTGGCTGAGGCGAGGGGAGAGCGGCGCTCGACCGTTGCTACGCCGGCCGACCCCTCCCATCGTCTACCTCGACCAGCGTTGTAGGGGCAGGTCGAGAACGCATTTTTCGCACGATACTCGTGGCGGCCACCAGAAGAGCCCACAGGAGTATGGGGCGCAATAGCCCGTGCATGTCAACGGATAGCTGCCATGCGACGCCGGGCCAACAAAACTGAGGGCTGAAGAACCCGCATCCCATGCCTGTGCCTCTGGCGGTAAAAAGGGGTTGCCATACGATCATCGACAGAAGCAGGGCCACCAGTAGATTGACGTCTGCGTGCCGGTTTGTGGCGCAATAGCCGAGGACGAGGGCTAGAATGAACGGCGTGCTCTCATAGAACAGGTGGCGCTGCTCATCACCGCCGACAGCGATGCTCTCCAGCACGCAGGCCGCAGTCATCATTAGCATCGGGGCGGCTAGGGAGATGGCGCCCGGGTGGCTCCTCCACCACCACGCGGATGCGCCGCGTATGGGTGCATTGGAGCACACCAGGACCAGGGGCAGCAATCCGAATGCGAATAGGGCGGACCAGACCAGGCTCTGAATCGCGGTTTGTGACCCGAAGAAGCCCGCGAGTGGCTTGATCAACGAGCTTATTGAGCCATCGACGCCCGCGCCGGTAGTGGGGACCGTGAGATATGCGTACACTCCGAGCCCGATCGACGCCAGGCTGGCCTGACCCAGTCGGGTGCTGGCGGGATTGCGTTGCGTCAGCATGCGAGCGAGCGTTCCAGCAACGAGGATGGGAGCCCAGAATTGGTGCGCGGCGGCGGCAAGCCCAGCTAGCGGGACACCGCACCATTGAAGCCGCGCGGAGCGGCTTGTAAAGGTCAGGTACCACCATACGCCCAGCGCAGCTGCGAAGGGGTCGACCAAGGCGGGGTCAAACCAGATCCACCGGAAGCCAAGGGGCAAGATCGCGAGTAGTGCTCCAGCAAGGATCGCTGCGTACGCTGCACGTGCGCGCGAGGCTCCGCACTCCAGCGCTACGCGTCTGGTAAGCATCGAGGCGCCGATCCCAACTAGCGCGAGCGAAATAGAGTTGACCCACAGGAATCCGGAGGAGAGGTTCTGGACCGAAAGGTGCATCAGGTGGATTAGATCGGGAAGCACGAATCGCTGCCCCCACGGGTATGGGGCAGGTAAGCCTCGCGACATGCGCCCGTAGAAGACCCCATCGGCGCCAAGACCCGCGTTAGCGCTGACGTGCTGGCCGAACACCACTGTTCGGGCGAGGACGAAGAGAGCTAGCGCGACGACACCTACCGCTGTCAGAAGCAGTAGGTCGGCCTGTGTGGGGGGCACAAGCCTTGCGCCAAGTGATCGAGGGGATTGGCAGTGGGCTGGCGCGGTCCAAGGGCTTGCCTGGGAGGGGAGCGGAGCCTCGCCTCCGTCAGGCGAGGTGTCAGAGTCGGCCACTACACGTCCCCAGCTTCGGCCGCATCGCTGCCACTGACTCGGAGATGGTGGCCCCCCTGGGCGACGGTCTGTGGTCTGTGATGGACTTTTCCACTGCGAGCTTACGACTTGGCGCGGGCCGCATGGAGCAGAGCGACCGGCGCGAGTTGTGGCGTGCCACGAGACGGTGCGGTCCCCTCCAAGCCGGCCTGGGCATGACCTCCGATGGCTTTCGTCGGAGGGTGTAGTCAGAAGTTCCGTGCGAACTCCAGCCTCGTCGCGAACTCGGTTCTGCGGTACGGTGCCTTGGCGGGGTCGGCAGGTCATTCCGTGAGCTGGGGAGGGTCGGGACCCAGTGGTCCGGACCGGAGTTCCTGCCCAGCCTTTACGCGAGCCGGACCGAAGCTTGTCTCATACGGTCGCCGGGCTCAGCGATAATATGGCTCAGGATCTGTCCGATGGCAGTGGAGTGGTGCGATGGCGCTGACGGAGTCGGCCCCGCCCGACGCCCGTGGGCTGGACCGGGACACCCTCCTCGCGATGTACCGGCACATGGTGCTGGGACGGGTCCT
>DATKRN010000055.1:0-6895 GCA_035532155.1 Verrucomicrobiia bacterium | reverse complement strand
CGGCGCTGCGCCACTTCCATGACACCATCTCCGAGCTGCGGGGCTGGGCGCCGGACTGGCCGCTGCCGACGGTGCTGGATCGCGTGCTCGCGGTGACCGGGCTGCGGCAGATGGTCCAGGACGGGACCCCGGAAGGCGATGAGCGCTGGAGCAACCTGCTGGAGCTGCGCGGCCTGGCCGAGGAATTCGGCTCGCAGGGTGCGCGCGAGGCGCTGCCCGCCCTGCTGGAACAGGTAGCGCTGTCCGGCGACGTCGACAGCCTGCAGGAGGGACGCGCGGGTCTCACCCTCATCACCCTGCACCAGGTGAAAGGACTGGAGTTCCCGATCGTGTTCATCACCGGGCTGGAGGAGGGGCTGCTGCCCCACAGTCGCTCCCGCGACGACCCCGCGGGGCTGGAGGAGGAGCGGCGGCTGCTCTATGTGGGCATGACCCGTGCGATGCAGCGCCTGTATCTGTTCCATGCGTACCGCCGCCATCTCTATGGCAGTCCCACCCTGGCGGTCCCCTCGCGTTTTCTGGAGCCGCTGCCGCCCGAGGTCCGCCGGCTCAGCACTAGTCTCGGGGCCGCGCCCTCCGTGCGCCCGAGCTGGGTGGAGGATCCGGCGAGGCCCGGCGCGCTCTCCCGACCGCTCGCCCGGGACGCGGTCCACGCCCGGGCGGTCGCCCCGGGCGCTGCGGTCGCCTCGGCGGCTCGGTTCCAGGCCGGACAGCGGGTCGAGCATGCCCGCTACGGCGTGGGAACCATCTTGAAGAGCACCCTGACGCGGGCCGGCGAAGAGGCGGTGATCCAATTCGACGCCGCGGGCACCCGCATCTTCGCGGTCGACGACGCGGTGCTGCGGCTGGTGGATTCCTGATGCCCGGGCCCGAGGCGGTGCCGCTTTTGGCTCGCCAGCGCGCAGCTCAGCTACGCGAGCAGATCCACCACGCCAACTACCTCTACCACGTCCTGGATGCGCCCGAGATCGCCGACGCGGACTACGACCGCCTGCTGCGCGAGCTGGAACTGCTCGAGGCCCGCCACCCCCGCCTGCGCACCAAAGATTCCCCCACCGGGACCGTGGGCGCCCGGGGAGCGACGTTCTTTCGCAAGCTCCGTCATCACACCCCGATGCTCTCGCTCCAGGACGCCTTCGATGACGGCGAGGTCGAGGCGTTCCTCCAGCGTCTGACCCGCCTGATGGCGGACAGCCTCGATCTGGTTGCGGAGCTGAAGATCGATGGGCTGGCGGTCTCGCTCACCTATGAGGACGGGCAGCTGACCCGCGCCGGGACCCGGGGTGACGGGGTGGTGGGGGAGGACGTCACCGCCAACGTCCGGACCGTGGCCGGTGTCCCCTCCACCGTCTCCGCGTCCTCGGGACGCAGCCTGCCTGCGCGCTTCGAGGTCCGCGGGGAGATCTACCTCCCCCGCTCCGCGTTCCTGCAGCTCAACCAGGCACAGGAGCTGGCCGGCCAGCCCGCCTACGCCAACCCCCGCAACGCCGCCGCCGGCAGCCTGCGCCAGATCGATCCCCGGGTGACGGCGGGACGCGGGCTGCGACTGTGGGCGTACCAGTGGGATCCCCCACCGGAGGCGCTGGCGCGCCAGTCGGCGGTGCTCGAGCAGCTCGACGGGGCGGGCTTTCCGGTTGAGCCCCACCACCAGCTGGTGGTGGGGCTCGCCGGGGTCCGGGGCTACATCGCCCACTGGCGCGATGCCCGCCACCAGCTGGACTATGACACCGACGGCATCGTCCTCAAGGTCGACCGGCTCCGCGACCAGCAGGAGCTGGGCTCCGTGAGCCGGAGCCCGCGCTGGGCGATCGCCTACAAGTTCCCCCCCGAGGCGAGCCTCACCCGGGTGCTGGCGATCACCGTCAGCATTGGCCGCACGGGTGTCGCCACCCCGGTGGCCGAGCTGGATCCGGTGATGGTGGCGGGGTCGACGGTGCGGCACGCCACCTTGCACAACGAGGACGAAGTCGCCCGCAAGGACGTGCGGGTGGGCGACATGGTTCTGGTCCACAAGGCTGGCGACGTCATCCCCGAGATCGAGCGGGTCCTGAGCGAGCGGCGCCCCCCCGACACGCCCTCCTTCCGGATGCCCGATCGCTGTCCCGAGTGCGACCATCCGCTGGTGCGCGAGCCGGGCGAAGTGGCCCGGCGCTGCCTCAACCCGCTCTGCCCCGCCCAGCGCCGCGAGCAGCTGCTCCATGCCGTCGGCCGGGAGGGGTTCGACATCCCCGGCCTCGGGCCGGGGGTCATCGACCAGCTCCTGTCGCGCGGGCTGGTGCGAGCGCCCGCGGACCTCTTCCGCCTCACGGCGGACGACTTCGAGCCCCTCGATGGCTTCGCCGCGCGCTCGGCGCGCCAGCTCGCGGCCGCGATCGCCGCGCGGCGGCGGGTGCCCTTGGAGCGCTTCCTCGCCGCGCTCGGGATCCGCCACGTCGGCGCCCACACCGCTCGTCTGCTCGCCAGGCATTTCGGCACCCTCCAGGCACTGCTGGACGCTGATGTCGGGACCCTGACGGCGGTTCCCGGCGTGGGCGAGGTGGTGGGCGCTGCGGTCGCCGCCTTTGTCCACGGGGAGGGCCGACCGCTGATCGACGGTCTGCTCCAGGCCGGGGTCGAGGCGACCGGGTCGGCACCACACTCCGGCCCCTGGCAGGGCCGGAGTGTGGTCATCACCGGGACCCTGGCCGGCCTGTCGCGGGCCGAGGCCGAGGCTCGGGTGACCGCCCTGGGCGGCACCGCGGCGAGCAGCGTCTCGCGCAAGACCGCCGTCGTGGTGGCGGGCGCGAACCCGGGGGCCAAGCTGGAGCGGGCCCGGCGGCTGGGCGTTCCCGTCCTCGATGAGCAGGCATTCCTCGCCCTGATCGAGGACCCCACCCGCTTGGGAGCGGCGGGAGTTCTCCCGGCCCCTGCCTGACCCTCCCCCCCGGGCGTGGTGTCCCGGCTAGAGTGGGCCCAGGCGGGAGTCCGATCCCCGGCCTTCGCCCGGCCGCACCCAGAATCCGAAGGAGCGAGGATGCCGATCGACGGCGGGACCGTGCGACACGTCTCCGGGCTCGCCCGGCTGGGTCTGGAGGACGCCGAGGTCGACCGCGCCGCCGAGCAGCTGGCGGTGATCCTGGACGCGGTCGACCACCTCCAGGCCGCCGACATTCGCGGCCTCGACCCCACCCTGCGGGTCGGCGACCCGGGCACGCCCTGCCGGGCGGATCAGGTCGAGCCGTCCCTGCCGGTGGAGCGGGCGCTGGCGGGCGCGAGCGGCCGGGAGGCGAACCTGCTGCGGGTGGCGGCGATCCAGTGAGCTGGCTGCTGCGCTCGCTGGCGGACCAGGCCCGCGGCCTGCGCCGCGGGGAGGTGACCAGTGCCCGCTTGGTGGAGGAGGCGCTGGCGCGGATCGCGGCCCTCGACCCCAGGATCGGCGCCTTCGTGCGCATCACGGCGACCCAGGCCCGGGCGGCGGCGGAGGCGGCGGACCGCCGGCTGGCGGCGGAGGGGGACGGCGCCCCCCCGGTCTGCGGGATTCCCGTGGGCTTGAAGGACGTACTCTGCGTCGAGGGCGTCGAGACCTGCGCCGGCAGCCGGATCCTTCAGGGATTCGTTCCCCCGTACACCGCCACCGCGGTGGCTCGGCTCACCGCGGCGGGGGCGGTGGCGGTGGGAACCTGCAACTGCGACGAGTTCGCGATGGGGAGCTCGACCGAGAACTCCGCCTATCAGATCACCCGCAATCCCCACCAGCTGGGGCGGGTTCCCGGGGGCAGCAGCGGCGGGTCGGCCGCGGCGGTCGCGGCCGGATTGGTCACGGCCAGTCTCGGCACCGACACAGGCGGCTCGATCCGTCAGCCGGCCGCGCTCTGCGGCGTGGTCGGTTTCAAGCCGACCTATGGCAGGGTCAGCCGCTTCGGCGTGATCGCGTTCGCGAGCTCGCTCGACCAGGTGGGGCCTCTCACCCGCACCGTGGAGGACGCCGCGCTGGTGTACTCGACCATCGCCGGCCACGATCCCCTCGATGCCACCAGCAGCCGGCGTCCGGTCGATGACCCCATTGCGGAGCTGGCCTTGGGAGTGGAGGGGATGCGGCTCGGGGTCCCCGCGGAGTACGTGGACGGCGACCTCGATCCCGGCGTGCGGCGGGAGTTCGAGGCCGCGTGCGGGCGCCTCGCCGCGCTGGGCGCGCGGATCGAGACCGTCAGCCTCCCGAGCACCCGCTTCGCCCTGGCCGCCTACTACGTGATCGCGCCCGCGGAGGCCTCCAGCAACCTCGCCCGGATGGA
The DNA here is from genome assembly GCA_035532155.1 of Verrucomicrobiia bacterium. Taxonomy (GTDB): domain Bacteria; phylum Chloroflexota; class Dormibacteria; order Aeolococcales; family Bog-877; genus DAHUZL01. Next base: position 2,624 of record DATKRN010000055.1, on the reverse strand, counting down.
CGGGCTGCGGTTCGGGCCGGGCGCGCCCACCGCCCCCTCGCTCCGGGCCGCCTACGAGCAGGCGCGCCACGCTGGCTTCGGCCCCGAAGTCCGGCGCCGGATCATGCTGGGAACCTACGCCCTGAGCTCCGGCTACTACGATGCCTACTACCGTCGGGCGCAGCAGGTGCGCACCCTGGTCGCCCAGGATTTCGGCCGTGTCTTCGAGCGGATCGACGCCATCCTGGCGCCCACCTCGCCGACGCCGGCGTTCCCGCTGGGGTCCCGCACCGAGGACCCGCTGGCGATGTACCAGAGCGACGTCCTCACGGTGCCGTTCTCGCTGGCCGGGGTGCCGGCGGTGTCGCTGCCCGCCGGGCTCTCTGAGGGACTGCCGGTGGGGCTGCAGATCGCGACCCCCGCCTTCCAGGACGCGCGCTGCCTGCGGGTGGCGGCCGCCTTCGAGAGAGCCGCGGGAGTGGCCGCGCCGCCCGCCCTTGCCCGGGAGCCGGTGGGGTGACGCAGGGGTCCAGCGGCCGGCGGCTGGCGGAGGTGCTCTCCCAGTGGGAGCCCGTCATCGGTCTCGAGGTGCATGCTCAGCTGCTGACCCGCAGCAAGATGTTCTGCGGCTGTCGGGCCGACTACGCCGGCCTGCCACCCAACAGCAACACCTGTCCCACCTGCCTTGGTCTCCCGGGCGCGCTCCCGGTCGCCAACGCCGCCGCGATTCGAATGACCGTGCGCACCGGACTGGCCCTGCAGAGCCGCATCCCCGAGCACTCCAAGTTCGATCGCAAGAACTACTTCTACCCGGATCTGCCCAAGGGCTACCAGATCTCCCAGTACGACCTGCCCCTGTGCGTCGGCGGCTGGCTCGAGTTCGACGTCGGGGGCACGGAGCGCGCCGCTCGGATCACCCGCGTTCATCTCGAGGAGGACGCGGGCAAGCTGCTCCATGCCGGGGAGATCCAGCGGGCCGGCTTCTCGCTGGTGGACCTCAACCGCGCCGGGGTCCCTCTGATGGAGGTCGTCGGCGAACCCGACCTGCGGTCCCCCGCGGAGGCACGCGCGTACCTGGTCGCCCTTCGCCAGCTGCTGGTGTACCTCGGGGTCAACGACGGGAACATGGAGGAGGGGAGCCTGCGCTGCGACGCCAACATCTCACTCCGGCGTCCGGGGGAGGAGAGCTTGGGGGTGCGCGCCGAGGTGAAGAATCTCAACTCGTTCCGGATCCTCCAGCGCGCCCTCGAGCACGAGGTGGTGCGACAGGCGGCGCTGCTGGAGTCAGGCGCGACCCTGACGCCTGAGACCAGGGGATGGAGCGAGGCCGAGGCGGCGACCGTGCCCCAGCGCGGCAAGGAGGAGGCGGAGGACTACCGCTACTTCCCCGACCCGGACCTGCCCCCGATCCGGTGCGACCCGGATGAGGTGGCCGCGATCCGGAGCGAGCTGCCCGAGCTGCCACGGGCCCGGGCGCTGCGGCTCCGGCAGCAGCACAACCTCAGCTTCGACGAGGCGCGCGGCCTGACGGAGCGCCCCGGTGAGGCGGACCATTTCGAGCAGCTGGTGGCGGCCGGCGCCCCCCCGGCCACTGCGGCGGCCTGGCAGCTGAACGAGCTCGCCGGACTCTGCCAGCGTGCCCACCGCTCGATCGAGACCAGCGGGCTGGACCTCGGGCAGCTGGCCCGCCTGCTGCTCTTGGTCCAGCGACGCGAGGTCAGCGCCGCCACCGCCAAGACGGTGCTGGCGCAGGCCCTGGAGACCGGCGCCGATCCGGTCGGGCTGGTCGAGGCGGGCGGGCTGCGCCAGCTCAGCGACGAGGGCGAGCTGACCGACCGGGTGGACCAGGCGATCGCGGCCCGGCCCCAGGCGGCCCGCGATTTCCTGGCCGGGAACGACCGCGCGCTCTCGGCCCTGGTGGGCCACGTCATGGCGGCCACCCGCGGCCGCGCCGACGCCCGGCGCGTCGACGAGCTGCTGCGGGAGCGGTTGACCCGCGAGGGAGGCGGCTGATCGCCGACTCGAGGCCGGCGGTCGGCCCGGGCGACCGTCTCACGCTGGAGGTGGACGGATTCGCCCACCGCGGCGTGGCGCTGGCTCACCACCTGGGTCAGGTGGTCTTCCTGTTCGGGGCGATTCCCGGCGAGCGGGTCACCGCGGTAGTGACGCGGGTGCGGTCGCGACATCTGTTCGCGGACACGGTCGAGGTCCTGCGGGCGTCCCCCGATCGAGTCCTCCCCGCCTGCCCGGTGTTCGGGCGGTGCGGAGGCTGCCAGCTGCAGCACATCGCCTACCCGCGCCAGCTCGCGCTGAAGCGGGAGGTGGTGCGCGCGGCCCTGGTCACGGCCCACCTGGACCTGGAGCAGGCGGTGGTCGATGAGGTACCGGCGGCGGCCGCCTACGGCTATCGCTGGCGAGGCGAGTTCCACCGCGCCGGCGAGACCGGTGCCGAGCTGGGGTTCACGGAGCGGCGGGGATACCGGCGCCTGCCCGTGGCCAGCTGCCCGATCCACCACCCCGCCGTCAACCGCGCCCTGCCCGCGCTCGCCGCGGCCCTCGCCGAGGGCGCCGCCGACGGCGGCGACGGACGGGCCGGGAGATCGGTTCAGACCCTGCACCTCACAGTCGGCGAGGCGGGGTCGGAG